>NZ_JBSFGF010000008.1:0-447884 GCF_053596455.1 Nonomuraea sp. NPDC001699 | reverse complement strand
CTCTTGCCAGCGGCGGCGGGGGCCGGGCGGCCCGCCGCGCCCGCCCCCCCCGCGCCTGGTCCCACGTGACGGTCGCGGAGGCCGCCCCGGCCGTGGCCGCCACGTTGAGCGGCAGCCCCAGCATGCCGAGCGCCGGCGGGGACGCCTCCAGCCAGCACTGCGCGAACACCAGCGCCGACACCGTACGGCCGGAGGCCGTGGCGGTGATCTCGGCGACGCCGGGCCGGTCGGCGACGTAACTGCCGGCCGCGTCGACGGCGCCGGGCCCGGCGGTGACCTTCCAGGTGACCGGCGCGGTGGGCAGGCCGAAGAACGTCACCTTGAAGGAGACCGGCTTGCCGACCTCGACGTCCGCGCGGGGCGGGTCCACGGCGATCCCGGCGAACCCGCCGCCTGCGTCGCGGGTCTTCCAGGACTGGTCGATGAGCCGGTCGAAGTGGGTCTCCCCGCCGCCCAGCCACGTGCTCGCGCGCAGGTACGCGTCCACCCGGATCCCCAGCCACTCCTCCCACCAGGGGTTCCCCTCCGAGACCCCTGCCCATCACACCTGCGTACGACGACGGAGTGTCGTCCGTGACTGATGGGCCACAATGGCCTGATGTCTGCCACGCCCGAGAAGTACGTTGAGACCGCATCTTCGCCCCGATTCAACGACTACGACAGGATGGCCGAGGGGTACACGACCGAGAACGAGACCAGCCTCACAAATGCGTACTACGAGCGTCCCGCGATGCTGGAGCTTGCCGGGAACGTAACCGGAAGGCGCATCCTCGACGCCGGCTGCGGCTCAGGCCCCCTGTTCTCCGCGCTGCGCGATCGAGGCGCCACCGTCACCGGCGTCGACGCGAGCGCCGGGATGCTGGAGCAGGCCCGGCAGCGGCTGGGCGCCGACGCGGATCTGCAGTTCGCTGACCTGGCCGACCCATTGCCCTTCCTTGACGAGGCGTTCGACGACGTCATCGCGTCCCTGGTGCTGCACTACCTGGAAGACTGGGGACCGACGCTGGCCGAGCTGCGGCGCGTGCTGAAGCCAGGTGGCCGACTCCTCGTCTCGGTCCATCACCCCTTCGGCATTACGCTCATGCAGCACATGGCTGGAGAAAAGTTCAAGTACTTCGAGACCTGCAGCCGGACCGACGAATGGACCAGAGGTGGGCAGACCGTCCAAATGAAGTTCTGGGACCGGCCGTTGCACGCGATGACCGAAGCCTTCACCGCGGCAGGCTTTCGCATCAGTGTCATCAGCGAACCACCGTTTGTGCCGGAAGCCCGCGAACTGTTCCCCGAGGAGCTCCGCGAGATCACCGGCACGAGGTTTCTGTGCTTCCTGTTCTTCGTTCTCGAAGCCAGCTAGAAGCTCCGTAACGATCATTTGTTCATGGCTTCGCGCTTCAGTGGGCGATTCCTGCCGACTGAAGCGCTAAGTCGCACTCGAAGCGTGTCGGGATCAGGTGGTTTCCCGACCGGCTCCCGACGCCTCATAAAACCGGACACTACGGGATGAAATATCGCTCTGGGCGGCTGATTTCCAGCGAAGACTGACGACAGGCTTTCCCGACAGACAGAACGGGGCGCCACGCCCCTTTCCGAGGAGTCCCGCCACCACCTCCAAGATCCCCGCCCTGGACCGCCACGCGTTGGCAAGATCGCCGCCAAGGCGCACCCCGGCGACACCCCCACCGTCTCCGCCGCCAACGACGCCACCACAGACCTGACGCCTTCGGGAGCAGGACGTCCTTGTGACCGGCAACACTCAATGGCCGCGGATCTGCGCCGCTATCTGGCCGCAGCGTGACGCACAGTCAGTTAGTCCTGATCACGAGGGCGTCGCGGGCGGCGTCGATGACCTCAACGGTGATCCGGCCGACGTCATATGACGGCCCGCACGGCGTCGCCGTGCGACGCTTCGGAGCGTCACTGCATGCTCAATCTTCGCTGGGAGGTAGGGCAGCCAGGTGGTCCTGTAGCTCTGCGTGTCGAAACTGGTAGATGGAACCGACAGCCCGCAATAGTCCGAGGCGGTGGGCGTCGTCGAGGAAGGCCATGAGGTTGCGGGGGGTGTTACCGCTCTTGGCTAGACGTCGAGCAACGACGGAGTAGGCGGTCCATGCGTGGTGCTTCCCACCCATGAGTCCGACCACGGCCCCGCCCACGAAGCCGATGACGAAGCCGAACCTGTCCATGAATTCAGTGATGAGCCCGTCGGTGAACCAGGCTATGGATCCCACCATCAGGCCGACCATCAGCCCGGCCAGGATCACGCGAAACAGGGTAAGGGTTCTGTCGGTATTCCAAGTGGACGTGGGGGTTGTTGCAGTGGCGACTGCTGCGGGTTGTTCCATCCATCGGAGTAGCCCGGACACGACCGCACCCACAAACCCGAACGGGGGGCCAAAAAGGAGCCCGTACATGAGCCCGAGCTCGATCCCGAGCCCGATGTCGTTGTCGAGAAGCCCCTCCGTCAGACCAGTCACCAGACCAGTCACCAGGCCAAGTACCAACCCGAGCACGGACCCGGCCCAGAATCGCCTGGCGGAGTGTTTCTTGAGCGTACGGAAACGTAGTTCGACGTAACCGGGCTCCTCGGTGAACCATCGTCTACTGACGATCTTACCTGTGAGTCCGGCTATGAGCCCTGACATGAGCCCGAGTACAGGCGCGGCCACGATGCCGGTGAAGAAGAGCTCAGCCCAGGCCATGAGCCCAAACCCGACCCCGAACCCGAGTCCGGCCACGAGTCCGAAACGGGTGGTGGCGTGTCGTTTCTGGACGGGTGTCAGGGCATGCTCGGCGAGTCGCCACCAGGCTAGGTCGCGGGTGTTGTGGGTAGTGAGCAAGCGCGCCAGGTAGGTCAGATGATGGCGGGCTTGGTCGGGGTTCCAGGTGTGGCGGGGCCGGAAGTGGTCGGTCGGGTCTGTGCTCGGGGGTCTGTTGGTGATGGCAGCGGGGATTAGCTGGTCCAGCAGTTGCGTGCGTAACCTTGCTGGATCGTCACCGAGCGGGCCGATCAGCGGAGCAGGGTCGGTGACAGTGGCGATGTACACGGCGCGAATCAGCCACAGTCCTAGCGCTGTGGAAGCCACCTCAGCGAGTCCCGGCTTCTGCCTGCGTCTCAGGCGATCCAGGGCCGGTTCCCAGTCGTGCTGGGGCCGAGGAGGTAGACAGTCACGCAAGTAGCCGGCTGCGATGGCTGGAGTGATGGGAGCCGGGACTATCACGGCCGCGCCGGGAAGTACGTCACCGGCCTGGCGTACCGCACCGGCCAGCTCACGGGTTCGGGTGGTGAGGACTAACCCGTCGCCTTCGGCCAGTGAACCCGCCAGGCGGGATACGGTCGCGGCGCGTGATGGTTCGGGCAGTTCGTCCAGGCCGTCGAGGATAGGCAGGATGTGCCCGCGGTCGACCAGGGCCCTGGCCGCGCCGGGCCCGAACTCCGGAGCTGACAGTGCCGGGTAGTCCTGACCGAGGCGGACCGCGAGCCAGTCCTGCAACCGGGGGGAGACGGTGGTGTCCCAGCCGGCGATCGGGAGCAGCACCGGCACCTGCTCGACCGGCCGCCGGTCAGGGCGGGTCAACTCCAGCAGCAGCTGCACCGCCAGTGTGGTCTTCCCACTGCCCGCATCTCCGGAGATCACTAGCCGGCGGCGGTGCAGCGCCAGGAAGTCCTCGGCGAACTCGGGGATCTGGTCGCTGACCCCGCTGAAACTGAACGGCAGACGCCCGACAAGGTGGGGGTGGTCCATCAGCGCGGGGTCCTCGGTCAGGTGCCAGGAGACCGGGATTGGGGTCGGATCGCCCAGCGACCGCACGAGCGATTCTGCGCGCCATTGCTGGGCGACCAGATCGGTCAGGGTCTGTTTGGCCGCGCCTAGTTGGTCGGGCAGCGCCACGCGGGGCTGCGCCGTCCGGCGCGCCCAGCCGGTCACCGAAGCCACGATCACGACCGCGGACAACGCCACCGCCGCCAGGTCCGCCCAATTGACCGTTTCACCAGGGGCGAGATTACGTGCCACCACGACCACCACGATGGTCAACGCGACCAGCGTGGCAGCGGTGGCCAGGAAAGGTAACCAGGGTCCGCGCCGGTTCACGGGCAATATTCTGTCGCGTTTGTCCGCGCCTGGACGATGATGAACACAAAAGGTGATCGGAGGGTTACCAGGAAAGCGCCCGGTGCTTCGTTGCTATTGACGTTGGGTGCTGGCACGACGCAAAGGACGGGCTTGGCTGGTCTCAAATCCATGCTTTCGAGACGCGACCCGGGCTCACCCCCGGCAGAGACATCCCCGCAGGTCGGCCAGTCTCATAAGTTGGTCTCGAAAGCGGTTCTCGTAACCCTTGTCACGGCGTCAGCTTTCGATACCACGAGGTTCGTGGACTTCGGCTATGCCCGGGTCAGCACCACCGCTCAAGATCTCACCCGGCAGATCGACACCCTCAAGGCCGCCGGCATCCCCGAAGAGCTCATCTGGTCCGATCGGCGTACCGGCGCAACGATGGCCCGCGACGGCGTGGAGGACCTGCTGCGCCGCGTGCCGCCGCACGCCGGTCACCGGATCACCGTCGTGACCTTGGACCGGCTCGGGCGCAACATGCGCGAGTGCCTCAACCTGGCCCACGACCTGACCGAGCGCGGCATCGGCCTGCGCACGCTCGAGGATCAGATCCCGGTGGACACCAGCGTGCCCGGCCCGGCCGCGGACATGGCCATCGCGCTGCTGGCGATGTTCGCGCAGATGGAGCGGATCTACATGCTGGAGCGGGCTGCCAGCGCCCGGGCGGCCAAGGAGGCCCGCGGCCTGCCCACCGGGCGGCCGCCCAGACGACCGCTCAGCAGCGCGCGGCAGCCGCCGCGATGATCGCCTCTGGTATCAAGATTGCAGACGTCGCCGCCGGGTTCGGCATCGGCAGATCCACCTTGGACAAGGCGCTGAGCAGGCAGCGTGTGGAGGCCCAGGCCGCGCTCTCCGGCGACCTGCCCGAGGAGGAGGCAGCACAACCAGAGGCCGGCTGACCACTCCCCGGCAGGCCTGGTCCCCGGTTACCGTGAAGCCATGACCGGGCCCGGTGCGGGGGTGGAGCCGTCGCCGCCGCTGGCGCAGTTGACTGTGACCGCGCGCCAGGAGGCCGTGCGGCGGCTCGGGATCTTGCAGCCGCACCTGGAAGATGCCGTCGCGTTGTCCGAGGTCGCCCACACGGGCAAGATCTCGGTGCGGACGGCCCGGCGGCGGGCGGCGCGCTACCGCCGGGGTGGCCTGGCCGCTCTCGCTCCTCGTCCCCGCGACGACATCGGCCGCCGACGTATGCCCGAGCAACTGCAACGGATGATCGAGGCCCTGGCCCTGCGCACGCCGCGGCTCAGCGCAGCCGCCGTGCATCGCCGCGTCCAGGAGCTGGCTCCCGAGCACGGCTGGCCGGTCCCCAGCTATCGCACAGTGGTCAACGTGATCGCGGCCCTCGATCCGGCGCTCACGTGCCTGGCCCACGAGGGCCGCAAGCGCTACGCCGACGCCTTCGAGCTGATCGGCCGCCGGGAGGTGGACGCGCCGAACGCCAGCTGGCAGGCCGACCACACCGAGCTGGACTTCTACATCCTGACCGAGGACGGCACCCCGGCCCGGCCCTGGCTCACGCTGATCCTCGACGAATACTCCCGGGCGATCGCCGCCCACCGGCTCAGCCTGGAGGCGCCCAGCGCCATCGGCACCGCCCTGACGCTGCGGCGGGCGATCTGGCGCAAGGGCGACCCGCACTGGCAGATCTGCGGGATCCCCGCGGTCTTCTACACCGACCACGGCTCCGACTTCACCTCCCAGCACCTGGAACAAGTCGCCGCCGACCTGAAGATCCGCCTGGTGTTCTCCCTGCCCGGCCAGCCGCGCGGCCGTGGAAAGATCGAGCGACTGTTCGCCACCGTGCACCAGATGTGCCTGTCGGCGCTGCCCGGCTACGCGCCCGCCGGCCTGCCCAACCGCGCCGGCCAGGCCCGGCTGAGCCTGACCCAGCTCGACGAGGCCCTGAACGCTTGGATCATCGGCGACTACCACCTGCGCATCCACCCCGAAACCCGCCAGCCACCGGCCGCTCGCTGGGCACAGGGCGGGTTCCTGCCGCAGATGCCCGACTCCCTGGAACAGCTGGACCTGCTGCTGCTCACCGTGGCCAAGCCCCGCAAGATCCACCCCGACGGCATCCACGCCTTCGGCCTGCGCTACCTGGACCCCACGCTGGCCGCGTTCGTCGGAGAAAGCGTCGTCATCCGGTACGACCCCCGCGACCTGGCCGAACTACGGGTCTTTCACCGCGGCGTCTTCATCTGCCGGGCGATCTGCGCCGAACTGGCCGGCACCACCATCAGCATGCGGGAAATCATCGCGGCCCGCCGCGCCCGCCGCCGTCAGCTCACCCAGGACCTGGCCCAACGCGCCACCCTGGTCGACCAGCTGCTCGCCCACCGCACCGGCCTTCCCGCGACCGCCCGCGAGCTCGCCCCACCGGCACCCGCGCAACGCCGGTTGAAGATCTACACCGAGGAGTAGAGGAGCATGACCCGTGCCCACCACGCGCTCCAACCCCAACCGGAAAGCCGTGCGGCGCGGACCACGCCCCACCCCGCCAATGCCGAACCTGATCTCCACCAAAGAGCACCGCCGGTTCTGCGAGTTCGCCGACACCGTGCGCACCTCCCGCTACATCGGCCTGTGCTACGGCCCCGCCGGCGTCGGCAAAACCTTGTCGGCCCACTCCTACGCGCGCTGGCCAGAACAACGCCCGCTGCTAGAGATGCCCCACGCCCTGGCCGACTGGTTCCACGCCGGCGCAAACCGGTCCGACTGGCACACCGTGCTCTACACGCCTCTGATCAACACCCCGCCCCGACGGGCCCTCACCGACCTGACCGACCTGACCAACCGCCACGCCATGGTCCGCGCCCGCGACATCGACGACCCCAAGCGCGAGACCTACCTCCACGGCGCCAGCCTCTACACCGAACTCGTCATCATCGATGAGTCCGAACGGCTCACCACTCGCGCCATCGAGCAGGTCCGCGACTTCTACGACCGCAGCAGCCTCGGGCTGATCCTCATCGGCATGCCCGGCATCGAAAAACGCCTGGCCCGCTACCCCCAGCTCTACAGCCGCATCGGCTTCGTCCACCACTACCGCACCCTGGCCGCCGACGAACTAGCCACCGTCCTGACCGTGGAGCCAGGCGCACCCGCAGGCGGCAGGACGGCTGCTCTCCCAGCGCCAAGCCTGGGAGATGGGCGTGGACATCTTCGGCCCACTCATGCGCCCATAGCCGGAAATTGGACAGTGAATGGCCTGGGAACTGGTCAGGTGAAATGCCGACACTCGGCGGGCAGGTCCTGCGACCGTCCCACCTAGGAAGGCTGATCGATAGTGACAGAACGCGTACGCGTGGCGGTGCTGGCCGGCGGGCCGTCCGCCGAGCACGAGGTGTCGCTGCTGTCGGCACACGCCGTGCTCGACGCCCTGCCGAAAGAGCTGTACGAGCCCGTGCCCGTCATCATCGACCGCCAGGGCAGGTGGCCGGTGGAGCTGCGACGCGATCAGGTGGACGTGGTCTTCCCGGTGCTGCACGGACCGTTCGGCGAGGACGGCGTCGTCCAGGGGCACCTGGAGACGCTGGGCATCCCGTACGTGGGTTGCGGCGTCCTGGCCTCCGCCGTGGCGATGGACAAGGTCGCGATGCGGCGCGCGTTCCTGGCGGAGGGCATCCCTGTCACCCCGGGTGTGTGGTTCACCGAGCACGAATGGCGCGCCACCCTCGACTCCTGGGGGCTGGTGAAGTCGCTCGACTGGCCGATGTACGTGAAACCGTCCGGTCTGGGCTCCTCCATCGGCATCTCGCGTGTCACCACGATGGAGGAGCTGCGCGCGGGTGTGGAGCTGGCGCTGACCCACGACCGGTTGGTCATCGTCGAGCAGGAGGTGGCCGCGCGCGAGCTCATCTGCAGCGTGCTCGGCGGTCATGACTTCCCGGAGGCGTCGCTGCCCGGCGAGCTCCTCGTGCCAGGCGACTGGCTCGACTACGAGGCCAAGTACCTCAGCAATGCCGAGATCGCCACGATCCCCGCCGTCCTGCCTGAACGCGTGGCCGAGGACGTGCGCGAGATGTCGCTGCGCGCCTTCCAGGCGATCGGCGGTTACGGCCTGGCCAGGGTCGACTTCCTCTACGAGGAGGAGTCGGGACGCCTGTACGTGCTGGAGATCAACACCATGCCCGGCTTCACGGCCCGTTCCATCTACGCCAGGGCCTGGGCCGAGAGCGGTGTCCCGTACCCGGATCTGCTGCGCCGCCTCATCGACCTCGCGTTCGCCCGGAGCGGCAAGTGATCGCCACGACGCTGGAGAGGATCGCGCAGGTCGTCGGCGCGAGCCTGCACGACGTGCGCGAGCCGCGGGCGCTGGTGACGGCGCCCGCGGCAGTCGATTCGCGCGAGGTGGTGCCCGGCGGCCTGTTCGCCGCGACGGTCGGCGCCCGCGTCGACGGCCACGACTACGCGGCCCGTGCCGTCGCGGGCGGCGCCGTCGCCGTGCTGGCCTCGCGGCCCGTCGGCGTGCCCGCCCTCGTGGTCGACGACGTACAGCTCGCGCTCGGCGTGCTGGCCAAGCACCTGCTCGGACGCATCAGTCCGACCGTGATCGGTCTGACCGGCTCCGTGGGCAAGACCACCACCAAGGACCTGCTGGCGCAGGTGCTCGAACGGCACGCCGAGACGGTCGCCACGGACAGGTCGTTCAACAACGAGCTCGGCCTGCCGCTCACCGTGCTGCGCGCCGATGCCGCCACCCGGTACCTGGTGCTGGAGATGGGGGCGAGCAGGAAGGGCGACCTGACGTACCTGACCGGACTCGCGCCACCGCGGCTTGGGCTGGTGCTCAATGTCGGCAGCGCGCACATGGAGCGCATGGGATCCGGGCCGGCCGACATAGCCGAGGCCAAAGGCGAGCTGGTCGAGGCGCTCCCGGCGGACGGGTTCGCGCTGCTCAACGCCGACGACCCGTACGTCGTCGGGATGGCCGGCCGTACCAGGGCCAAGGTCCTGCTGTACGGCGCGGCGGCGGGAGCACAGGTGCGGGCGGAAGGCGTGCGGATGGACGACCGCGCGCGGCCCGCGTTCGAGCTGGTGACGCCGGACGGCAGCGCCCCGGTCACGCTCGACCTCATAGGCGAGCATCAGGTGGGCAACGCGCTGGCCGCCGCCGCCGTGGCCACCGCGCTCGGCCTGGGCGCCGCCGAGATCGCCGAGGGACTGAACGCCGCCCGGCGGCGCTCCGCGGGCCGGTTGGAGATCGTCGAACGACGTGACGGCATCACCATCGTCAACGACGCCTACAACGCCAGCCCCGAGTCCATGAAGGCCGGGCTGCGGGCGGTGCGGGCGGTGGCGGGCGCCCGCCGTACCGTCGCCGTGCTCGGTGCGATGGGGCAGCAGGCGGACACCTCGCGCGCCCGGCACGCCGAGATTGGCCGGCTCGTCGCCGACCTCCGCTTCGACGTGCTGATCGCGGTAGGGGAGGGGGATCCGCTCGCGATGGCGTGGGCGGCGGAGTCCGCGAACCGGGGCGTGGCCGTCCACACGGTCGAGGACGTGTCCGGCGCCACCGAGCTGGCCGGCTCGCTGCTCGAACCGGGCGACGTGGTGTTCGTCAAGGCCTCAAGCGAGATCGGGCTCGGCGCCTGCGCCCGCGCGCTGGCCGACGCCTGAACAGCTTCTGTTCTGCCGAATGACCAGCCCCCCTGTCAAGCCTTCCGGCGACGAGCCGGCGAAACGGAGTTCCATGCGCACCATCGGTCTTATCGGCGGGTTGAGCTGGGAATCGACGGTGATCTACTACCAGATCATCAACCAGCGCACCCGCGAGCACCTCGGCGGCAGCCATTCCGCCAACAGCCTCATCTGGTCGGTCGACTACACGACGGTCGAGGACCTCATCTTCGCCGACCGCTGGGACGAGGTGAGCACGTTGCTGACCGGTGCGGGCAGGCGACTGGAGGATTCCGGCGCCGACGTCCTGCTCGTCTGCAGCAACACCTTCAGCCGGGTGAGCGACGACGTGGAGCGGGCCGTGGGCGTGCCGGTGCTGCACATCGCCGACACCGTGGGCGCCGAGATCCGCGCCAGGGGCATGCGCAAGGTCGGCCTGCTCGGCACCAGGTTCACCATGGAGGAGCCCTTCTACCTGGATCGGCTGGCCGCCCACGGCGTCGAGGTGGTCGTCCCACGTCGCGAACAGCGGAAGCTGGTCCACGACGTGATCTTCGACGAGCTGGTGCGCGGGGTGATCAGGGAAACGTCCAGGGACGCCTACGCGCGGATCATCCAGGACCTCGCCGACGACGGCGCGGAGGGCGTCGTCCTGGGCTGCACGGAGATCGAGCTGCTGATCAGTGAGAAGCACAGCCCGATCCCTGTGCTGCCGAGCGCCCGGCTGCACGCCGAGGCGGCGGTCGGTTTCGCCCTCGCCGAGTGATTCACGTACGGCTGGTGCCGTACAGCTCGCGGTGCCACAGGTCGGCGCAGACCCGTTCGATGCCGGCCGCCAGGTGGCGGCGGTAGGTGGTGAAGGGGATGCCGAGCCGTTCCGCGGCCAGCTCCTGCGTGGGCGTACCGCAGAGGAACGTGACGGACAGCGCCCGGTGGAACTTGACCGAGCGCGGGTCCTCGCTCAGGTCGCCGATCGCCTGGCGCAGCAGGTCACCCAGTGCCGTGGCGGGATTCTGCTCATCGGCGACCAGCCTGGTGCGCGTCAGGGGGGAGGTGGCCAGCTCGTCCGGCCGCGGCAACCTGCGCAACGCTCCGCGGACCGCGTCGGCGAACTCCTCCCTGGACAGCACCGCCAGTCTCGCCGTCGCCGCGCCAGGGCCGCTCGCGGGCCTCCTGACCATCTGCTCCAGCCACGCCTGCGCGGGCACCGCCCGCCAGTCGTGAACGAACAGGCCGCCGGAGATGTCACGCATCCCGTGATACCGCTCCGTCCGTGCTTCGATGTACGACCAGGCCAGCCGTTCGGCCCGCAGACAGTTGCCGAGCGCTCGCCACTGGATCAGGTCCAGCAACACCGAGTTACCGCGGTACGGCGGAAGCACCCACTGCCTGCTGACCGCCAGGTGCTCACCGGCGCGCAGCGGGGTGGTGGCGCGCGCGTGCGCCCACGCCGCGGCCACGACGGGATCGGCCGCCAGCTCCTCCTCATCGAGCTCCGTCAACCGCAGCCACGCGGAGAGAGCCACCGGCTCGCCCGTCTCGGCGCTTCGATAGAGGCGGAACGCTTCCGGCTGACGCTCCACCCAGAATGCCGCTGCCTGTACCAGGATGCCGGCCTCCGCCTGTGGCAAGGCCCCTTCCTGGAACTCGCCGTCGCCGGTAGGCGGCCCGTGGTGGAGATGGAGCAGTGCCGCCACCGCGCCGGGCACGTCCGCGTCGCTCGCCGTACGCACCCTGTCCGCCACGCGCGCGTGCACGCGCTCGTGCATCACCGTGTACGCCTCGGGGTCCCGCCAGCGCAGGTCCGCCTCCAGCAGCCGCCGGACCACGCCGTGCGGGAACAGCCCGAGACCGCTCGATTCGACGAACGGCAACCGCCGCAGCCAGCGGAACAGCGTCCCCGCGTCCTCGGGGAAGGCCACCCGCAGCAGGTCCTCCGTCGTCGTGTACGCGTGCGCGCAGATCTCCAGGGCACGCCGGTGCGCGGCCGAGGGCAGCTCGCCCACCAGCTGATCCAGCAACTCGGCCACCAGGTCCTGATCAGGCCTCCATCGCCCGCCGTCCTTCGCCGCCACGGCCGCCCCCAGGAGCAGCGCCAGCGGGTGACCGCCGGCGAAGGCGAGCAGCGGCTCGCGCACCTCGGCCGGCACGCCGGCGGCGTCCAGCAGGGTGTGCGCGTCCGCGGCCCGCAGATCGCGCAGCGGCAGCACCTCCAGCGACCCCGCCCATGCCGGGTCCGCCTGCCAGCGCACATCCGGCGGGTTCCGTCCCGCGATCACCACCAGCGCCCCCGCGGGCACCCGCGGCAGGAACCGTTCACGCAGCCACCCCTCCAGGCTCTGCACGCGGTCGAAACCGTCGAACAGCAGCACCGCGTCGTCCTGGCAGGCCGCCGGGTCCATCAGGCGCTCGTCCAGCATGGACACGGGCCGCCCCGCCGTCTCGGCCTCGTCGGCGAAGCGCCGCAGCAGGGCCGACTTCCCGATGCCGCCCGGACCGTGCACGTACAGGACGCTGCGGGCGCCGCTGTACAGCGCCGTGGCGAAAACCGCGAGCTCCTCCTCCCGCCCCACGAACGCCATCTCGCGCGCCGCGCGCAGCCGCCGCCCCAGAGAACCGGACATGGATCGCTACCCCTTCTCAAAGAGGTGGTGCACGCCGGGGTGGGGGAGCCGTCGCGGCGGTATGCCCCGCCTGTCCGGGCGGTGCTCGAAATGCCACCACTCGTTGTCGTACAGGCGGTAGAGGTCGTAGCGGGCGCCGTGTTCCTCCAGCCAGCGAGCGCCTTCGTGCGGGCGCACGTCCAGGGCGATGCCCTTGACGTGGCTGGACTCGGCCGGTGGCAGCACGAGCATGCGGGCCAGGAACGGAGAGCCGGAGCGGCGCACCTCGTCGTCGAACATCCGCTGCTGGACGACGGGGTCGCGGTATCCGGAGGTGACGCCGATGAGCTGGCCGTGACGCCACAGCGCCTCGGTGCGTGCCGCGGTGAACGCGGCCATCGCGCCGTCGGTGAGCCCGGCGAGGTTCTCGGCGGGGAATCGCATCCGCAACGCCCAGCGGCAGGCCAGTTCGCGGGCGCGGCCTGGATGGCGAACGAAGGCTGGCGGCAGCAGCAGCACGGCGAGCACCAGCGTGGCCGCGGCGTACAGCCTGTCTCGGGGCCGGGGAGGGATGGTGCGTGGTTCGTCCATGACGAACCACCATTGGCGCCAAATATGAGCGCGTCGTCCGCCGAATGTCACCGTTTGTCGACGGCCCCAGGCTGTGCGCCTCTCGCCGTCGAGCGTTCGGCGTGGGAGAGCCGCGGCCTGGTGGTCGCCGGCGGCCCCGGCCCGGACGGCGTGAACGTCCGAGTGGTCGACGAAGGCGCGATCGTCGATGACCGGCAACTGGCCGCCCTGCTGAGCGAGGCCAGACGCACCGTCACCAAGGTGGTGCTGATCGGCGACCCGGTCCAGCTGCGGTGCTTGGTTCGTGCTCCTCAACAGAGAGCGACACGAGTCCAATCACAGGACACAAGGGGACTTCAGACGCCGCATGAGCGCGAGGCCTGCCTGCCTGTCGGGACCTTCCCACAGGCCCCCGACTACCGCGAGGAATTTGTTGTAGAGGGCAGACGCAGAGCCGCTGCCGCGGCAGAAATCGCAGGGCGCCGGTGTGAACCTTTCGGCGGGGCAGCGGTAAGAACAGGTGAATCTGCCCGCACCCGCGATAAGGAGCTGACCCGTTCATGGCCGAACCGGCGACAGCCGAGGCCGCCGACAGCGACCTGATCCACCGCTCCCTGCGGGAGCCGCAGGCATTCGCCGCGCTGTTCGACCGGCATGCTCCCGCCCTGCACCGTTACGCGGCGCGCAGGCTCGGTCCGGGAGCGGCCGAGGACGTGGTGTCCGAGACGTTCCTGGCGGCGTTCGAGCACCGGCACCGCTACCGGTCCTGCCAGGACGACGCCCGGCCCTGGTTGTACGGCATCGCCTCGAACGTGATCGGCAAGAGGCGCAGGCGTGAGGAGGCCCGTTACCGGGCGTACGTGCGTGGTGGCGTACATCCGGCGGAGATCGGCGGCGGGCTGGTGGAGGACAGCGTGAACACGCTCGCGGTGAACAAGCCGCTGGTGGCGGCCCTGGCCGGGTTAGGCGCCGGCGACCGGGACACGCTGCTGCTGGTGGCGTGGGCGGGGCTGACGTACGAGGCGGTGGCCGAGGCGCTGGACGTCCCGGTCGGGACTGTCCGCTCCCGGCTCAACCGGGCGCGCAGGAAGATCCGGCAGGCTCTGGAAGGGACGGACCATGAATGAGATGGAGGACCTCGGCCGCCTGTGGGCCGATGAGCCCGAGCCGAGCGCGCACGACCTGGCGGCGGCCCGGGCTGCCCTGATGTCCACGATCGCCCGTCCCGGCGGACGGGGAGTGCTCGCCCGACCGCGTGGCCGTGGGGTGCTCGCCCGTCCCGGCGCCTTCCTGCGTACCAGGCGAGTCGCCCTGGCCGGCGCCATGGCAGCGGCGCTCACCGTTGGCATCCTCGCCGCCCAGGTGGGCCTGGGCGGCACCGACCCGGGCAACCCGCTCGCCGCGCCGCCCGCCGACGCTCAGACGCTGCTCAAGCTGGCCGCGCGGGCCGCCGCCGAGCAGCCGGACACGGTGCCGGCCTCCGGCCAGTACGTGCACACCAGAATGCTGGCCCAGCGCAGCCTGTTCGCGCCGGACGAGGCCGGCACGCGGCAGTACACGAAGGTGATGGTCAACGAGGAACGCTGGGAGGCCGCTGACGTCGGCAAGCCCTGGCTGAGCCGCGAGCAGTCCGTGTCGGCCACGGGACCGGCGCCCCGCAACCGCTGGGACCACGGCGTCGAGGACACCGTGTACGAACCCGCGGCCTGCCCCGGCCAACCGGCCTACGCCCGGCTGCGCAGCTGGCCCACGGACCCCGCGCAGGTGCGCGCGAAGATCGTGGCCGACATGGGCCCGGATCCGCTGCGCATGTGGTCCTCCCTCCAGGGCCTGGTCACCGAGTCGGTGGTTCGCCCCAGTCTGAGCGCCGCGCTCTACCAGGTGGCCGCGGGGCTGGACGGCATCGTGCTCATCCCCGACGCCGTGGACGTCGCCGGTCGGCCCGGCCTGGCCGTCGGGATGGACCAGGGCGACGGCAGGCGCTCGGACCTGATCTTCGACAAGCGCACCTATCGCTACCTGGGCGAGCGCACGGTGAACACCGCGGACAGAAAGGCGAAAATGCCCTTCGGCGAGGTCATCGAGCGGAAGGGCAAGGTGAACGGCACCGCGGTGCTCGCCGTCGATGTCGTCCCCGGTCTGCCCGAGGTGTCGCCGAACGCGTCCCGCGTGCAGATCCCCTGCTGAGACTTTCCCCCGATCCGGCCTTTCGGCCGGAAGTTCTGTTTCGCATGCCCAAATAAAGGAGCAAACCATGTTGATCGCAGCGAAGGCTGTCGCAGCCACCCTGCTCATCGGTACGTTCAGCGCTCTCCCCTCACCGGAGACGCAGGCCGCCTACGAGAAGAAGGCCGCCATGGAGCAGACCAGGGTGGCCTGCATGCAGGAGAAGGGGCTCACCTACCTGGCCGAGCCGATCGTCAAGCGCAAGTGGCAGCCGGGAGAGCTAGAGCGGCTGGCCGGCGACCATGAGGCGCTGCGCGCGTACCGGGCCAAGTACGGGTTCGGCGTCTGGTCCAGGCTGGTCTATCCGGGTGACCCGGCGGTCAACCCGGTGTCCGGGGAAAGCGTGAACAACAAGAACCTGATGGCGATGCCGGCGGACGAGCTCAAGAAGTGGCGCGCGGCCGACGACGCCTGCTTCGCCGAGGCGGCCGAGAAGCACCTGGGCCTCACCGTCACCTCGCAGCGGGGCGACTACCTCACCCAGCTCAACGCGGCACTGGACAAGTCCGTGGCCGCTCTCGACAAGGACGAGCGGCTCGCGCGGCTCGGCAAGCGGTTCGGCGCGTGCCTGGGCATCAGCGACACCAGGCCTTCGGTCCTGGCCGAACGCGGTCGGTCGGCGTTCGTGAAGCAGGCCACGCAGGTCGCCAGGAAACTGTACAAGGGCTCGCTGCCGAAGGCGCCCGAGGGCCGCACCCTGGCCCTGATTCCGCCGCTGAAGCCGGAGCAGGCCAAGCCGTACCTGGAGAAGGAGATCAAGACGGCGCTGAAGGACCTGGAATGCGGCAAGTCCTTCTACGCCGCCTACTCGCCCAAGGCGAAGACGGCCAAGGAGCAGGTGTACCAGAGGTTCGCCGTGGACTTCGCGCTCTGACCGGGGTGGGCCTGGGGCCTGGTCACTCGGGGTAAGCGAGCGACGTTCGAGGTGACGGAGGGGGCCGTTCACAGCTCGGCGAACGGCCCCCTTCATCGGAGCCGGCGGCTCCGACCTGAACCCCCGATCGGGGCGGCCCTGGTGCCCGATGTGCCGGGCCGGGATCCCTCATGACGTCGATCTGGCGCCTACGCGTCCGCGCGCGGACGCGTAGGGACTCGCAGGAGTCGTTGGCGGTGCCGGCGAGGAACGAACACCTTGGGACGAATCACCACATGACCAAGGCTGCTGACGCTACGCCGCGACCAGGCTGTTGATGAACGCCAGCGACAAGGCCCGGCAGCTCTGCGGCCGCATTGGCCTGCAAACTGACGGTACGTCCAGGCGGGCCCGCGCCCGCCATCCTGGTGGTTCCCCACGAACACATCACCCAGCCGCCGAACTCGCGAGCGTGGCAGGCGCCCGCCACGCCGATGTCAAGGTACATCCGGTCGCCGCGGGTGTACCTTGCCCGGGACAAGTCTCAGACAGGGGGCCGCTCAGGCCCATGCAGGCCAGGCTCACACCTTGGCAGAGGTGGAAGCCTGGCCTTGCTCACGCTCCGGGCCGGAAATCCAGCACGGGCCTCAGCCGCCGGTGCCGGGGTAGAAGTCCTCCTTCATCGGGGCGACCGTGCCGCCGCCGGGGTAGTAGTCCCCCTTCGGGGCGATCCCGCCCTTGCCGGGCCAGGCTTCCTCGCCCATGGGGGCGATCCCGCCGCTGCTGGGCCAGGGTTCCTCCTTGGCGGCTGCCGGGCCGGCGGCCAGGCCGAGCCCCGCCGCGGTCAGCAGCCCGATCGCGGCCAGTTTGAGCGTCGTCTTGGTCATGCCGTCACCTTTCGTCACTCTCGATGTGTGATCTCCGCCCGTGCCCGGGATGGGCACGCGATCCAGTGCATGACGCTGGGCCGCCGCCTGTCCTGCTGTTCCAGCCTGAGCAGGAACAGGCAGTTCACAGCCTTCGCCTGTCGGCGCCCATATCGACATCCCCCACGTCGTCAGGTCGCCGGCAGGCCCTCAGTCTCAGCATCCCGCCGATTGTCTGGTAGCCCCTTTCGCCGTTCGGACAATCGGCAGCCCGCCCGTCGGCACCTTGGCTGAGTCGGGGTGAGCGTCGACGGCCCCCTGTTCGGCTGTGCGCGACCACGAGTATGCGCGGCCTCGCTATGGATCCGCTTTGGGGCCGCTGGGTCGCGGCAGAGCTTCGTCGAAGGCGATCGCGCAGGACGGCCTGCATCAAAGGGCCCGAATCGCAATTCCGGCCCCGAATTCTCGACGCCATAATGATCACGTGAAGTTCGAAGTGCTCGTCATCGGGCCCGAGGTCGGGCGGCAGCTCGCGCCGTATGCGAAACGCACCCGGGTGGGCGCCTTCCGCCGCTACATCACCGAGGACGACCTCCAGGACGGATTCGTGCAGGGCATGTGGGCCGGGCGCCTGGGGCCCGACGCGGACGAGGCCGCGATCGCCGCGTACGTGCGCAGCACCTTCGACGAGTTCCTCGGCGAGCGCGACGAGATCGACAAGGACGAGCGCGGCTGGTACTTCTACTCCCACGAGAACCCGTTGGCGCGCTGGGACTACTGGTTTGTCAACAGCGAGTGGTGGCCGCTACGGACCAGGCCGGGTGGCGCGGTCGTCCTCGACGAGGCCGCCTACGCCGGCTGGCCCGACATCCGCGACCACGCGCGGCTCTGGCGTCGAGGCAGGCCCGGTGAGGTGCTGTACGGCGCGCAGTCGGTGGTCGAGGAGATCGACTTCGCCGCCATGGAGCGGGAGTCGGCCGAAGCAGCGGGGCGCGCCTGGGACGCCTACCAGGCCGCCGAGCACCGCGACTCGCTCGACGAGATCCAGATCGGCGGATTCACCCGCGAGGAGTACCTGCTGCGGACGGGCTGGCATCCGGCCTGTCTCGTCGAAGGCGGGCGCTGGCACGAACGCGGCGATCGCGGACTGCGGGCCGACGTGGAGGAAGCACGGGCGCTGGAGTGGCGGCGCTTCGTCGACGACCTGATCGGCGGCCTGCCTCCTGGCACGCTGCTCACCAAGGTCGTCTGTCACACGTGAGCCGGTAATGGCCTGCACGCCTGCCGCGCCACCGTCGTCCTGTCCAGGTACGGCAACCCGCTGTATGACGAGGTAGCTGTACCCGTCGACCAGTTCGTCGATGTGCATCGGGGAGTGTGTCATGTCCGCCCAGCATCGACCAGGCAAGTCACAACACGATCAACGCCGTTGCCGGGTCGGACCGGGGCGCCCCGCCGTGATTGCTCACGGTGGGTTTCCCCGGCACGCCCGCCGCGCCCGGCGTGCGCGTCTCCACGCACCCGGCGCTCCACGGGTCGATGCCGTTGGCCAGCCGCCTCAAGCGGCTGCCGGTGCCGGGTCCAGGGGGTGGGGATTCCGTGCCCCCGGTAGCGGTGTCGGATCACCTTCACGCTGGCAGCGCCGGTGAACTCGACTCCGTCATGGGCGATCTTCCAGGTGCCCACCAGCTCCCAGTCGCCGTCGAGCAGCGTCCACGCCGCGATCAGCTCCTCCGGCTCCCACTCCCGACGTACCCGAAGCCGCCCTCCACCTGACCGTCTCCGACACGAACACGATCAAGCACAGGCTCCGGCCAACCGGCCTCGTTCACTCGCCCGCGACGACCACGAACCGCAATCGTGATCACCCACACAGCTAATTCGGAGCTGGGGTCAGCTTCGGGAGCGGAGGGCCGAACCGGAACGACGCGGGACTGGGGAACACCGACGATGAGTGAGGTCTTCGACTATGGCGAGGGAGCTGCGCTGTGGCGGATGCTCTACGAGACGGCGGCCAGAGCCGCGGAGATCCTGGCGCTAGCACCAGGCCTCAACGGCACCCGAGGCTGGGCCGTTCCCAAGCCTGTCAGCGATCCTGCGGTCCGCAGGTCGGCTGGTAGGGGAAGTCCGGGAAGTACCTCGCCCATTCCTCCCGATCGAGCCCGCGGCCGACCCGCCGGCATACGGTGCTCGCAGCCCCGGCGGCGCTGAGGTCGTAGCGCTGGACGGGCAGGTGTTTGCCGGCCACCGACAGCGCGTCGCCGCTGAGGGACAGCGCGAGGACCGCGCCGCCCGGCGTGGCGAGGGGCGGGCCGACAGGCCGGCGGCCGGCGGTGTCCCACAGTTGGACGACGCCTCCCTCCGTGCCGACGGCGAGCAAGCCGGCGTCCGAAGAGAAGGCCAGCGCGGTCACGGCTCCGGGGGCGGTGGGGGGCAGCGTGCCCAGGTTGCGGCGGAGGTCGCCGTCCCAGAGGGCGGTTCGTCCTCTGGTGTCGCCGGTGGCGAGGAACCGGCCGTCGGGGCTGAAGGCCAGCGCCTCCGCGGGGCCAGGGCCGGGGCCGCCGCCGGCCCGCCGCAGCGGCGGGAGCGAGGCGACGTCGCCCTGGTCGGTCAGCAGGCGTTCGCCCCGCGGGGCGACGGCGATCCGGCTGCCGGTGACGCCGGGGGTCGTGGTGACGGCGCCGGTGCGCGTGTTCCAGCTCGTGAGCGCCTCCTGCCCGACCGAGGCGCCGCTGATGAGCAGCAGCTCGCCGTTCTGGGCGAAGGCGAGCGGCCCGCCGTGGCGGAAGGGCGGCGACTGGCCGGTGATCCGCCGGCCGGCCAGGTCCCACAGCGTCGCGGTGAAGGAGGCGGCGTAGGCGTCGCCGTAGGCGAGGATCCGGCCGTCGGGGCTGAAGGCGGCCTGCATCCAGCACGGCGTCGGGCAGGAGGGCCGGGGCGGACCGGGCAGCTCTTGTCCGGTCCTCGCGTCGCGCAGCTCGACACGGTCCCGGTACGTGAGGAGCAGGCTCCTGCCGTCCGGGCTGAAGGCGGCGGAGGTCGCCCTCTCCTCGCGCCAGTCGCGGGTGAAGGCCGAGCCGACGCGCAGGGTCTGCACGGTCGGGCCGGTCAGGTAGCGGATCTCCCCGGCGTCGGGGCCGATCCAGAGGTCGTCGACCACGTCGCCGTGGAGCGGGTGCCGCAGGAGCACTCCTTGGAGGTGGTTCGTGGCGCGCACCTGGAGCTCGTCCTCGCCGGCGGTCGCGACGAAGGCGCCGTCGGCGCTGAAGCCGATCTCGCGCACGCCCGGCGCGCTGAGTGCGGCGGCCTCCGTTCCCGAGGCCACGTCCCACACCCTGACCAGGGCGGGGGTGGCCATGAGCAGCGTCCGTCCGTCCGGGGAGAGGCGCAGGCGTCCCTCGCGGCACTGCTCGGCGGTCGGGGTGGGAGCCCAGGCGGGGGCGGCGAGGCGGCCGGTCGCGGGGTCGGGCACGCGCAGCGGTTCGCCGGGTCTGCACACGAGCGGCGGCGCCGCCGCGCCGGAGTGGACCGGCGCGACGGTGACCTGGGGCTGGTGGGTGCGCAGGTCCCAGCGGGTGACCCGGGTGGCGGTGGCGCTGATCAGCCAGCGGCCGTCGGCGCTCAGGCTCCGCCGGGTGTCCGGGGAGGTGTCCTGGTCGGCGAAGACGTCCTGCTGCGGCTGGAGGCTCGCCGCGCGGAGGGCCGCGCGGGTCTCGGGGAGGTCGGCCAGCTTCCAGGCGGCCAGGCTGAGCCGCATGGCCAGGGACGGTTCCGACAGGGGCAGGGTCTCGGCCGTCCCGGCGATGCCGCGGGCGTGCAGCTCCCGCTTCTGCTGGCCGTTCACCAGGCTCCGCTGCCAGATGAGGGACGTCGTGACCAGCAGGAACACTGCCAGGACGGCCAGGACCGCGGTGCGCCGCCTGCCCTTCCTGCGCTCGCCGTCGCTGGCGGACAGGAAGGCGCGTTCGGCCGGGGTGAGGGTCCGGGCCGTGAGGTGTTCGCGGGCCAGCTCAAGGCGCAGCCCCCGGTAGAGGGCGCCGGGGTCGCGGCCGTGCTCCTCCCACGTGTCGGCCGCCTCGGTGAGCCGCCGGTGCACTCTCAGGCGTTCGCGGTCCTCCTCGGCCCAGGCGCGCAGCCGGGGCCAGGCGGTCAGCAGGGCCTCGTGGGCCAGGTTGACCGTGTCGCCGTCCTGGGTGACGAGGCGGGCGGCGGTCAGGCGCTCGAGCAGGACGGGGCCCGGGTCGTCGGGGTCGCCGGTCAGCAGCTCCGAGCGCCGTACCGGGCGGCGGGTGGGCTGCGCGCCCGCCTCGCCGGGCATGACCAGCCGCAGCAGCAGGTGGCGCAGCCTGTCCTGCTGGGCCGGGGTCAGGCCGGCGTAAAGCTCCTCGGAGGTGCGGGCGACCGCGCCCGCGATGCCGCCCGCGGCTTCGTACGCGGCCAGCGTCAGCGCCTTGCCGTGGTGGCGTTTCCAGGTCTCCAGCAGGGCGTGCGACATCAGCGGCAGGCCGCCGGGCTGCCCGGTGACCTCCTCCAGGATCCGGGCCGTCAGTTCGCGCTGCACGATCAGGCCGGCGGTGGCCGCGGGCTTGACGATCGACTGGCGCAGCTCGGCCGGGCTCATCGGGCCCACCAGGACGGTGGCGTCCTCGACGGCCTCGATCAGCCGGGGATGGTCGGCGCACCGTCCGAAGAAGTCCGCGCGTACGGAGAGCACGACCCCGCCCTCGGCGGCCACCAGCGCGTCGATGAACGCCCCACGCTCGCCGGGGTCCTCGCACAGCGTGAACACCTCCTCGAACTGGTCGACCACGACCAGCTCCCCCGCGGCGGCGGCGGGCAGGGCCGGATGGACGCCCGGCGTGACGACGCGCGCCGCGCGCGGCCGCAGCGCCGGCACCAGCCCGGCGCGCAGCAGCGAGGACTTGCCGGAGCCCGACGGGCCGACCACCATCACCATCCGGTGCGCCTTGACCATGCCGGCCAGCCGCTCCACCAGCGAGGACCGGCCGAAGAAGTAGGCCCGGTCGGCCTCCTCGAAGCCGGCCAGCCCCCGGTACGGCGCCCGCTCGCACGCGGCGGCCACGGATGCCCACTCCCGATCGGCGGCCAGGGTCTCCTCCCAGCGGACCCGCCATTCCCGCTCGTCGCCGCCACAGGCGCGGACGTAGGCCAACGTGACCGGCAGAGTCGGCAGCCTCTCCCCGGCGGCGGCCTGCGCCAGTGTGGAGGCGGCGAAGCGGGCCCGCGCGGCCATCACCCGGTAGGACGGGGACCCCGCCTGCTCCCGTAACTTGCGCAGCTCGACCGCGAAAGCGGCGACCGGGCCGTCCATCGGATCCACGACCTGTTCACGACGTCCCATGCGCTCCCCCTAGGTCCCATGAGAACCACAAACCAGCGCAAAATACGTCTTCACCCCGATTTGATCAAGTTTGTCCAGGGCCCGAAACGGGCTTCCGGACAATGATCGCCACGCCGAGACTGGGGACCTGCCACGCCGCCGAGAAGCCGAGGAGATCCATGCGCCTGCTCGTCGCCCTGACCCTGTCGCTGCTCACGCCGGTGCCCGCCGGAACCGCCTCTCCGGCGGCGGGCGGCACCGGCGTCGTCAGGTTCGTCAACGCGGGCACCGGCGACTGCCTGGACGCCAACAACGGCGACGACGTCCGCTCCCTGGCCTGCAACCGGGAGGCCGGCAAGCCCGAGGACGGGTGGCAGCTCTGGCACGTCGAGGACATCTCCCGGGCCACAGGGGTGCCCGGGACATTCATGATCCGGAATGACCACGAGAGGTACGACCGCCGATGCCTGACCGCCCGGGGGCCCAAGAACCAGGACGCGCTCCTGACCCCCTGCGCGCCGGGCGACAGCGGGCAATGGTGGACGTTCGACGGCGCCAGGATCCTGGCCTACCGGTACGGCAAGGCCGCCCTCTACGACGAGGCGGGCACCCTGCGCGTCCGCGTCGCCCGTGACGCCCGGCCCGGCGTGAACACCCGGTGGTGCCGGCGGGCCTGGCCCACCCAGAAGGCGTCCTGCGACGCCTGACGATCACAGCGAGAAGAGGATTCCGTTGGGAAAGATGTTGATCGCGCTGGCGATGACGGCCACCGTCATGAGCACCGCGCCGGCGACCCCCACCACCGCGGCCCCTGCGTCCGCGGCCACAGAAGCCGCCGCGGCGGCCCAGGTGGTGGCGCCGCTCAAGCGCCTGACCGGCGACGCGCTCACCGGGCTGTCGCTCACGGTCGGGGCCGAGCCGTACACCCAGCCCATGGAGGACGCGTTCGCACTGACCACCCTGGACCAGGTGCTCAGCGGCGACGATCGGACCCAGCTCCCGACGCCCGCCGACGACCCGGCCTGCGCCTCGCGCATGCAGTCCTTCGGGCCGACGACGGGCGGCGTCGGCAGGGCGTTCTGCTGGGACGCCAAGCTGCAGGGCCTGACGGGCGAGACGGCCTGGGTGCCGCAGGGCCTGGCCACCTCCGGTGAGGCGAGGAACGACGCCGCTCCGGTGCCCACCTCGAAGGACGCGCTGATCACGAGCTGGTCCTGGCAGAACCCGCCCACCCACTCGCTGGCCAACTCGGTGCGGCTGTCGGTGGTGAACCTGAACGACATGCGTTACCGGACCGTCCTGCCGGTCTGGGTCCGTCCGGACGGGACCCTGAGCCGGATCTACGGGCACGGCGGCGGCCTGGCCTGGAGCGGCCCCTACCTGTTCATGGCCACCACCCCCGGCTGGCCCGACGGCACCGGCGCCCCGAGCGCCAAGCGCAGCGCCATCCGCGTGTTCGACACCCGCCGGATCTACCGCCATCAGACCAAGCTCGACGACTACCAGTACGTCATGCCGGAGGTGGCCAACTTCGTCAGCCCCGACCTGGACTTCGACTACATCTCGCTGGACCGGACGAGCACCGGCCGGCAGGCCCTCGTGGTGGGCGACTACCGGGCCACATGGCTGAACGGCCAGCCCCAGCCGCTGAACGGCACCCGGATCGCGCGCTACGCCTTCCGCTCGGCCGAGACCGGCGACTACCGGCTCGGCCTGACCCCGACGGCGGCCTGGGAGTCCACCACGCCCACGACGGCGGAGACCCACGCCATCAGCGACGTCCAGGGCGTCCAGCTCCACGACGGCCGGCTCTACGTCAACATGAGCGCCGGCAAGTTCGTCAACGTCCCGTACTCCAGGCGTTTCGCGTCGGTGGACCTGGCCTCCATGACGATGACGGCCCGTACGAACTGGGGCTACCGGCCGGAGGACCTGTCGCTGTGGTACTCGGGCACCGGGGGCGAGCTGTGGGGGCTGACCGAAGGCGAAGATCAGCGGGTCGTCTACTCGGTCGCTCTCGACAACCTCTCGCCTTGAGCCCCGCGCCTTGAGCCCCGCGCCTTCCTGGCGAGGCCGAACGGGGGGAACCGCCCGAACGGCCCCGCCTCGGCATCGACCACGTCGGAGGAGGGCGGTCGAGGCTGAAAAGGAGGGTGGCACGGGCCTGCCCGGTGCGGGGGTCATCTCCATCACCGGCATCTCCTTCGCCCCCGTGGGCGCCACCTGCGCGGGCCCGCTGGGCGCCACCCTGGACGTCACGGCCGACGTCCTGACCGCCACCGGGCAGGCCGACGCCACCTACGACAACACCAGCGGCGCGATCCTCCTGGAGGACCGCGACCACCTGCAATCGCGACCGTCAACCCCCGCTGCGTCGGGGACGGGCTCAACGTGGGCGACAACGTCATCGTCGAGGGAAGGTTCGACCTGGCCCCCGCGGCGTCATCACCAGCCCATGACCCGTTCCCGGTGAGCCGCGCGGTTCACCGGGCCCGCGTCAGAAGGCCTGGTGGTCGGCTTCGGAAGACTTCGCGGAACGCCAAGAGCTGCCTCGTGGCGTGATCGCCCGGCCGCCTCCACGGCGGTCACCGCGGCTGCCGTTCCGCGATGACCGCCCAGTCGTCCGCCCCGTGACCGTCGGCGATGGCCTGGTCGAAGACAGTCCGCAGGAGTTCACCGATCGGGAGCGGAACGTCGTGGTCGTTCGCGGCATCGAGCGCGAGGTGCAGGTCCTTGCGGCCCAGGACCGCAGTGAATCCGGGTGGCTGGTAGCGCCGTTCGGCGATCATCGACCCGTAGCCCGTGTAGACGGCTCCCGGGAAGAGGGTCGAGGTCAGCAGTTCGACGAACCGCCCCGAGTCGACACCGGCGCCTTCCGCGAGACTGACGGCCTCGCCCAGGGACTGGATCGCGCAGGCGATCAGGTAGTTCCCGAGGATCTTCACGACGTTGGCCTGCTCCGGACGGTCGCCGAGTCGCCAGGTCCGCGAGCCGATCACGTCGAAGAGCGGCTGCACGCGGTCGATCAGCCCCTGCTCGCCCGCCGCGAGGATGTTGAGCGCTCCGGCTTCGGCGACCGGAACACGGCCGAAGACCGGTGCCGCGACGTACCCGACACCGTGCTCGGCGTGCGCCGCGCCGGCCCGGCGGGCCAGGCCGGCGCTCACCGTCGCGAGGTTGACGTGAACGGTCCCGCCCGGGGCCCGGGCGAGAACGCCGGAGTCGATGAACGTCTCGGCGACGGCCCGGTCATCGGCCAGGACCGAGAAGACCACCGGCGAGTGCATGGCCTCGGCGACCGAGGCGGCTCGCCGGGCACCCGCCGCGACGAGCTCGTCCGCGGGCCTGTCGGAGCGGTTCCACACCATGACGTCGTACCCGGCTCTCAAGAGGTTGCGTGCGATGGGCCGTCCCATTGCGCCCAGACCGATGACCGCGATGTCGCTCATGAGGAGAACCCTCTCTGTGAACCGTCTAAGGTGGTTCCACGATGTCATAGGGGTACCATCGTGTCGAACCGGCTAAGACGGTTCGAAGGTGTCGTCGCTCACTGCGGAGGTTGGCATGACCGAGGACGCACGTCGTGTGTTCCGCATGGACAACGAGGTCCTGGCGTTCCGGTTCACCGCCACCGTCAGCGATCGAGCCGGCATGGCGCCGCGCGAGCGGCTGACCGACCCTGCCCGACTGAAGATGTGGCTGCAGGCGACAGGGCTCGACGCCACGGACGTGTCGCCGGCCGATCTGAAGGACGCCGTCGAGCTGCGCGAGGTGATCTACCGGATCGGGTCGGCGATCGCCGCAGGTGAACGGCCCGATTCGGAGGATGTCCGCACTCTCAACACGGTCGCGGCCGCCGGGCACGCGAAGGCCGCGCTCGAACGCGATCGCGCAGGATGGCGCCTGACCGCGGCGACGCCTGTCGGTGACGCCCTCGGGGTCCTGGCCACAGATGCCATCCACGTCCTCGGGGGCCCCGACCGCAGCCGCATCAAGAACTGCGAAGGCCCCGGATGTGCGGGACTCTTCCTCGACACCAGCCGCGGAGCCAACCGCCGTTGGTGCTCCATGAACACCTGCGGCAACAAGGTCAAGAAGGCACGTCTCGCCGAGAACTGACCCGACAGCCGCGATCAGGCCGGCAATCCCGACCACTTCTGCGGCAGGACGCCGTTTGAGCAGGCGACCCACATCTACGGCCAGAGCGTGGTCCTGCTGCTGCCCGACCGTGACCACCACGAAGGCGCCGAACAGGCATGGCTCTCCACGTTCGTCAACCTTAGGTTGACGTTGATGCAGCGTCAACCTAAGGTTGACTCATGCGACTCTCCGTGGTTCTCGCGCTGGCGAGCCTCTTCCTGCTCGGGCTGGTCATCGCGACCCTGTAGTCCGACGGAATGAACGGCGTACCGAACCGACCAGCCCAGGCAGGCGCTCTTCGCTCTCCGGCCGGCACCACGCCAGAAGGGGGTGCCCGGGAGGGTGACGTAGGGAGCGTAGGTGACGTCGTCGTCGAGGTACTCGTGCAGCCGGTCGGCGATCTCCTCGACCGAGGCGGCAGCTCGCTGACACCGTAGGCCGACTTGCGGTACTCGGTTGAGCCGCTTGTTGATGACCGCCTGATGGCGGCCAAGCCGTCCGCGAGGTACGACATGAACCGCGCGGGTGCGGTCGTGATCGCGTCTGGGGGCGCTCAGCCGGCTCCGCGCCCTCCGCAGCAAAGGTCACCTCGTCCAGGGCCGCGAGCCAAAGCGTGCTGCTCGTCAGTTCTGGGTGGGACGGTGACGGACGTACTCCACCGCGTCCCGTCGGGGTGCCGGGCGTTGAAACCGGCTCCGGTCGGCACGCCCTGCGATTTCCGCGCCCTCAGCCACGAGCCGCTCGTGGTACGGCCGCACGTCGAGCACCAGCAGGGTGCCCAGGGTGTCCCGGAACGGGCGCATCACCGCCTCGCCACCAGCGATGGTCAGGAACGCCCCCACCATGGCCGACTCCAGCCCCACCGCCGCGAAGGTGAACCGCGCGTCGGCCGCCGTCCCCTGCACCCGGATCAGCACGCGAGGTGCGGCCGGGTCGGGGGAGTCGTCGCGCAGTCGCCACATGTCATCGCTCCTGCCTCCACAGTGGCGCCGGGCGCCCGCCGACAGGCAGGGGAGCGTTCATCGGATCACAGGCCGGCGGTCAGCCGCGAGCTCGGCGCCCACCTGCGCGGGGCCCGTGAGGTCGTCGACCCGGCGGACGTAGGTCCGGCCGGCGGCGGGAGGCGGCGTACCCCCGGACTGCGCTGCGACGCCGGCCGGACAGCGGCCGTTGGAGATCTACCCGCTGGAGGACCTCGGCCAGGCCACAAGCTGACCGGGATCGGACACGCACGAGGCAAACGAGTGATTTACACCGGCACCTGACCGTGGAATACCACGCCACATTCCGCACCGAACGGCATCACTACTACGCGGGGCTGCTCAGGTCTCATCGCGGCTTCCCGAATGAAGGGCCTGAACGACCATGATCGTTGTCGGCGCCGACGACCGTGCCGATCCCAAGGCCGATGTCGAGGTGAGTGCCGACGCGCTTGACGTTCTGGACGATCGGAGCGGTCTCGACATGGGTGATCGCGGGCAGGGCGGCGACGCGTTCGGTGAGGTAGCGGTAGAGATCGCGGGAGCTGCGACAGGCGACTTGGACCGCCAGGTTGGTCGGGCCGGTGGTCGCGGCGGCGAACACCACCTCGCGGTGCTCGGCCAGGGCCTGCCCGGTGGCCACCAGCTCGGCCGGCGGCACGGTGATCCACAGCCGGGCGACGCTGCGCAGGCCGACGTAGGCGATGTCGAACTCGGCGTAGTAGTGCAGGACGCCGGTCGCGCGCAGGTGCTCCAGACGCCGGGCGACGGTGGACTGCGACCAGCGGGTGGCGGCCGCGAGCTCGGCCAGGCCCGCTCTCCCGTCGCGCGCCAGGACGTCCATCAGACGCTGGTCGCCGGGGTCGAGGGAGTCGATCTCGCCGGTGTCCGGCGCAGGCGCGGGGCGCAGCCGTTCGACCTCGTCCGGGGACAGCGCGTCGAGGCCGCGGATCATGTGCGGTGAGCCGTAGTAGGTGTGCAGGACCGCATGCGCGGCGATCGAGACGACCCGGGCGCCGCGCGGAAACCGGTCCAGCAGGAGCTGCTCGCTGTCGACCTCGCTCCGGGCGCGGACGACGCAGAGGATCTCCGTGCCGCCCGAGACGAGCTGCACCCAGGTGGTGTCGGGACGGCGCGCCAGCGCGGCGGCGACGCTCCGGGCGGCGCCTGGGACGCACCGCAGGCGCAGGATCCACCGACCCTCCGCGACGTAGCTGACAGGCGGGACGCCCACGACGCGCAGGATGTCGCGTGAGCGCAGCCGACGGTACCGGCGGGCGATCGTCTGGTCGGAGACGCCGAGGACCTCAGCGATGCGACTGAACGGGGCGCGGCCGTCCATTTGGAGTGCCTGGATCAGGCGGCGATCAAGTTCGTCCGCGACGTCGGATTTCACCATGTGATCCTATTTGATGTCGAAATGCAGGAAAGTGACGGCTTCCAAGTGGCTTTCCTGCATATTTGCGCTGATCGTTGAGGCGTCTTCGCATAACGATCGGAAGGATCATCATGGGCAAGTGGGGGCCGTTGACCGCCGTCAGCCTGGGAACGTTCATGCTGCTGGTGGACGTCAACATCGTGACGGTGGCGATGCCGGACATGGCGGCGTCGCTGAAGGCGTCGTTCTCGTCTCTCCAATGGGTGATGGACATCTATGCGCTGGCGCTCGCGGCTCTGCTGCTGGGCGCGGGTGGGCTGGCCGACCTGCTCGGTCGCCGCCGTGTGTACGTGGTGGGCCTGGTCACCTTCGCCGTGGCGTCGCTGGCGAGCGGACTGGCCCCGAACGTGGGCTCCCTCATCGCTGCACGGGCCATCCAGGGCACGGGCGCCGCGATGATGTTCGCCACGACGGTGGCGCTCGTGGCTGCCTCCTACGAGGGACGCGACCGGGGCGTGGCGTTCGGCGTTTGGGGCGCGGTCAACGGCGCCGCGTCCGGGATCGGGCCGATCCTGGGCGGGCTGCTGACCCAGCAACTCGGCTGGAGGTCGACGTTCCTGGTCAACCTGCCCGTCAGCGTGGCCGCCGTGGCGCTGACCCTGCGCGTGGTGGACGAGTCCCGCAACCCGGACGCGCGGCGGATCGACCTGCCGGGCATCGCGCTGTTCGCCACCGCGGCGGGCGCGTCGGTCTACGCGCTGACCCGGGCCGGCGAGGACGGCTGGGGATCGCCCGTCATTGTCGGGACGTTCGCCGCCGCGGCGATCGCGCTGGCCGCCTTCGTCGCGGTCGAGGCCCGTAGCCCGTCCCCCATCCTGGACCTTCGCCTGTTCCGCAGCCCGTCCTTCACCGGAATCATGATCGCCTCCCTGGCGATGTCGGGGGCGGCGTTCGCGTACCTGATGTACACCTCAATGTGGCTGCAGTCCGTTCAGGGGCTCGGCGCGCTCCAGGCCGGGCTGGTGATCCTGCCGATCCCCGCGGTGTCGTTGGTGGTCTCTCTGCTGTCCGGCCGCTTCCTGCACGCCGTCTCGCCGCGCTGGACGATCGGCCTCGGGATGCTGCTCGTCGGCGCCGGCGTGGCAGGCCAGGCGGTGCTGACCGGGGACTCGGGCTGGGCCGCCCTCGTCCCCGGAGCCGTCGTCGTCGGGGTCGGGGTCGGGGTGGCCGTGCCGAACGTGACGGCCGCGACGATGGCCTCGGTGCCGCCGGAACGCGCCGGCATGGCGGCCGGGGCGGTCAGCACCTTCCGCCAGCTCGGGTTCGCGGTCAGCGTCGCCGTCCTCGGCACCGTCTTCCGCTCGAAGCTGCCAGACGCCCTGGACCACACCGTCTCCGAGGCCGCCGCGTACGCCTCCGGCCTGAACGCCACCTTCCTGACCGCCGGCGCGATCGGCCTCGCCGCAGGCGCGATCACCCTCCTCCTGGTACGGCGCCCGGCCTCGGCACCCGCTCACCAGCAGACATCGCAGGCCGGCGCCGCGGTGCGCACGGTCAAGCTGGAGTTCTCCACCGACGGCGGCGCCACATGGCAGCCCGTCAGGACCCGGGCAGCCGCCTCCGGCTGGACGGCGACCGTCGCCAACCCAGGCTCGTCGGGGTTCGTCTCCCTGCGCGCGACGGTCAAGGACACCGCCGGTGACGGCGTCACCCAGACGGTGACCCGCGCCTACGCAGTCGGCTGACCGTACCCGGGCCGCGTTCATCGACTCGCCCTGCGCAGGCCGAGAACGCGTAGGGCGTTCTCCTTGTAGATGAGGGGCTTGGCCTCGTCCTTGACGTCCAGGGCGGCGAAGTCGGCCATCCAGCGGTCGGGGGTGAGGACGGGGTAGTCGGAGCCGAACAGGACCTTGTGCCGCAGGGGCCCGGCGGCCTGGCGGACGAGCTGCGGCGGGAAGTACTTCGGTGACCAGCCGGACAGGTCGAGGTAGACGTTGGACTTGTGGCCGGCGATGGACAGGGAGGCGTCGACCCAGGGAACGGACGGGTGCGCCAGGATCATGGTGAGCCCGGGGAAATCGGCGGCGACGTCGTCGAGCAGCATCGGGTCGGAGTGGCGCAGCTTGATGCCGCGCCCGCCGGGCAGGCCGGCGCCGATGCCGGTCTGCCCGGTATGGAACAGCGCGACGCTGCCCAGGTCCTCCAGCGCCCGCCAAAGCGGATAGTGAGCGGGGTCGTTGGAGGTGAAGCCCTGCAGGCTCGGGTGGAACTTGAAGCCGAGCACGCCGAACTCCTGCACGAGCCGCCGCGCCTGGACGACGGCGGCCGGGCCGCGGCGCGGATCCACGGAGCCGAAGGGGATGAGGACGTCGGCGTGCTCGGCCGCCTGACGGGCGATCTCCTCGCTGGACAGGGCCGGGTGGCCGAGTTCGGTGGAGGCGTCGACGGTGAAGACCACCGCGGCCATGTTCCGCTGCCGGTAGTAGGCGGCGACGCGGTCGATCGTCGGGGTGCGGTCCTGACCGGCTTTGAAGTACTTCGCCGAGGCCGCCATCAGCTCGGCGTCGAGGGAGAGGCGGCCGTGGTGGTCGGCCTCGATGTGGGCGTGGACGTCCAGGGCCACGATGGCGTCCGGGTCGATGCGCGGGGTGTAGATCATCGTTCCTTCTCGGTGTGTCAGGGAAGGGCGTGGTGCCGGCGCTTGGCCTGCAGCAGGCCGACGAGCAGCGCGTCGCGGTCGGCCGTCATGGCTTCCTGGTCGATGCCGTCGAGCTCGTCGCGCACGCCGTCGACGAGCAGGCCGGCGAGTTCGGGGGTGAGCCGCGGCGTGCCGAGGTCGTCCATCCAGGCCTGGGCCGGCGGGCCGAGGTGGCGCAGGGTGTGCGCCATCCCGCCGGGTCCGCCCGAGAGGTGCTGGTTGACCAGCGGGCCGAGCAGGGCCCACCGCAGGCCGGGGCCGTGCGCGATGGCGGCGTCGATGTCGGCGACGCTCGCGACTCCCCGCTCCACCAGCGAGTACGCCTCCCGCCACAGGGCGGCCTGGAGCCGGTTGGCGAGGTGCCCGGGAACCTCACGCCGCACGAGCACCGGCCGCTTGCCGGCGGAGCGGTAGAAGTCCATCGTCTGCCGGGTGATGTCGTGGCCGGTGCGCTCGCCGGCCACGACTTCCACCAGCGGGATCAGGTGGGCGGGGTTGAACGGGTGTCCGACGAGCACCCTTTCGGGATGAGCCGGACACATCTCCTGTAGGTGGCTGGGCATCAGGCCCGACGAACTGCTGGCGATCGGGGCGCTCGGCGGAGTCGCCTCGTCCAGCGTGGCCAGCAGTGTGCGCTTGAGGTCGACGCGCTCCGGCCCGCTCTCCTGGACGAACCGCGCTCCGGCGACGGCGTCACCCGCGGTCGCGGTGAAAGTGAGCCGGTCGCGGGAGGCGCCGTCGGCGAGGCCGAGCCGGGTGAGCGCGGGCCAGGCCAGGTCGAGCGCGGCCCTCAACCGTTCCTCGGCGTCCGGGACGGGGTCGAAGGCGGTGACGTCGAGGCCGCGGGCGAGGAACAGAGCTGCCCATCCGGCGCCGATGACGCCCGTGCCGATGACGGCGACCGGCTGGTCCGCCGGGCTCTTCACGCCTGCCTCGCGCGGTCGCGGGCGATGGCGGTGAACGCGTCGAGCGCCGCCGGGTCCAGGAGGGAGCCGGCCGAGGCGACCTCGTCAGGGGCGGCGCCCAGCAGGATCTTCTTGACGGGGACTTCGAGCTTCTTGCCGGTTCGTCCGTAGGGCATCGCGGGGACGGCCAGGACGGCGTCGGGCACGTGCCGCGGGGACAGTGTGGCGCGGATACGCGCGATCAGGCGGGCGCGTAACGGCTCGTCCAGGACGAGCCCGTCGGCGAGGGTGACGAACAGGATCAGCTCTCCCACGTCGCCCTCCTTGCTCTCCAGGTGGACGACGAGGCTGTCGGTGACCTCTTCGACGTCCTGCAAGGCCCGGTAGAACTCGGCGGTGCCCAGCCGGACGCCGCCGCGGTTGAGCGTGGCATCCGATCGGCCGGTGATGACGCAGGAGCCGTGGGAGGAGAACTGGCACCAGTCGCCGAAGCGGAAGACGCCGGGATAACGGCTGAAGTAGGTCTCGCGCATCCGGCGGCCGTCCTCGTCGCCCCACAGGCGTACCGGCATCGAGGGCATCGGCGTGGTGATGACGAGCTCGCCGACGCCGCCGACCACCACGTTGCCGTGCTCGTCGAACGCCTTGGCGTCCACGCCGAGGCTCGGCCCGGACATCTCCCCCTCCCACACGGGCTGCAACGGCGATCCCTGGACGAGGCCTGTGCACACGTCGGTGCCGCCGCTGCCGACGTTCAGCAGGACAGCGGGGCCGAACTGTTCGGCCACCCACCGGAAACCCTCGACGGGGAACGGGCTGCCGGCCACGCCGATCTGCCGCAGCCGGGACAGGTCGAACTCCTCACCCGGCCGCACCCCTTCCTTGCGGCAGGCCATCAGGTAGCCGGGGCTGGCGCCCATGAGGGTGGCGCCGGTCTCCTGCGCGAGCCGCCACTGCGCGCGCAGGTCGGGGTGGAGCGGGTTGCCGTCGATCATCACGATCGAGGAGCGCACGAGCAGCGCGGAGACCAGCGTGTTCCACATCATCCACGCCGTCGTGGTGAACCACAGCAGCCGGTCGCCGGCGCCCAGGTCCCAGTGGAAGGCGTGGTTCTTCAGGTGCTCCAGCAGGATGCCGCCGTGGCCGTGCACGATGGCCTTCGGCTTCCCGGTGGTACCGGAGGAGAACAGCACGTACAGGGGATGGTCGAAGGGCACCGGCTCGAACCTCAGCGCCTGGTCCGTGGGCGCGGCGAGCTCCGTCCAGGACAAGGCGCCGGGGAGGTCGAGCCCGCCGTACGGGACGTGCACGACGTGCTCCAGCGAAGGGATGCCGTCCCGGATCGCCTGGACCTGCTCGCGCCGGTCGATCCTCTTGTCCCCGTAGGTGCAGCCCGCCACCGCGAGCAGGACGGCCGGCCCGATCTGGCCGAACCGGTCCACCACGGCGGGGGCGGCGAACTCCGGGGCGCAGCTCGCCCAGATGCCGCCGAGGCTCGCCGTGGCCAGGAACGCGATCAGTGTCTCCGGGCAGTTGGGCAGGTAGGCGACCACCCGGGTGCCGCGCCGCACCCCGAGCCGCCGCAGGCCGGCCCGGACACGCCGGACCTGCTCGGCGAGCTCGGCGAAGGTGAGTTCGACGCGCGGCCGGGTCTGGGAATGGCCGACGACCGCGACCTGGCCGGCGTCCTCGGGCGTACCGAGGCAGTGCTCGGCGTAGTTGAGGGTCGCTCCCGGGAACCAGCGGGCGCCGGGCATGCCCGGTTCGGCCAGGACGCTGTCGTAGGGCGCGTGGGCCTTGATCTCGAAGTAGTCCCACACCGCTGCCCAGAAGTCCTCGACGCTGGTGACCGACCAGTGCCGCAGCTCGTTCCAGGTCGGTACGGTCACGCCGCGCTCGCGGGCGAGCCAGCCGATGAAGCCGGTGGCGTGCGCCCTGGCGATCTGCTCGGGGCCGGGGACGTACAGCGGCTCTGCCGGGGGGAGGCGGGTGCTCATCGGGCGGCTCCCGGAGGGCCGACTTTGGCGGCCCTGCCGTCGAGGAAGTCCTGTATCCGGGCCTTGGCCTCCGTGCTGCTCTGTGCCACGGCCGACATGAGGGATTCCAGGAGCAGCCCCGTCTCGGCGTCGGCGTCGGCGATGCGCGGCAGGGCGTGCAGGACGGCGTAGTTCGCGATCGGCGAGTTCCCGATGACCTGCCGGGCCAGGGCCAGGGCCTTGGTGATCCCGTCGCCTTCGGCCACCCGGTAGTCGACCAGGCCGCGGGCCTCGCCTTCCGCGGCCGTCAGGACCCTTCCGGTGAGCATCATGTCGATCATCGGCTGAGCTCCGATCAGCCGGGAGACCCGGACCGAGGCGCCGCCGCCCACGAAGAGCCCCCGGCTGCCCTCGGGGAAGGCGAAGAAGGCCGACTCCTCGGCGACGCGCAGGTGCGCGGCGGCGGCCAGTTCCAGGCCGCCGCCGATGACGGCGCCCTTCAGGACCGCGATCACCGGCAGGACGCCGTGGCCGATCCGGTCCATCGCCTCGTGCCACCCGCGCGAGTGGTGCAGGCCTCCGACGGCGTCTCGTACGGTGAGTTCGCCGAGGTCGAGCCCGGCGGAGAAGTGTGCGCCCTCGGCGGCGAGCACCGCGGCCATGGCCCACGGGGGCGGGGCGGCGAAGAAGGCGCCGAGCCCGGCGATCGTGGCCTCGTCCAGCGCGTTGCGTTTGGCCGGCCGGTTCAACGACAGCACCGCGACGTCCCCGTGGCGCTCCAGCGCCAGTGACGGGGCCAGTGACGGGGCCAGTGACGGGGCCAGTGACGGGGCCAGTGACGGGGCCAGTGACGGGGGCAGGTCAGGGCAGGGAGGGATCACAGGCTCTCCAATCGACAGGAATCCTGATGAAGAAGGCTGAAGTATCATCAGGTTTCCTGTCAATGACTGGCTGGGATACTGTTCGTCATGGCCAGCGCCCCGCCCCGCCCCGCCCCGTCGCTGCTGTACGCCGTCAAACGGCTCGAACTGGCGATCAAGTCGCGCCTGGACGAGATGCTGCGCGACTCGGGCGTGACCACGCCGCAGTACACGGCGCTCACCGTGCTGCGGCACAAGGACGGGATGACCGCCGCCCAGCTCGCCCGCGACTCCTTCGTCACCCCGCAGGCCATGGCCGACCTGATCGGCGCCCTCGATCGGCGTCACCTCATCCGCCGCTCGCCCAACCCGGCCAACAAGCGCGAACTGCTGCTCTACCTCACCGACGAGGGCCGGGCGCTCCTCGACACCCACGCCGAGGCCGCCGCCGAACTTGAGGACCGCATGGTCTCGGGCCTGTCGCCCGACCAGGCCGACACCTTCCGCGCCGCCCTCACCCTGGCGTGGACGACCCTGCGCCCGGCTCGAAAGTGATCAGCCTCCCGGCGCAGAGCGGGGATCGGAGGAGGCGCGGATGTCGAACCTCGCCTGGAGCAGCCGGCCGCCCGCGACACCGCGGCCCTCGATGAGGTCGACGAGCATCCCGACCGCGATGTCGGCCGTCTCGACCGGCAGGAAGCTGAGCGTGCTGACGGGCGGATCCGTGAACGGCGCTGTGGGGTCCTCCGTCGCGCAGACCAGCAGCAGGTCGCCGGGCACCGACCTGCCGAGCTTGCGGATCCTGTCCAGGAGCAGGGACGGGCTGACCTCGACGAGCACGACCAGCGCGTCCGGCGGCTCGGGATCGCCCAGCAACCTCTCCACCGCGGCCAGCGTCGGCTCGAAGCCGGGCCCGCCGAGCTGGGCCAGCAACGGGACGCGGCCCCTCTCCGCAGACCAGTCGAGGTAGGCCTGGACGGAATCCCGGTGGTAGCAGGCCGTGGTCGGGGCGCCGACCGCGGCGATCCGCCGGGCGCCCGCCGCCGCCAGGTGGTCGAGCACACCGCGCAGGGCCGCGCCGTAGTCGAAGTCGACCCATGGCCACGGTGTCCCCGCCACGGCTCTGCGGTCGGAGACCACGGCCACTCCCGCGGCGAGAAAGTCTCCGACCAGGGGGTCTCCCTCGACCGGATCCACCACGAACACGCCGTCGAGAGGCAGGTCCGTCCAGTAGTCGTCGGGGCCGGTGGTGGGCAGCAGCACCACGCCGTATCCGTGGGTCATGCCCGCGCGGGTCGTGGCGGCGGTCAGCCGGGCGAAGTAGGCGAGCTCGGTGTAGAACCACGGATGCTCGACGAACTCGCGGGCGGCGAGGCCGAGCAGGCGTGAGCGCCCGGCGCGCAGCCGCCGCGCCGTGGCGTTCGGCCGGTATCCGAGCCGGCGCGCCACCTGCCGGACGTGCTCGCGGGTGGCGTCGGGGAGGCGGCCCGCGCCGTTGAGCGCGTCCGAGACGGTGGTCTTGGACACCCCCGCCGCGCGGGCGACGTCGACCAGGCGCACGCGCGCGCCGACCTTACGCTCTGGCTCTTCCATGGGTCCGATCTTTGCAGGATGTCAGGCAATTCGCCACCTCGCTGACCGTTGCTGAATCGTTCCTTCAGTGTCTTGTGCAGGAACGTTCCTTCACCAATACTCGTGGCACTTTCCCGCACGAGGAAGAGGTGGTCCGATGCGTACCGCTCGTCTCGCCGCCGCGGCGCTGACCGTACTGGCGGCCGCTGCCTGCGGAGGCGGCACGGCCGCTCCGAAGGCGTCCGGAGCCGGCGCCTTCACCGTCACGGCGGACCTCCCGCCGGCCAAGGGCCCGGTGGACGCCGTGACCTGGGCGCTCTACGCGGAGCCGCAGTCGCTCGACTACGCCTACGCCTTCGATTACCCGCCCAACACCGTGCTCGCCAACGTGTGCGAGCAGCTCATGCGGATCACGCCCGACTTCCGGGTCGAGCCGGGGCTCGCGAGCAAGGCCGAATCGCCCGACCCCGGGCGCTGGGTGTACACGATCCGCGAGGGCGTGCGCTTCCACGACGGCTCGCCGCTCACCGCCGACGACGTGGTCGCCAGCATGCGCCGGCACATGGATCCGAAGGTGGGGTCGTACTGGGTCTCGTCCTACCAGAACGTCAAATCGGTGGAGAAGACGGGCCCCATGGAGGTCACCGTCAACATGAAGAAGCCCGACCAGCTGTTCAACGAGCAGATGGGCACGTCGGCCGGGACCATCGAGAGCGCCGCGTTCCTGGCCCGCGAGGGCACCGGGTACGGCACCCCGGACAAGGGCGTGAACTGCACCGGGCCGTACTCGCTCGACAGGTGGGACAAGGGCCAGGCGATCAACCTCAAGCGCTTCGACGGCTACTGGGACGCCGCGCTCAAGGCCAGGGCCGCGACCGTCCGGAACGTCTTCATCTCCGACCCGGCGGCCCGCGTCAACGCCCTGCTCTCGGGCGAGGCGGACGGCAGCTACCTGGTCCCCACCACCGGCTTCACCCGCCTGGGCGCCGCCTCCAGCGGCAAGCTGTACTTCGGCCCCAACACCGCCGCCGTCAGCCTCATCCCGCTCGACCTCAAGGGCACGCTCGGCGACCTGAGGCTGCGCAAGGCGCTGTCCATGGCGCTCGACCGCAAGGACATCCTCAAGGCCAGCGTCGCCGGGGTCGCCACACCGGCCAAGGCGCCGGCGGCGATCGGCGCGTGGGGGATCGCCCCCGAGGCCGCCCAGCAGTACTACGCCAAGCTCCCTGAGCTGAACACCGACCTCGAAGCGGCCAAGAAGCTGGTCAAGGAGGCGGGCGGCACAGGCAGGAAGATCGTGATCGCCACGAGCACGATGGCTCCCGACATCGGCGTCATCGCCAACGCCGTCCAGGCCGCGGGCCAGGCCATCGGACTCCAGGTCGAGCAGAAGGCGGTGGCCCCCGACGCCTACTCCGCGCTGTTCTCCGACCCCAAGGCCCGCGAGGGCATCGACCTGGTCATGACCATCTGGTACGACTCGACCCCCGACCCGCTGGAGTTCTACGGGATCCTGCAGACCGGCAACTTCGCCAACTACGGCGGCTACTCCAACCCCGACTACGACAAGCTCGTCGACCGGGCAAGCGCCGAGGCCGACCCCGCGGCCCGCGCCGCCGTCGTCGCCGAGCTGCAGGAGATCGCCGTCCGGGACATGGTGTGGATCCCGCTGTACGAGGTGCCGCACAGCATGTTCCTCAACAAGCGGCTCACCGGCGCGCCCACCGGCATCACCCAGCTCGTCTATCCCTGGGCCGCGGTGCTCGGGTCGGCCGACTGATGGGCGCCTTCCTGGCCCGCAGGCTCGCCGGGCTGGTCGCGACCCTGCTGGGGGCCTCGTTCGCGGTGTTCTCCGCCGTGTACCTGGCTCCCGGCGACCCGGCCTCGTTCCTCACCCAAGGGCGTTCGGCGTCCCCGGAGGCGATCGCGGCGATCAGGGCCCAGTACCACCTGGACGATCCGTTCCTCACGCAGTACCTCAAATGGGTCGGCGGCGCGGTGACCGGGGACTTCGGCCGCTCGGTGCAGTTCCGCCAGGACGTGACCGGCCTGCTCCTGGCCAGGCTGCCCACGACGCTCTTCCTGGTCGGTTACGCCGGGCTGCTCATCGTGGCCGCGGGGCTGATCCTCGGCGCCCTGGCCGCGCTGCGGCCGGGCCCGCTCGACAGAGTCGTCCTCATCGGCACCGGGGTGGCCACCGCGACCCCCTCGTTCGTCGCGGCGATCGGCCTGATCTCGCTGTTCTCCGTCCAGCTCGGCTGGTTCCCCGCCTTCGGCAACGGTGAGGGGCTGGTCGACCGGCTCTGGCATCTGACCCTGCCCGCGGCCGCGCTCGCCCTGACGTTCGCCGGGCTGCTGGCCCGGGTCACCCGCGCGTCCATGCTGGAGGAGCTGGCCCGCGAGCACGTCGAGGTGGCGCGCTCGCGCGGCGTTCAGGAGAACGCGGTGATCCGGCGCCACGTCCTGCGCAACTCGCTCGGCCCGATCAGCACGGTCACCGGCACGGTGATCGCCGGGCTGCTCGTCGCCACCTCGATCGTGGAGACCGCCTTCGGCCTGTCCGGGATCGGGCAGCTGCTGGTCAGCTCGGTCACCGTCAAGGACTTCCCGGTCGTGCAGGCCGTCACCACTTTGATCGTCGTCGTCTTCGTGGGCGCCAACCTGCTGGTCGACCTGGTCCAACCGGTCATTGATCCGCGCCTGCGCAGGGCGTAGCGAAGGAGTCCCCTTGACAGCCGTGACCCTCCACCGCCGATACCGGCTCCCGGCCGACAGGACGACCGTCGCCGGCGTCGCCGTCCTGGCCGTCCTGGTGGCGGTGGCGATCCTCGCCCCGGTCGTGGCGCCGCACGACCCGCTCGCCCTCGACTTCTCGGCCGCGCTGAGCGGCCCGAGCGCCGATCACCTGCTCGGCGCCGACCAGTCCGGCCGCGACGTCCTGTCCCGCCTGATCTTCGGCGCGCGGGCGGGACTGCTCGGCCCTCTCCTGGTGGTGACCCTGTCGACGGTGGCGGGCACCCTGCTCGGCGTCCTCGCCGCCTGGACCGGCGGGGTCGCCGACGCGGTCCTGTCGCGCGCGATGGACTTCGTCTTCGCCTTCCCCGCGCTGCTGCTGGCGATCAGCCTGGTGGCCATGTTCGGGCCCGGTCTGACCGCGCCCGTCGTGGCGATGAGCATCGCGTACACCCCCTACGTCGGACGGCTGGCGCGCGGCGTCGCCCTGCGGGAGATGTCCCGTCCCTACATCCACGCCTACCGGGTGCAGGGCTGGTCCGGCTGGGTCATCTGCCTGAGACACCTGGTCCCGAACGTCGTGCCGCTGATCCTCGCGCAGTCGGCGATCAACTTCGGCTACGCGCTCATGGACCTCGCGGCGCTGTCCTTCCTCGGCTTCGGCACGCAGCCGCCCGTCCCGGACTGGGGCGCCATGATCAACGAGGGCGCGTCCGCGCTGCTGCAGGGCGCCATGCTGCCCGCGCTGGTCCCCGGCGCCGCCGTCGTGGTCACGGTGGTGGCCTTCAGCATCGTCGGCGAGGGCATCGCCGACCGCGTCTCCGGGAGGGAGCGCTGATGCTCCAGATCAACGACCTGACCGTACGGCTGGCGCCCGGCCAGGCCGCACGGCCCATCCTGGACGCGGTGTCGCTGCATGTCGCCCAGGGCGAGGCCGTCGGGCTCGTCGGCGAGTCCGGGTCGGGCAAGTCCGTCACCTGCCGGGCCGTGCTGGGCCTGCTGCCCCGGCGGACCGCCGTGAGCGGGCGCGTCCTGGTCGACGGCCAGGACGTGCTGTCGCAGACCGCCGCGGGACTGCGTGACCTGCGCCGTCGCCGAGTGGCGATGATCTTCCAGGATCCGCGGGCGTCGATCAATCCCGTCCGGCGGATCGGCGACTTCGTCACCGAGGGGCTGCGGGCGGGCGGCCTGCCGTACCGGCAGGCCCTCGATCGTGCGGAGGGGCTGCTGGAGGCGGTGGGCATCGAGGACCCGCGAGCCGCGCTGCGCCGCCACCCGCACGAGTTCTCCGGCGGGATGCTGCAACGGGTGATGATCGCCGGGGCGCTCGCCGCCGAGCCCGACCTGCTGCTCGCCGACGAGCCGACGACCGCGCTGGACGTCACCACACAGGCGGAAGTCATCGCGATCCTGTCGCACCTGAGAACCGAGCGCGGGATGGGCATGTTGTTCGTCACCCACGACCTGGAGCTGGCCGCGGCCATCTGCGATCGCATCTACGTGATGTACGCGGGCCGGATCGTCGAGGAGCAGGCCACCGGCGAGCTCTTCGCACGGCCCCGCCACCCGTACACGGCCGGGCTGCTGGCGGCCACGCCCCGGTTGGAGTCGGACGAGCCCCCGCACGGGGTGCCGGGCAGGCCCCTGTCGCTCGCGGAGTCGCCGGACGGCTGCGCGTTCGCGGCCCGCTGCCACCTGGCCGTCGAGCGGTGCCGGGAGCGGCGGCCCGTGCTGGAGACCCTGGAGCACGCCCAGGTGGCGTGCCTGAGAGCGGGAGAGCCGGTCCATGACTGAGAACGTGCTGGAGGTCGAGGGGCTGCGCAAGGCGTTCGGCGGCAAGACCGCCGTGGACGGCGTCTCCTTCTCGCTGCGGGCGGGCGGCTCGCTCGCCGTGGTGGGCGAGTCGGGATCGGGCAAGACGACGACCGCGCGCATGCTCGTCGGCCTGGAGATCCCGGACGCGGGACGGATCGGCGTCGAGGGCCGCGACCGCTCGCGCGTCCCGCGCGGCCGCCGGGCCAGGCTCGCGCGGGCGCGGGAGATCCAGATGGTCTTCCAGGACCCCTACCTCTCCCTCGATCCGCGCATCAGCGTGAGCGAATGCGTGGAGGAGTCGCTGCGCCTGCATTTCGCCATGGACCGGCAGGCCCGGCAGGCCCGGCGCGATGAGCTGCTGGAACGCGTCGGGCTCGGCGAACGCGAGGCGGCCGCGCTGCCCAGACGCCTGTCCGGCGGGCAACGCCAGCGGGTCGCCATCGCCCGCGCGCTCGCCACCGAACCGAAGGTGCTCATCCTGGACGAGGCCACCTCGGCGCTCGACGTGTCCATCCAGGCGCAGATCCTCGACCTGCTGGCGCGGATCCGCCGCACTCTCGACATCGCCTACCTGTTCATCACCCACGACCTGGCCCTGGTCCGGCACGCGGCCGACGACATCGTCGTGCTGTACCGCGGCAAGGTCGTCGAGGCCGGGCCGACCGAGCAGGTCCTGGCCGCCCCCCAGCACCCCTACACCCGCCTGCTGCTGCATTCCGTGCCGCGGCCCGGCTGGGACCCCGTACAGATCGCCGCCGACCGGCGCGCCCTTCAGGAGATCATGTGAGTGACCTCGCGCACCTGCCCGCCACGCAAGCCCTGGAGCTGTTCAGGACCCGGGCTCTGTCGCCCGTCGAGCTCATGACCGCGGTCATCGAGCGGGCCGAGGCCGTCGAGCCCCGGGTCAACGCGCTCAGCGAGACGATGTTCGAGCAGGCGCTCGACCAGGCCAGGAAGGCTGAGCACGCCTACGTCCACGGGTCGCCGCGACCGCTCGAAGGGCTCCCGGTCGCCACCAAGGACGAGCAGCCGATCGCGGGAAGGCGGGCCAGCGACGGCTCCCTGGCCTACGCCGGCCACGTCGCCGACGCCACCCACCCGGTCGTGGAGCGCGTCATCGCCGCCGGCGGGATCGTCCACGCCCGCACCACCACGCCGGAGTTCTGCTGCGCCGCCTACACGCACTCCCGGCTGTGGGGCATCACCCGTAACCCCTGGAACCTGGACTATTCGCCCGGCGGCTCCTCCGGCGGCGCGGGCGCGGCCCTGGCGTCGGGGACGGCGACGCTGGCCACGGGGTCCGACATCGGCGGCTCGATCCGCCTGCCCGCCGCGGCCACCGGAACGGTCGGATACAAGCCGCCTTACGGGCGGGTGCCCGCGATGTCGCCGTACAACCTGGACCACTACTGCCATGACGGCCCGATGGCCCGCACCGTCGCCGACTGCGCGCTCCTGCAGAACGTCATCGTCGGGCCGCACCCGGCCGACGTCGTCTCCATCCGCCCCGCCGTACACGTCCCCGAACGCCTCGGCGACGTCGCAGGGCTGCGCATCGCGTACTCACCGGACCTGGGGAACTGGGAGATCGAGCCGGACGTCGCGGCCAACACCCGCGCGGTCGCCGACGCGCTGGCCACGGCCGGGGCCGTCGTGGAGCAGGTGGAAGTGCCGTTGCGGCGCGCCGACGTCATGCGCGCGGCCTTCATCCACTTCGGCGCCATCTTCGGGCCCATGGTCGCCGGCGTGGCCGACGCGCACCGCGACGAGCTCACGCCCTACGCCCTCGCCTTCGCCGAGGACTCTCGCGCCGCGCTGGCGCGCGACGGCTTCCTGGCCGGGCTGGAGCTGGAAGGCCGCGTCTACGCCGTGATCGGTGACCTGCTCGACCGGTACGACGCGCTGATCTGCCCCACCGCCGGCGCCGCCGCGCTGCCCGCGGGCGAGGACTACGTGGACACCAAGCTGACGGTCAACGGCGTCCAGCTCGACCACTACCTGGAGTATTCGCTGACGCCCGTGTTCAACATCGCCAGCCGCTGCCCCGTGCTCAACGTCCCGTCGGGCCTGTCGTCCTACGGCGTGCCGACCGGGGTGCAGATCGTCGGCCGCAGCTACGACGACGCGACCGTCTTCCACATCGGCGCCGCCGTCGAACGCGTCCTGCCGTGGTCCACCCGCCCGCAGCTCTGAGGAGAGTTTCGTGACTTATGCCGACATCCTGTTCGTCAACGGCCGAGTACGCCCCATGGCCGGCACCCCGAGCCGTGCGGTGGCCGTACGCGAGGGGCGGATCCTGGCACTCGGCGACGACGAGGAGATGCGCGACCTTGCGGGCCCGCGGACCGAGGTCGTCGACCTGGCCGGCCGGACCCTGCTTCCCGGATTCCAGGACGCCCACGTGCACCCGGTCCTGGCCGGGCTCACCATGACCCGGTGTGACCTGCACGAGGCGCGGGACGCCGCCGACGCCCTCGCCGCGGTCCGCGCGTACGCCGCGGCCAATCCCGAGACGCGCTGGATCTCCGGCGGCGGATGGTCCATGGAATGGTTCCCCGGCGGTACACCGAGCCGGATCGCGCTCGACGAGGTCGTCCCCGACCGGCCGGTCTACCTGACCAACCGGGACGGGCACGGCGCATGGGTCAACACCGAGGCCCTGCGACTGTGCGGCGTCGACCACGGCACCCCCGACCCGGCCGATGGCCGCATCGAACGCGAACCGGACGGAACCCCCCAAGGAACCCTGCACGAGGGCGCCGCCTCGCTCGTGGGCAGGCGCGTGCCCGAACCCACGGAAGAGGACCTGCTCCGCGGCCTCCAGGCGGGCCAGCGACGCCTGCACCAGGCCGGAGTGACGGCATGGCAGGACGCGATGGTCAGCCCGGAGGTCCAGCGCGCCTACCAGGCCGCCGCCGACGCCTCGATGCTCACCGGGCGCGTGGTCGGCGCCCTGTGGTGGGACCGGGACCGGGGCGAGGAGCAGATCCCCGAACTGCTCGCCCGCCGTACCACCACCGGACGGTTCAGAGCCACCAGCGTGAAAATCATGCAGGACGGCGTGGCGGAGAACTACACCGCCGCCATGACCTCCCCCTACCTGGACGGCTGCGGATGCCGGACCGGCAACAGCGGCATCAGCTTCATCGGACCCGAGGACCTGCGCGCCCACATCACCCGGCTGGACGCCGTCGGGGTCCAGGTCCACGTGCACGCGGTCGGCGACCGAGCCGCCCGGGAGGCGCTGGACGCGTTCGAGGCGGCGCTCAAGGTCAACGGGCGCAAGGGCAACCGGCATCACATCGCCCACCTCCAGGTCGTCCATCCCGACGACGTGCCGCGGTTCGCGGCCCTGGAGGTCACCGCCAACATCCAGCCGTTGTGGGCGGCGCACGAGCCGCAGATGGACGAGCTGACCATTCCCTTCCTCGGCGACCGGCGCGCCACCTGGCAGTACCCCTTCGGCGACCTCCTGCGCTCGGGCGCCGCCCTCGCCGCGGGCAGCGACTGGCCGGTGAGCAGCCCGGATCCGTTCCTCGGCATCCACGTCGCCGTCAACCGGATGCTCCCCGAAGGATCGGGGCGGCCGTTCCTGCCCGCGCAGCGCCTCCCGGTGGCGGCGGCCCTGTCGGCGTACACGATCGGCACCGCCCGGATCAACCACCTCGACACCCGGACGGGGACCATCGAGCCCGGCAAGCTCGCCGACTTCATCGTCACCGACGCCGACCCGTTCGCCGTCCCCCCCGGTGACCTGGGCGGTATCACCGTCCTCGCCACCTACGTGGAGGGACGACGGGTGCACACGCATCCGTCCTTCTGACCGCTCGCCGCCGAGGGAACCCGTCCCCGTCCTCTCCGCTCGCCGCGGCGGAAGGGGCGGGGCCGCCCGTTTCTACAGGTCAAGCGGTAAGTGTCTGCGCTGCGCTGGTCGGGATCGGCTGGATGCGGGCTTCGGCCAGGACGTCCAAGCCCATGTTGCGGCGTGCTTCGGTCCGTTCGTCGGTCCGTTCGTCGGTCTGCTCGGCCGGCAGCGCGCCGACCAGCCTGGCAGGCAAGCCGGTGGCACCCGCGAGGACCTGCCCGACTTCGCTGCTTCCCACGTGAGACCTTCCTCAGGCTGGGCGCCTTCACCACTGCGTACAGCGCCGACGGCGGAACCTTCGGGGGAGTCCGGACCGTGGTCTTCAACGACGTCGTGACGGTTCCGGGGTTGGGGGAGCGGCAGGCCGGCATGTTCTTCGAGACCGAGCAGGAGAGCGGCTCATGGGGTGCCCGTTCCTGTGGTGGCGTTTGATGAGGAGGCGATGGGGTTCGCCGGGCTGTTCTGATTTTGCCGAGAGCGCGGGCGAGTATGTCGAACTTCCGCTACAGATAGTGGCTATATAACTACATAGAGTTAATGTTTGATGGGGTGGCGTCCGCCACGCCCACACCTCCGGAAGGGATCCGATCATGCGACTCGCTCTGCCCCTGCTGGCCCCTCTCGTCGCTGCTGCTGCGATAGCCGCCGCACCGCTCCCTGCAGCCCACGCCGCCACCGTCATAACATGCGAATCCGTCGATGCCTCTGAATCCACCGTCCGGGGAACCAGCTGCAACACGGGCCACTGGGGTCCCCTGAGCAACTTCGTCATCGGCGCGGCAGGTCAGATCTACTACGCCTGTCACACCGGCTGGGCAGAGGGCTCGTTGTGGGTGCAAGGCCAAAACTGTAGGTCGATTCCCCGCGGCTGAGCACGGGAAGAGTTGACGCCCAGATCGGGGAGGTCTGGTACAAGGCCACCTAGGACGGGCACGCGATCGACGTGCGGGCTACTAGGAGATTGTGAAGGTCCGTCGTCCTCCTCGATCGTCTGACATCGGCGTCGAAGACGAGGAGACGTGGGTTGAGCCTGGGTTCGTGCTCGCCCGCGCGGCTGCCGGGTTGTCGGACGCCCCGATCAGCGCCGACGCGAGCGGAACTCCAGCGTGCCCGCGCCCTCGACAGGCGAGGCCGTCACCGCCGCGCGGCTGCAGGCCCGCGCCGAAGAGGAGCTGCGCCAGGCCCGCCAGGAGCGCGACGCCCAGCACGAGCGCGCCGTGGCCGCCGAGCAGCAGGCCCACGCCGCCCGGGCCGAAAGCAAGCTCAAGGAACAGGTGCGGGAGCCATGTGAGCGGCTGGCCGCCGCCCAGACCGCTGCCGGGCTGGTGCTGCCCGAACTGGCCGACCTCAGCGGCGACCTCGGTGAGGGGGCTCGCGGGGTGAGGTTGGCCGGCGCAGGCATCGCAGTCGCCCGGCAGCCGGACGGCGCCGTGGTGCTGCACCACGGAGACCGGCGGATCCGGCTGGGCGACGGCGAGCACGCCGCCGCGCACGGCCGGACCCTGGCCGCCGGTCTGCTCGCCGTCTCCGCACGCTGGGTACACGCATCTGAAAGCACCGCTGGTGTGGGTTGCCGCGCGTGCGGTCTCCTCTGAGCGCTCACCGTCCTCGCGTCCGGGACGGTCGTCCCGGACCGGGGCGTTCAGCCAGGGCGTGCTCCACCGATCGGTTGATCGGCTCCACCACCTGAACGGTCGCGCGAATCCACCGCCCAATCGGCGGATCGGGCGATCCGCGCAGGGCGCCTCTGTTGCGACGCTGAATCCCGTCGGTGAGCACCAAGGACGGAGATGGTCGAGATGCGCAACATGGTGTGGCTGGTCAGAGGGTACGTCGTGGTCAGCGTGCTGACGCTGGTGACGATGGTCGTGTTCCGGAACGACGCGGCGATGGTCCCCGACTCGGTGTGGGTCCGCGGCACGCTCGTCGCCGTCGCTTCGCTGGTCACCTGGTTGTTCGCGGTACGGGCGGCCAGGGGTGAGCGGAAGATGCTGCTGCGGCTGCGGATCGTCACCTCGATCATGCTGGTCGCGATCGTGGTGATCATCGCGTTGCCCGGTCTGTTCCCGCTGTGGTTCAAGCTGGAGCAGGGTGTCTGCGGCCTGCTCCTGCTGCCCGTGGTCGTCCAGCTCAACCGGCGGCCGGCGGACCGGCGCTGAGCTCGTCGATCGATGAGGCGGCGCTGGAGCGCGGTGCTTCCAGCGGCGCGGGAGTATCGACGGCAGCGGCTAGATTGTTCTGGGAGCAGGTGAGCGATGGACAATTGGCGGATGGCCGCGCCGGCGGGCTGGGAGCGACGGCTCCTTCCCATGATCACCGTGGTCCCGTACGTGCTGCTGGCCGTCATGGCCGCCCTGACGATCGTCGTCAAGCACGACCAGCCGGGCTCGCTCGCCCTCGACCTCGCGCTCTGCGCGGCAGCCGCGGTGTGGAAGCTCGTGCTCTTCACGCTGCACCCGCAGTGGCGCGGGCGAGTCGGCGTGATGAGCGTGTTCATCGCGGGCCTGATCCTGTTCGGGCTGGTCATGGTCGTACGCGATCCGTGGTTCGGCGTCTACACGCCCGCGCTGTACTTCTACGCCTTCCGGATCATCGGCTGGCCGCGTGAGCTGTACTTCATCGCGGGCGTCGCGGTGGTGGCGGGCACGGCGCAGTCGGCCGGCCTGGACTTCGGCACCTGGACGGGCCTGCTGGAGTACCTGGGGGTCCTGACCGTCAACGTCGTGCCGATGTGCCTGATGGCCTGGCTCAGCGAGGTCGGCGCACGCTACTACGCGGCACGGGAGACGGCGCTGCGCGAGAGCAGGGAGGCCAACGCCCGGCTGGCCGCGGCCCTGGCCGAGAACGCGGCACTCCAGGAACGGCTGGTCGAGCAGGCTCATGAGACCGGCGTGCTGGACGAGCGGGCCCGGATGGCGCGGGAGATCCACGACATCCTGGCCCAGGGCCTGACCGGCATCGTCACGCAGTTGCAGGCGGCCGAGCAGGCGGCCGACGACCCGGCCGCGTGGCGGCGGCACCACGCGGCGGCGACCGCGCTGGCCAGGGAGAGCCTCACCGAGGCGCGGCGCTCGGTGAACGAGCTGCGTCCCGAACCCCTGGAGTCCGGCCGGCTGGCCGACGCCGTCACCGAGGTGGCGGCCAAGTGGTCGGCGCGCCACGGCCTTCCGGTCCAGGTGGCCGTCACCGGCGAGACCCGGACGATGCCCCCGCAGGCCGAGGTCGCCCTGTTACGGGTCGCCCAGGAGGCGCTGGCCAACGTCGCCAAGCACGCGCCCACCGCCACCCGCGTCGGCCTCACCCTCTCCTACACCGACCGGCAGGCGGTGCTCGACGTCCGCGACGACGGCCCCGGCTTCGACCTGGACGCGCGCGCTGGTCACGACGGGGGCTTCGGGCTGGTGGCGATGCGGCAGCGGATCGAGGCGCTGTCGGGCGCTTTGCGAATCGAATCGGAGCTGGGCGGCGGGACCGGGATCTCGGCCTGCCTGCCCGCGCACACGCCGGAGGCAGGCACATGAGTGACGCGATCAAGCTGCTCGTCGTCGACGACCACCCGGTCGTGCGTGACGGGCTGAGCAGCATGTTCGCCCGCGATCCGGAGTTCACCGTGGTGGGGGAGGCGTCGGACGGGGCCGAGGCGGTCCGGCTGGCCGAGGCCCTCGCGCCGGATGTGATCCTGATGGACCTGCGGATGCCGGGTATGGACGGCGTCACCGCGATCGGCGAGCTGGCCAGGCGCGGCGTGCCGGCCCGGGTGCTGGTGCTGACGACGTACGACACCGACAGCCACGTGCTGCCCGCGATCGAGGCGGGCGCCACCGGCTACCTGCTCAAGGACGCGCCGCGCGAGGAACTCGTCCGTGCCGTACGCTCTGCCGCGCGCGGCGAGGCCGCGCTCTCGCCGTCGGTGGCCGCCCGCCTGATGAGCCGGCTCCGCACCCCGGCGCCTTCGACCGGGCCGTTGAGCCAGCGCGAGCTGGAGGTGTTACGGCTGGTCGCGGCCAGCCACAGCAACCGCAAGGCGGCCGCCCGGCTGTTCATCACCGAGGCCACGGTCAAGACGCACCTGCTGAACATCTACGCGAAACTCGACGTCAACGACCGCGCGTCGGCGGTGGCGGAGGCGTACAACCGCGGCCTGCTGGGTACGCCCGAGCGCCCGTAGCCCTCGCCGTCCGGCCCGCTCCGGCGCGCCCGATCGGCGAGTTCCGTCCCGGGGTGGACGACTCCGGGGCGAAGGTCCGGGGGAGACTGCCAGGGCCGTCATCGTCGCTCCGAAGCTCGCAGTTCCTTCTGTCCAGCGCCCTGGGAGGCTGCGGCGCGAGCGACTTCGCCCAAACGTGCCAGGGCCCGGTCGGCATCGCCCTCCGATCAGAGGCTGCCGGCTCTTCGCCGCTGGTCGATCATGGGAGCCGGCGGTCGTCCAGTAGTGGAGGTTGCGCAGATGAGCTTCGTCGTCCTGAAGAGCACGGACCTGCCGGCCGAGGAACGCTTCGGTTGGTGGTGCGACATGATCAGCCGGGATGTGGGACCCACCCGCATCACGAGCGACCACATGGCCGACTTCCGTGCCACCGCCGGAGTCATCGACCTGGGCGTCGTCCAGCTCACCACCACCTCCTTCCCGGCGCTCACGTCGGTGCGGACCCCGGCGCTGATCCGCCGCTCCGACCCCGAGGCGTACGAGCTGACGCTGATCGTCGGCGGCGAGATGTGGATCTGCCAGAACCGGGACGACACCCGGATGACCGCCGGTGACCTGGTGATGTGGCAGACCTCGCGTCCCTACGGCGGCGGTGCCTTCGACGGGCCGCACCAGGCGCAGGCCATCATCATGCACCTGCCGCGCGCCGGGCTGCCGCTGCCCGAACGGCAGGTGGACGGCCTGCTGTCGCGCAGGATGCCCGCCACCGGGGGGCTGAGCGCGGTGCTCGCCACCTACCTCAGGACCCTGGTGCGCGAGGTTCCCGCCATGTCTCCTCAGGACGCGACCCGGCTGGGCGCGACCACCCTGGACCTGGCCCACGCCTTCCTGGCCCACCGGCTGAACGCCCAGTACCGGCTGGCGCCCGAGACCCGGGACCGGAGCCTCATGGCGCAGATCTGCGCGTTCGTCGAGCACCATCTGGGTGACGCTCAACTGGGGCCTGGGGTCGTCGCGGCCCGTCACCACATCTCCGTGCGTCACCTGCAGGTGCTCTTCCAGCGTCAGGGCACCACACTGACCGACTGGATCAGGCGGCGGCGCCTCGAACATTGCCGCGCCGACCTGGCCGATCCGCGGCTGCACACGTTGTCGATCCAGGCCGTCGCGGCCCGCTGGGGGTTCCCGCGGGCCGCCGACTTCAGCCGGTCCTTCCGCGCGGCGTACGGGATGTCGCCCAGGCACTACCGCCACAGCGTGACGGCGCTGCGGGAACCGCGGGGTGCGCCTGGTGCGTAGAAAGTCTGCGTCCCACGCTAACGACCGCGGCGCGCCGCCGTAGCAAGCTGTCGGGGTGTGGGCGATGAGCGAGGTCGGCCGCCACGGCGACGATGATCAGCATGCCCCGTGATCGTGCATCGTTCCTCGCCACCCAGGGAGTTCCGCGCGTATGGGACACGTTCTTCGCAAGTTAGTGACGATTGTGCTCGCCTTGTCGGTCATCTGGCCGTTGTCGCTGGTCAGCGTCACCACGGCGGTGGCGGACGCGGGGCCGTACAAGGCGAAGGTCGACATCGACGGCCGGGGCAGCATGGACCCGGACGATCGCGTCAGCACCGACGCCTACCTCGCCGACGCCGACGTCATCATCGTCTGCCAGGACACCGGTCCGGCGGTCGGCGGGAGCGCCGTCTGGGACTACACCACCAAGAAGGTGTGGGTGCCCGACACCTACGTGCGCACCGGGATCGACGGCTTCCTGCCCGACGTCCCCCGCTGCCTGTCGATCGGGATCGACGGCTACGCGAACAAGGGCTCGCTGCACGGACCGTACCGGGTCAAGGTCGACCTGGACGGCAGGGGCAGCGCCAACCCCGACGACCGGGTACGGATCGACGCCTACATGCGTGACAGCCAGATCCTCATCAAGTGCCAGGACTACGGCGGCGCCGTCAACGGCAGCACGCTGTGGGACTACACCTCCCAGGGGCTGTGGGTGCCCGACGTCCACATCAGCACCGGCACCACCGGCTGGATACCGGGCATGCCCTCCTGCTCCTCGCTCGGCATCCCGGGCGGCGGCGGCACGCAGCCGGGCGGCGGCCGCCAGTTCCCGATCCGCACGACGCTCAACGGCTACCACGGCAAGAGCCTGAGCTCGGCCCGCGAGGAGGACAAGTACTCCGAGGAGAGCTACATCACCATCGTCTGCCAGGCCTACGGCGAGACGAACTACGGCGGCTCAACCGTCTGGGACAAGACCGTCGACGGGCTGTGGGTGGCCGACTACTACGTGCGCACCGGCTCCACCGACATCGTCATGAACCGCTGCGACAACGACGGCCCCTCGGGCGGCGGCGGGAACCGCTACCTGGTGCGCACGACGCTCAACGGCTACCACGGCAAGAGCCTGAGCTCGGCCCGCGAGGAGGACAGGTACGCCGGCAACAGCTACATCGCGATCGTCTGCCAGGCCTATGGTGAGTTCAACTACGGCGGCTCGGCCGTCTGGGACAAAACCCTCGACGGGCTCTGGGTGGCCGACTACTACGTCAAGACCGGCTCGTCCGACATCATCCTGCCGCGCTGCGACAACGACCCCAAGCCCGCGGGCGGCGGTGGCGGCACCGGAAACCCCGGCACGCCGATGCCCCCGGGCAGCGGCACCGTCGACCGCGGCAACGTGCGCGACCAGATCGTGCGGGCCGCCTACAGCCAGCTCGGCGTCGCCGAGTGGGGCGACAACTGCAACCCCTACGGCTCGGGCGGCTCGGTCAAGTGCGGCTGGGCCTGGTGCAGCATGTTCGCGAGCTGGACGTGGCGGCACGCCGGCATCGACGTGTTCCTGCCCTACAGCGGCGACTTCTACTGGTGGGGCAAGAGCCGCGGCACGTTGCGCTCGCTCAGCGACATCCGACCGGGCGACCTGGTGCTGTACGGCACGAGCGCGGGCAACAGCACCCATGTCGGTGTGGTGGTGGAGGTGGACGGCAACGGACTGATCACCACCATCGAGGGCAACTACGGCAACGCGGTCACGAAGGTCACCTCCTTCTCCCCGTACGGCGCCCACCCCGGCGGGCACGGCTCGCCGATCTACGCGGTGGTCTCGCCGCTGGCCGACTCCTCCACGGTCTGGGAGCGGTCCGGCGACCCCGGCTACGACGAGCCGGACAAGGAGAACTGCACCACCAGGCTCGACACCGTGCCCGGCGGCGGCTGGAACATGACCTGCCTGGAGTTCCGCAAGGAGCGCGGCTGGGAGGAGGTGCGCGGCGTCGCCTACGTCTTCCCGGCCAGGCCGACCGTCACCCGCGCGCACCTGAACCTGCGATTGTCCGACCTGCCGGGATCGGGCTCCAGCGTGGAGGTGCGCTGCGAATCGGCCCTGCTGGACTCGGTACGGTCCTGCGCCACGGCCTGGCGTCCCCAGTTCATCGGAACGGTGGAGCTGAGCGTCGCCTACGCCTTCAACGGCGACACCCAGAACCGCAACGTCGGCGACCTGCGCTTCCGCGGCACGGCCCAGGAGAACAACACCTTCTGCGGGCCGACGGCGATGCAGGCGGTGCTGTCCACCACCGGCGCCGATCCCGTGCCCTCCCAGCGGGAGATCGCCGACGAGGTCGGTACCAGCCAGCTCGGCACCCTGCCCACCAACATGGCCCACTACGGCAACACGATCGTCGGCTACACCTACAACCAGAACTACCTGCGCAACACCGACGAGGACAACGCGGTGGCCATCGCCAACACCTTCAGCGCGGTGTGGTGGTCGCTGACGACCAAGGGCCAGCCGTCCATCCTGCTCGCCAAGTCCGACTACCTGCCCTGGGTCGATGTCAACAACGGCCTGCTGCGGCACTACGTGGTCATCCACGGCTTCTCCACCCAGCCGACGAGCGGCGGCGGCCAGACGTACCGGTTCCGGGTGTGGGACCCGCAGGAGGCCAAGCACCACTACATGACGATCGACCAGATGGTCTACGCCATGCGCAACGCCATGACGCCGGGCCTGCTGCACCTGATCACCCCGAAGGCCAACCCGTGACCTGACGCCCGCAGCCCCTGGAGCGCGCCGGGATCGTCATCTCCCGGCGCGCTCCGGCACGGAGAGCGGCACCTGAGGGCAGCAGGAACGGCTCGTGGTGGATGGCGCTGCAGAAGACGAAGATCCTCGGCATCCCGCACTGGCAGCGACCAGATGGGGGCCTTCCATGTCCGGGCGACGTGCAAGAGCATGAAGAAGAACACCTTCGGCGTGGTCACCAGCGGCACCACCGTGCTGACCGGTCCCACGCTCACGGTCACGTGCTGACCCCGCGACAGCGTCAGGTCTGAGCTGCGGCGTCGATGCTGCCGACGGTCAGGTCCGTCAGCGCCGCGATGGCCGCGGCGGCGGTGGCACGTCCCCGGTTCAGCTCCGCGGCGATGGCCTCGGCCGCGCCCAGCACGCCGACGCAGCGCAGCCGGAGGGCTTCCCGCGTGAGCCCGGAGTGCGGCCGCAGGGCGGTGGCCATCAGGTCCGTGTAGCCGTCGAGCAGGTCGCGCTCGATCGCCTCCATCTCCTGGTTCCCCTTGAGCGCCGCCGAGATGGCGGTCCACTCGGGCATGTCGGTGGCGCAGGCGAAGTAGGCGGCGCTCAGGACGCGCGCGATCTCGCGGGGGAGCGCCGGGGCGTCGCGCAGGGCCTGCTCCGCGGCGGCCCGGTGCCGCTCGTCGAGCCGCCGGTAGAGCGCGATCAGCAGGCCGGGACGGGTGCCGAAGTGGTCGTAGACGACCGGCCTGCTGACCCCGGCGGCCTCGGCCAGGCTGAGCAGCGTGAGGCCGTCGGTGCCGTGGGCGCGCACGATCGCCATGGCGGTGTCGAGCAGCTGCTCCCGTCTGGCCGGCTTGGACAGGCGGGTCGATCCGGTGGTCATCGTCCTCCCTTGCGTCGCCTCCCATCTTAAGCTACAAAATGTAACTTACAGAATGTAGGTTAAGGAGAGGACATCACCGTGGAGCACTCCGTACTGATCATGGGCGGATCCGGCCAGGCGGGCGCGGGGACCGCGGCCCTGCTGCGCCGCTGGCACCCGGAGCTGCCGCTGACCATCGCGGGCCGCGACCTCGGCCGCGCCCGGCGGGTCGCCGACGAACTCGGCGGCGCGACGGCCGCGACCATCGACCTGCGCAGAGGCGACCTCGGCCTGAAGGGGAGCGACGGCTACTCGGCGGTCGTGGCGACCGTGTGGGACAGCCACCTGAACGGGCTGCGTTACGCACAGGACCGCGGCCTGCCGTACGTCAGCATCTCCAGCGGCCTGGTCGACATCGGACCCGAGGTCGTCGCCGCCGGCCTGCGCGCCGGCGCGTCACCGATCCTGCTGGCCAGCCACTGGTACGCGGGCCTCGTCGTCCTCGCGGTGCTCGGCCTCGCCGGGGAGTTCGACCGGCTCGACACCATCGAGATCGGCGGCGTGCTGGACGAACAGGACAGCGGCGGCCCCGCGGCCACGGCCGACATGGCACGCCTGCTGGCCGCCACCTCGGCGGGACACCTCCGCCGCGACGGCGTCTTCCACTGGGTCACCGGCCCCGACGCGGAGGTGGAGGTCACCGGCGTCGACGGCACCGTGCTGCCCGGCCAGATCGTCCCCATCCTCGACGTGCCGAGCCTGGCCCTCGCGACGGGCGCGCCCAACGTGCGCTTCGCGTTCGCGGTCGGCGAGTCGTCGGGCAGGCGGCGCGGCGGGCCCGCGTCCACGGAGGTCAGGATCGACCTCGAAGGCGTGGACCGCGCGGGCGCACCGCACAGGACGACCCGCTACCTCCTCCACCCGGAGGGCCAGCGCCCCTTGACGGCGCTCGGCATCGCCCTGGGCGTCGAGCGGCTGCTCGGCCTGCGCGGCGCCCCCGTGCCGCCCGGCCTCCACACCCCCGAGGCGCTGATCGACCCCGGCTATGCGGCCGAGCGGATGACGGAGATCGGCGCCGCCATCACCGGCGCGCACGGCGATCACTGACTCGGGTTTCGCGAGCCCGCCGCACCCATCATGTTGAACGTTCGTACAAGTTGTACTAGCGTTCAACATGATGAGAGCGAAGGGGACGTGATGACGCGGCAACAGTTCACGCGGGCAGGGACGCGCCAGTGGGCCGGCCTCGGACTGCTGGCCATGCCGACGGTGCTGCTGGGGCTGGACGTGACCGTCCTGTACCTGGTGGCACCGAGCATGGCGGCCGACCTGTCACCGTCGGCCACCCAACTGCTGTGGATCATGGATGCCTACGGGTTCCTCGTCGCCGGGTTCCTCGTCACCATGGGCACGCTGGGCGACCGGATCGGGCGGCGCCGGTTGCTGAAGGCCGGGATGATCGCCTTCGCCGCGGTCTCGGTGTTCGCCGCCTTCGCCCCCACGGCCGAGCTGCTGATCCTCGCGCGAGCCCTGCTGGGGGTGGCCGGGGCGACGCTCATGCCCTCCACGCTGTCGCTGATCTCGAACCTGTTCCCCGACGCGCGTCAGCGCGCGGTCGCGATCGGGGTGTGGGCCACGATGTTCGCGCTCGGCATGGCCGCCGGGCCGATCGTGGGCGGAGCTCTGGTGGACTCCTTCTGGTGGGGGGCGCCGTTCCTGGCGGCGGTGCCCGTCGCCCTCGTCGTCCTGGCCGGGGCACGCGCCCTGCTCCCCGAGTACGCGGCCCCGTCCAGCGGAAGGCTCGACCCGGTCAGCGTGGGCCTGTCGCTGGCGGCGATCCTGCCGGTCATCTACGCCGTCAAGCACATCGCCTCCGACGGTTCCGGCGGCCCGGCCCTCGTCTGTGCCGTGGCGGGCGTTCTGGCCGCGATCGTGTTCGTACGCCGCCAACGCCGCCTCCCCGATCCGCTGCTGGACGTGGCACTGTTCGGCAACCGGGCCTTCGTCGTGGCCCTGGGCGTGCTGCTCATCGGCCTGGTCGGAGTCGGGGGCTCGATGTACCTGGTCACGCAGTACCTCCAGCTCGTCGAGGGGCTCACACCCTTCGAGGCGGGGCTCTGGATGGGGCCGCCGGCGCTGGCGATGGTCGCCGCCGCCATCGGCGCTCCTCTGGTCGCCCGGCGCTTCCGCCCTGGCTCGGTCATGGGCGCCGCCCTCGGGGCGTCCCTCGCCGGCTACGCGCTGCTCGCCACCGCGGGACTCGACGACGAGGTGTCCGTGGCGACCGGCTTCACGTTCGTCTATCTCGGGCTGGGCGCCCTCGCCGCCCTGGGCACCGACATGGTGGTGGGCGCGGTGCCGGCAGCACGGTCCGGGTCGGCGGCGTCGATCTCCGAGACGGTCCAGGAGCTCGGCATCGCCATCGGCGTCGCCCTGCTCGGCAGCCTCACCACCGCCGTCTACCGCACCCAGGTGACGGTGCCCGAAGGTCTGACGCCGGAGAGCTCCGGCGCCCTCGCCGACAGCCTGAACGCGACCATGGCGATCACCGGCAGCCTTCCGCCTGGGACCGTCGAGGCGGCGCAGCGGGCCTTCACCAGCGGGCTCAATGTCGCTTCCCTGGTCGCGGGGGTCGCCATCGCCGCCGCCACGGCGCTGTGCTTCTGGATGCTGCGTCACGTGCCCGCGCTCGGGGAGACGCAGAACCGTGACACCGACGGTTGAACGACGGTCCGACTATCCTGGGCGTCGTGCCGAGGAGCAGCAAGGACGACACCGCCGACGACAGCGAGCACGTCGACGGACGCCGCGCGCGCGGCGAGAAACGGCGCGCGGAGATCATCGAGGCCACCCTTGCCGTGGTCACCCGCGACGGCGCGGCCGGCGTCACCCACCGCACGGTCGCCAAGCAGGCCGGCACCACGACGTCCCTGAGCACCTACTACTTCGCGACCCTCGACGACCTGCTCGTCGCCGCCCTCACGACGGTCGCCGACGCCTACACCGCCCGCATCCGCGACATCATCGACAAGCCCGGCGACAAGCTCAGCGGCCTGGCCCACCTCATCGCCGAGTCCGCCGGCTCCGGACGTGAACGCGCCCTGGCCGAACGCGAGCTGGCGACCCTGGCCGCCCGCCGCCCCGCACTGCGACCCGTGGCACGACGCTGGCGGCAGAACATCGCCGAACTCGCCACCACGCTGACCGACGACCCCGCGGCCATCGCCGCCCTCGTCGCGGCCTCCGACGGGCTGTGCACCGCGATCCTCCTCGACAACGTTCCCGCCGACCCGGATCACATCCAAGCCGTCCTGCAACGAGCCGTCCGCAACTGAGCCGGTGGCCGAGGAGGGATGCCTCATCGCGACCTCGTCACACGGGTGGATGCCGCTGTCGGCCGGTCCGGCCGCCGCCGCGTCCAGGTGGGCGCCCAGCCAGTAGCCGCCGACGGCGATGTTGCGCTCGCCCAGGATCCTGGGGTCGATGGGGCGGCCTCGATCCCGCCGGAGGTGCCGTAGGAGATCAGGCGGACGAAGGGGGCCGGCGCGTGCGGGGCCGCCTCGAAAACAGGGCCGCCGACGGCGTCGAGGATCACGTCGGTGAGGGCGCCGCCGTTTGGCTTCGCGGACGCGCTCGGCGTAGCCGTCGGCCTCACGGGAGCCCCGACAGAGTCAGAGCGTGTTTGGGCGCAGCGCTACCCCTCAGACCTGACCGACGCCCAAGGGGACCTCATCACGCCTCTGCTTCCCGAGCCCAACAGCGGCGGCCGTCCAGAGAAGCACCCACGCCGGGGACGTTCTGCCTAATAAAGGCATTGACGTTGGATTTAGGTATGTCCTGTCAAGGACACCGAAGATCGATCCCTCTGTGAGGAGTTCCCTGCTGGGGTCGCCCACAGTGCCGTCGTTGGCCACATCGACGTCGCCGTCGAGTGACATGGTGAGCGCGGAGTCGACGGTGACGGGGTACTTGGTCGCCGGGTCGGCGTTCGTACCGGCCTGGGGGGACGGTCAAGCTGCGATGAACCCGGGGGAATCACGCAGCGGGGACGAAGGCGGCAGGGCACGGTTTCGGGGACGGCGGGCCAGGGGCGCGAAGGAGATGAACAGCACGATGGCGCCGAGGGGGATCAGATCCTTGTCGATGAACGGCATCATCAGGTCCGTCATCACCAGGACCGGCGTCCACACCTTGACGCGGCGCATGACGGCGAGCTGGATGATGAGCGCGAGCTGGCCGAGGTAGAACAGGTAGGGGCCGACGTCGTAGATGGCCAGCGAGATCACGGGAATGCTGTGGACCTCTTTGGTGATCATGCTCATGGCATAGTGATCGTCGGCCGCGAATCCCGCCACGATGTCGACGGTGAACTGCCCCGTCAGTGCCAGAGCGCCGGTGATGGCCACCCACATGATCACAGTGGACAGCAGGTTTCCGCCCGCCAGTCTTCGTAGCTGGACGAAGACGGAGACGAACATCGCCATTGCGGCGATGAAGGCCAGGTGGCCGGTGGTCCATGCCGGGCCGGGCCCTCTGGTGCCGTCCAGGCCGTCGAGGATCCGGATCACGCCGTAGGTGAAGGTGAGCAGCGGTGCTGCGAGGAAGGCGAAGCGGTAGGGGGAAGTCATGAGGGAACACTACGAACGCCGGCGCGCGGCCGGAATCGGGTGACCGTCTAGTCCGTGGCGGAGCAGTTCCTAGTCACTTGTCCGATACCGGAGGGATGACCGGCCTCTCTATCGTTCGTGACGGATATCGCTGCTGATGGGAACGGACAGGACCGCTGTGAAACTGATGGAACGCCTTGAGACCTCCGTCGAGCTGACGTCGGTGAGCAGACACTACGCACACGGTGTCGTCGCACTCAACGACGTGAGCGTCGGCTTCCGCCAGGCCACTTTCACCGCCGTGATGGGCCCGTCCGGCTCAGGGAAGTCGACCTTGCTGCAGTGCGCGGCCGGGCTGGACAGACCCACCTCGGGCCAGGTCATGGTGGACGGCAGGGACCTGACGAAGATGAGCGAGCGGAAGCTGACCCTGCTGCGCCGCGACCGGATCGGGTTCGTCTTCCAGTCGTTCAACCTGCTGCCGTCGCTCACCGCCGCCCAGAACGTGGCGTTGCCGCTGCGGCTGACCGGCCGTCGTCCCGACCCTGAGTTGGTCAGGCACAGCCTGGACGCGGTCGGGCTCGCCGACCGCGCGGGACACCGCCCCGCCGAACTGTCCGGCGGGCAGCAACAGCGGGTGGCCGTCGCGCGGGCGCTGGTGACCAGGCCGGCCGTGCTGTTCGCGGACGAGCCGACCGGCGCCCTGGACACCAACACCAGCAGGGACGTGCTGCGCCTGCTGCGCGGCCTGGTCGACCTGCACGCGCAGACGATCGTGATGGTGACCCACGACCCCGTGGCCGCCGCGTACGCCGACCGAGTGCTGTTCCTGGCCGACGGCAGGATCTGCGGAGAGCTCCCCGACCCCACTGCCGAGGTCGTGGCCGCCCGGATGCTCCTGCTGGAGGAAGCATGCTGACCATCGCCTTCAGCACCCTGCGTACCCGCATGGTGTCCTTCGCCGGCACGTTCCTGGCCTTGGCGCTCGGCGCGGCGCTGATGGCCGCGATGGGGCAGGTCCTTGCCACTACGGTCGGCTCGCCGGAAAGGGGGCCGCAGCGCTATGCCTCGGCCCCCGTGGTGGTGGTGCCCGACGACCGGCTGAGAGTCGAGGGCCACCTGGGCGAGACCAGCGCCCCGCTGGCCGAGCCGCGCGGACTGCCGGCGAGCCTGGCCGGACGCTTCCCCGACGCGGTCGCCGACCGGGTTTTCGCCGCGCAGCTCGCCGGTGGCCCCGCCGCCGTCGGGCGTCCCTGGTCCGCCTCACGCACCGCGCCCCAGCGGCTTGTCGAAGGCGGCGCGCCGGCGGGGCCAGGGGAAATCGTCGTGAGTGGGGGAGCCCGGGTCGGCGACCTGGTGCGGGTGGTGACGGCCCAGGGCGCGAGACCGTACACAGTCGTGGGGGTGACGACCGCGCCGGGCACCGTGTTCTTCAGCGACACGGAGGCGGCCAGGCTCTCGTCGCGGATCGACGCGCTGGCGCTGTGGCTCCCGCCGCAGGAGGTGCGCGCCGCGGTCGGGAGCACCGCCAGGGTGCTGACCGGGCAGGATCGAGCTCTCCTCGACCCCACCCGGGACAGCGACGAGCAGGCGAGGAACAACGCCGGCACGATTGTCGGCATCGCCGCAGGGTTCGCCGTATTCATCGCGATCTTCGTGGTGTCCTCGACGTTCGCCTTCGCGGTCGTGCAGCGCCGGCGCGAGTTCGCGCTGCTGCGCACCGTCGGCGCCACCGCGGGTCAGGTACGCAGGATGCTGTATGGCGAGGCCGGAATCGTCGCTGTGATCGCGGCGGCGACCGGCGCCGTCATCGGCCCCTTCCTGGCAGGTCCGATCCTGGACTGGCTGGTCGGGCTGGGGATGGCACCGAGCTGGCTGGTGCCGAGCACCGACACCTGGCCGTCCGTCGTGGCCTTCACGACCGGCGTGGTGGTCGCACTTTCCGGGGTGGCGCTCGCGGCCGGGCGGGCGGGGCGGGTACGTCCGGCCGAGGCCATGCGCGAGGTGGCCGTCGAGCCGCGAGCGATGACGTGGGGCCGCTGGGTGATAGGCGCGGCCGTCGTCGGGACGGCGCTGGTCAGCATGGCTGTGACCGCCATCGGCGACCCGGCAGGAGCGACGAACAACAAGTCGTTCATGCCGATCGTGATGCTGCTGGTCGCCGGTGCGGGGATACTCGCCCCCGCCCTGGTGCGGCCGGTCACCCGGCTCCTGGCCGCCCCGATGGACCACCTGCGCGGCGCGGGCGGAACCCTGGTGCCCGCCGCCGCCGTCGCCTCCGCCCGGCAGACCGCCGCGGTCGCCGCTCCCGTGCTCATCGCCGTCGGCCTGGCCGCCGCGCTGCTCGGCGGCGCCGCGATGACCGACACCGCCAAGGCCGCGGCGCAGGCGGCTCCGGTGCGCGCCGACTACCTGGTTCTCCCCACCGGTGGCGCAGGACTGGACCGCAAGCTCGTCGAACGCCTGCGCGCACTTCCCGGCGTGGAGGTCGCGGTCACGGCGCCGACCAGCCTCTACACCCTCGAAGGCGACGCCGTGCTCATCCAACGCCCGGCCGAGGCCGTCGACCCGGCCCGGCTGCCCGCCGTACTGGATGTGGCGCTGACGGCGGGGTCGTTCGCCGATCTGGACGATGACGGCATCATCGTCTCCGAGACCTGGCAGATGAGGCTCGGTGCGACCGCGAGGGTGTGGCGCGCGGACGGCAGCAAAGCCTCACTCAAGGTCGTCGGACTGCTCGGCGCCGACGCACCGGCCGATTCCTACATCACCCGAGCGCAGGCCCGCTCCGCGCCGACGGCCGCCGCCTACCTCAAGCTCCGTCCGGGAACGTCACCGGCCGCCGTTCGGGCGGCATTGGAGCGCGCCGTCTCCGGACACAACGCGCGAGCCGTCACCAAGGCGAGCTGGGTGGCGGAGACCAGGGATCGGCGTGGCTCGGCCAGCAGGCTCGGGCTGCTCGTCGTCCTCGGCATCATCCTGGCCTATGCTGCGATCGCGCTGGTCAACACGCTGCTGATGGCGGCCTCCGGCCGCAAGGCCGAGCGTGGCACGCTGCGCCTGTTCGGCGCGACCCACGACCAGGTGCTGCGCTACGCCGCGGGCGAGGCTCTGCTGGTCGTCGCCATCGGCGTCGTCCTGGCCGCGGGTGTGGCGGCGGTCAGCCTCGCCGGACTGTGGGCTTCCCTGGTGCAGCTCGCGGGGCCGATCTCGATCAGCCTGCCGTGGTCCTCGGTCGCCGCTGTGGCTGGAGGATGCGCGTTCCTCGGCGTACTCGCCTCGATTGTGCCCGCCCTGCGACGCCCTCGCTAGTTCTCACCGAGGTCGAGTCGGGCCAGCTCCACCCTGGAGGAGACGCCCAGCTTGGGAAAGGCGCGATAGAGGTGGTAGCTGACGGTCTTGGGGCTGATGAACAGGCGAGCACCGATCTCCCTGTTGGTCAGCCCCGTCACGGCCAGCCGGACGATCTGCAGCTCCTGGGGCGACAGGTCGCCGCGCCTGTCGGCGGGAACGGACACGGCGCCGCTGTCGCCGGCCGCGCGCAGCTCCCCGGCCGCCCGCCCGGCCCACGGCTGCGCGCCCAGCCGCTGGAAGATCTCCACCGCGGCCCGCAGGTGCGTGCGGGCATCCCTGTTGCGGCGCTCGCGGCGCAGCCACTCGCCGTAGAGCAGCTCCGTCCTGGCCCGCTCCATAGGACGTTCGCGCGGCCCGTGCAGCCGTAGGGCCGTCACGAAATGCTGCTCCTGCCCCGACATCAGGGCCCTGCAGCGCGCCAGCACGGCATCGGCCCAATCCATCCTGGCGGCGGCCGCCCACTCGGCGAACCGGGCCAGCGGTTCCGCCGCCCGTCCGGGCTCACCGGCCCGCACAGCGGCCTCCACCTGGTCGGCGGCGAAGTAGACGGCCTGGTTCTGGTGGCGTACCGGCCCGGCCTGAGCCTCCTCCAGCCGGTCGAGCACCAGCGCGTGCCGGCCGCGGCTCAGGTCGAGCATGGCCAGCGCCCACTCACCCCAGGCCATTCCGTGCACGATCCCGGTCAGCGCGAACTGATTCCGGCACCGGACGGCCAACTCCGCACACCGCGCGTCGTCGCCCTGCACGGCGGCCAGCCAGGCCAGGACACCCTCCAGATAGCCGGTCCGGTGGGGCTGGCCGCTGTCCAGCGCGATCCGCAACCCCTCCTCAGCATCGGACATGGCGCTGCGAAACCTGTTCAGGTGCAGCTCGGCGGAGGCCAGCGTCGCGTACGCGATCGGCAACCACCCGGTCGTCCCCAGCGAGCGGCACTCCTCGACGAGGGCGGCGCAGATCTCCTGCTGCGCGGGGAAGTCGCCGACGAGCCCCGCGACGAACGCGGCGTTGAGACGCAGGCCGTACGAGCCGCGTTCGATGCGGCGCGCGTCGGTCACCAGCGGCCGCATGGCGGGCAGGGCCCTGGCCGGGCCCGCGATGAGCGACTCCGCGCGGGCGGCGACGGCCGCCACGGCGGAGTCCAGCCCGTGCTCCGGGCCCAGACGGAGCTCGTGCAACCGGTTCGACGCCTCTACGAGCAGCGCGGGGTCGCCGAGCTGCGAGGCGTTGCGTGCCGCGTCCACCAGCATGAGCCCGGCCGCGCCCGGGTCCAGTTCGGCGATGCGCACGGCCCCCGCCAGGAGCTGGTCGTGCGCGGTGTGGACGGCTCCGCGCTCGAAGGCGATCCTGGCGCGCAGCCCGGCCAGCCGAGCGGCGGGACGAGGGGCGTCGATCAGGGGAGCGGCGCGTTCGGCCAGCTCCTGGGCCCGCTCGGGCGAACCGGCGTCCGCCGCGGCCACGGCGGCCTCGGTGAGCCGCCTGGCGAGCTGAACGCGGTCGGCGGTCAGCTCCGCGGCCCGTTCGAGCGCGGCGGCGGCGGCCGCGTGCCCCTGCCGTTCCCTGGCCCGTTCCGCGGTACGTTCCAGCGCGGCCGCCGCGTGCTCGTCGGGGCCGAGCGCCGCCGCGGCCAGATGCCAGGCCCGCCGGTCCTCCTGGTCATGCAGCACCTCGGCCAGCGCGCGATGCACGGCGAGGCGCTCGTCCAGGAGGCCCACGTGGAGGGCGGCGGCCCGCATCAGCGGGTGCGCGAAGGTCACCGTGCCGCCATCGACCGCGACCAGACCTTCGGCGGCGCCGAACGCCTCCGGGCCGATGCCCAGCGACTCGGCTCCGCGCAGGACGACACCCAGGTCCCCTGTGCCCTCGACCGCGGCGACCAGGATCATCAGCCGCGTCTGGCGCGGCAGCGCGTCGATACGGGCCCCGTAGGTTTCCTGGATGCGGCGCGGCAGAGGCGCGGGCGCGAGCCGGTCCCCGGTGCGGGGCAGCTCGATCAACGCGAGCGGGTTGCCGCCGCTCTCCGCGAGAACCCTGGCCCTCACCGCGTCGGCCAGGTCAGGGTCGCAGTCGCGCAGAAGCGCGGCGGCAGCCTCAGGGGCCAACGGCCGCAGGCGCCGTTCCGGCAGGCCGGGCGCGCGGAAGCCGTCGCGCGAAGCGAAGATGAACGCGATGCCCTCGGCGTCCAGCCGCCTGGCCGCGAACAGCAACGCGTCGGCGGACGCCCGATCCAGCCAGTGGGCGTCGTCCACCAGGCAGACCAGCGGGCCCTCCTCGGCGAGCTCCGACAGCAGGGAGAGCGTCGCCAGGCCGATCACGAAGCGGTCCTCACCCCCGCCCGCGCCAAGACCCAGCGCCCCGCGCAGGGCCGCCGCCTGCGGCTCGGGCAGGGAGTCCACCCGCGCCAGAGCGGGACGCAGGAGCTGATGCAGTGCAGCGAACGGCAACTCGGCCTCGGTCTCCACCCCGGCGCAACGCAGGACCCGCGCGTCGGCGGCCCGGCCCGTCACATAGGAGAGCAGCGCGGTCTTACCGATCCCCGGGTCTCCATAGATGACGAGAGCGCCGCTTCGCCCAGCCCGCGCGCCCTCAAGTACCTCGTCGACAGCACGCTGATCGTCATCCCGCCCCCGCAGCATGGAAAGACTGTAACGGACTACTACCGAGAAGCTTGTCGTGGTATATGCGCATATCGCCAGGGTGGAGAGGGTGTGGCGTCGCTGATCCGCAGGACCGGCCGACGCCGGCATCCCAACCCCCCACCCGCGTCACTCGCCGCTCCGGTACGAGATGCGATGTCCTGCGGCGTATGACTACAGATCGTGTCGGCGGCGGTCAGGCAGGTGCCCGCCGCCCTGGGTGGGTGGCGGGCACGGATTCGGGTCCAGGGGTCAGCGCAGGGGGAAGGCGCGGGTGGTGGTCTGTTCGACCTTGTTGCCTTCGGTGTCCCAGGCTTCGGCCTTGAGGGTTACGGCGCCCTTCGTGTCCGCGAGGGCGGGGTAGGTGAGTGTGGTGGTGTAGATGCCGGTACCCACCCGGCGGACCTTGGCGTCCTTCCAGGTCTGGCCATCGTCGGTGCTGTAGGCCAGCTTCAGCCCCGCGACGGCCGGCATCCGCTCGGCCGACGGGGAATGGGTCACGTCGATCTGGAACGTGTGCCGGCCACCGGCCCGTACGGAGGTGTCCAGGGCCTGGGTGTCACGCAGGTCGTAGCCGACGAACACCAGCGGCTGCGGGTTGCACGAACCGGACGAGCCCATGGTCGGGTGGCAGGCGGTCGTGGGCGGGATGGTGTCCTCGTCGCGGGCCCTGGAGTGGAAGGTCCAGGCGTTGACGGAGCCCGAGCCGCTCTGTTCGAGCCGGTAGACGCCCTCCTCCTTGGTCAGCGTGAACATCGGGAACGCGGCGCCGGCGACGCGCGGGATCTCCTTGCCGTCCCTGAACAGCTTCGCGTTGGTGTTGACGCTGCCGCCGGTCATGGCCAGCCGCCCGTCGCCGGTCACGAAGGTGTAGGCGGGCAGGAACGTGTCGCCGCGCCGGCACATCGCGCACAACACCTTCTCCTCGACGCCGGGGACCTGCGGGATCACCATGCCGCCCGGGGTGGCCGGGCCGGTGCCCCAGCGCCTGGTCTCCCTGCCGGGCTTCTCGATCGTCGTCTCCAGTCCCCAGGTCTTCGTGTCGGTGCCGCTGACGGTCCCCTCGCGCAGCGTGTCCGCGCCGGACAGGCTGACGTACTCGATCCGCCTGGAGGGGGCGGCGAAGTGGAAGGCCGTCGAGAACGTGACCCGCTCCAGCGGCTTGCGGCTGTGCCAGATCTCCATCTGGTTGTCGAGGCTCAACGGCGTGTGGTAGGCAGTGTCCACGGCCCGCAGGCCGCTGTCGGTGAAGCGGTAGACGGGGTCGGGGACTCTGCCGTCCCCGTACTTCAGGAGCTGGTAGGTGTAGTCGATGATCGGGTGGCTGGTGATCTCCAGCGTGACCGGGCCGTTCGCGAGCTGGGCGCGAAGCTGGTCGCCGACGGCCTTGAAGATCTGAATCACCGGCAGTTCCGGCTTTTCGTCCCCGCTGGGCCAGGCGGGGATCGAGCAGCCGGGGTACACGCGGTTGGCGAAGAGCACGACCCCGGCGGCGCCCGCGGCCTTCAGCGCCTGGAGGCGCTTGAGCTCGATGACGCAGGTGTCCTCGGGGTCGATCGTCATCAGCGCGAGCTTGCCGCGCAGGCCGCCCTTCGGGTTCGCGCCGCCGCCGACGTACGCGAGGTCGTAGCGGCGGGTACCGGCCGGGAACGGGATGTCCCAGCCGAGGTCGAAGCTCAGCCCACGGTCGAAGTACTCATAGGTTCTGGCGTCGATCGCGTACTTCCGCGGGGACACGGCGCGCACGGCCAGTTGCGGGTTGGCGGCCGTGGCCTGCACCGAGAACAGCAGCTTCCCCTTGGTGACCTTCTTGGTGGGGCTGATGTACCAGTCGTTCATGCCGAGGGCGCCCATGTTCCCGGACGACAGCGAGGTGCCGTCCCAGGCCGTGCGCACGAAGGAGAGGGTGCCTCTGGCGTGCCGCCAGTCGATCGGCTTGGGCGTCTGGACGCGCAGCAGCACGGCCTTGCGAGCGTCGAGGGTGATCTCGGCTCCGCCCTCCGGCACGACCACCTCGGGGTCGTACAGCTGGGCGACCGGGCCGGGCCCGCTGTCGGTCGTGTTGTGCTGGACGCCGGCCTGGACGCTGTAGGTGCCCGGCTCGACCATGTAGCGGTAGACGCCGTCGCTGACGAACTCGCCCGAGCTGACGCCGTAGGTGTCGGGGACGTCGACCGCGCTGGCGTCCACCCAGGTCACCACCGGCGAGGGCGGGTTGCCGTACCTGTCGATGAGGTGCACGGTCAGCGGCACCTTCTTGGGCCCTCGGCGCAGCCCCACCGGGGTCGTGACGTGCGTACCGGACGGGCCTGTGGCGACCACGGCGCCGGTGTAGCCGCCCTTGGGCAGGCCGTCCGGGCGCAGGGTGACGGTGACGGACGCGGTGCCGCCCGCCGGGACGGTGACCGACGGGGCGCTGAACGTCAGCGCGTCCTTGGCCTCGCCCAGGGTGGCGGCGAGGGTCAGCGTCACCTCGGCGGCGCCGTCGTTGGCGTAGGTGACGGTCTTGTCCACCGTGTCGTTCACGTCTACGGGGATGACGCCGTAGTCCAGGTTCGGCGTGGTGGAGACGACGGCCTGGGAGACGGCCCTGGCCACGTCGACGCGGCCGGCGCCCTGCTCGTAGGCGGAGTATCCGGCGTCCTTGGCGGTCGACATCAGCGCCGCCTTGAGCCGCCGGCCGTCCCAGGACGGATGTTCCTGGGCCAGCAGCGCGGCCGCGCCCGCGACGTGCGGGGTCGCCATCGAGGTGCCGTTCAGGCTGGTGTAGAGGGTGTCGACCGGGCTGCCCAGCGAGGTTCCGGCGGCGCGGGCGGCGACGATGCCCACTCCCGGGGCGGCGATGTCCGGCTTGAGCGCGCCGTCCACGGCCCTCGGCCCGCGGCTGGAGAAGCTCGCGAGCCGGTCGGACTTGTCGGTGGCGGCGACCGTCAGCGCGGACGCGGCGGCGCCGGGCGCGCCGATCGTCTCCTTGCCGGGGCCGTCGTTGCCCGCGGCGACCACGAACAGCGCGCCCGTCGAGGCGCTCAGGTCGTTGACGGACTGGGACAGCGGGTCGGTGCCGTCGGTGGGGTTGCCGCCGAGGCTCATCGAGACGATCTTCGCCTTCTCCTCGGTGACGGCCCACTCCATGCCGGCGATGATGTCGGAGGTGTCGCCCGAGCCCGAGTCGCCCAGCACCTTGCCGATGACGAGCCTGGCGCCGGGGGCGACGCCCTTGCGCGTGCCGTCGGCGCCCGCGCCCGAGCCCCCCACGGTCGCGGCGACGTGGGTGCCGTGGCCGTGGTGGTCGGTCACCTCCTGGCCCTCGACGAAGCTGCGGCTGTCGGCGATCCGGCCGGCCAGGTCGGGGTGGGTGGCGTCGACGCCGGTGTCCAGCACGGCGACCGTCGTGCCGGAGCCGTCGAAGCCGGCCTTCCACGCCTCGGGGGCGCCGATCAGCGGCACGCTCTCGGCCAGGTCCGCCTTGACCTTGGCGTCCAGCCAGACCTTGCCGACGCCGCCGGCCAGCTTCGTCCTGCCATTGGCCGAGTCGCGCAGGGTGGCCCAGAACTCGTCCGCCTTCGCCTTGTCGACCGTGAGCGCGGCGCCGTGGATGCTCGGCAGCGACCGGGTGGTGGTGCTGTCGGGCAGGGCGCGGGCGGTGCTCTTCTGGGTGCCCTGGTACTGGACGATCAGCGGTAGGCGGTCGGCCGTGCCGTCGGCGTAGCCGTTCTCGGCCAAATAGCGGACGTCGAACAGCTTGAGGTCCAGGACGCCCGCGTCGAGGGCGGGCTGGGCGTCGTCCGGGATCACGAAGATCCCCTCCGGGCCGGCCTCGCTGCGGAACAACGGGGTGTGACCGTCGGGGCGGCGGACGGCCTCGGGGGTCGCGGTGTAGCGTCCGTCGCCGTCCCTGGCGAGGCGGACAGTGTCGCCGGTGATCAGGGTGAGGTTCCATTCGCCGCCGGCGGCGCCGGGGAGCGTGACGACGCCGGTGTCGCCCTCGTCGGGCGCGGCGAGGGCCGTCGCCGGGGTGAGCAGGCCCGCGGCCAGTGCCGTGACGGCCGCGCCCGCTAACACGCGCGGCCACGGCCGCCTGCTGGTGGTTGGCATCGGGGGTTCTGCCTCTCTCCTCATGCGTCGACCCAGCCCTCTTCGAGTTCGGCCTCGGGTTCGGCCTCGGGCTCGGGTGTGTCCTGCTCGTCCTTCGGATCGGGCTCTTCGGGCATGCGCCTAGCGTCACAGGAGCGACAGATGGCTACCTATGGGGCAAACACCCCAATAGTCAGGCGTCGAGGCGGTGCGCCAGCCCCGCGCGGGAGCGCAGGCCCAGCTTGCGCATGGCCGACCCCAGGTGCTTGTCCACGGTCTTGGCCGACAGGAACAGCTCCTTGGCGATCTCCTTGTTGGTCAGGCCGGTGGCGGCCAGCCTGGCCACCGCGTCCTCCCTGGGGGAGAGCGCGGACCCGTAACCGCGCGGGCCGCCGCGATGCCGGGCCGGTACGGGCAGGCCCCAGCGCCTGCTCAGCCGGCCCGCCCGGTCGAGGTCCCAGGCGGCGCCGAGCCCGCCGTACGCGTGCAGGGCGGCCTCCAGCATCGACGCCCCCCGCTCGTCACCGGCGGTGAGCAGCAGCCCGGCCGCGTGCTCGCGCGCCTGCGCCGCCTCGTACGGCGCCCCCAGCCGTTCGTACGACGCCGCCGCGTCCATGAAGCGCACGGCGTCGGCGGACAGGAAGCCCCGCGCATGGCCGAGCGCCGCCCGCGCGAGCGGCGCGTCCAGCGCGGCGAGCTCGCCTTCGAGACGTGACACCAGCTCCCCGGCCTCCTCGACCCTGCCGAGCCCCACCAGGGCTTCGACCAGCGCGGGAACCGCCCGAACACCCACCGGCCACAACCCCTTGGCCGCCCACAACGAGAACGCCTCGCCGGTACGCGCCACGGCCTCCCCGGCCCGGTCCTGTGCGACGGCCAGCCGCAGCAGCGCGCTCACCGGCAGCGCGAGCACGTCGGCCGCGCCCGTCTCCAGGTTCGCGCGCACCAGGTCGTCGAGCCGCGCGGCGTCGGCCCGCCCGCGCGCGAGGGCCAGGCAGCCGGACACGGTGTCCGCGGTGAGGCGGAAACTGGGCAGGTCGGCGAAACGCACCCGCAACGCTTCGAGCTCGTCCGCCACGCCGTCCCAGGAACCCCGGCAGTACGCCAGAGTCGCCAGGTTCAACCGGCACCTGGACTCGATCAGGCCGGTGACGTCGTGCTCGGCCGCCTCGGCCAGCGCGGCGTGCAGCAGGCGGTACGCGGTGTCGTGATGTCCGGCCAGGCAGGCGACCTCGCCGATCGAGTCGTAGGCCACCACCTCCCACCGGTTCGTCGGGCGGCCGCCGGTCCGCGCCACGACCTGCCCGGTCAGGCTCGCCCCGCGCGGGTCGCCGACGAGGGTCAGCACCATGGCGACCTTGCCGAGCACGGAGATGCGCCGCTCGGGCTCCGCGATCACGGGCAGCCGTTCGAGCGCCAGGTCGAGCCAGCGCAGGTGCTCGGCGAGCGGGACACCGGGCGTTCTCGGCAGGCCCAGGCCCACCATCGCGTACGCGGCCAGCACCGGGCGGTCGGCGAGATCGGCGACCGCCTCGATCATGGCCCCGCGGATGAGCTCCGGCGCGGCGCCCCCGGCCTCCAGCTTCAGCCCGATGAGGTAGTTCAGCTCGCCGCGCACCGGTCCGGGCGGTTGGCGGGCGGCGGCGGCGCGCAGCAGGCCGATGAGCTCGTCGGCGCCCAGCGCGTAACCGCCTGCCCAGCCCAGTTTCGCCGCCAGCCTGCCCTCGCGTTCCGGGGCGAGGGGCGCGTGCCGCAGGACCGCCTCCAGCAGGCGTTCGGCCTCCGCGTCGTTGGCGAGGGCCACGGCCCGGTCGGCGGCCTCCTCCGCGGCGTCCACCCACGCGTCGTGCTGACCGGCGTGACGGTGGTGGTGGGCGATCTGGCCGAGCGGCGTGGGATTCTGCCGCGCCACCGCCTTGGCCGCGCGGACGTGCAGGTCCTGGCGTCTGGGCAACGGGATGCTCCCGTACACCGCCTGGACGGCCAGCGCGTGCCTGAAGCCCGCCGTGCCGGCGTGCTCGGCGAACAGGCCGCGGTCGAGGAGCTCGTCCAGGCCCTCGTGGGCGTCCTGCTCCGGTACGCGGCAGGTGGCCACGAGATCGGGCACCGGCACGGCCACCCGCAGCACCGCCGCGGCCTCCGCCACCGCCTGCGCGTTCGCGCTCAGGCCGCGCACCCGTTCCAGTACGGAGTCGCGCACCCCGGCCGGTACGCCCAGCTCGTCGAGCGTCTTGCGCGCCCACCTGGTACCGCGCTGGACCAGGACGCCGCGGGCCCGCAGCAGCGCGACCAGCTCCTGGATGGCGTACGGCAGGCCCGACGTACGCTCGCACAGGTAGGCGGCGAACTCGTCCGACACCTGCGCGGTGCCCAGGATCGAGGCCGTCAGCTCGTTCGTCCGGGCGGCGTCCAGCGGGGCCAGCACGAGGTGGGCATGGGCGAGCTCAGGACGTAACCGCGCGGTGAGCGCCCGCAGCCCGGGACCAGCCTCCTCACCGCGGAACGTGAGCACGAGGACGAGCCCGTGCGGCGGGTCGGCGAGCAGGTAGCCGAGGAACTCGACCGTCTGCTCGTCGGCCCAGTGCAGATCCTCCAGCACCAGGACGGCCCGGCCGAGCGCGGCGAGCAGCTCCGCGAGCCCGCGGAACACGCGATGCCGCAGCCCGGCGGGGTCGTCCAGCGGGCCGGGCTCGGCCGGGAGGACGGCGGCGAGCTCGGGCAGCAGCGGGCGCAGCGCGCCGGTCACCGGCGACAGGCCGCCCTCGGGCAACCTCCCGGCCGCGCCGCGCAACGCCTCGATGACGGGCCCGAGCGGGAACGGCTCCCGAATCTGCGGGCACCCACCGACGAGCGGCGGCCGATCAGGCGGCTCGGCGACGGGCGGCGGCCGGTCACGCAGCTCGGCAGCCAGTTCGCTGACCAGCCGCGTCTTGCCGATGCCGGCTTCGCCCTCGATCATGACGACGGCCGGGGGACGCCGCACCGCCGCCCGCAGCCGCCGCAGCTCCGCGTCCCGGCCGACGAGGACGGGCGAGACCACCCGCTCCACCGCCATTTCGGCATCGTCCATAATCGAGCCATTGAAGCGCCGCCCGCATGAAATGTCACGTCTGTCTTACCTGGCGGCCACCCCCATTGGGCTCGGCCGCCGCGACGAGGGTGGCCGCATTCCGTCCTGGCCGACTCCTGGGCGGCGAGGTGTACGCGATCGCGACCACCGCCCCGCATGACGGCAAGGGCGACCTGCCCGACAACCACCACTGGGCCCCTGCTGTCTCACCCCGAACACGGGGCCCTCCATCTGCCCGACCCGGTCAAGTTCGTGCCGCAGAACGCCTACGGCATGGGCCGGGGTGCAGGACGCACCTACTCCGGCGGGGAGAGTCCTGGAGGGCTGCTGACAAGCCCGTGGTCAGCACGTGCCCCGCTGAGCGGAAGATCCAACAGATATGCGCCTGGCCTGCATCGACGGGCTCCGGGGCAGCCGTCCCGCGATGGTGTTTCTCAAGGAGTTCCCGCAGGTCAGCAGCAACACCGTTGGATTCTGCTCCATTGCTACCGGGACCCCTTGACGATGGGCGGGAGGTGGTGCTGGACCGGCTTTTCGCGTACTACCCGCGGCGTACGCGGCTCCCGCTTGGCTACGGGCGCTTCCCGGCCAGGAGACGCCCGAGGTGTTCGTCGACCGCGCTGCCGCGCCGGCTTGGTTCGACACTGAACGCCTCAGACCTGGTCGCCGCCACACGCCCACCAGACTGGTCGTCTCCGCGCCGTCATCACACCCTGGTGGAGTGCTTCCAGGTGTATGGGGCCTGGCGTCGACACCTCGGCGACATGCTCACTGTCACGGGCATCGCGCTGAACGCCGCCCGGAGCTGGACGACCGGCACGGCGAAGGTCAGGCGCTGGGCAACCTCGGCCGCCAAGTAGGCCGTTCGCTAGCCGGCGTCCCTTCGAGTGACCCAGAGGTTCCCCTGGCTCAGCACCCAGACCTCGTGGGTGCCGGGACGCTGGGACAGCCGCATGCCCAGCCCGAAATCCTCCTCCGTATCGGGTAGCTTGATCGGCTCGTGACGCCGGCCGGTGACGTGTTCGAGGGCGGTGTCGTCGAGGGAGGTGAGCCAGACGCCACCCTGCCCATCCGGGGCGAGGTCGGCCTCTCTGTCCGGCAGTGCCACCTTGCCCATGTGCCATGACCAGGCCGAGCCGTTCCAATGGGCCAGGACCTGCCGCCCGGGCTCCGACTCGTCGCTCGCGTACCAGGTCCAGGAGGCGGCCACCCAGACGTCATCAGGCCCGGTCGCGACCATGCTGTCGCAGGCGAGCCAGGCCCTCGGCTCCCCCTTCGGATGTGGCAGCGCCAGGTCGGGAACGCGCTGCCACCGCCCGCGATCCCATCGTGCGAGCTGGATGCGATGTGCACCCTGGACTCCCGCCGCCCAGAGCGCGCCTCCCTGCCCTCGCGCGAGCACGTCAGCCTCCGCCACCGGTGTGTGAGCGGAGAGCTTCCCCTTGGTCAGCCGAACGGTTCTCCCCCGGGAGTCGATGAACCACGGATCGGTGCCGCTGACGGTCAGCGCCCTGGTCTCCTCCGCCGGGTCCTCCGTTCGGACAGTCCGCGCCTCCCATCCGCTGCCGTTCCATCGAGCCACGCAGGACACCTGGTCATCCTTCTCCAGTCGCTTGCCGTACACCCACAGGCTGCCGTCCTCGGTCACGTCGACCTTGGACAGGTGGTCCGAGCACCTCCGCGGCGGAGCGACCACATGCCACGTACCCGCGTCGTACCGCCACACCTTCCCCCGGCGCTCGGTGTCGGTCGTGATCAGGCACCCCTGCTCCTTGTCCAGATGGGGCTTTACCGGCACCTCGGCCGTGCCGACCACCCATACCGTCCCGTCCCGCTTGACCGCCAGGTCGTCGGGAAACCCGTCCTTGACGGCCTTGGCGAGCTGCCAGTCATCGATGTGATCGGTGTAGGCGGTCTTCTCCGGCCCCGTGGGCGGCAGCTGGCCGTCACAGATGGGGGTGGATGTCGGCCTTGCCAGGGCGGTCGGGGACGGTGGGACCGCCGCCGGCGTGGCCGAGCAGCCGCAGAGGAGGATCGACACTACTGCCAGCACGGCCGCACGCAAGGATCCGGGCATCGGGCCACCCTACGCCCACGATGGACAAGCTTCACACGGCCTTGATCGAGCCGCCCGCGCCTTCGCCGAGTCCGGCGCCGCGGTCACCCTCGCCGACATCACCGGAACCGGCATGCCCCGGGCGCGCAGGCTTCGGGCGTAGGCCGCCATGTCGTCGTCGAACACCTTGGCACGTCCGCCGTGGCGGCCGCGCTCACGCGCGGAGGCCTGGCCCTCCAGCGACTTTTCCCGGATGTACTCGCGCTCGGATTCTGCCATCCCGGCGAAGAACGCGAACAGCGCGGCCCCGTGCCCGGACGGGTCATAGACCCCCTGCAGCGGACCGGTCAGCAACTCCAGCTGGATATCGGCCCGGCGCTGTTCCTCGGCGATGGTCAGCAGCTCGGCCGCGCCACGCCCCAGGCGCTTCATCTCATGCACCGTGAAGATCACCCGCTGATGCGGGACCGCAGACTTGATCGTGCGGGCGAAGCCCAGCGCCTTGGTGAATTCCGGCCGCACCTTGACCCGGGTGCTGATCTTCTCCGAGAAGATCGGCTCGCAACCCGCCGCTTCCAGGGCGTCCAGCTGGCTCTGCAGCTCCTGCTGCTCAGTGGAGCACCGGGCATAGCCGACCCGGGGCGGCCTGGCCCCGGCATCGGCGACGGCCGCCTCGCGCGCCGGGCCCACCACCCACGCCTGGCCCGGGCCACGATCGGCGGGCGTGCGCACCTCCAACTCGGCCCGCAGCTGCGGCACCAGCATGAACCGCGGTGTGTGGTACTTCGGCGCGACCTTCCCACCCCGCGTCCGGCAGGCGCTGCCCGCTGGCGCCTGGCACATGGGACAGTCGAAGGCCTCGACCGCGGCAGCCGGATCGGCAAGATCACTCATGTCGCAAAACCCACCGCGAGCCGTGTTGTGAGAACACGGTTTTGCGAGAGGTTATGAGAACGACGGCCAGGGACAAACCGGACATCGTCGGGGAGGCGGGCGGGGTTTGTCAGAACTCCTCATTTCTGAGAACGAGATCAGCCTGGCGCGGAGGATCGCGGCGTCGTTCTCGTCCAGGTGGGTTCGGAACGGAACATCACGCCAAGCCGCATCCGCGCGGCGCTCGTTGGGTACCGCTCTCCACTTGCCAGCCGTTAAACATACGTTTAAGCTACTAAACATGTGTTCAGCATCGTCGGACCTGACCGCCCAGGCCAAGATCCGCAACGCGGCCATCGCACACTTCGCCCGGGACGGCTTCCAGAAGGCCAACGTGCGTGCCATCGCCGCGACCGCGGGAGTGAGCCCCGGCCTGGTCATCCATCACTTCGGCAGCAAGGAAAAGCTCCGGAGCGCCTGTGACGACCACGTTCTGCGCATCTTGATCCAGCGGGCCGACAACGCCCGCCCGAGCGGCATGCAGGACCTCTTTCGCGAATACCTGTCCAACCCGGAGGAATACCGCCTCCAGGTGCAGTACATGCTGCGCGCGATCGAGGAGGACACCCCCGCCGCGGCCACGTTCGTCGACACGCTGGTGGCGGAGTCCGAGGAGATCCTGCGGGCCGGTATCGCCGACGGCTCGATGCGACCGTCCTCGGACGTGCGGGCGCTGGCGGTGCTGACCGTGCTCAACAGCGTGGCCACGCTGACCATGCCGCCACCCCTGGCACGGGCGCTGGGCTACGAGCGGTTCGGCCCCGACCTGCTGCGCCGCCTCGCCCTGCCCACGCTGGAGCTCTACACCCACGGGCTGTTCACCAACGACACCGCGCTGAAGGCAGCCCGGACCGCGCTGGACGAGTCACCACAGAAAAGGGACTGACACGATGGCCATCACCCTCCCCGACCTCACGCCGCTGGAGAACACGCTCTGGCTGACCCTGGCCGGCAAGGCGCTCGACTACCAGGCCAAACACTCGATCCTGCACGACAAGACCGCATACGACATCGTCAGGAAGCTCGACTACGACGCCGGGCAGTTCAAGCTCTCCGCCAGCCCCGTCGTGGGCATCGCGCACCGCTCCCTGGTCATGGACAACATCGTGCGCCAGTTCATCGCCAAAAATCCCGACGCCGTCGGGCTCGACCTGGGCGCCGGACTCGACACCCGCGTCTACCGCGTCGACCCGCCCGCCACCGTCGAGTGGTACGACGTCGACCTGCCCGGCGTGGCCAAGACCAGGCAACTACTACTCCCCGAGCGCCCCCACCTCCACACCATCGGCTCCGACCTCAACGACCCCCGATGGCTCAGCGATATCCCCGCCGACCGCCCCGCCGTGATCGTTGCCGACGGCCTGATCGGGTTCCTGTCCAAGGAGGAACTGGCCACGCTCCTCGACCGCCTCATCCGCCACTTCCCCGCAGGCGAGATCTGCTTCAACGGCTACACGAGGTTCCACGTCTGGGCGGCCAAGAAGTACGCCGGCACCCAGTCCGTCGTCCCCTTCCTGAGATCTCCCGGCTTCGACACCCCGCAGGACATCGAGCGCCTGGAATCCCGCCTGAAGCTGGTGCGCGAGATCCTGCTGGGCCGCGAGCCCGAAGTCGCCGACTACCCGTGGACGACCCGCCTGGCCAGCTTCCTGACCGCCTGGAGCACCTCCATCTCGCGCAAGGGCACCGCCATCCAGCACTACCGCTTCTAGGGACTCCAGAGGCACCGAGGTGACCGCCGAGGACCGGCGGCTGCTGGAGGATCGTGTGCGCTTTCTGGCGGGCGGCGGCCGGGACCGACCGAAGAGCCGCATCGCCCGGCCGGCCGATCCGACATCGACCAGGCAAGTCACAGCTAGATCAACGCTGTTCGGAGCTCAGTCGGGTCGGGGCAGGGCGCGGTGCTGGTCTTGCGATCAGTCCGTTTCCCTGACCCACCCGCCTAACCAGGCATGTATGTTTCCAGGCACCGAGCTCTCCGCGTGTCTTGCCGGGGGTCAACCGCCTGCGGTGGTGGTGTCCACGGCGTCGGAATCTTGGTTCCGCGATAGCCGCTAACGCGGACTACTCGCTCAGATGCTGCGACACCCTTGTGGCATGGCGCCAGAATTCGGTCCGATCCTCCCCGAAGGCCGGTGGCGTTGCTGGCGTGCCTGACGCACACCGCCCGGATGCGGGCCCGCGACGACCTGGCCGAGATGCTGGCCGACAACGACCAAGCCTTGGGACGTGGAGTCTGAGGTCGGCAGCCAGAGGACCCCGATCCCGGCTCGGAGTTCTGCTCAAGGGGCCCTCTTCAGCTCGCGTCAGCGGCTGCACACTGTCTTCGCGCCATCTGCGTCAGGTGTCACTCGTGTCCGGGCGTGCTGCTGTGTTACAGGTGACCGTGCAGGAAGGCATGGACGCCCGCGGTGACCGTCTCGGTGATCTTCTCGGCGGACAGGGTGGTGTGCGGCGCCGGCAACCCGGCTGAGATCAGCAGGAGCAGGTGTAGCGCCGCGCGGTCGGGGTCGTCGATGCGGAGCATCCCTTGGTTTGCCAACTGCCGCAGGTGGGCGGCCAGTTCGCGGCGGACCCGCCGTGGTCCGGTCTCCTGCCAGGTGTCGATGGCTTCCTGAGGGATGTGGTCCGCTTCGGCGTTGATCTGTCTGACCAGGGAGAAATGGGCGGCGCTGTCGGGCCTCGGTGTCACCCAGTCCCGCCCGAACTCGATGAGGTCGCTCTCCACGTCGGTGACCTTGCGCAGGTGGCGGTCGATGATCGCGATCTGGATGTCGGCGGCCTGTTTGGCGCTTTCCTGAATCACGACGCCGAACAGCTCGGCTTTGTCGGTGAAGTGGTTGTAAATGGTCCGGGTCGACACCCCCGCTTCGGACGAGATCGCGTCCACGCTGGAACGGGTGTAGCCGTCGCGGGCGAACACCGTCAGGGCTCCGTCCAGGATCGCCTGCCGCTTGCCGGTCGGCCCTCGGCGAGGGCGGGGTGTCGTGCTGTCGTCCGTGGTCATCTGGGGCCCTCCAACAATTTTGCATTGATCGTTTTACTTTTTGCCATGCACGTTGTACTTTACCTGACGTCGCATCCAGGCGGCACCTTGTGAGGAGACCCACGCATGATCAAGATCGCCATTGTCATCGGCAGCACCCGTCCGCGCCGCCGGACCGCCGTAGCGGCCCGCTGGGTCGCCGATGTCGCCGCCCATCGCCCCGCCGTCACCGCGGGAGAGGCCGCCTTCGAGGTCGTCGACCTGGCCGAATACGGCCTGTCGCTACTGGATGAGCCGCTGCCCGCCCTGTTCGGCGACTACCACCATCCGCACACCAACCGGTGGGCCGAGACCATCGCCTCCTTCGACGGGTTCGTGTTCGTCACCCCCGAGTACAACCACTCGGCCCCGGCCGCGCTGAAGAACGCCATCGACTTCCTGTTCGCCGAGTGGAACAACAAGGCCGCCGGGTTCGTCAGCCACGGCGTCCACGGCGGCGTGCGCGCCGTGGAACATCTGCGGCAGATCATGACCGAACTCCAGGTCGCCAACGTGCGCACCCAGGTCGCGCTGTCGGCCTTCACTGATTTCGAGATCACCGATGCGGCCGAGCCCGGCACCATCGCCCCCGGCCCGCACCAGGAGCCGACCCTGAACGAGTTGCTCGACGAGGTCATCGCCTGGTCCCGAGCGCTGCAGCCGCTGCGCCAGGAAAAGGCGGTGGGCGCATGAGCATGCGATACCGGCTGCTTGGCCGTACCGGACTGCGGGTCTCGGAGGTCTTCCTCGGCGCGATGACCTTCGGCGAGGAAGAGCTCGGCGCCTCGCCCCAGGAGGCCCGCCGCATCCTGGACCTGTACGGCGAGGCCGGCGGCAACCTCATCGACACCGCGAACTTCTACTCGGGCGGGCGCAGCGAGACCATCCTCGGCGAACTGCTGACCGGCCGCCGCGACCGGTTCGTCCTGGCCAGCAAGTACACCGTCTCACGCGACGGCAGTGATCCCAACGCCGCGGGCAGTCACCGCAAGAACCTCACCCTGTCCCTGGAAGCCAGCCTGCGGCGGCTGCGTAACGACTATCTCGACCTGTACTGGGTCCATCTGTGGGACCGGCACACCCCGATCCAGGAGACCATGCGGGCGCTGGACGACGCCGTCCGCGCCGGGAAGATCCTCCATATCGGCATGTCCGACGCGCCTGCCTGGGTTATCGCGCAGGCCAACACCCTGGCCGAGTGGCGCGGCTGGACCCCGTTCGCGGCCCTGCAGGCTCCTTACAGCCTGCTCAACCGGGACATCGAACGCGAACTGCTGCCCATGGCCCAGACGCTCGACCTGACGGTCGCCGCCTGGGGACCGCTTGCCCACGGCGTCCTGTCGGGCAAGTTCACCTCCGCCGGCGGGCCGCAAGCCGGCACCCGGGTCAGCCCGCGCTCCCTCGGAGCCCGCGAGCACGCCGTCGCCCAGGCGGTGCGAGAGGTCGCAGACGAGATCGGCGCCACCTCCGCGCAGGTGGCCATCGCCTGGACCCGGGCGCGATCAGCCGCCGTGCACCCGATCCTGGGCGCCAGAAGCGCAGCGCAACTCCAAGACACCCTCGGCGCCCTGGACCTCACCCTGCCCGACCACGCCGTACGACGCCTGGAGGCGGCCACCGACTTCACCCTCGGCTTTCCCGGCGACTTCCTCGCCCAGACCGACCAGGCGGTGTTCGGCGAGGCCTCGGCCAGGCTCGATGGAAGACCCCTGCCATGAGCGAAGAACGCGGGCCCGCGGCCGCCGCCCATCGGCGTCCGGGCCGTCCTGGAGCGCAATGTGACGATCTTCTGGAAGGTCTGCGTGCCGGTCCGGCCGGGTCGGCGCGAGGTCGTCCAGGTCGCCGACTCCTGCTTGGCAAGCGCATGCGGAGGTCAGGCGCAGTTGCCTGACCTCCAGCTCGCCGGATGGACTGCGCCGGGTCCGCCGCACACTGGCCGCGGATCTGGGCCGTCCAGGGGTGCGAGACCGCCGAACATAGAGTCTGTGCCGGCCTCCACACCCAGTTCCTCCGAGCGGTTGGGGTGCGGCTCTGGGCTGGTCACTGTGTCAGCGTCTGGGCGGGTGGATCGGGGTGTCGCGAAGCTCCTTGCGGGAGGTGACGCCCAGTTTGGCGAAAACCTTGCGCAGGTGCCACTCGACGGTGCGGGCGCTGAGATAGAGCTCGGCGCCGATCTCCGCGTTCGTACGGCCGTCCTGGGCGAGGCGGGCGATGTGCTCCTCCTGCGGTGTCAGGTCGTCCACGGTGTCGGCGGTGCGTTTGCGGACCTTCTCGCCGGTGGCCAGGAGTTCGTGGCGGGCGCGTTCGGCGAAGCCGTCGGCGCGCATGTCGACGAACGCCTCGAACGCCGGCTTCAGGTGGTGGCGGGCGTCGATGCGGCGGCGCTCGCGGCGCAGCCACTCGCCGTACAGCAGCTGTGTCCTGGCCAGCTCGAAGGAGAGCCGGGTACGGCTGAGCCGTTCGACGGCCTCGGCGTAGTACCGGTCGGCCTCGTCCGCGTGGCTGACGAGGGCTCGTGAACGGACCTCCAGGCCACGCGCCCAGTTCTGGTCGGCGTTCTCCGTGAAGGCCGTGAGGCGGGCGAGCGCGGTGTGCGCGAGCGCGGCCTCGCCGCTGCGCGCGGCGGCTTCGACCAGGTCGGGAAGGGCTTGGGCGGTGAAGGGGCCGAGGTTGCCGCTCGCGGCTCGTACGGCGGCGGCCATCGCCTCGGCGTAGTGCCCGAGTCCCAGGTGCAGCAGAGCGGTGGCCCGGTCGGTGAAGTAGAGACCGAGCCCTTCACCGCGTTCGGTGGCCTCTCTGGCCGCCTCCACGATGAGCGGCAGTGCCTGGTCCGCGTGCCCCTGGTAGGCGAGCAGGAACAACTCACCGTAGGAAGCCCGGCGCGTGCCGGTGACGTGCTTGACGGTCGACTCCTCCAAGCCCAGCTCCCGGGCCTGCCGCAGGTCGCCGCGCCACAGCGCGATGACCCGCCGTACGTTGAGCGCGTTGGCGAGCGGCGCGAGCGCGCCGTCGGCGCGGGCGAGTTCGATGTGCCGGGCGTTGGCCGCCTCCCAGCGCTCGTAGTCCCAGAGCGTCAGGGCCGCGTTGGCGACCAGCACGCCGCAGTCCAGCCACAGGGTGGCCGGTACGTCGTGGTCGAGGAAGCCCATGACCGCTTCGCGCAACGGCGGACGACTCGCCGAAGGCCCGTCGGTGATGAGGGCCGCCAGGCCGTCCAGCAAGTGATCGGCCGCGCTCTCGGCTCCAGGCGGCGCCTGGCGGGCGGCGGCGCAGACGGCGGCCAGGTCGCTGCCGGGGTGGGCGAGGCCACCCGCGACGAGGGCCGCGCTCCACGCGTCGAGGTAGGTGCGCCGGGCGAGCCGGGCGTCCAGGGGTTCGAGCCGCCTGGCGGCCCGAAGCAGTACGGCGGGCGCTTGCCTGCCGGAATGGGCGGCTCGGTCGGTGCGGCCGCGGATCAGGTCGATCCTGGCGCTTTGCAGGTCGTCGGCGGGCAGGCCTTCGGCTCGGGCGAGCAGGCCGAGCGCGGCGGAGAAGGCTCCCGCGTCAAGGCTGGCCTGTGCGGCGGCCAGCGTGCGCTCGACCTGGAGCCAGGGGGCGGTGGTGAGTTCTGCCGCGCAGCGCAGCAGGGCAGCTGCGGCGGCCATCCCGCCGCGAGTGCGGGCGTCCTGCGCGGCTTCGGCGAGGTCGGTGGCGAGCGGGTCGTCGGGGGCTTCAGCCGCCGCCGCCAAGTGCCACAGCCGTCGCTGCCGGTCGGTCTCACGGTCCAGGGCGGCGGCGAGCGCCTGGTGCGCGGCCCGTCGTTCCCCTGCGGTGCCGGCGGCGTAGGCGGCCGAGCGGATCAGCGGGTGCCGGAACAGGACGCCGCTTCCGATCTCGACGAGCTGAGCCTCCTGCGCCGGGGCCACCGCGTGTGGTCCGAGGCCGAGTTCGTGGGCGACGCGCCAGAGCAGGGTGGCGTCGCCGGTCGGGTCGGCGGCGGCGAGCAGGAGCAGGAGGCGGGCCGGTTCCGGCAGCGCATGGATGCGGCGCTCGTAGCGGTCCTGGAGGGCGTCGGCGCCGGTGGCCGGGAGGGCGAAGCCGCCGAGGAGTTCTGCCCGGCCGCTGCGGGACAGTTCCAGCAGGGCCAGGGGGTTGCCGCGGGTCTCGGCCACGATGCGGTCGAGCACGCGGCTGTCCAGCCGTCCAGGAGTGGCCGCGGCCAGTAGCTCACGCGCGTCGGCTTCAGCCAGGCCGTCCACGGTCAGGGAAGGCAGCCCGGCCAGCAGCGTGTCCTGGTTCGGCTCTCTGACGGCGAAGACCAGAAGCACCGCCTCGCCGAGCAGTCGCCTGGCGACGAAGCCGAGCACCTGCCTGGAGGCGGCGTCGAGCCACTGGGCGTCGTCGACGAGGCAGACGAGCGGCTGCTCGGTGGCCGCCTCGGCGAGCAGCCCCAGCACCGCGAGACCGAGAACCATCCGGTCGGGGACTGCTCCGGCCGCGTATCCGAAGGTCACCTTCAGCGCCTGCCGCTGCGGCTCCGGAAGGGTGGAGGAGGCGGCGAGCATCGGGGCGCAGAGCTGGTGGAGTGCGGCGAATGGCAGCTCAAGCTCGGACTCGACGCCGGTGAGCCGGACGATCCTGCAGTGGTCGGCCTGGCTTTCGAGGTGGTGCAGCAGCGTGGTCTTGCCCGTGCCCGCCTCGCCGCGCAGGACCAGCGCGGCGCTCTGGCCCTGTCTGACCCGGCGCAGCGCCTGATCCAGCTGTTCGCGTTCGGTTCGGCGTCCGTGAAGGATCGGCGCTGCTGCCACACCCCGAGTCTAGGGATCATTTCGCCCGGCTGGCATGGGCCTGTCCTCATCGAGGCAGCGGGCCGCCGTGCTGCTCGGCGACGAGGTAGGCCGCGTACCAGTCCGGCCAGTTCTCGTCGAAGGCGCCGCCGTTGCGCGCCTCATGCTCGCCGTGTGCGGTCGCGGCCCTCCCGAGCGCGCCGGCCAGGTCATGCTCCGTCGTGTAGGTGGTGGCGTCGCCCTCCATCCGTCCGGGCAGGCGGGTGGTGACTTCCTGGATCAGGTAGGCGTTGCCGTCCAGATCGTGGAAGGTCGCGAAGGAGCCGTAGCTGGCCTGCTCTGGCGCCGGTCCGTCGGCCTGGCCGCCGGGGACCTGGCCGAACTGGGCGCCGGGCGCGTCCGGGTGGAAGACCTCGCTGACGTCGGCGCCGAGGGCCACGAGCTGTTCGCGGGCGGCGGCGATGTCGGAGACGACCAGGTAGACGCCTTCGGCGGTGCCGGGCTTCTGGCCGGTGATCAGAGTGCCGAACTGGATGGAGGCGGGCGATCCCGGCGGGGTGACCTGGACGACGCGGAAGCCGTTGTCGAAGGCGAAGTCGGCGTCCAGCCGCCAGCCCAGGTCCTGGTAGAACTTCTTGGAACGGTCGACGTCGGATACGGGGATGACGACGGCTTCGACCTTGAGGTCCGTCTGCTTCATGATGTTCACCTTCCGGTTTCCGTGGGCTGGTGGCGGTCCCACCAGTCCAGGACGAGGGAGGCGTAGGCCTTCGGGGCTTCCTCCCAGGCGAAGTGCCCGGCGTCGACGACGTCGAGCGTGCTGTTGGGCAGCCGGGTGGCGAGAAACTCGCCGTGGGCGCGCGGGACGACCGGGTCCTTCGAGGGGGCGATGATCCGGACCGGGGTGCGGATGGCCGGGAGCAGCGGTTCGAGGGCGTCGAGCTCGGTCGGGTAGGTGCGGACGTACTGCATCGATTCGGCGAAGCGGAGCCCGGCGTAGGAGGCGGTGTAGTCCTCGCGCACGTGCTCGGGCAGCGGCGTGGCCGGGTAGATGTTGTCCAGGGTCATTCGCATGATCTCGGGGGCGTTGCGCTCGTACCAGGTCAGGTCGGGGTCACGGACCCAGGCGGCGAGCGGTTCGCCGATCTCCAGGCTTGCGGAGGCGGCTCCGCCGCCGATGACGAGGCTGTGGAAGCGCTCGGGCCGGCTGGCCGCCGCGAACAGCGAGGCGCTGGTGCCCACGTCCGGCCCGACGACGTGAGTCTGGTCGAGCCCGAGGGCGTCCATGAGCCGGAGCATGAAGGCGCCGGTGGCGCGTGGGGTAAGGACGTCCGGGCGACCCTGCGAACGGCCGAACCCGGGCAGGTCGACGGCGACCAGGTGGACGCCGCCCGCCAGTTCCTCCCACATCGGCTCGAAGGCGTACAGGCTCTCAGGCCATGGGCTGAGGAGCAGCGCGTGGGGACCGCCCGGCTCAGTCTCGGCGTAGCGGACGGTGAGCCCGTCCACGGCGATGGTCTTGGTGGTGATCATGTCTTCCTCCTTCATGAACGCCCTCAGCTTCGTCCGGGCGGCGCTCCCGTCGCACCAGGGACGAGCCCTGGCCTACGGCCCAGGGGCGAACACGGGTGCGACGCGACGGGGAGGTACTGCATGGTCATAGGACAAGACGGACCCACAGGAAAGGGACAAGGTCATGGAGTGCGATGTCGTAGTGATCGGCTTGGGCCCCGGCGGCGAGCACGTGGCCGGGAGCCTGGCCAAGGCCGGTCTGTCGGTCGTCGGCGTGGACGAGCGCTTAGTGGGTGGCGAATGCCCGTACTTCGGGTGCGTTCCCAGCAAGATGATGATCGCCGCGGCCGACAAGCTCCGCACGGCCCGGCACGCCAAGACGGCGAGCGTCCACCCCGACTGGAGACCGGTCGCCGACCGCATCCGCGACGAGGCCACCGACGACTGGAACGACCAGGTCGCCGTCGACCGGCTGGTCGCCGCCGGGGCCGTCTTCGCGCGCGGCCGTGGCCGTATCACCGGGCCCCGTACGGTCACCGTCACCGCGGCCGACGGGTCGACGACGTCCTACACGGCCCGGCGCGGCATCGTGCTCAACACCGGCACCTCGCCGTCCGCGCCGCCGATCCCGGGCCTGGCCGGCACCCCGTACTGGACCAACAGGGACGTCGTCCGGCTCACCGAACTGCCCGCCTCCCTGGCCGTTCTCGGCGGCGGCGCGATCGGCAGCGAACTCGCCCAGGCCCTGGCCGCCTTCGGAGTCGAGGTGACGGTGATCGAGGCCTCCGATCGGCTGCTCGCCGTGGAGGAGCCCGAGGCGTCCGCCGTGGTCGCGGCGGCCTTCGCCGCCGACCGCATCACCGTGCGTACGTCGGCGCGAGCCGAACGCGTCGAGCACGACGGCGACCGCTTCAGCATCCACCTCGACGATGACGTGGTCATCGCGGAACGCCTGCTGGTCGCCGCCGGCCGACGCAACAATCTGAGCGATCTCGGCCTGGAGCACGTCGGGCTGGACCCGCAGGCCCGCGTCCTGGACCCCGACGAGCGGATGCGCGTCGCCGACGGCGTCTGGGCCATCGGCGACATCACCGGCAAGGGCGCCTTCACGCACATGTCGATGTACCAGGCCGACCTCGTCATCCGCGACTTGACCGGTGCCGCCGGCCCTTGGGCGGACTACCGGGCCGTCGGCCGTGTCACCTTCACCGCGCCCGAGGTCGGCTCCGTCGGCCTCACCGAGGCGGCGGCCCGCGAACGCGGCGTCGACGTCAGGACGGCGACCGGCGACCTGGGCACGCGCGGCTGGATCGCCGGCGAGAGCGGCCCGGTCAAACTCGTGGCCGACGTGGAGCGGGGTGTGCTGATCGGCGGGACCGTCGTCGGCAGCATGGGTGGCGAGGTGTTATCCGCCCTCGTTGCCGTGATCCACGCGCAGGTCCCGATCGCGACGCTGGCGGAGATGCACTTCGCGTACCCGACCTTCCACCGCGCCCTCCAGCCGGTGTTGCGCGCCCTGCTGTGAGAGAGCTCGATGAACGGTGGATCTCCAGGTCGGCCGAGTGACCGGAGCTCCGCCGGACGTTCGCAGGCAACATGAATGCCTGCCCGTATCCGGCCTCCCTCGCCGAACGTGGCGATCTGAGATCAGCTGAGAGAGCGGGCGGCGTTCTGGATGATGCGGGTGCCCAAGGATGACTGACTGATCATCGGGGACGTGAGAGGCGGTGGTCTCGTACCCGTGGGCTTGGCATGCCGGCTGCGGCCGGACGCGCACACCTCGCCGGAGCGGATCTTGTGCCACACCCATGGGCGGGGTAAGGACCAGCACATCATGATCCCTGGCTGGCCGTACTCGTTCGTGGTGGCGTTGGAGACGGGCCACGGCTCGTGGACGGCACCGCTGGATGCGCTCCGGCTGGCGCCGGGAGATGATCTGGCCGCAGTGATCGCCGCCCAGCTGCGCGAGGTGCTCGAGCGGCTCATGGCTGCCGGGCATTGGCAGTGCGGTGACCCCGACCTCCTGATCGTGGCCGATGCGGGTCATGACGGACCGCGCTTGGCATGGTTGTTGCGTGATCTGCCCATCCAGATCCCGGCCAGGATGCGTTCGGATCGGGTGCTGCGCTGGTCGGCCCCAGCGCGGGTGCCGGGGACCAACGGCCGGCTGCCGCGTCATGGGGGCGAGTTCGTCTTCGGTGACCTGGGCAGTTGGGACGAGCCTGACGTGGCCACCGAAGCTGAAACCCGCCTGTATGGGCGCGCCACCGCCTGGTCTTGGGATCGGCTGCACCCGCGGTTGACCCGCCGTGCGGCCTGGGTCGATTCGGCTGAGCTGCCGACGATCGAGGGCACCGTGATCCTTCTGGAGGTGGACCATCTGCCCAGCGGGGCGGTTCCGAAGCCGGTGTGGTCACGGACGGCGAAGTCGCGGTCGTCACCTGCGGGGCTCAAGGACTCCAGCTCGATCCAACATCTGCCCCGATAGAGCAAAGGCCATAGATGGGTGATGATGTCAGGATGGCGCGCGCCAACCTGGCCGCAGCTGTCGGGTCTGATTTCGGGGAGTCGTCATGCGGGTAGCGGTGGTCACCTTCGACGGGTTCAACGAGCTGGACAGTTTCATCGCCTCGGCGCTGATCAACCGGTGCCGGCCCGACGGGCTGGAAGCGTTCATCACCACGCCGACGCCCGTCGTCACGTCGATGAACGGCGTTCCGGTGACCGGGCAGCGGCCGATCGAGTTCGTGACCGAGGCCGAGGTCGTGCTCATCGGGAGCGGGGTGAAGACCCGCGACGTGGTCGCCGACGATCGGCTGCTGTCCATGCTGCCGCTCGATCCCGGAAGGCAGCTCATCGGATCGCAGTGTTCCGGGGCGCTGGTGCTGGCGCGCCTGGGGTTGCTGGGCGGTATGCCGGTCTGCACTGACCGGACGAGTCGGCCGTTCGTCGAAGCGGAGAATGTCACGGTCCTGGATGTGCCCTTCCATGCCCAGGGAAACATCGCGACGGCTGGTGGGTGCCTTGCGTCGCAGTACCTTGCCACGTGGGTGATCACCCGCACACTCGGTGAGTCGGCGGCCCGTGCCGTGCTCGACTATGTCGCGCCGGTCGGAGAGAACGACGAGACGGTCGAGCGTGCTCTCGGGGTCGTCCACAGAGGAAGCGGGCTCACGTTGCGTTGATCTTCACAGGTCGCCGAGGCGGTCGCCCAGGTTGAGTTCGAGTGGCCCCCGCGTCTGCAGTCCCTGGGCGAAGAGGGTCTTCACCCTGGTTTGGGTGGCTTCTGCCGTGACCAAGTCTCGGAAGCGGATCGCGTCCGCGCGGAAGGCGTCGGCTGCGGGCAGGGTCAGCTCGTTGAGGACCCGCTTGGCCGTACGGACCCCCTCGGCGGGGAACGACGCGATCCGCCGGGCGAGGCGGGCCACGAAGGCGTCCAGTTCGGCGTCGGGAACCGCCCGGTTGATCCAGCCGTACCGCTCTGCCGTACGGGCGTCGAAGTCCTCGGATCCGAGGATCACCTCCATGGCCCGCCCTCTTCCCAGCAGCCGGGTGAGGTGCTGCATGCCGCCTGCGCCGGGAGGGGCGCCGGTGCCGACCTCGATCTGCCCGAGGACGGCGTTCTCCAGGGCGGCGAAGCGCATGTCGCAGGCCAGCGCCAGTTCGCTGCCTGCCCCGCGGGCCCGGCCGCGGATCTTCGCGATGGTCGCGACCGGCAGCTCGCTGAGCCGATGCCACAGCATCGCCAGGGAGGCGTCGCCGGGGCCGCCCGCCTTGGCCGCCTCGGAGGTGTAGTCGGCGACCTTGGTCAGGTCGACGTGGGGGACGAAGTACTCGGGGTCGGCGCTCTCCAGGATCACGACCCGGACATCCTGCGCCGTTGCCAGCCGGCCAACCAGGTTCACCAGGTCGCGCACCAGCTCAGGTCCGATCAGGTTCATCGGCGGCGCGTCCATCACCACACCCAGTACGCCCTCGTCCGCCCGCGTGAGGTGCAGAGTCCGATACGTCATGCTTGTTCCCCCTCTCGAGGGCATCAACGTCGCCGTGGAGTACAGCAGGGCCGTACTCCACGGCGTCTTCGTGTTCAGTCGAATTTGACGTGGTCGGTCTTGTCGTCCATGTAGTCGAGGTTGGTGACCCAGCTGCCGGCGGGGATGCTCAGGCCGCCGTTGTAGATCGAGTCGGCCAGTTGGACATGCTCGCTTCCGTACCAGCCCCAGCTTCTGACCGAGGAGATCTTCCTGCTGGCGTAGGCCGGAAGGGGCTGCCATCCGGTGCCCACCTGGACCTCGAAGCAGTCGCCGTCGAAGTTGTACCCGGTGAAGAGCTGCGCGTAGCCGGCGTAGCCGTAGTGGTAGCAGTTGCCCTGCGCCAGGGCGCTGGGCGACGTGGCGACGAGCGCGGCGCCGGTGGCCAGGGCGGCGAACAGGATGGTGATGCTTCTGCGCTTGGCGGTCATGTCTTCTCCCGCGGTGGCCTGTGGGGGCCGCTCGTTCAGGCGACCCCGGGGGTGACATGTTCACGATCGCCTGCGATCGTGACGCCTCGCGCCCGTAACAGTCCCTGGCCTTACCCTGGTCCCCCCGGGGTGGTCAGACCGCTGAGGGATTCCCGTTGGTCTGAAGCGCTCGCGTGAGTTCCTTGCGTGAGGTGATGTCGAGCTTGGTGAAAACCTTGCGCAGGTGCCATTCGACGGTGCGGTGACTGACGAACAGGCGGGCGGCGATCTCCGGGTTGGTGTGCCCGTCGCCGGCCAGCCGCGCGATCTGCGCCTCCTGAGGGGTGAGCCGGACGCTCGGGCCCGTGGATCGCTTGTGCACCGTTTCGCCGGTCGCCAGCAGTTCGCGTTCAGCACGGCTGGCGAAGGCCTGCGCGCCCATGGCGTCGAAGGCGTGGAAAGCGGCTTTGAGCTGGGCTCGTGCGTCGACCCTGCGGTTCTGTCTGCGCAGCCACTCCCCGTAGATCAGCTGCGCTCTGGCGTGGTGGACGGCGACGCGGGATCGGGCCAGGTGCTCGATGGCCTCCCGGTACAGCTCCTCAGCCTCGCCGTCCTCGCTCAGCAGTGCTCGGGAACGGGTTTCGATGCCGCGCGCCCAGGGCGTGTCGCTGGTCGCCGAACGTTCCTCCAGGCGCTGGAAGGCCTCGTGTGCCGTGGCCGCGTCGCCGGAGCGGACGGCGGCCTCGATCAGTTCGGGGAGCACCCACACGGTGAAGCCGATCCCGTCCGGTTCGGCGGCCCGGTGCGCGGCGTCGGCGGCCGCGCCGTACTCGCCATGGCCCAGATGCAGAGTCGCGGCGGCCCACTCCACCGCCTCCACGACGAAACCCTCGCCGCGGTCGGTCGCCTCGGCGATGATCTGATCGCGCATGCCGAGGGTTCGTTCCCGGTCCCCTCGCCAGGCGGCGAGCAGGATGGAGAAGTCGGCGACGGCGACGTTGCGCGTCGCCTGGGTGATCGAGTCGGCTTCCTGGATCAGTTGCTGGGCCAGGTCGAAGCGGCCTGCGAACAATTGGTGGGCGGCGGAGTAGTTCAGCGCGAACGGCAGGACCGTGAGCATGCCGCTCGCACGGGCCGCCTCGGCCAGGCCGCCGGCCATCGCGGCGCAGGCGTCGTCGTCCCACACGTCCATGGCCAGCTGGCAGGCCAGCCAGCACCAGGCGATGTTGTCGCGGTGAAAGCCCTCGCGCTGGAAGGTCGCGATCGCCCGCCTGACCGACGGCAGCACCTGGACGTACTCGCGGGTGGCCCGGGTGACGAGCACGTCGAGGAACTGGTCGACGGCCCGTACGGGATGATCAGCGACCGGCGCCAGCGCGGCGGCCGCGGCCGTCAGCACGCCCTCAGGCTTGGCGAACCTGCCGCTGCGCATCAGCGCCCACATGGCCTCAAGATGCGTCTCGCGGGCCAGCTCGGGATCGACTCCTTCGAGCTGCCTGGCCGCCGTGCTGAGCAGGGCAGGGGTGTCGCTGCCCCGGGTGCGGGCGAAGGCGATGTGGGCGCGCACGCGCTCCAGCCGCGCCTGGTCGGCGGCGTCGAGCGGGGCCAGCGCGGCCAGGGCGAGCAGGGCTTCGGCCGCGCCGAGAGCGCCGGAGTCGAGTTGGGCCTGGGCCGCGGCCAGAGCCCGCGTGCCGCGCCGTGCCGGGTCGGGTGTCAGCTCGGCCGCTCGCTGCAGGAACGCTGCCGCCGCCTCGGCGCCCGCCCTGGCGTGCGCGCGGGTGGCGCGCTCCTCCAGTTCGGCGGCGACGTCCTCGTCCGGTGCCGCTGTGGCGTGGGCGCGATGCCAGGCGCGGCGGTCCGGGTCGGCTTCGGGGTCGGTGGCCCTGGCCAGCGCCGCGTGCCCGCGGCGTCGTACCTCCGGCGGCGCGGCCCGGTAGGCGGCGGTCCTGACCAGGGGGTGGCGGAAGACGACCCGTGGGCCGACATGGATCAGGCCCCGCGTCTCGGCGGGCTCGGCGGCGTCGAGGGCGATGCCCAGGTGTTCCAGCGCACGCATCAGCAGCAGCATGTCGCCGACCGGCTCGGCGGCGGCGGTGAACAGCAGCAGGCGGGTGTCGCCGGGCAGCGCCTCGATGCGCCGTACGAAGCCGTGCTCGATGCGCCCGGACAGCATGCGGTCATCGGGCAGCCCGAACCCGCCGGCCAGTTCGGCCGGTGTCATCGCGGCAGGCAGTTCCAGCAGGGCCAGGGGGTTGCCGCGCGTCTCGGCCACGATCCGGTCGCGCACCTGCCCGTCCAGCCCGCCCGGGACGACCGAGCTCAGTAACCGGCGGGCGTCGTCATCGCCAAGGCCGCTCACGGGCAGGGTGGGGAGCCCGTCGAGCTCGGTGTCATCGCCCGGCTCACGTATGGAGAACAACATCGCCATGCGCTCGGCCGCCAGGCGTCTGGCGACGAAGGCGAGGACCTGGGTCGAGATCGAATCCAGCCACTGAGCGTCGTCGACCATGACCAGCAAAGGACGCTGGTCGGCCAGCTCGCTCAGTATGCCGAGGACGGCCAGGCCGACCAGGAACCGGTCGGCGGCGGGCCCGCCTCGCAGTCCCAGCGTTATCTGGAGCGCGTCTCGTTGCGGGCTCGGCAGGCGCCGGGCCCCCTCGATAAGCGACGATCCGAGGAGCTGCTGCAGGCCGGCGCCCATCAGCTCCGATTCCGACTCCACTCCGGCCACCCGGGCCAGGCGGAAGGCCGGGGCACGGGCGGCTCCGTAGTCCAGCAATGCCGTCTTGCCCACGCCCGTCGCGCCACGCACGACCAGCACCGATCCGTGTCCGTCGCGAGCGCGATCGAGCAGCTCGTCGATGGCGGCGCACTCGTCTTGGCGGCCGAGCAGTTGCGGTCCGGTCACAGCGCGGTCGGTCATGACAGCAGTATGAGCTTGTGGCCGCGGCGGCGATCTAGCGCGGTGGAGCGGCTTATGACACCAGATAAGTCTCAGCGGTCATACGTTCGCCGCGGCGGGCCGCGACGGTGACGAACACGCTCCGGTTGACCCAGCGCAGATGCGGGGCGGCGGCTTCCAGCAGCGTGGTGGCGCGGATCAGGGATTCGCCGGCCGGGTCGCCGTAGCTGACGGTGCGCGAGCGCATCTGAAGCAGGTGCCCGAGGTCGGTGCGCAGCGTGCATCGCAGCTCGCCCAGGATCGTGCCGTCCGCGAGCATGATCTGCCGGTCGACGCCGGCCTCGGGCAACAGGTTGCCGTTGAGCTCGGGACCGGTGAACCGGCCGCCGGTCAGCGGCACGATCAAGCGCCTGCCGCGTCCGGCATCGCCGAGATCGAGTGCGGCGCCAAGCACGAGGTACAGGCGAAGCACCTGCGTGAGAGCCGGGCCGGGCAGTTCATTGATCATTCATTCAGCCTGACGCGCCGGGTCGCCGGCTCGCGCCCGTGTAACCCACTGGTGCTGCCTACTCGGTCGACCGCCTCGCCTCTGCGGGGCGCGACGGGGCTGAGGAATGCGGACGAGAGCCGTGTTGCGGGCCGGGCGATGCGTTGGGCTGATTCTGTTCTCACAAATGGTCACGTCACGGTGGTCAGCTGATGCCGCTGACCAGGGCGTCGGGGGCGGCGTCGTCTCCGTCATGGCGGACGTCCGCGGCGTGCCGGCGACGGTGGGTCTCTCACTCGCTGTGCTGCTCGACCTGCCCGTCCTGGCACTGATCGGACCGCTGAGGGCATGGCTGCCGAGCGCCCTGACCGACGCGTCCCGGGCTCTGCTGAACGGCAGCCACGACTGAACGGCGGCCACGACTGGACGGCGGCAGCCACGGGGATCGCCGCGCTCACGGCGGGCCTGCTGGCCCTGGCCTGCAACCGCGCGGGACGCCCCGGGTTTTTCCGGGCGGGTGGGGGCCGACAACCGGGGCCTCGACAGGGATCGGCGCGGCGTCCGCCCGCGAGCCGGCCCGCCGAGGATTCCACGTCCTGGCCGGCGTCCGCCGAGAGCAGGACGCCGACACGCTCCGCGGCCCCTGGCGTCGAGCCGGTCATCCTTGACATCACCCAGCCCGAGCACATCGCCGACTTGGCCTCGCGTGTCGATTCACGGCCGGGCGTGCTGCGGGCGTTGGTCAACAACGCCGGCATCTCGGTCAACGCCCCGGTCGAGACCCTGCCGTTGGAGGAGTGGCGCCGGCTGTTCGAGGTCAACCTGTTCGGGCAGGTCGCCGTCACCCAGGCCCTGCTGTCCGCTCTGCTGCGTCACTCCGGCCGGGTGGTCAACGTCAGCTCGGTCGGCGGGAAGATCGCCATGGCCACTTACGGGCCCTACGCGGGCACGAAGTTCGCCCTGGAGACGGTCAGCGACGCTCTGCGCCGAGAGCTAGCGCCGCTGGGCGTGCGGGTGGTGGTCGTCGAGCCCGGCGGGATCCGTACGGAGATGGCCGACCGGGGCATCGCCACCACACGTCGGCTGGCCCAGGCCATGTCGCCGGACCAGCGGGATCGCTACGGCTCGCTGGTCCAGGCGGTCACCGCCCAGACTGCCGCGTTCACCACCAGCGGCAAGTCCGCCGCCGATGCCGCCCGAGTGATCGCCAAAGCCGTCATCGCCGGGAAGCTTCGCACGCGCTACACCATCGGTCGCGACGCTGCCCTGCTCACCATCCTGTCGCGGGTGCTGCCGGACCGCATGCTCGACCGCATCTGCCTTCGCCCGCCCCCTTGGCGATGGGTGACAAGCCTCGTGTGGAATTTCCAGGAGCCTGAACGTGAGGACATGCCAGTAGTCGACGGCGTCCCAGACAAGCACGGGTCGGGATGTGACTGAGACGGTTCAGCCCAGGTAGAAGTCCCGGTGAGCGGCCACGAAGGCCTCGATCGTCCCGGCCGGCACGCTGGTCACCCGTTCGACGTCGTCGGAGGCGCGATCGTAGCGGTTCTCGCGGTGCAGCCGGGCCATGGTGGCGATGTGCTCCTCGGTGTGCGGCGGCAGGCCCGCCTCGGCAAGCACCCCGGCCCGCCATCGGTCCAGGGGCACGTCCAGGTAGGACACGGTACGGCCCAAGGCCCGCGAGAACTCCTCGGCCATCTCCGTCATGTCGACCGTGCGCGGCCCGGTCAGCTCGTAGGCCTGCCCCACGTGCGGAACCGGATCGCGAAGCACGGTGGCGACCACCCGGGCGACGTCGTCCACGGCGATCGGTGACGTGCGCCCGGTGCCGAACGGCAGCTCGATCGTGCCGTTCGCCCGGATCGATCGTGCCGCCAGGGTGGTGAACAGCGGATTGTCCAGGAACGCCGTCGGCCGGATGTGTACCACCGGCAGGCCGGACCAGTCGAACACCTGCTCCGCCAGCCAGTGCAGCCGCTGCTGGTGCGACTCGGCAGTGCTGGTGGCGGTCATCTGCGACACCGTCATCTGCGACATGTCGACCAAGCCCGCCAACCCCCCGTACTCCTTCGCCACGGTGGCCACCACGGTCGCCGCCAGCAGGTGGTCCGGCGACACGGGCATCGCGAAGTACATCCGCCCGGCTCCTTCCAGCGCGGCGGCGACGGTCTCCGGCCGGGTCAGATCGCCCACGACCACCTCCGCGCCCCGCGCACGCAGGTCCGCGGCACGATCACCGTCCCGGCGAACCATTACGCGCACCGGCACGTCCTGCGCGCGCAACTGGTCCAGGACCGTGCGGCCCACGCCGCCGGCCCCGGCGATGAGAACAAGGTTGCTGACGGCCATCGGTCGATCTCTTTCTGGTAGGTGACCATCTCCGCGAAGGTGCGATCGCGCGGCATATGGGTGTGACGGAATCGCGCAACGTGATTCCACGGCAGGTGTACCCCGCTTGAGTCGGATGAGCCAGGAGGGCGGAGAGGCGGCGCGCTCCCGCGGCGGCCCTGTCTCGCCGTGCGCAGAATCCCTGTGCGAGACCACCTTCGTCGAGCTCGCCTCGGCCGCACCCAACTCCAGCTCCCCGAGCCGGCGCGCGCTGTCCCAGGTTCGCAGTCTCTAGTGGTGCATCCGCTGGCGGTGGGCGGTTCAGCTCGTCGCTCCCAGGCGCAGGCGGACCTGGACGAGCAGGTCGTGGGGAAGGGGGCGTAGCCGTACAGGGCCAGGTAGGACTGGCCGGCGTCGCTCGAGGTGTAGTCGAGAAGGTGCGTATCAGCGAGTCCCGGCTCCCCGCGCAGATGATCTCGTAGGTGACTTGGACGATCGGGTAGGCGCCGGGTACCGGTCGCAGGTGGTCGAATGTCAGTACCAGATCGCCTTCGCGGCCCGCGACCGTGGCGCCTTGGAGGGCTTTGCCGGCGCTGTCCGGTGACAGGGGGAGGTACTGCCCTGCGGCATTGTGAACGAGCGCGGTGCTCAGGCCGTGTCAGCCTTGCCATGGCACAAGGCTACGAACTGGTCGGATCCGGGCGCACGATCTCGTGATCAAGCCTTCGGATGCGGCTGGTCATCTTGCCGCCAAGCCGACTGGCGGTGCCGCGCGCCTTCGGGGGGCGGGCGGAGGCGGACAGTCCTCGGCTCGATGGCCGACGGAGGCCTCGGTCGCAACGACGCAGTCCCATCGGTCAGATGACAGCGTCAACGGTAGAGTGATCGGCGTGATCAGCCGCGGGGCGCCGTACCGGCATTTTCCCCGACAAGGACAGCCTGCTGACCACCATCGCGGCTGAGGCCCTGGACCGCCTCGCGAACCAGGTGCAGGACGTGCGCGCCGATCCAAGCCTGCCCCCGGCCGGCAAGCTCACCACGCCCTGTCCACGCTGATGACGATCGGCCGCCGTCACCCCCACCTGTACCGGCTGATGTTCGCCACCCCGACCGGCGACCCGGCCGCAATCCACGCGGCAACCCGCGCGGCCGATCGAGTCATGAACGAGTTCCTCGCCATCGTCGGCGACCTGACCGGCGCACAGCACGCCCGTCACTTTGCCGCACTGCTGCTGACCAGCGCACATGGGATCGCCGACCTGGAAGTCAGCGGGCACCTGGCCGCTGACAAGTGGCAGACCACCGCCGAGGAGCTCATCTCCACCCTGGTGTCCATGATCGGCCGGCAGGCTCGCGAAGAGTAGCCGGGCGGCGGATGGCAGGGCCCTTGCTCTTGCCTGCCTGTGGTGTCGCTGCCATCTGCGAGGTCAGGCGGGCCTGGCGGTCACGGGGCGGCCCAACATCCCTAGGTCGGAGCCGTCGGTCGTGCCGGTCGCGGTGACGTTGTCGTAGTTGGCGAATCCTGTGCGTGTTCTCGCCTCGTGCCTGGCCGGCGCCAGGTTGCAGGTGACCGGGAGTCGCGCCCGGCGCCATGCTGCGGCGGGGGATGATGTTCCAGCCGGTCCACGTCCGGTACCGGAATGCATGCCAACAAGCCGTCGGAGGTGGTCGCAGTAATGGCGCGGCCCCAGACACGGAACGTGCCGGCGTCCGGTACGTCTGACGGCAGCGTCCCGTCGGCGGGGTCGGCCGGGCCGCATCGGCCCGGTGGCCGTGCTGGACTCGATCTCGGTGCATCGGGTGACCGGGCTACCTGGGGGAGTGCGTGACCTACAAGGCCCACGCCCTTGGCGTTCGAGCCGTTCCGCACGTCGTATCGAGCGGCTGCGGCTCGGTAGCGGGCAGGACTGCGGTGTTTCTCGTTCCAGAGTGGGCCGCCGTCGCCACGGCTGCGTCGTTCGATTTCATCGTTGAGCAGGCGACTACAGCGACATTTATCCGCAATTTCCAGGCCGTCCGATATATGGCGAAACGTGGACGTGTGCCGTTTTCCGTGATCTCTTGACAGAGTGTCGGGGCGCGAACGGCGCCCGTTCGGAAACGGAGGCAGCATGGATCTGCACGAAGAAGCCCTTGACCTGGACGCGCTGGACGTCGCCACTGTGGAGCTTCCCGGCTCCGAGGTGCTCGTCGAGGCCGTGGCCATGGGCCTGGGCAACACCGAGATCGGTGCGTCGGGATGCACCTCGGGCAAGAGCTGGCTGATCTAGAAGAGCAGCGGAATCCGCATGGCGATCCGGCGTCGGCGCCCGGACATCGTGGTGGTCAGGGTCGCCGCCCTGCCCGCGGCCGTTCTTGACGATCTGCGGTGCGGCCGTACCTGGCAGACCGTCCAGGAGATTCTCAAGGAGCAGGCCGGGCTGGCGGCGGAAGGGCGCGAGCTGGCGCTCGCCCTGGAGCCGTGCATCGCGGACGTCCCTTCGGGGCGGGCGAGGTCCCGCCTGGTCGCCCTCCGCCGGGCGCTGTACAACGGACGCCGTCCTGCGGCGTTCGCCGGCTCGGCCGAGCTTCCGGCCGAGCTGGACCGGCGGGTCCGGCGGTGGCTGGAGACGTCGCGAGAGAACGAGCGGCTGCGGGCCGCGCTGCCCGCACTCCTGAAGGAGGAACGCCAGGACAGGCACCGCAACCTTCGTAAATGGGCCTCGGCCGACGTCTTCACCCACGGCCTGGTCCAGGCCAGCCCGTCGCTGGCCGAGGCGCTGCGGCGCTGGCTCGACTCGCCCATCGCCACGCCGTCCCGGCGGCTGGACCTGCGGCTGAGCCGGTACCTCTCGCGGGTGGCGGCCAAGACGAGCCCGTACTCGACGTTCACCATGATGGGGCTCGGACGCTGGGATCCCGGGCCGGAACCGGTCACCGCGACCGGCGAGGGGAACTGGCGCGTCGCGGCCGAGCCCGACCTGTGGCTGCTGCGCAGGCTGCTCGGCGACCTTGCCGCGACCGACGACGACCTCGTGGCCCGCTTCCTGGTCAGGCCCAACGCCAGCCTGACCGGGGAAGACGACCGCCTGTGGTACCTCAGCCGTACCGAGGACGCCTACCGGAGCGTCCGGGCCACGCCGCCGCTGCGCAGGCTCCTGAACTCGCTGACCGACGGGACCACGCTCGGCGAGGCGCGGCGGCTCGTCCCGCCCGACACGCTCGCCCGGCTGATCGAGCTGGAGGTGCTGGAGAGGTTCGCGCCGGTCGCCGATCAGTCCGCCGCCCATCTCGCCGACCTGGCCCGCGGGCTGGCGCCGCGTCCCGCCGCCGACGCGCTCACCGCGTTCGCGCGGGTGGTGGCCCGCGCTCCCGGCGCGGCGGGGCTGTCCGGGCAGCTGGCCCTCCAGGACGAGGCCCGCACCGCGCTGCGCCGCCTGGCCCCGCCCGGCACGCGCCTCCCGGACAAGAACCTCTTCCGCGACAACGCCGTCTTCGTCGCACCCGCCGTGCGCCTGGGGGAGGGGGCCTGGCGGGCGGTGCTGGACGACCTTCACCTGCTCCGCGAGCTGCTGGGGGTCTTCCAGCGCGACAACGAGATCCGGCTGCTGGCCGCCGACCTCTTCGTACGGGCGTCCGGCGCCGGGGCGCAGGTCCCGTTCGTCCGGTTCCACCGGACGCTGGCCGCGCAGCTCGCCACCCCCGAGGGCCAGGCGCTGCACAGTCTGCTCCATCGCGGCGGCGCGGCGGCGGAGAGTGTGAGCACACTGCCCGCGGCGGTCGAGTTGCGGCGGTTCCGCGACCGTACGCTGAGCGTGTTGCACGAGCAGCCGGAGATGCTGGCCGACTGGCTGTCCGGGCGGCCGGGCAGCGCCCGGCCGGTGCGCTCGCTGGCGTGCTACGTGCAGGTTCTACCGGGGGACGGGCCCGTGCGGCTGGTGCTCAACAGCGTGGCAGCCGGTCATGGCGCCGCGCGCAGCCGGGTCCACCGGCTCCTGACGGTCGCGGGTCTCACGGACGAGCCGAATCCCGCCGAACCCGAGAACGGCGGGCTTCCGGTCGAGATGACCGGGTTGTTCGGTCACAACGTCAACCTGCGCTCGGCCACGACCGTCCACGAGCTGAGCTATCCGGGCGCGGTCTCCGACCGGCCGCCCGGCGCGCGCCTCACGCTGGGCGAGCTGGCCGTCCGCCACGATCCCGCCGCAGGGGAGCTGGAGCTGGTACGCGCCGCCGACGGCCGCCGCGTCCTGCCCCGCCACACGGGCCTGATCGCCACGCCGTTCCTGCCGCGTACGGCCCGGCTGCTGCTGCACCTGTTCGGCGACCAGCCCAACGTCGCGGTGCCGACCTGGGCGTTGTTCGCCGAGCCGCCACGTCAGCCGCCTGAAGCGGTCGTGAGCAGGTCCAGGGTGTGGCTGGGCCAGGTCGTCGTGGCCCGCGCCACCTGGTACGCGGCCACGACCGACGTCCCTCGACGCCGGCCCGGCGAGCCCGAGACCGAGCACCTGCTGGCGCTGGCCCGCTGGTTCGCCGCGTCCGGCATCCCGCCCCGCTGCTTCGTCTTCTCCCTGGACCCGGGCACGTGGGGACAGGACCCCATGCGTACGGCACGGCTGGCCAAACCGACCTTCCTGGACTTGGCCGACCCCTCCCTGGTCGCCGCCTTCGACCGGCAGCTCGGCGACAGCGGCACCTGTACGGCATTCCAGGAGGTGCTGCCCGAGCCGGGCGACGGCCACGTCACGGAGTACGTGGTGGAGGTGGGCGATGGCTGAGCCGTGGATCTCACTGCACGCCTTCCATCAGGGCGGCACCGACCGGCTGATCGTCCAGGCGGTCGGCGGGCTGGTTCGCGAGCTCGCCGCCGACGGCCTGCTGACGGGCTACTTCTTCCTGCGCTACTGGGAGGGCGGGCCGCATCTGCGGCTGCGGCTCCTGCCGTCCGCCCGCCCGCAGGAGGTGGCCGAGCGTGCCACGGCTGCGCTGGAACGGCACCTCGCCGCCCACCCCTCGCCGGCCTCCTGGGACCCCGGCCGGTACGCCGCCACGGCCGAACGGTACGCCAGAGCCGAGCACCTCCTCCACTACGACCGGCGGGTACGCGCCCGCGACGGCGTGGAGGCCATCGCGTACCGCCCCGAGTACGGCACGTACGGCGGGCCGGAGGCGGTCGAGGCCGCCGAGCGGCACTTCCACGATTCCAGCCGCATCGCGCTCGCCCTGCTGGAGGGCGAGATCGGGCCCGGACGCCGGGCCGGGTTCGCCGCCTTCGCCCTGATGCTCGCCCTGGCCGCCTGGGAACCGGACCCCGCCCGCCTCGCCCGTACGCTTTCCACCACCCGCGACCGCCGCTGCGCCCCTGGAGAACCGTCCGACCAGCCGGGGCCTTCCGATGGGCAGCGGGCCGCGCTCGCCGCGCAGCTCCTGCGCAGCCACCGCATCGCCGGCGGCGAGGAACACCCCCGCGCCGGCGATCCGCTCGGCGCCTGGTGGCGCTCGATCGACACCCTTCGTCATCGCGTCCTGGACCTCCAGGCCACCGGCCGATTCAATCCGGAACCCGCACAATCCACCTTCGTCCCCTCCGGTGTCACCCGGCCGCGCGGCGACCTGCTGGTCCTCCTCCTGCGCTGCGTCCACCTGCTGTGCAACCGGCTCGGCCTGCCGGGCGGGCACGAGTCGCACCTGCGTCACCTCGTCGGCACCACCTACCGCGAACTGGAGCACCGGTGAACGACCTCACGACCCCCTGGCACAGCATCCAGGTCCGCTACTACCAGGCCGACCAGGACGGGCTGATCCTCGACGCCGTGCGACCGCTGCTGGAGGAACTGGGGGAGCGGGTGCGGCGACCGCACTTCGTACGTCATTGGCGGCGCGGGCCGCACCTGCGACTCAACCTCCAGGCCCCCGCCGACGCCTGGCACTCGGACATCCTGCCGCTGGCCACCGACCGGCTCGGCCGCTACCTGCGCGAACACCCTTCTCGGGCGGTTCTGGACGAGGCCGCGCTGGAGCAGGCCCACCGGGCGCTCGCCGTCCGGGAGAGCGACCACGGACCGCTGCGGCCGTGGCATCCGGATAACACGCTCCAGACCGAACCGTACGAGGACCGCCTGCACGTGCTCGGCAGCCGTACCCTGCGGGACCTGCTCGACTCCTACCATGCCGAGAGCAGCCGGATGGCGTTCGGGACGCTGGCCGCCATCCGCCGGGGAGAGCTGTCACTCTTCCAGCTCAGCCTCGACCTGATGATCGCCTTCGCGCACACCAGCGTGCCGCCGATCTCGCGCGGGTACATGTCCTTCCGCTCCCACGCCGACGCCTTCGCCTCCTACTGCGTGGACCGCGACGGCGTGCGCGCCGGCTTCGAGGCCAAGTACCGCGAGCAGGAGCGGCAGCTCCGCGCCCTGGTGCGCCGCCGGGTGGCCGAGGTGGACGAGGGCCGCACCCCTGCGCACGTCCGTGAATGGCTCGACTACGTCGAGCGCAGGAAGGCGATCGCCGCACCCCTCATCCGCGAAAGGAAGATCGACCTCGACGCCGCCGCGCCCGAACCCGAGATGCGCCAGCTCCACACCATCGACTTCCACGAGATCCTGCTGGCCACCGGACGGTACAAGAACGAGGTGCTCGGCTCCGACTGGTTCCTCGGTCACCGGCTGGCCATCAACATGCTCTACGGCCACCTGGCCAGACTCGGGCTCGCACCACTCCAGCGCTACCTGTTCTGCCACCTGATCGCGGCAGCGGTCGAGGCCGAGTACGGCGTCTCACCCGTGGAGAAGGCCACGGCCTGGGCGCGAGCCTGATATCGCCGGCGGCTCAGGACTTCGCGAACGTCATCGCGCAGCGGCCGTCGACGACGCCCTGATCCGGGCCGATCGACGAGCCCGCTGCCGACGAACGGTGGTCACAGGGTGGCGTCCGACAGCACTCAGCCGGGAACCGGGGTCCAGGGAGCCGCGCAGCACGACCTCGTGACGCAGTCCGCCGTATCGGACGCCTGCAGGAACCCGCGATGGCCGCCGCACGGTCGAATGGGACCTGCGCGTGGTGTTCATCAAGCTGGCCATCACCTTGCGCAAGGAACCGGCGCGAGCGCTGCGGGCCATCGGGCCCGCGACGGTACGACAGTCGCCCGACCGACCGGCCTCGGGGCGGCCAGGGTAGGGCCAGGGACTACCACGGGCGCGAAGCGAGCCGACCGCGCGCGATCGTGAAGACATCAGCCCCCAGCGACCCGGACGAGCGAGCCCGGTGGCTACGGAAAGGAGCAGAGATGTCCGACCAGGCCACCTCCACCGGGGACAAGCAGGCCGCGACTGTCACGACCGCTTCCCGGCCCATCCGCACCGCCACCGGCACCGGCGCGCAGGGCAACTACCACCAGACGGTGACCACTTCGAAGCGCAGCCGACCGACGGCGTCGAGTCCCGCTGAGTCCACGCCGGAGACCTGACCACTTCAGCTCTGCAGCGTAGGCGCCCGAAGCGGCGCTCCCATGACGTTCCGGCACTGTTCCGCTCGGATCCGGCGCGAAGGAACGCTCCGGATCGGCTCTAAGCCCTCCCTTTCGAGGTTGCCCAGAGTATCCAATCATTCACTGGAAGTGATGCAGGTGTCGGCGGATGGTGCATAGAGGCCCGATCCACTCAGGGTTCGATGACAAGCCCGTCCTCGACCACGCCCGAACAGCCTCCGTCAAGGGGCGGAGGAAAGAACCGAGGAGGAGTTCTCATGCAAGGTTTCCGTAAGGCCCTGATCGCGACCGCTACGAGCCTGGTCCTGGGCATCGGGATCATTGGCGTCGCGGCCGGCCCCGCTGCCGCCGCCACCGGCACGTGGAAGCTGTGCGACGACTGGAACATGTGGGAGATCACCCGCGCCTGCCTGACCGGCACCAACACCAACCCGCCCAGGGTGCCCGACCTGCGCGCCTGGGCCTACAACGACGCCATCTCCTCCATCAAGACCAACTCGGTCGCCATCGAGGCCTGGACGAACGTCAACTTCCAGGGCACCTACGGCTACTTCGCGCCGAACTCCGTCTGGAACGCGCTGGACTACCCCTACGACAACTCCATCAGCTCGATCTCCTACCCCGGAGCCTGACCTGTCCCCGCCCGGGGGGCGGACGCCCCCCGGGCAGGCCCGGTGAATCGAATGAACGGAGGCCCGCCATGCCAGTCAGGCCGCGCAGAACAGTCCGCTTGCTCGCCTCGATCGCAACGTCCGTCCTCGCCGTCGCCGTCGCCGTCGCCGTCGCCGTCGCCGTCGCCGTCGCCGGCTGCGCTGCCGCTCGGCCCGCGGAATCCGCCGCAGCGGGTGTATCCGCCCAGCAGATGGTTCATCTGCTCCAGACCCAGCTTCCGCCGGGAAGACTCTCAGGGCAGCAGGGACGGGGACTGAGCGCCGAGCCCGGTCCGGCGCCCTCCGCTCAAGTGCTCTTCGAGGCGGGCGGGAGCTCGGCGAAAGTAGTGGTGAAGCTCAACAGATGGCCCGTCCCCGTTCCGGTCCAGTACGCCCAGTGCCCGGACTCCGCCTATCACCCCTACAGCCGCTGCATCCTGACCGTCCTGCCCAGCGGGGCCAGGCTCGTGCTGGACCGCTCCCCGAGCGATGAGAACAACCCATCAGGGGGCGAACTCCTCAGTGCTCTGCTCACTTACGGGGACGGCAGGCAGGTCTTCGTGTCGGCGGCCGGTCGGTCCACTCTTCCTCTGACTCATCAGCAACTCGCCGCCGTGGCGACCTCTCCCGTGTGGCACCCGGTTCTCGTGGCCATGCCCGCGCCGCCTGCCGCTCCCCGTACCGGATCGGTACCCCGGCTGACCGCGCCGCAGATCAGTCGCGTCATCGAGCGACTGCTTCCGGCAGGCGTGCGCGCCGGGCGACCGGGCGGTGCCGACGGCTTCGGGCACGTCACGGCCGACGACGGCCACGGCAAGAGCCTGGTCGCCGTGAACGTCCAGCAGTGGAAGCCGGGTGACGCTGCCATGGCACAGGTGTTCCGGAACGCCGCCACACTGCCTGACGGCACTCGCGTCGGGGTGCGCCAGGGGCCGGCGCCGCGCGGGGGAGCGGGCGCGATCGAATGGACCGTCGACACCCTCGGCGCGGACGGCCTGAGGGTGGTGATCTCGGCACTCAACGCGGGCGCCTACCGTCTTCCCGCCGACCGCAGCGTACCGGCGCTGACTCTTGAGCAACTCCGGCGGATCGCGCTCGCCCCGGCGTGGCGACAGGCCATCGGCTGACGCCTCGAACGACTTCGGATCCTGAACCGTGACGCACGGCATCGGGACAGGATGAGCGGACGTCCTGCAGGTTGTCGCGCCGGCGAACTCACCCTCGGCTTCGAGGCCTTCACCTCGGCCGGGGCCCCAGGCCAGACGCTCGGCCTCTACACCGTGGAACCGGGTTCTCCGTCGGCAGCGGCGCTTGGCGAGATCTGAGCAGCACGGACACGAGCAGATGCCACGCCCGGAAGATCGAGCCGTACCTCTTCGGCTCGGCTCCGACTCCTACCACCGGCTCCTCCAGACCCTACCCGGCGAGCCACCATCGCCTCGGCCGCGTTTTGGGACCAGCCGCAGGCCACGCGACCTGGTCACCGCCGTCGCCCACTCTGTCGGCCCAGCGTCCATGGCGGGTGATCGCGGACATGGGCGCGCCGGCCTTGGCAGCGGAGGTGGCGCCGCCGGCGCGCAGGCCGTGGGCGGTGTAGGCCTCGGCGTGGTCGAGGCCGGCGGCTGCGGCGGCGCGTTTGACGATCAGGTTGACGGTCTGCGGGGTCAGCCGTTCGCGGCGGCCGCGACCGGCAGCCGGATGGCCGCGGGCGGCGATGCGGCCGTGCCGGTCGATCGGGCGAAACAGCGGCCCGGTCGTCATGCCGGCGCCCGCCAGGTCGGCGAGCCATGCGCGGGTCACCCGGACGGGGCAGGTCTGCGGATGCTGGCCGTAGGGGATGGCGACGATCTCGCCATGGGCGTCCTGGTCAGTCTTGCTGAAGGGGACGTACAGCTCCAGGCCGTCGGCGGTAAAGGTGAGGTCGCCGATGTCGATGTCGGCGATCTGCGAGCGGCGGGCCCATCAACGCGAAGCCGAGCACCAGGACGGCGCGGTCACGCCGTCCTGCGGGGGTGCCGTCCGGCAGAGCGTCGACCATCGCGCGCAGCCTTTACGCTTCTGCTCGCACGTCGAGGAGCAGGAGCGCGAGCTGAAACGGCTGCTGCGCCGCGCCACCCAGGACCGCGACCGCCTGGTCGGGTACCTGCGCGCCGAGCGCAGGGCCAGGGCACGCGAGCGGTGGCGCAAGGAGCGGACCATGCGCCGCCACCTGCCCGCCCCGCAGGCCGAGGCGGTCCGCCGCGCGGGCACGATCCTGCGCAGCGTGGGAGCGCCGCGCTCGCGGGCAGCCCCGCCTCCGCCCTCGCCCCGATCATCCCGGCCACGCAGGCTCCGGACTGCGAGAACCCGGCCAACCTAGACCAGTGACACCAGGTCGTCCCAGCGGGTGAAGAGCACCCCGAGCGCCGCGCCGAGCAGACCGGCCAGCACCGCGATCCCCACGTCCGCGGCACCCGATCCCGCCGTAGCCACCAGTCCCAGTACGGCCAGCGAAACGAGCACCAGGTTACGGACGACGTGCGGCACCCCGAGCGGTGTCTCCGAAGCGCCGAAGCACCGGCAGGGCACCGCGGCGCCCCGCCGCATGACCAGCAGGGTAGCGACGGTGAACCCGCCCAGCAGCACGGCCGCCAGCGTGAACCCGGCCGCGCCCGCCCACCCCAACGGCACCGCGGTCAGCACGATCACCGCGGCCTCGCCCGCCGCCACGGCGAACGGGACGGCCGGCGAGCGCCAGGTCGTCATGTCCGTCACCGACGTGGCGAAACGCCGCCACGCCTCGCGCCCGGAGACCTTGCTCGCCAGCGCCACCGCGAACACGATGACCAGCAGCACACGACATCCAACAGCGACGTAAAGCATGATCACCGTCTCCGTCCACGACGACACTGCACGCAGTATGGCCCGTCGTTCTCAGCGATTTCTCAACGCCATCTCAATGACTACGCTCGAGATCGTGCTGATTCCGTTGCTTGGGCCGGTCGAACTGGAACGCGCGGGCAAGATCATCCCGATACGTCCTCCGCAGGTGGCGCTCGCACTGGCCGCGCCGGCCTGGAAGGTCGGGCACGTCGTATCGGAGGAGACGCTGGAGAACAGGATCTGGGGAGAGCAGGTGCCGAACGGCGCCAGGAAGACCCTGTACACGATCATTACCCAGATCCACCGCGAGGTGCTCGGCGACGACGGCGACGTGTTAGGCAGGCTGGGCGGCTACCTGCTCGACGTGGACGAGTCAGCAGTCGACGTCACCCGCTTCCGCACGCTGGCCGAGCGCGCGGTCACCGCACCCGATCCGGGGCCACTGCTGGAGGAGGTGCTCACGCTGTGGCGCGGCGAACCGCTGGCGGGGGTGCCCGGCGAGTGGGTGGAACGGGCCCGAAGGGCGCTGGGCGAGGAGCGCAAGGAGGTCTCGCTGCGCTGGGCGCGCGCCGTGACCGATCCGGGCGCGGCCGTGGCAGCGCTGGCGCCGCTGATCGAGGCGCTGCACTGCGGCGGCCGTACGGCGGAGGCGCTCGCCCGCTTCGCCAACATGGCCCTCCGCTCGGGTCCGTGCCACCAGACGCAAAGTAGCTGTGAGTAACCGGGGGCTCCCGGACGGCCGGACTTCCACGGCTTCAGCCCGCTCGTCGTGCCCCGGCCGACCGGCTGGCGTCCCGGGCTGGAGGTCACCGGCTACTGGTGACCGGTCCGTCCGAGGGGCTGGCAGCCGGAACCCGTGCTGACGGACTTCCTGGGCGCGGGTCCCGCGCCGGTGTTCGTCGGCTTCGGCGGCCTGGCGGGCACGCGGGCCGAGCCGTACACGGAACTGGTCGTGGACGCCCTGCGGCGGGCGGGTCTGCGCGGAGTGGCGCAGACAGGTAGAGAGGGGCCGATCACCGACGACGTGCTGGGCGTCGGCGACGTCTGGGGTCGGGGAACCCAGGAGCAGCCGTTGGCGCTGAGAATGATCTTGGCTGAAGTGTGACGTCCAGCTTCGGTGCGTGATCGCTCTACCTGGAGGTCTCTGGCCCGTGGATGATGCGGTGGATGGTGGAGCGGCCGACGCTGTACTCGGTGGCAAGGACGGCCAGGGACACCTCGCCCTCGGCGCAGCGCCGGCGGATGGAGCGCCGGGCTGGTTGAGGCAGTTTGGGTTGCTTGCCCTTGAGCTTGCAGTTCTTCTTGGCCAGGGCCATGCCCTCGCGGGTACGCAGGTGCCCGAGGTTGGCTTCGAACTCGGCGACCATGGCGAGGGTTTGCAGGAACAGCCGGCCGAACGGGTCGTTCCAGTCGTAGACGGAGGCGCCCAGTCCGAACAGGACGCCACGGCCGGACAGGCCGGTCAGGGTCTCGTTGGCCTCGGCCATGTTGCGGGCGAACCGGTCGAACTTGGTGACGGTGAAGACCGTCCCGTCCCAGACGGCGGCGAGGGCCTGGTCGAGGCCGGCGCGGTTGCGTCGGGTGGTTCCGGAGAAGCCGCGGTCGATGTAGATGCGATCCTCGGGGACGCCGAGGGCCAGGAGCTGCTCGGTCTGGATGATGACGTCTTGTTCGTCGGTGGAGCAGCGGGCGTAGCCGACGCGGGTTCCGTTCACGTGCCCAAGTGTCCCGGATGGGGGGCCTTCACCGGAGCAGTGTGTGGAACACCTATACGGAACACCTCGACCTGGGTGTCTGTCTCGGCTGGTGGGTGTTCCGGTTGAGGATCCCCTTACGGAACGTCAATTCATCCCGGCCACGTTCTGGATCTCCCTTGTGCGCGGCTGTGGTGGCACTCACCCCACATACCTCGGGCGCGGCCCCGACCCGTAGCGAAGCGGCGGGCGGCCATGTACGTGATAGCTGTCCTTCCACGTACATGGCCGCCCATAAGTGTCCGGTCAGGCGTCGCGGTGGTTGATCGCCAGGGTTGCCAGCAGGAGGGACACCACGACGTAACCCACCAGGATGACGGCGGCCGTTGAGGGATCGAAGGCTCCTGCGTCGGGTACGGTGGCCAGTTGCCTGGCCAGCGACGGAATGGTCAAGGAGCTGATCCAGTCGTTCCACGGAGCCGGGAGGAAGCGCTCGAGCACGGTCGGGGACAGCGGGAGGACGACCAGCACGATGAGCGCTCCCGGTGTCGACCGCAGGACCGTGGCCAGGCCCAGCCCCATCACTCCGGCGACGGCGGAGCCGGCGCCGGTAGTCAGAACCTCGGCCAGGGCCGCATGTTCGGCGAACGAGGCACCGATCGGACGCCCGGCCACCACGGCCTGTGCGGTGAAGTAGGTGGCGAACGCCAGCACCTGGCCCGCGACAGCGGCCACGGCGGCCACCACAACGGCCTTGGCCACAAGGAGCGTCCACCGGCTCCGGATCGTGGTCAGCGTGAGTCTGATCATGCCGGTGGCGTACTCGCCGGAGATGGTGAACACGCCCAGCATGCCGAACAGCACAGGCGGAATGTCGGCGCTGAGGCTGATACCCGTGCCGACGGGATCGCCGCCGGGGCCGTTGGTGTCGAAGTTGCGCGAGATCGAGTAGGCGGCGAAGCCGGTGAGCGCAAGGGCCGAGAGCGTGGAGGCCAGGACGTAGTAGGTGGCTCGGAGCGAGCGTAGCTTGAGCCATTCCGATGCGACGACGTTGATCATTGGGTGATCTCCATGAAGGCTTCCTCTAGTGATGTCCGGCGCGACACCAACTCGTGAACGGCGCAGCCGTTCGCCAGGGCGATGTCGCCGATGGCGGCTGCGGTCAGGCCGGTCACCAGCAATTCCTCTCCGGCCCGGGCGTCCCGCACGGGGCGCGTATCGACTCCAGCCGCTGCGGGCCGGCCAGGCACCGGCTCCTCATCGGTGTCGGTGTCCTGAGCGGGGTGTATGGTTGCGCCGGCCGCTTCGAGTGCCCTGGACAGGCGGGCCGCGTGGGGGGATCGGACCAGTACGCCGCTCTGGAAACGGGCCAGCAGGTCCGCCGTTGAGGTGTCCTCGATCAGCCGGCCCTGGCCGATGATGATGAGCCGGTCGGCGGTAAGGGACATCTCGGTCATGAGGTGGCTCGACAGCAGGACGGTGCGCCCCTCGGCGGCCAGGGATCTGAGCAGTGTCCTGAGCCAGCGAATGCCGTCGGGGTCGAGACCGTTGACCGGCTCGTCGAGAATGAGCACGCCCGGGTCACCGAGCAGCGCCGCCGCAATACCAAGGCGCTGGCGCATCCCCTGAGAGAACCCGGCGATCCGCTTGCGCGCCGCCCCGGCCAGGCCGACCTCCTCCAGCACCTCCACGACCCTGCGGCGCCCGATCCCGCCGGCATGCGCCAGCGCCTGGAGGTGAGCGAACGCGCTGCGCCCGCCCTGCACCTCGGCCGCGTCGAGCATGGCGCCGACCTCGCGCATGGGGTCGCGCAGGTCGTGTTTGCGGACGCCGTTGATCAACGCCTTGCCCGAGGTGGGCGTGTGGAGGCCGAGGATCATGCGCATGGTGGTGGACTTGCCGGCGCCGTTGTGCCCGAGGAAGCCGGTGACCTGTCCGGGTTTGACGTCGAACGTGAGCCCGGACACCGCGCGGGTGGAGCCGTACAGCTTCGTCAGGTCTGTGACCTCGATCATTTGCCCACCTTCTGAATCCGCTCGGCCGGGCAACGCGTGCCCGGCGCGGGCAGCCCCCCCGTGGTCAGGTAAGCATTGACGTGCCGCCGCAGGCAGATGTTGGCTGCCCACGACGCGTGGCCGTCGCCGTGCCACAGGACGCGCGCGGACGGGATCTGCTCGGCCACGTGCGCCTGCCCGCGATAGTTGGTGTTGTTGTCGAGCTCCCCGATCGCGAAGAGGATCGGCGGGGCGTCCTTCACACGCAACGGGTGCGGCGCCCAGGACGCGCCCCCGCTGCGGCCCCAGCACCGCCCGAGCTCGAAGCGTCCCTCGAGCCAGCCGAACCTCGGCGCGATCTCATGGAGTCTGGCCTCGATGCCCTGGAACTCTTCGTACGTCGGCGGCTTCGGCATGAAGTCGTTGCACAAGGAGTCTTGGCTCACGGACATGCCGCCCTCATCCGGGAGCAGTTCCCCCTCCAGGAAGCCGCCGGCGTCGCTGTCGAGGGCCTTGCGGATGGCAGTGGCGAGCTGGGGCCAGAGCGCCGGATTCATGCCTTTGACCGCGCCGGCGTACAGCTGCCCCTCGGTCACCGTCCGTCCGGCCGACGCCGGCAGTGGCGCGCGCTGCACCCTGGCGACGAGCTCGTCCCATGCCTTGCCCGCGTCCCTGCCGTGCAGGGCGCAGTCGGTGCGGAGGGCGCACCAGTCGCGGAAGCGAGTGAGATGGCGCTCCTGCGTGAGCGCGTAGTTGCGGATCCAGGGCTCGAAGTCCTGCTGGGTGTGATCGGCGGTGCCGTCGAAGTACATCCGGCCGACCCGCTGCGGGAACAGCTCCAGGTAGGCTTGGGCGTAGACGGTCCCGTAGGAGTTGCCCGCGTAGATGACCTTGTCCTGGCCGAGTGCGGCGCGCAGGGCGTCGATGTCGTGCGCCACGTTCCATGCCGTTATCCCGCGCCAGGCCGATTTGGCCATTTTGCGGCAACTTGCCTGGTGGGCCGCGTTCTTGGCGGCGTGGGCGTCCCAGTCCTGCTTCGTCCTGGCCAGGAGCAGTCCGAAGATGGAGGCCCCGGGCTCCGCGCAGCTCACTCTCTTGCCGCCCGCGGGCTCCGACATCCCGCGCGGATCGATGGCGATGACGTCGAAGCTCCTCTGCAACTCATCAAGCAGGTTCGGCAGCTCCGCCGGAGCATCGGGCTGGCTTTTCCGCCTGAGCATCGACGTGCTGGTGCCGGGCCCTCCGAAGTTGACGATCAGCGGCCCGATGCTCTTGCCCGTCGCGGGCAGTTTGGCCACGTGCACCGAGGTTCTGGGCCCGCCAGGATCGGCCCAGTCCACGGGAACGACCAATTCGGCGCATCGCAGGCCGTCACCACAGTCTTTCCACACGAGGCCGTGGGCCTGCGCCGAGGCCAGCGCGATACCACCGAGCGGCACGGCGAGACAGGCCGCCAGGCACAGGGCGATGAGTCTGCGTCGGTTCATGGCAGCAACGATGCTGTACGGCGGTGGGTCGCACATCGGAGCCAGATCCGATCTTTGGGATTGGACCAGGGTCATACGGTGCGGGCGTATGTGGGCGGAGTATGACCCTGGTCTGACGGACCGTGCTCCGATTCGCCCCCGGCCGTTCCTCGATAACGTCGGGCTGTGAATCTGCTCGCCCGACGGCCTCCGCCCTGGCTGCTCATCCTGGCCGACACCGTGGTCGCGGTGCTGCTCGCGCTGGCGTCCACGGCGAGTCCGCCGGAACTGACCACGAACGCCGTGACCACCGTGCTCTGCTGGCTGCTCGCGGTGCCCGTGGCGGTGCGGCGGGTATGGCCGGAGCCCGCCTACTACGGTGCGCTCCTGATCGGCCTTGCCGTGCTGGCGCTGCAGAGCAACCGGCTGATGGCGACGGCCGTGGTGGCCCTGGCCATCTACCCGGTGGCGGCCGGCCGGCCGGTGTGGCGATCGGCGATCGCCCTGGTGTCGGGCCTGCTCGTCAACGGAGGGTCGCTGCTGGTCTCGATGCCGGGCCCAGCACGATATTCGAACGGCTGGCCCGACCCCGTCTTCATCCTCGGTACGGCCTGGCTGCTCCTCGCAGCGAGCTGGAGTCTTGGCACGGCGGCGCGCACCCGCCGCGAGTTCGCCGCCCGCGAGGCCAGGATGCAGGCCGAGAAGGCGGCGGCCGACGAACGCCTGCGGATCGCGCGCGAGCTGCACGACGTCGTCGCCCATTCGATGAGCATGATCACCGTCAAGGCGGGGGTGGCGGCCAAGGTCCTGGACAAGCACCCAGAGGAAGGGCGCAAGGCGTTGCGGGCCATCGAGGAGATCGGGCGTAGCTCGCTCGCGGAGATGCGCCATTTTCTCGGCGTGCTGCGCGCACCCGGCAGCGCGCCCGACAGCACACCGCTCCCCCGGCTCGCCGACCTGCCGTCCCTGGCGCGCCAGGCGGCGGAGGCCGGCGTGCAAGTCGATCTGTCGGTGGACGGAGCCGTGCCCGACAGCATGGCGCTGGCCGTTTACCGCATCGTCCAGGAGGCGATCACCAACGTCGTCAAGCACGCCGCTCCCGCCCACTGCCAGGCCAGCGTGTCGGTCGCCGATGGGAGGTTGCGGATCTCCGTGCTCGACGATGGGCCTGGGCAGAGGGTGCTGCCGGGGCGGCCGGGTGGGCACGGGCTGGCCGGAATGCGCGAACGGGCGCTGCTGTACGGCGGCACCTTCGAGGCCTGCCCGCTCCCGGGACGGGGGTTCGGCGTGCACGCGTCATGGGAGATCCCGTGACCCGCCTGGGAGTTCCACTCTCTCGACGGAGGGAGGGGGTGCGGCGCCGGACACCTTCCGGCGAGCGCGTGCGTGCGCGAACGGCAGGTCCATTCGACAGAGCGCCGCAGTGGCGCATGGATGATGGATGTACGTACGGCCGGCGTTCCGAGAAAGCATCGACGTGGTGCGAGCGGTAGGCGCGGATCGGTCATGATGGACGTGATGACGAGGATCACGAGCATGAGCCGGAGGAAGCGGAGTCGGCGGGTCCGGACAGGACGTCCGCGGACCGGGCCGGGCCTGCTCCGGGTGGGTGCGGCAGGGGGAGGCTCGTGATTCGGGTGCTCATCGCCGACGATCAGGCGCTCCTGCGCGGCAGTTTCCGCCTGCTGATCGACTCGGAGGACGATCTCACCGTGGTCGGAGAGGCGGCCGACGGGCGGGAGGCGGTGGCGCTCGCGCGTACAGAGTCACCCGACGTGGTGCTCATGGACGTCAGAATGCCCGAGATGGACGGCATCACCGCGACCGGGCAGATCGCCGCGGACACTCGGGTCCTCATCCTGACCACGTTCGACCTCGATGAATACGTCTATTCGGCGCTGCGCGCGGGCGCCAGCGGGTTCCTGCTCAAGGACGCGCCTCCGGACGACCTCCTGAAGGGGATCCGAGTGGTGGCCTCGGGTGAGACGCTGCTCGCGCCGACCGTCACCACCCGACTGATCACGGAGTTCGTACAGCGGCCGCCCCAGCAGCCCTTTCACGGGCTCGACACATTGACGGACCGGGAGCGCGAAGTGCTCACCCTCGTGGCCCACGGACTGTCCAATGCCGAGCTCAGCGTGCAGCTCCAGATGAGTCCCGGGACCGTCAAGACGCATATCGGCCGTCTGCTGGCCAAGCTCAACGCCCGCGACCGCGCCCAGCTCGTCATCGCCGCCTACGAGGCCCGCCTGGTCACGCCGCGTTAGCCGACCGCGCGCCGTGACCGCCGGCGGCGTCAGCGCTCCACCACGCCGGCCCGCACACCGGGCATGCGAGGAAGGCATCGGGACCAGGACGCATGTCGTGGCCCGCGAGCCCGGGCATCTACACCCCCTCCTCGTTCACGCCGCCACCATCGGGGAGGTCCGGGATCTCGCCGAGCTGCCGCAGTCCTTCGGCCAGGGCGGAGGAGGAGATGGAGTAGCGGCCCAGGACGTTGAGGTGGGCGTGGCCCAGCGGGGACAGCCGGGCAGCGTCCTCATCCTTGACCGGGACGCCTTCGGCGTGCAGCCGGTCCACCGCGGCCGACAGATACTTCGAGTTCCACAGCGCGACCGCGTTGACGACCAGCCCCAACGCGGCTAGTTGGTCTTCTTGTCCTTCACGGTACGCCTTGCGGATCTGCCCGTTGCTGCCGTGGCAGATCTTACGGGCGAGCCGGTGCCGGGACTCCTGGACGGTGAGCTGCTTGTTCAGCTTGCGGCGGTAGGTGTCGTCGATCGGGTCCAAGATGGAAAGCAGGTGCAACGTCTTGTCGATCCGGCCGTACTCGGCGAACGCCTGCCCAGCGGCGTCGGACGCCCGCTGCGGGCGAACATGCGCAGCAGGTCGTAGGCGCGGACCTGGTTGGTCACCAGCGACCCGGCAACCCGGGTCATATCCGACCACTGGGTGCAGATCTTCTGCCGGTTGATCTTGTTACGGGCGATCGCCTCCAACGGCCCGTAGTCGCCCGGGGTGTTGCTGCCGGGCACCTCCGAGCGCCAGAACCGCTGATCGCCCAGGTCGGCGAAGCGGGGCGCGAACCGGTAGCCGAGCATGGAGAAGATGCCGAATACTGTGTCCGAATCGGGCGCCTGGTCGGTCGTGACGACCTCGGGCTGCGGACCGGCGTCGATGTTGATCAGGGTGTCGAGGATGTACAGCGAATCGCGCGGCGTCCCGGGCACGACCATCTGCCCGATCCCCATCACTTGATCATTGACTGCGTTCAAGAGCATCAGGCCGCGTTTGTAGCCGAAGTACTTCGGCGAGGGGGCGGCGTTGATCGTCTGGACCGGGACGACGAACCGCAGCCCGTCGACCGAGGCCAGCAGCCCGCCGCCCCACAGCGCCACGATCGGCACGCCGCGCTGGGCCTCGATCAGGATCGCGTTCGCCGCGGCGTGCGTCTCGGCCCGCACGTAGTTCTGGTCGACGTGCGAGAGCCCGGCCGCGGGTCAGCGCCTCGTCCCCGTCCTTGATCACCGGGGTGAGGCCGACGTTGCAGGCCTCGCTGATCAGCAGAGCGACCAGGGATCGGGGCAGGTCGTGCCTGCGCGTGGAGATGTCGGCCAGGTGCACATAGGCGTCCAGGAGTGCACCTCCAGCAGCAGTTCGGGCAGGTCGATGCGGGGCAGCATCGCCTGGCAGGCCGCACGTAGCCACTTCAACGACGGGCTCTCGCCCAGCGCGCCGAGCTTCTCCACCGACAAGCGGGCGTGTCCGTCAGACGGGGTGACCACACGGACCAGGGCGTCGTCGCCGGCTTCTTCGAGTCGGCCGGCCATCTGCCGCCACGCCGCGTCCAGCGCCAGCAGCTTGGCATCGAGGTGGGTCTCGACGGGGTCGGTGAGCGACAGGGAGGCGAGCACGTCCTCGCTGATCGCCTCCCATGCCTTGCCGTCCAGCAGGTGGGCGCGCGGGTCGGCCCACCGCAGCGACGGCGCGGCGAACACGTCGCGCACCTGGAGTGCCCGAAACAGCCCCTCGAGGACACAGACCACATAGGCGTCGCGATCCACCGCGCCTTCGGGCAGGTCGGGGTTGGCGAACACCGGCCGCTTCCAGGCCGCGGTCACCAGGGACGCGTCGATCTCCTTCGGGATGAGGGGCTTGCGGGAGACGCGCCCGCGCGTCAGCTCCGGCAGAGCGCGCACCGCGGCCAGGACCTTGCCGGCCTCCGGCCGCCGCGCCCAGGGCCTTGGACTCGCCCAGCAGCTTCAAGAACGGCCGGACGGTGTTGTACTTGTCGACCAGCGCCGCGCGCAGGGCCGCCTCGACCGCGCCGTCGTCGTCGGGGACGAGCTGGTCGACCTGTTCCAGCGCGGCCAGGACCTGCTCCTTGCTCGCCCCGGCTTCGGCGATGACGGCCGTCCACAGCGCCGCTGGGTCCAGGTCGGCGCCCGCCTCGGCGACCGGGTCGAGCTGCTCAACCAGCACCCGGCCCGCCCGGGACAGGAGCCTGGAGGCTTTCTCCAGCTTCGGCAGCATCGCCAGCCGGTCGCCCGAGGACTTGCGGCGCGCCGGCGAGATCAGCCGCGAGGCTATCAGCAGCGCGAACAGATCGAGGGCGTCGTCGATCGCCTCGGCCTCCAGTGACCGGGTCACCGCCAGCATCGTCGCGGTCTTCCTCGGCTCATGCAGACGGGCCAGCAGCGGCGCTTTGCTGCCTGCCCCGTACTTGGCGAGCGTCTTCAGTCGCCGGACCGGCACCTTGTCGATGCGCACCCGCCCCAGCCGGAACCGGGCGATGTCGTCCACCCGCTGCAGCGCCCGCGCCATCTCCGTGCCCGACTGCCTCTTGGGCGCCTGCCGCAGCCGCTCCAGCTCCGACATCCGCGCCCCGGGAGGAACCACCAGCAGCCCTGACAGCTCCCGCCGCAACGCCGCATCAGCGCGGTCTACCTGACGCGCCACCGTGGCATACAAACGCTCATCGGCCTGCTCACGGACGCTGGCTACCAGGCGTTCCAGCACCGTCACCCCCCGGCAGCAACACCCGGTGCCTGCGCAGCCACGCCACCGACTGATCGAACAACGCCGTCGGCCCCTCGGCATGCGTCCACACCCGACCATGCAGGAACGTCCGGAACCGCCTCGCCAGCACCCGCCCCTCCCACGGCTCGTGATCATCAAAGTCGCGGTAACCGTAAGCGTCCCGGATCATCCACGCGTGCTCATACGCCGTCTTCAGCCGCTCCCCGTACCTCTTCACCTGCGACGGATCGCCGATTCCCAACTGCGCGGCTAGATAGTCCACCACCGGCCACGGCACCGCCAGCGGATCCTCTAGGAACAGCCCCTTGTACCGGACCGTCCCGATCTGAACGGCCACGCCCAGGCGATGCGAGTCCTGGCGTGACTTCGCGATCACGTCCCGATCGAACGCGTCCAGGAAGAAGAACTTCTCCAGGTCCGACAGTGACGGCAGCTCATCGAGCGCCGTATACGCCCTGACCTGGTCATCAGACAAAACCCCACCGGCATGGGCGACAACGGTAGACATGTCACTGATCACCGTCAAAGCGACGATCGCGCCAGATGCCCGGATCTCGAAGCTGGCCCGATCACACACCGAAGCCGGACGTCACACTTCGAGCAAGATCATTCTCAGCGCCAATGGCTGTTCCTGGGTTCCAACTGATCGCTATTGCATCTGATGAGATCTCAGATCGTTCGACACGCGGGCGCGTGGCAGAGCCACAAGGCCGGTCAGCGAGCCAAGCCCGCCTCACGTTCGGCAAGGTATTCGTCGAGCAGGTCGAAGAGTACGTCGATGACGAGTCGTTCTTGTTCTTGGGGTAGGTCCCAGTGATCCCAACCGTCAGGAAGGGCGATGTGGCGAACATGTCCTGACCAGCCGTGATTGCAGGTTTGGCCGCGCTTGGCGATGAGCCAGTCCGTCCAGTCGCGCAGGCCTGGGCCGCCATGGCGCAGGGCGTGCTGGTCATAGCCGTCGAGGAACGCTTCCAGTCGATCAAGTCGGCCACCGATCACATACATCGGTAGCCGGCGTCTGACGTTCGCGAAGTACTCACGCTCACTCATATCGGCCAGGCTCTTGGTCACCGGATCATGCTTTCACCTGCACGCTTGCCAAGTCGATTACTTCTGATGAAAGATCCCTTCGTTTGATGTAATCGGTTGGAGGGTGGCGGAGAGTGAGCCGGGACGGGATGGCGCCGGGTGCTGCGGGCCTGCATCTGGTCGGTGGAACGGTGTTGCTCCGGCCTGAGGAACAGGTGGCCGAGGCGATGCTGGCGGGGTGGCGGAATCAGCAGCTGGCCCGGAATCTGGCGTTTTCCGCGATCGAGGGCCGCGAGAACGCGGTGAAGGCGTTCTCCCGCCACGCTGATGCGTTCCCGTAGCAGTGGATGCCACAGATGGTGGACGAGTGGCTGGGCGACCTGCGGGCGATCCGGCATCTAAGGCAGTCGACGCTGCGGAACTACGCCGAGGCGGTCCGGTCGTTCTGCGCGTTCCTCACCGATCCGGCCTATGGGTGGGCGGCGGAGTGCGAGCGGCGCTTCGGGTCGCATCCGATCCAGGTCTGCCACGAGTGGAACACCGCGGTTCACCTCCAGGACAACGAGGCCGACCCCGCCAAGCAGGCGTTCACCCGCGATGAGCTCCAGGCGTTCTTCGACTACGCCGACGACCAGGTCCACCGGGTCAGTGGCGCGGGTCGCAAGGGCTGGCTGCCGGCATTCCGCGACGCGACGTTGTTCAAGACCGCCTATGCCTACGGGCTGCGCCGCCGTGAGGATCGGATGCTGGACCTGGTCGACTTCGGCCCCAACCCGCACGCGCCGATCTTCGGAGACTTCGGCGTCTGCTACGTCCGCTGGGGCAAGGCGATGAAGGGTTCACCGCCCAAGCGCCGCGGTGTCCTGACAGTTGGCCCACGCGACGGTGTCGGCGGGATGGACTGGATCGTCGACATCCTCGACCAGTGGGTCACCGAAGTCCGGCCTGGGTTCGCCCAGGCGGCCGTCTCGCCGGCGTTCTGGCCTTCAGAGCGCAGCTCGCGGATCGGGTTCTCCCAGATCAACACCCGCTTCGCCACCTACCGCGACGCGCTCGGCCTCGACCCAGGCCTGGACTCCCACTCCTTCCGCCGCTCCTACGTCACCCACCTCATCGAGGACGGCTGGGATCCCCGGTTCGTCCAGGAGCAAGTCGGTCACGAGCACGCCTCCACCACCTCGATCTATACCTGTGTCTCCTCCGACTTCCGCACCCGCACCCTGCCCCAGGCGATGGAATCGACCCTGAACGCCGCTCTGGGCACCGGAAGGAAGAACCGATGAAACGCCAGGTCAGCTACCAGTGGCGGCTCCGCGAGACCATGGCCGCGCATGGCATGTTCACCGCCACCGCCCTCGCCCAGCCTCTCGCCGACCGCGGCATCACCCTGTCCTCGGTTCAGATCTGGCGGCTGGTCACCCACATCCCCGAACGGCTCTCCATGCCGGTCCTCGCCGCGCTCTGCGACATCTTCGACTGCACCCCCGCCGACCTCATCGCCACCAAAGCCGAAAATGCCGCACCCCGCCGCGCCACCGGCGACACCGGCCCGGCGGCCCAGATCGCGCCGATCAGGCCCAAGCGCGCCCGGATCCTCCCCGACCAATGAGCCCCCTCTCCCCAGAGCACTACGAACGCTGGCATCTGCGCGACTGCGCCCGCTGCGGCCGCCGCGCCGCCAAGGCCGCGAACTGGTCCGACGGGACGATTTGCCGGACCTGCCTGCACAAGGCCGAGAACACCCACGGCACCTGCCCCGCCTGCGGGACCGACCGTCTCCTGCCCGGCCGCAGCGATAACGGCGAGGCGATCTGCCGGGATTGCGCTGGTATCACCCGCTCGTTCTCCTGCTCCCGCTGCGGACATGAAGGCCAGCTCTATACAGGTCGTCTCTGCACCAGATGCACCCTGACCGACCTGATCCACACCGTCTTCGACGACGGCACGGGCTCCATCAGCCCAGCCTTGCGCCCACTCGCCGATCGGCTGATCGCCTCACCCAACCCCAAGTCCACCTGGATGTGGTTGCGGCGCCCCTACATCCGGGACCTCGTCAGTGATCTCGCGGACGGCACCCTTCCCCTCACTCACGAAGCCCTCCACCCGCTTCCGAACTGGAGAACCGTCGCCCACCTGCGCGACCTGCTCATGGCCAGCGGGGCCCCGCCCTTGGTCGATAAGCAGATCCTTCACCACGAGACCTGGCTCGCCCACCGCTACGCCGAGCTCGCCGACGACCCCCACCTGCGGGTCCTGCGCGCCTTCGCCACCCGGCATCAACTGCCACGCATGCGCGCCCGGGCTGCGGCCAGTCCTCTGACCTCAGGCTCCCGCAGTTCCGCCGGCGAACAGTTCAAGGCCGCCCACGGCTTTCTGACCTGGCTCGATGACTCCGCTCACAATCTCGGATCCTGCACGCAGGGCCTCCTCGACGCCTGGCACGCCACAAACCCCCAGCATCACCACAACACCTTGCGGGTCTTTCTGCGCTGGGCCATCAGCGATGGTCGCATGCCCAAGCTCCGGATCCCGACTCCGGCCACCACTAAGGCTCCGCCCTTGTCTCAGCGCCGCCGCCTGGAACTTCTCCGACGCGCGCTCAACGACGAGAGACTGGCCCTCCCCACCCGGGTCTCGGCCTGCCTTATGCTCCTCTTCGCTCAGCCGATCACACGGATCGTTCGCATCACGCTCGACGACCTAATCTCGCTCGACGGCGAGCTCCACGTTCGACTCGGAGACCCGCCGACACCGGTCCCCGAGCCCTTCGCAAGCCTTCTGCTCCAACTGGCCGACGAACGGCCCCATCTGAACACCGCCACCAACCCCGGCGCCCGCTGGCTCTTTCCCGGCCGCCGAGCCGACCAACCCGCCAACCCCGGCACGCTCCGCGAGCATCTACGCCTCGCTGGATTCCTCACCAGCACCGCACGACCAGCAGCACTGCGCCAACTCGTCCTCCAGGCCCCCGCACCGGTCATTGCACGGGCCCTCGGCTTCCACGACAAGACCACCACCCGAGTCGCCGCTGACGCAGGCGGAACCTGGAACCGCTACGCCCCGAATGACCACTCACAGTGAACGCCCTCAGCCCGACTGGCCTGAATACAGACCACTTGATCAACGACTCCTGCCAGTCTCAACCCCGACGTCCCGCACGACTCGCTGTTCCCCCAGGTGGCGGCGGTGGCCCACCACTGCGGCGGCGGCACGACGGGAGCCGTGGCGCGGGCGGGCGTGCCCGCCGTGGCGGTGCCGGTCATGAACGACCAGCCGTTCTGGGCGTCGAGGCTGGCGGCGCCCGGCGTGGCGCCGCCGCCGATCACGTTCCGCCGCCTGACGCCCGCCCGCCTGGCCGACGCCCTCACCGCCGCGCTCACCGAGCCCGGCTTCCGTCAACGGGCCGAGGCGCCGGCCGCGGGCGTGGCGGCCGAGGGCGGCGCGGCGCCCGTCGTCACGGCGGTCAACCGCCTTCTCGGTGCCCGCTGACCGCGCCCCCCGAGCACCACGCCCAGGGCGACGACCAGCGCTCCCGCCACGTCGGCGAGACCCGCCTCGCCGAGGCCGAGGGCGACGGTCGTGAGCAACGCGCCCACCGGCACGAGCCCGGCGAACAGTCCCGCGCGGTCGGCGCCGAGCCGGCGCAGCGCGTCGTACCAGAGGAAGAAGGCCGCGGCCGTCACGACCGCGCCGAGGTAGACGAAACCGGCCGCTTCCCCGGCCGTCGGCAGCCGAAGCGCCGACGTGCCCTCCAGCAGGAGCCCCGCCACCAGCAGCATCGGCACCGACAGTGCCGCGGGATAGGCCGCGACCCGCAGCGGGCCGAGCTTGGGCAGCAAGGGCACGGCCAGCAGCGAGAAGGCCACCTCACCGGCGAGCGCGCCCAGCGACAGCAGCAGGCCCTTCACGCTTCCCGATCCGAGCCCGGCGGCGACCGCCGCGCCGAGCGCGACCACGAGGGCCGCGCCGACCGTGCGGAGCGCGGGACGCCGTCCTTCCGACAACGGTCCCACGAGCGCCATGACCAGCGGTACCGCGCCGATGACCGTGCCGATCATCGCGGGGCCCGCGTGCCTGGTGGCCTCGACGAGGAAGAGGTTGAACCCGGCGAGGCCGGTGCCGGCCAGCGCGAACAGCAGCAGCACGTCACGCGCGTTCAGCCGGACGCGGGGGAGCCGCTGACGACGGACGACGAACAGGAGGATCACCGCGGCGAGCGCGTAACGCAGGGCCTGGCCGGTGAAGACGGGGTAGGCGGCGACGGTCGCCGATACCGCGGTCGAGGTGCCGACGAGCAGCATCGCCGAGCCCGCGGCGAGGGGAGCGGAGAGCTTCACGCCGCGGACTCGGCGACCAGGACCTTGCGGGTGACGCGCTCGGCGATCGCCGCGACCAGCGTGCGGGGACGGCGCGGCGTCAGGTGCGCGCCCAGCGCGTTGCCGAACCCGGGGACGACGTAGCCGCGCCCGCGCTCCAGCGCCCGCAACGTGGCGCGCACGACCGGCTTCGGCGTGGTGAACGAGCCGGTGACGGCGGCGTTGCGGGTGCCGATGGCCTCGAAGAAGCCGGTCTCAACCGGGCCGGGGCACAGGGTGAGCACGCGGATGCCGCGCTTGCGGTACTCCTGGCGGAGAGCGAGACCGAAGTTCAGGACGAACGCCTTGGACGCTCCGTACACCGCGAAGTACGGCGAAGGCTGGAACCCGGCGTTCGAGGCCACGTTGATGACCGAGCCGCCGCCGCGCGCGAGCATGCCGGGCAGGAGTTCGTGGGTGAGGTCCACGAGGGCGACCACGTTGACCATCAACTGCTCGTGGTCACGCTCGGTCGAGATCTCCTCGAAGCGGCCGCACGTGCCGAAACCCGCGTTGTTGACCAGCAGGTCGACGTGCAGACCGCGGTCTGTCACCTGCTCGGCCACGCGCCGGGCGGCGTCGGGCCTCGCGAGGTCCTGGACCAGCACGTGGGCACGCACGCCGTGGTCGGCGACGAGGCGCTCGGCGAGCGCGGCCAGTCGGTCGCCCGAGCGGGCCACGAGGATCACGTCGTGTCCCTGGGCGGCGAGCTGGATGGCGAACTCGGCGCCGAGACCGGACGAGGCGCCGGTGACGAGAGCGGTGCGGTTCATGTCTTCCCCTTGGTGAGGTGGAGCAACTGAGAGCAGTATGTATCAATATTCAGAAAATCTGCAACACAGATGATGCAGTTAGCCTTCGAACTGCATCGGTGCTGTAAGATTCTGCTGGTTAAGTGGGCTATACCGGAGGCATGATGAGTGACAAGACACTGCGCGCGGACGCGGAACGCAGCGTTCGCGTGATCCTGGAGGCGGCAGAACACGTGCTCGCCGCAGACCCGGGCGCGTCGATGGAACAGATCGCCGCCGAGGCGGGTGTGGCGCGCACGACCATCCACCGGCGCTTCGCCAACCGGCAGGCGCTCACCGACGCGCTCGCCACCTCAGCGGCCCGCCAGCTCGTCAAGGCCATCGACGACGGCAGGCCCGACACCGCGCCGCCCCTCGTCGCGATGCACAGGATCACCGCGAACGTGCTGGAGGTGAAGAGCGCCTGGGCCTTCGCCCTGGCCCTGCCCGCGGAGCCGGGCAGCGAGGCCTCGCTGTTGCAGCGCGACATCAACGACAGTTGCGCCCTCACCCTGCGCAGGGCCCAGAACGACGGGCTCATCGACGAGAAGGCCGACCTCGACTGGGTGCGCAGGGTCTACTACGCGCTCATCGGCGAATCGCTCCACGGCAACGCGGAAGGCGCCGACCCCGACACGCTCGCGGCGCGCATCATCGACACCCTCCTCCACGGCGCCGGGCCGCGGCCGTCCCGTTCCGCCCCCTAGACGGCCCGGTGCTCGGGTCGCCGTCACTGGGGGCAAAGTAGAGCGTTGACGCAGGTCGCGGCGCGTGAGGGCTGCGGCTCTCGACTCCGGATTTCGATCCAGGCGTTCGGGGATGAGTCCGGCGCCCAGTCCGGCGCCCAGTCCGGCGCCCCCTGCCCCGATAACGGTGGCGAGCACGTTTCCGCAGGTTGCGTTGCTCGCCAATGGTGCTTATGTCCACGCGTCTGGGAGCCTACAGTCACTCACAGCTACTTTGCGTCTGGTGTCACGGACCCGAGCGCCGGGCCAACACGCGTGCCGTACTGGCGGAGGAACTGGGCGTCGCCCCAGGCCCGGAGCGGCAGCGGGTGCACCAGCGGTTGCTGCACGCCGACAAGCACGCGTCGCGCGCGGCCGAGTCCTCCGCGCCCGCGCGATTCCCGCTCGACCTGGCCTGTTTCGTCGGCCGCGAGGCCGAGCTCGAACGGCTGGGCAGCGAGCGGGCTGCCGTCCGCGTGATCCACGGCCCGCCCGGGGGGCAAGTCGTCGCTCGCGCTGCGCTGGGCGCACCTGAACCGCGAGCGCTACCCCGACGGCCAGCTCCACGCCGACCTGGGCGCGAGCGACGCCGCCGCGGTGCTGCCCAGGCTGCTCGGCGCGCTCGGCGTGCCCGACGGGGAGCTGCCGGTGAGCCTGGAGGAGCAGGCCGGGCTCTACCGCAGCGTGCTGTCCTCGCGCCGGGTCCCGGTCGTGCTCGACGACGCCCGCGACGCGGCCCAGGTCCGTCCGCTGCTCGCGGGCACGCAGGGCTGCCTGACGCTGATCATCAGCCGTTCGGACCTGTCCGGGCTGTCGGAACGGCTCGGCGCGTCCCGGCTGCGCGCCGAGCCGGACGCCGCCGAGCAGGCCATCCGCCGGTGCGGCCGGCTGCCGCTCGCGCTGGCGATCGTGGGCGCGCGGCTGTCGTGCAGGACCGACCTGTCGCTGTCCGACGCCGCCGATCCGGCGCGGCCGGGGCTGGAGCCGTTCGCGCACGAGGATCCGGCCATCGACCTGCGCGAGGTGCTCGGTCGCTCCTACCGCGACCTGCCCGAACCCGCCGCCCGGCTGTTCCGCCTGCTCGGCCGCGACTCGGGCGCCCATCTGCCGCTGGCGGCCGTGTCGAGCCTGGCGGCGCTGCCGGTGCCCGTGGCCAGGGAGACGGTCACCCGGCTCGACCACGCCAACCTGGTCGAGCTGCGCATGGGCGGTCGGCTGCGCCTGCACGACCTGCTGCGCGAGTACGCCGCCGAGCGCAGCCGTGACACAGACGACCAGCCCGTACGGCAGGCCGCCACGCGCCGCCTGCTCGACCACTACGTGCACACGGCGGCGGCGGCAAGCGCTGCCTGACATCCGCACTGGGAGAACATGCCGCTGGATCTCCCGCGCTCCGGCGTGATCGTCCAGGCGTTCGCGGGTCCCGCCCAGGCCACCCGCTGGTTCGTCGCGGAGCCGCTGGTGCTGCCCGCGCTGCTCGCCGAGGCCGTCGCGGCCGGGCTGGACAGGCACACCCGGCTGCTGGGGTGGGGGTTCTCCGAGTTCGGGCAGCGCCGGGGACCGTGGACGGAGATCCTCGACGTCCAGGAGGTCGCGCTCGGCGCGGCGGAACGCCTGGGCGACGGGCTGGCCGCGGCGCGTTGCCACAACAGCCTGGCCCGCGCGCACCTGCGGCTCGGCCACGACGGGGATGCCGTCACCCACTTCGAGCGGGCGCTGCGGATGCACGCCGACTTCGACGAGCCGGTGCTGGAGGCGCACGTCCACCTGGGCCTGACGGTGCCGCTGAGCAGGATCAGGCCGGGGCGGGAGCTCGGGCACGCCGTACGGGCGATGGAACTGTTCAGGCAGGCGGGCGACGCCATCGGCAAGCCGCGGGCGCTGAACAACACCAGCTGGTGGCGGGCCAAGCGCGGGCGGACGAGTGCCACGAGCGTGCCGCCGACCTGCTGCAGAGCTGCGACGACCTGCACGCGGCCGCCGAGACGCTGGTCAGGCTCGGCGAGACGCAGGCGGAGGCGAGCAATGTGGAGGCGGCGTACGAGGCGTGGAAACGGGCGATCGAGTGCTACGAGGCCGTCGGCGACGCGAACGCCACGAAGATCAGGCAGCGGGCGCAGGCATTGAGAAACCGTTGAGAATCCACTGAGACCTTCGGCGCATGCTCCGGGCAACCGGCCAATCCCCACAAGGGAGGTTCCATGCGCACGATGTCCAGGTGGGCCGACCGGCTCCTGGAGAGAGTCGCCCCGCACGCCACCGCCCGTGCGACCGACTGCGAGTACCAGTGCTGCCGCGCGGACTACTGGAGGTACTGCTGCTACTACCCCAACGGCAACAGCTACTGCGGTTCCTGCATCACGAGCTACGACGCGCGGAAATGGTGCTGAAGTAACCCCAAGTAACCGGAGGTAGTCATGCCGTTCGCGGTAGCTCTCGTGGTCTTCGCCTGCGCGCTGTGCGCGGTGGACCTGATGTTGACCCTCGCGGTGGTCAGGCGGTTGCGTGACCACACCACGCGGATCGACGCACTCTACGCCGCCGTCGCGGGCGAGCTGGAGGCCAAACAGGAGAACAACGCTGTGTGAGCGGCGCCGCGGACCGACATGCCGTGACAACGGAGGAAGATTCGATGAAGACCCTGACCAACCTGGCCGACCGGATCCTGGAAAAGGTCGCCCCTCACGCCATCGCCCGCGCCACCGACTGCGGCTACTACTGCTGCGGTGCCACGTTCAACGGGGCGTACTGCTGCTTCTACCCCAACGGGAGCAGCCACTGCGGCGACTGCACGCGCCGCTATTGCTAGCGGTAAGCGGCCTCGCTGATTGATCTGGTGCCCGGCCGCCCCCTGCCGGGCACCCCCGTTACGGACCGGAGGTGTGCTGTGCCGTTCGTGATCGCCGTCGCGGTGCTTGTCGGCGTGCTGTGCCTGGTCGACCTGGCGATGACCCTCGCCGTGACCAGGCGGCTGAAGGAACACGTCAAGCTGATCGACGCCCTGGACGAGGTCGTGGAGATGGGCGGGCTGTTCGGGAAGGGTGGCCTGGCCGTAGGCGACCGTGTCGGCGACTTCGACGTGCGTACGGTGGACGGCGCCGTGGTGGCACGAGACAAGCTCCCCGACGACACGGTGGTCGCGTTCATCGCAGCCGAGTGCGCCACCTGCCGCAAGAAGCTGCCCGAACTCGTCTCCTGGGCATCTGGCCAGGACAGATCCCGGGTGCTCGTCGTGGTCGACGGGCACGGCGGCGGCCACGAGCAGATGGTCGGCAGCCTGTCCCCGGTGGCCCAGGTCGTGCTCGAGGACGGCGGCGGTGCCGTCAGCGCGGCGTTCGACGTCAACTCGTTCCCCAGCTTCTTCCTGGTCGGGGAGGGCGCGGTAACAGGAAGGGTGGGCGACGTCACGCGGCTGCCCAGCGGGTCCGCGGCGTGATAGGCGGCAGGCGGGAGACCCCCGGGTTCAGCCACCTGGCCGCGGGCGCGGCGCGGGGGGCCGCGATGGTGTGCAGGGCGGCGCCCGCGCAGGTCATCGGCTACCTGGCCGTGACGCTGGTGGGCGCGGGCGCGCCGGTCGTGCTCGCCTGGCTGACCAAGGCCGTGCTCGACGGCATCGCCCGCGGAGAGGTCTCCGCGCTGCCGGGACAGGCCGTAGGGATCGCGGTGATCACCACGCTGGCCGCGGCGGCCGCGCAGGCAGGGCAGTACCTGCGGGCCGAGGTCGACAGGCGGGTCTCGCTGCGGGCCAAGGACGAGCTGTTCACCGCGATCTGCGGTTTCACCGGCCTGGCGCCGTTCGAGAGCCCGGCCTTCCTGGACCGGTTGCGGATGGCGCAGCAGAGCGCGAGCAACCCCGGCAGGCTGATCGACACCGGGCTGTCAGCCGTGCGCAGCGCCATCACCGTAGCGGGCTTCGTGGGCTCGCTGCTGGTGATCAGCCCGCTGTTCACCGGGCTCGTGCTGCTGTCGGCGCTGCCCGCGTTTCTGATCGAGCTGCGGCTCTCGCGCAGCCGGGTGAACATGATGTGGCGGATCGGCCCGGTCGAGCGCAGGGAGATGTTCTACGCCCGGCTGATGTCGACCGCGGAGGCCGCCAAGGAGATCCGGCTGTTCGACCTGGGCTCGTTCCTGCGCGGGCGCATGCTGGGCGAGGTGCGCACCGCCAACGCCGCCCGCCGTTCGATGGACAGGCGCGAGTTCGCCGTGCAGGCCGGGCTGGCGAGCGCGGCGGCGGTGGTGGCGGGGATCGGCCTGGTCTGGGCGATCCTGGCGGCCGGGCAGGGCAGCCTGAGCGTCGGTGACGTGTCGATGTTCGTGGCCGCCGTGGCGGGCGTGCAGGGCGCGCTGAACACGGTGGTGTCGGCCGGCGTGATGGCGCACGAGCAGTTGCTGATCTTCCACCACCACATCAGGATTACCGGCGAGGGCCCGGGGCTGCCCGCCCCCGCCGAGCCCGCCGTACTGCCCGAGCTGCGGGGCGGGATCGAGCTGCGCGACGTGTGGTTCCGCTACAGCGACGAGCACCCGTGGGTGCTGCGCGGCGTCGACCTGTTCATCCCGCACGGGCAGACGGTCGCTCTCGTGGGGCGCAACGGCGCGGGCAAGAGCACACTGGTCAAGCTGCTGTGCCGCTTCTACGACCCGACCCGGGGCTCTATCCTGTGGGACGGCGTCGACATCCGCGACGTACCGCCCGAGTCGCTGCGTGCCAGGGTCGGCGCGGTGTTCCAGGACTTCGTCGCCTATGAGTTGACCGCCCGCGAGAACGTCGGCGTCGGCGACCTGACCGCCGCCCAGGATCACGTACGGCTGGAGCGCGCGGCCCGCGAGGCGGGGGTCCACGATGCGGTGTCGGCCCTGCCGTACGGCTATGACACGCTGCTCAGCCGCGATTTCGCGCCCGAGCAGGACGAGGAGGAGGACGGGGTGCTGCTGTCCGGCGGGCAGTGGCAGCGCCTGGCCCTGGCCAGGGCGTTCCTGCGCAGCGACAGGGACCTGATGATCCTCGACGAGCCGAGCGCGGGCCTGGACGCCGAGGCCGAGTACGAGGTGCACACCCAGCTCGCGCGCCTCAGGAGGGGCAGGACCAGCGTGGTGATCACGCACCGGCTCGGCTCGACTCGCGACGCCGACGCGATCGTGGTGCTGTCCGCCGGCGTCGTCACCGAGCGGGGCACGCACGCCGAACTCCTGGCCGCGGGCGGCACCTACGCGGGCCTGTACGGCCGCCAGGCCAGCGGCTACCGCGACGACCTGGCGGTCACGCCGTGACCGCCGTCGTCGCCATCGCCGCCCCGGCGCTGCTCGCGCTGGCCTGGCTGCGGCTGCGCTACCTGGTGGTGACCGTCGAGGGCAACAGCATGCTGCCCACCTACCAGCCAGGAGAGCGCGTCCTCGTACGGCGGGTCAGACCCACCCGCGTCCGCACCGGCCAGGTCGTCGTGCTGGCACGGATGGCGGACGAGGGTGAGACTCGGTGGATCATCAAACGCCTGGCAGCGGTCCCCGGCGACCCGATCCCCCGCGAGCAGATCCCCGCGCTCCGCGACGCGCCGGGAACTCAGGTGCCCGCCGGTCGCCTCGTCGTCGTGGGCGACAACCCCGCGCAGTCGTACGACTCCCGCGTGTCGGGGTACCTGAGGGCCGACCGCCTGCTCGGCGTGGTCCTGCGCAAGCTGACCCCACGCTAGATCGCTGATGTGAAGTTTGGGTCAGTGGTCGTAGGCAGTCAGGACCGTTTCACGGGTGCGCCGGTGTTCCAGTTGTGCCAGATGGCGGCGTTGAGGGCTGGCTGATGCGTGCTCAGAGGCCGTTCGGGTGGCGGGCGTTGTGGCGTTCGAGGCCGAGCTGGTTCTTCAGGGTCCAGATGATCGCCTCGATGCGCTGACGCAGCCAGCCGGGCAATGGCAGGGCAGGTGCGGGCTCGTCTTCGCGGGCCGGCCGGATCAGGAGATGGCCGAGATCGGCGGCGGCCTTCTCGATGCCGGCTCCGGCGAATCCCTTGTCGCACACGATCGGGCATGGCCCGTCGGCTATCTGGTGGACGTGTAGCAGGTGCAGGGCCTGCTTGCGTTCATCGAGCTCTTTGGGGTGGGCCAGGCTGAAGCCGGTCACCGCGCCGTCGGCGGTGGTGATCAGCATCAGCGTGGCGCCCCAGTAGAAGGCGTGGTGGGACTTGTCCATGCCGTATCCGGCGATCTCACCCAGGTGTGATCTGTTGACCGTCACCCGCGAGGCGCCGCAGCGGATCGGGATACCGTCCATCAGTCGCAACGGCTCGTGCGTGCCAGGTCGGGATCTGGCGGGCCAGCCACAGCGCCGCCGCTGACATGGCCGGCCCCAGGTCACGCAGTTGCCGGTTGTACTGCGACTGGGACGGCAGTCTGGGGAACAGGTGCCCGATCCGGCCGGCCGGCATCCGCATCCAGCGGCGTTCGTCATCACAGCGCAGCAGCACCTGCGCCACTGCCACGACCACCGCCTCGGCCGGGGTCAGCACCGGCGGTCGGCCTCGCCCGCGAGGCCGGCCCCGCGAAGGCATCACGTGATCGTCCAGATGCACATAGAGTGCGGTCGACCAGACCCGGGGCACTGCGACCACGTCTGGGGCGTGCGCGAGGGCGTCGCCTTAGACCTGCACGATGTAGCCGATCCCGCGCTCGTCCACAGCGCCGCGGAACTGACTGCTGTCGCCGTAACCGGCATCGGCCACGACCAGCGGAGGCCGCAGTCCTTGCTCGATCAGCGCATCGAGCATCTCCACCGCCATCATCCACTTCGGACGATGGCGTTCGCCATCGGGGGTCCCGCAACGGTCCCGTCGCGCGGCCACCTGCAGACCGGTGGCGGCATCACAGGCCTGGTCATCCCATGACGTGGGCACGAACAGCCGCCAATCCAGCGGGCTGGACGCGGTGTCGCTGACCGCGTGGACACTCACCCGATCTTGGCAGTTGGCCACCTTTCCCAGGGCGCCGGAGTACTGCCGCGCCACACACGCGAGCCCGTGCCGTCCTTGGGGAAGCCCGTGTCGTCGATGACCCACGCCACCGGCTCCGCGACCTCGACGGCCCGTCGGGTCAGTCTGGCCCGCACCGCCCGGGTGTCCCAGGTCGAGGTGGTCACGAACGGCTGCCACGCCTGGTGATCCACCCCGAGCCGCTGCGCCATCGGCTGCATCGATTTACGCCGCCCGTCCAGCAGCAACCCACGCAGGTACGTCGCCCGGTTCCGGCTGGACAGGGAAACCCGCTCGACCTCACCGCGGCGTGAGCGGCCCTCTGGCGGATCAGCGCACTGGCGCTGGCGCCATCTTCTGCTTCCTCGGCCGCCACGCCTCCACCCGGGTGTGTGGGCCCGATTGTCGCCGAACCTCGCGCGGTGTTTGGATGGGAACCATGGCCCTCGACGAGCTGCGCGACCTCCTCATCCGCCATGCTCGACCTGATCTCGCCACTCCCATCGAGGATGTGCTGATCTTCAAGGCCGAACGCCCCCAGCCTCCGACACCGACGACCTACGGCAAGGTGCTGGCGCTCGTCGCCCAGGGCACGAAACGGTTCGCGCTGGGCGACCGCCTGTACGAGTACCACGAGGGGCAGTACCTCGTCGCCTCGATCGACCTGCCGGTGACCGCCCATTTCGCGAAGGCCGACGCCGAACGACCCGGGCTCGGGGTCGGGCTGACCCTGCATCCGGCGGCCATCGCGGAGGTGTTGCTGCAGGCGGGCCCGGACGATCTGCCGGAGCTCGGCGACGATGCGCCGCCCGGGCTGGCGGTCAGCACCGCCTCCGCCGAGCTGCTCGACGCGCTCGTCCGCCTGCTGCGCCTGCTCGACCGGCCCGGCGATGTCACCGTCCTCGCGCCGCTGGTCAAACGGGAGATCCTGTGGCGGTTGATCACGGGGGAGCAGGGCGCGATCGTGCGCCAGTTCGGGCTTCCCGACAGCAGCCTCAGCCACGTCGCCCGCGCGGTGCAGTGGATCCGCGACCACTACGCGCAGCCCTTCGGCGTCGAGGACGTGGCCAGACTGGCGAGGATGAGCGTCTCGGCCTTCCACCGCAACTTCCACGCCGTCACCGCGATGAGCCCGATCCAGTTCCAGAAGCAGATCCGCCTCCAGCAGGCACGGCTCCAGCTCGCCGCGGCGCCGGGTGACGTCGCCGCCGTCAGCCGGCGCGTCGGCTACACCAGCCCGTCCCAGTTCAGCCGCGAGTATCGTCGCCAGTTCGGCGCGTCGCCGAGCCAGGACGCCAGGCGCCTCACTCCAGCACGCGATCGAGACGGATCGGCAGGGATCTCTGCCTGACGCCGGTGGCGTGCCAGACGGCGTTCGCGATCGAGGCGGCCGTGCCGACGTTGCCGATCTCGCCGGCGCCCTTGACGCCCATGGGGATGCCGGGCTCGTGGTCGGGCACGAAGTCGGCTTGGATGTCGGGCACGTCGGCGTGCGCGGCGATGTGGTAGCCGGCGAAGTCCGCGTTGACGTGCCGGCCGGAGACCGGATCGCGCAGGCCCTCTTCGTGCAACGCCATGGAGAGCCCGCCGATCATCCCGCCGACGACCTGGCTGCGGGCCATGAGCGGGTTGACCACTCGGCCCACCGCGAAGATCCCGAGCAGCCGCCGCACCCGCACCTCGCCCGTCATCGGATCGACGGTCACCTCGGTGAACACGGCGCTGAAGGCGTGCCGTTCCAGGGACGGCAACCCGCCGAGCGAGCTCGTGGTGTCGGCCGTGACCGTCCCGCGGCGGCCCTGGCCGCGTAGCTTCTCCGCGGCCTCGGTGATCGCCCAGCCCCAGGACGTGGTCCCCCGGGAACCGCCCGCGCCCCACGCGGGACCGAGGCCGCTGTCGGAGATCCGGAGCCGGATCCGGTCCGTGCCGACCGCCAGCGCGTCGGCGGCGATCGCGGTCAGCGCGGTGCGCGCGCCGGTGCCGAGGTCGGTGGCGCCGACGGCGACCGTGAAGGTCCCGTCCTCCTCGGCGGTGATCGTGGCCGAGGAGGGGAAGGCCCCGGCGCTGAAGGACGTCGCGGCCAGCCCCGTGCCAACCAGCAGAGGCCCCTTCCGCCGCGTCCGCGGCCGGTGATCGCGGGTGTCCCAGCCGAACCTGCGTGCGCCTTCGCGCAGGCACGCGACCAGATTGCGGCTGCTGAACGGCAGGCCGGACACAGGACCGACCTTCGGCTCGTTGCGCAGCCGCAGTTCCAGCGGATCCATGCCCAGCTGCTCGGCCAGCTCGTCCATGGCGGATTCGAGGGCGAACGACCCGGGCGCGGCGCCCGGTCCCCGCATCGAGTACGGCGGCAGGATGTCGAGCGGCACCGCGCTGAGCCGGGTCCGGATCGCGCGGGCCGCGTAGAGCGTCTTGGTGAGCTCGGTGCAGCCCTCCAGGTACTCCACCAGCGGCGAGATCTCGAACGCCGCCTCGTGGTGGATCGCCCGCAGCCGGCCGTCCGCGTCGGCGCCGATCCGGATCAGCTGGTCGGTCGCGGGCCGCATCGCGGTCGCCAGGAACACCTGGGCGCGGGTGAGCGTGACCCGCACCGGCCGGCCGAACAGCCGCGCGGCCATCGCGGCCAGGATCAGCTGCGGACCGCAGAGTCCCTTGGAGCCGAAGCCGCCGCCGACGTGCTCGGTGCGGACGCGTACCAGTTCCGGGCTCAAGGAGAACAGCGTGGCCAGGGTGCGGGCCACGGAGAACGGTCCCTGGTTGGAGTCGATCGCCTCCAGGTGCTCGCCCTCCCACCACGCGGTCGCCGAGTGCGGCTCCATGGCGCTGCAGTGCTCCTCGGGGGTGCGGTACCGCTCCTCGACCACCACCTTGGACGCGGCGAGCTCCGCCTCCACGTCGCCGACGTCCACGGGCTCGTCGAAGATCGTCACCGCTGGACGGCTCGCCGGGTGGTCGGCGGTGAAGGCCGTGTCGTGCGGCTCCTCGTCGTAGGTCACCGGCAGCGCCTCGGCCGCTGCCTGGGCCTGTTCGAGCGTCTCGGCCACGACGAGCGCGACGGGCCGTCCGGCGAAGGGGATCACCTCGTCCTGCAACAGCTGCAACTGGCCGTCCGGGCCGAAGAAGCCGCCCGCCGCCGGGTCGAGACGAGGCGCGTTCCGGTGGTCGATCACACCCAGCACGCCGGGCATGCCCTGGACGGCGGAGACGTCGATGTCCCTGATGTGGCCCCGCGACACGGTGGCCAGCACGACCACGCCGAAGGCCAGGCCAGGCACCGGCACGTCGGCGGCGTAGCGGGCGGCGCCGGTGACCTTGGCCCGGCCCTCGATCCGCGGCCGCGCGACCCCGACCGCGTTCTTCATGGCAGGAGCTCCTTCAGGACGGTCTCGATGAGATTGCCGGCCAGCCTCACCTTGTAGCCGTTGCCTGGCAGCGGTTCGGCGGCGGCCAGTTCGGCGTCCGCGGCGGCCCGGAACGCCTCGGGCGTGAGGGGAGCGTCCGACAGGAAAGCCTCGGCGGTGCGGGCGCGCCAGGGCCGCGAGGCGACCCCGCCGAGAGCGATGCGCACCGAGCCGTCGTCCGGGTCGAGCGCCGCCGCGACGGAGACGGTGGCGAAGGCGTAGGACGCGCGCTCGCGGACCTTCCGGTAGCGCGAGCGCGGGGACACCGCGCTCCCGGGCAGGGCCACCGCGGTGATCAACGCGCCAGGCGGCAGCGCCGTTTCGCGGTCCGGCGTGTCCCCGACGGGCGGGTAGAACTCCGCCAGCGGGAGCTCCCCGGAGCCGTCGAGCGTCTCGTAACGCACGACCGCGTCGAACGCCAGCATCGCGACCGCCATGTCGGAGGGATGGGTGGCCACGCAGCTCGGCGTCCAGCCGAGGACGGCGTGGTTGTGGTGCTCCCCGGCGATCGCGGGACAGCCGGTGCCGGGGACGCGCTTGTTGCACACCTGCGCGGCGAAGTAGGCGCACCGGGTCCGCTGGAGCAGGTTGCCGCCCACCGTTGCCATGTTGCGGAGCTGGCCGGACGCGCCGGCCAGCACCGCCTGGCTCAGCGCCGGGTAGCGCCGCCGTACCTCGGGGTGGGCGGCGAGGTCGCTGTTGGTCGTCGTGGCGCCGACGACCAGCCCGCCGTCCGGGGCCTCGGCGACGCCGGCGAGCGGCAGCCGCCGTATGTCGACCAGCCTCGTGGGAGCCTCCACCCCGGCCTTCATCAGATCGACGAGATTGGTGCCGCCGCCCAGGTACCGGGCGCCGCCGCCGGCTGCGATCAACGCTTGACGGACGTCCGTCGCGCGTTCGTAGGCGAACTCCCTCATCCCGCGATCTCCTTCCGGGCGACCGTCTCCAGCACGGCCCGGACGATGGACGGGTAGGCGCCGCAGCGGCACAGGTTGCCGCTCATCCGCTCCCGCACCTCCGCCGCGTCCAGCACCGACGGGGGGCCGTCCGGGGACACGTCGGCGGTGACCGCGCTGGGCCAGCCCGCCGCGTGTTCGGCCAGCATCCCGGCCGCCGAGCAGAGCTGCCCGGACGTGCAGTATCCGCACTGGAAGCCGTCGAGCCCGATGAACGCCCGCTGCAGCGGCAGCAGCTCGCCGTCACCGGCCAGCCCTTCGACGGTCGTGACCTCGGCGTCCTCGGCGGCCACCGCCAGCGTGAGGCAGGAGACCATCCGCCGGCCGTCGAGGAGCACGGTGCACGCGCCGCACTGGCCGTGGTCGCAGCCCTTCTTGGGGCCGGTGTGGCCGACGTCCTCGCGCAACGCGTCCAGCAGCGTCGTGCGGTTGTCGACGTCCAGCCGGTGCGGCACGCCGTTGACCTGGAGCGAGATCACGCTGCGGTGATGGTTCGTCATCGTCCTCCCTCTGTCGGGGCTAGGTAATCAGTCCCGCGCCGGGCGGACGATCCCCGAAGCTCGCGCGTCCTTGCCCATTCCTGCTCACGAGGCGGGCGGCTCTCGGCGGCGATTAGCGCGGCCAGGACGGCCACCACGACGACCGGCCCGACCGGCGGCGGGAGAACCGCGGCGACCGGCGCCGCGGCCAGGACGACGCAGGCGGCGACCAGTCGCCGGCGGCCGAGCGTGCGGTGCGTCCGGAGCCTGAACAGCAGATGTCCCACGAGGTAGAGCGCGACCCCGCCATGGAGCGCGAGCGCGGAGAACACGCCCAGGGGCGCACCCTCGCCGGCGTGCGCGACCACGCCCTCGACGCCCAGAGCGGTGAGCAGAATCCCGGCGATCATGGGGAAGTGCCCGTAGGTGTAGGCCTCGACGGCCAGCATGACCTGCTCCTCACCACGTACGCCGCGCAGCCTGCGCTCCGCCGCGCCCGCCACCACGTCGAAGTAGAGCCACCACAGGCACACCGCGACGGCGATGCCGAGGACGGCCGCCAGCAGCAGCCCCGCGCTGATGGGCCGTCCTGCGGCGCCGGCGCCGACGGCGACGACCGACTCGCCGATGGCCAGGATCAGGAACAACCCGTGCCGCTCGGTCAGGTGCGCCGGGCTGCGCAGCCGCCAGTGACCGTTCCTGGCCGTGAGGTAGATGCCCGCCCAGTCCACCACCAGGGCGACCGCGAACAGCAGCACCTGCGTCCAGCTCCCCAGCGCCGTCCCGGACACCAGGAGCGCCGCGCTCGCCGTCATGGGCAGCCAGGTGATGGCGATCTGACGGCGCAGCCCGGTGTCACCGTCCGCGGCCACGGCGAAGACCACGAGATGCACCCACCGGACCACCAGGTAGGCGCCCACCAGCACGAAGGCGCCCGGCCCGTCGGCCCACGCCTCCGGGATGGTGAGGCCGACCACGAACATCGCCGCCATCGCGACGACCATCCCGCCCCGCAGCAGACCGCCGTCCGCCCGGGAATGGTTGCCCAGCCAGGTGTAGCCGGACCAGGTGCCCCACAGCAGCGCCAGCATCAGCAGCCCCCGGAACACGCCGTCGGCGTCGCGCTCGCGTGCCATGGAGCCGGTGAGCTGCGTGATCGCGAAGACGTAGACGAGGTCGAAGAACAGTTCGAAGGGCGTCGCCCGGTGGTCCTCGCCGACCGGCGAAGTCTTCTGCCGCATCTAATCGAGGGCCAGGGCCGGGACACGGGGCCGGCGGCAGAAGTAGACGAACGCGGGCGGCACGTTGGCCCACACCGTCCGGCTGACCACGACCTCCTCGAACAGCCCGTCCAGGGATCGCCGTAACCGTCGCGCCGGCGGCGTCCATCGCGTGTGCGCGTACGCGAACGTGGTGAACGCGCCGTGCGGGGCGAGGGCGCCGGTGAGGGCGTCGAGCAGGTCGTGCTGGCGGTTCGCGGTGAACGCCGCCCAGGGCAGTCCGCTCACGATGACGTCCGCGCGGTGGTGGCCGCGCGCCGCGAGCACCTCGCCCAGGTCCCGGGCGTCGGCCACGGCGACGTCGATCCGGGGGTACCGGGTGGCGAGACGCCGCGCGAAGCGCTCGTTGACCTCGACGGCCAGGTGATGGCCACGGCCGCCGAGCCGGCGCTGGATCGCCGCGGTGAACGCGCCCGTGCCCGGACCGACCTCGACGACCAGCGGGTCACCGTCACGTGTGACAGGCGCGGTGATCAGGTCGGCCAGCGGCTCGCCGCTCGGCGCGACCGCGCCGACGGTGAAGGGGGCGCGGGCGAACTCGTGCAGGAACGCGGCGCGGTCGTGGGCGCTCACCGGACGGCTCCGGGAGACGTGCCCAGCACCCGGGCGAGCCAGTCGTTCCTGGTACGCCGGGTCGCGACCGAGACCCGAGCCCCGGGGCACAGCGCGTCGAAGCCGTGGAAACCGCCCGCCCAGACGTGCAGCTCCGCCTGACCGCCCGCGGCCCAGATCCGGGTGGCGAACGCGACGTCCTCGTCGCGGAACACCTCGGCCGTCCCTGCGTCGACGTAGGTGGTCGGCAGGCCGGACAGGTCGTCGGCGATCGCGGGCGACAGGTAGCCGGACACCTCGCCGCCGCCGATGAGCGACCGCCAGCCGAACGCGTTCATCTCGCGGGTCCAGACCCCGGGCGCGCCGGAGTACTGGCGGCTTGAGACGGTGTCGTTGCGGTGATCGAGCATGGGACAGATCAGCACCTGCCCGGCGATCGGCGGCCCGCCCCGGTCACGGGCCATCAGGGTGAGCCCGGCGGCCAGGCCACCGCCGGCGCTGACCCCCGCCACGACGATCCGGCTCGGGTCGATGCCCAGCTCGTCGGCGTGCTCGGCGACCCAGAGCAGGCCCTGGTAACAGTCCTCGACCGGGATCGTGCCGGTGGCCTCCGGCGCCAGCCGGTACTCCACGGAGACGACGGCGGCACCGAACAGGTCGAGCCAGTCCAGGGGGATGTCGATCTGCGAGAAGCGGTCTCCCATGACCATGCCGCCGCCGTGGACCCAGTAGACGCACGGGGCCGGCGCGTGACCGGTCCTGGCCGGGGTGAAGATCGACATGGGGACGGGCGCGGTGATCTCGCGGTGGCCGGCGGCGCGGCCTTGGAGGATGACGTCGATTGGCGTGGACGGCAGTCTGCGCAGCTCGGTGAGCACCTCCGCGTCGAGCTCGGGCATGGGAGGCAGGTCGGCGAGGAACGCGCGCAGTTCGGGGTCGAGGCCGGGACGGGGCATGGTGGTCTCCTCGTTCACAGGGCGGCCTTGCCGCCGACGGGAATCTCGTCGGCGTACCGCGGCTGCCCGGCCAGCAACGGCTGGAGGGCGGCGGCGAACGTCTGTGCCTGCTCGGTCGCGAAGAACCTGGCGTGGGCCTCCTGGCTGACCCAGCCCTCGGTGACGTAAACGGTGTCCGGGTCGCCGGCCGAGCGGCCGACCAGGAAGACACGGCAGTCGTCGTTCGGCAGGGACGGCGCGTCGAGCAGGGCGGCGATCAGGTCGTCGCCCCGGCCGGGCTGCGCGGTCATGGCGGCGTGGAAGCCGTGGCCGATGGTCATGGGATCACTCCTCACGGGTGGATCTGTCGCAGCCCACTGTCGGCGCCGCCCGGCCGGCGCCACATCAGTCATCCGACTCCCGCCTTGAGCGCCCATGGCGGCCGATGACCTAACTGCTGATGCGGTTAGGTCATTTGACAGATGCGCGGCTCGGGCGTGTGCCCGACCATCGACACGTGACGAGTCCTTCAGAGCCGCCGGCCGTCCTGCGCATGCGGGAGGTCCGGGACCGGGCGCTGTTCGACCCGGACGACGGTGCGGTCACGCCCTCGAACCGGGCCGAGCTCAAAGCGGTCGCACACCTGCTGAACGTGCTGCTGGCCAGCCTGGTCGTGTCCTCGTTGCAGTACGAGCAGCACGCCCTGCTCGTCCGCGGGCCGTCGCATCGAGCGGTCGCGGAGTTCCTCCACGGCTGCGCCGACCGTGACCGCGCCGGCGCGCGGCTGCTCGCGACCCGCATCGCTCAGCTCGGGTTCGCCGCCGACCACGACCCACGGCACCTGCCGGCGCGGTCACGCATCACCTTCCAGGCGTTCCAGGACGGCGATCTCACCGGCATCGTGACGCAGGACCTCGTGGGGGCGCGGATCCTCGTCCAGTCGTTGCAGGAGGCGGTGCGCTGGGTCGGGGCCGACGACCCCACCACCCGGCGCCTGCTGGAGCGGCTGCTGGAGGAGAAGGAGGCACAGGCCGACGAGCTCAGCGCGGGGCTTCGGAATCCGGGGAGAGAGCATCCCTGAGCCCGGCGCGGGAGGCGACGCCGAGCTTGGGGAAGATGCGGTACAGGTGCGCGCCCACCGTCCGGTGCGAGAGGTACAGCCGCTCGGCGATCTGTTTGTTGGTCAGGCCGCTCGCCGCCAGCTCGGCGATCTGCAACTCCTGCGCGGTCAGGGCGGCCGGGCCGCCTGCCGAGGCCTCGGCCGTCCGGTGTCCGGCGGCGCGCAGCTCGTTCTGCGCACGCTCGACCCAGGGCCCGGCGGCCATCGCGGCGAAGCCGTCGCGGGCGATGAGCAAGTGCCGGCGCGCCTGCGACGCCGACCTGTCACGACGCAGCCTCTCGCCGAGGACGAGCCGGACGCGGGAGGCGTCCCACAGCCACCGTTCCGCCACGTGGCCCGACAACAGCGACTCCAGCCGCTCCCTCGTCCCGTCGTCGTCGGACACGAGGAACTCCGCCGCTGCCTGGACCAGCGTCATCCGGGTCGACAACGCGGCCACGTCGGCGGCCCGCATCGCCTCGACGTGCGCCCTGGCCTCGACCATCCGCCCTGTCCGCACCGCCGCCTCGACGAGGTCGAGCATGACCCACGTGCAGTGAGGCACGTACGCGGCGAGGGCGCCGGGCGGGCTCATCGCGGCCGCGTGGTGGAAGGCCGCGCCGAAGTCCCCCTGTCCCAGCGCAGCCAGGGCACGCGGGTGCTGGGCGAACAGCGCCGCGGCCGTCACACCGCGGGGGAGCGCCCAGTGGGTGATCTCGTCGGCGAGCGCGTACGCCTCCTCGAAGCGTCCCCGTCCGGCGGCGAGGATCGCCCTGTTGTACAGGAAGTACCACGCGAAGAAGGAGAAACCGCTGGTCTCGCAGACCTGCTGGCCCTCGCCGGCCAGCTCCTCGGCCTCGTCCCATCGGCCGACGAGAAAGTCGTCCAGGCACAGGTGCATGAGGGCGCCGAGGTGCCGCCGGGGCGCGCCTCCGTCCCGTCCCTGCTGGACCAGCCGCCACGAGGACTCGCGGCAGTCACCCAGCCGATCCAGATAGACCGAGGCCGTGCCGACCCGCACGATCCGCGTGGGGTCGGTCTCGTCCGCCATGGTGTCGAGGATGCGCCGGCTGCTCGCCAGCGCCGACGCCCCCGTGCGGACCGGGTCCGGGAAGGTCCTGCTCGCCAGGGACAACACGTCGGGCGGTCGCGGCTCCAACCGCTCCAACACCCGGTGGAACGGCTCCCAGTATTCCGGAGCGCTGCCGTACCAGGACAACAGCATCAACGTGTGCATGGCCTCGACGAGCGCGGGATCCTCCGCCCGGTAGCCGTGCTCGGCGGTCTCGATGGCGCCGAGCAGGAGCCGGTGGGCGGTGGCGACGTCGCCGTCCCCGTTGAGCATCAGGAACGCGGCCGCGTTGGCCGCGTGAAGCGAGCCAGTGGAATCCGGAGCCGCCCGCCGCGCGTCGGTCAGGAGCGTCTTCGCGTCGTCGATGGCCCCGCTCGCCTCCGCGCCGATGTACGCGGCCTCGGACAGCCGACGCCCTCGATCGGCGCTCGTCACGCTCAACTCGGCCGCCCGGATCAGCGCGGCGACCGCGGCTAACGCGTCACCGCGCAGCATGATGCGATGCGCCGAGCCCTCCAGCAGCGCCGCCACCGTCTCGTCCGGGCCGACGGCGGCCGCGGCCAGATGCCACGCACGACGTTCCTGGTCACCCGGCAGGGCGCCGGCGAGGGCGACATGCGCGGTCCGGCGCTCTTCGTGCGTGGACCCCGCCACGATCGCCGACCTGATCAGCGGGTGCCGGAACGCGATCCGCGCCGTGGCGTCGTCCACGCGTACCAACTGCGCCCGCTCGGCGGGGGCGAGGTCGGCCAGCCCGGCCTCATTCGCCGAGGCAACCCTGAGCACCCGGACGTCGCCGGTGCCCTCGAACGCGGCCAGCAACAGCATTCTCCGGGTCGATGCCGGCAGATCGGCGATCCGCGCGGCGAACATCGCCTGGAGCCGGTCGCTGAGCGGGACCACCTCCGAGTGCGCCACCGCGGGATGCGTCGCGCCCAGCAACGTCGAAGGCAGTTCCGTCAAGGCCAGCGGATTGCCCTGTGCCAGATCGAGCAGCCGATTCCTGATCCGTACCGGCATGTCCGGGAAGTGGACGTCGACCAGTTGCCCTGCCGCCGCTCGATCCAAGGGCTGGACGGCCATCTCGGTCAACCCGCGAGGCGCCGCGGAACTCACTGCGCCCGTCCTGGCGGAGAACAGCAGCGCGGCCCCGACCCCCTGCAGCCGGCGGGCGACGAATCCCAGCACGACGGCGCTGGCCCGGTCGATCCATTGAACGTCGTCCACCAGAAGGGCGAGCGGTGTCTCAGCGGCGACCCTCTTGGCGAGCAGGAGTGCGGCGTTGCAGACCAGGAGCGCGTCTGCGGGCGCGCCGATGCCGAACCCCAACGCCACCGACAATGCCTCTCGAAGCTGCGGCGGCAGGTGCTGGATGTCGGCTTCGACCGGCAGGAGCAGCTGATTGAGGCAGGAGTAACTGACGTTGGCTTCGAACTCGGACCCCGACGCTCGCAGCACGCGCATCCCCGCCGTGACTGCCAGCTCGGCCGCAGCGGCCATGAGAGCGGACTTGCCGATGCCGGGGTCACCCCACATCAGCCGCGCGTCGCCATGCCGCCGAGCCGCGTCGAGAAAGCTAGACAGCTGTTCGAGCTCGGCACGGCGGCCGAAGAGTGCATTACTGGCCACGGATACCTCACTGCGTCGGTCAGTGCCTCACCACTTCCGGATACAGGCTGCTGCGAGCATAGCCGTCACGTGATCATCCGCAGGCGCTGCTTCCGCCTCCCCGCTGAGGAGAGCGGGATTGAGCAAGAGATCGCCACTATCGAGCAAGTCTGCCGCGCCTCACCCCTATGGGCAGACGCGCCCCTACTGGGCTGTGAGCTGACCGTATCTGTGACCGTAATCGAGATCACCATATGGGGAACGCGTCACCGCGAACCCGAGACGGGTGGCGCGCCTCTGCGCTCAGCCTCTTCGAGGGCCGGCCTGGTCGGCGAATCGCCGCTGCTCTCGGCGTCACCGGGCATGAGGGCTCCACCGTAATCGTCGGCAACGGCCTGCCCCTGCAACGCGAGGCGGCCTGGAACGCGCCACTCCGTGGTCGACGCGCACGCCCGGCTGGACATGTCGCAGGCGTGGGGCAACGGCACCACCGTGGCCGCCGGGCCTACAACGGCTTCGCCGAGTGGCTGCACTTCGGCCAGCGCCGGGTGATCGCCGACAACGACCCCATCGAGCGGGAGAAGGCGATGAAGTTCAACTCCCTGCTCACCAACTGCGTAATCTTCCACAACACGCTCGACCTCGCCGACGTGGTCCGGCAGTTGCAGGCCGAGGGATGGAAGATTGACCCCGAGGACCTGGCCGAGGTCTCCCCCTACCTGACCGAGCACATCATGAGGTTCGGCGAGTACTCCACCCACGAGCTCGCCATCACGCCCGAGGCGTACGAGCCCCGCCTGGACATCGACTTCGCCAGGCTGCGTGACGCGGCCTGACCCGTCCGGCGCCAGACCGCAGACAGCCCTGGGCCCACGGCCTCCACGATCGCCTCCACACGTGCGGTGCCAGGGGGCGCGGCAGCCGGCGTCGTTGAGGTGGAGGTGATCGCCTGAGTCGTAGGCGGGGTCGAGCCGGTCGCGGTCGGCGGGTGAGGCGGTGATGCGGTCGAGATCCGCCACCGCGTCGAACGGGGCGGAGGCGCGGATCCAGGCGTTGATGGCCTCGCGCTCGGCCTCACTGCGGGCGGTGTAGTAGGCCGATCCCTTGACCGGCATCCAGCGACATGGGACGCGCCGACGTTGTGCGCCGGATGGCGGGTGCGCGAGGTCGCGGTGCACATAAGGAATCCCGGCGGTTCAGCACCGCGGCCGCGTCGAGACCGCCGTCACCGCCCCGCGCGCTCCCGGCATCTGACGCGCCGCCCGCAACGCCGCCGCGCTGCGCAGCAATGCCTTGGTCGGCGTACAGGCCCAGTAGGAGCATTCCCCACCGACGAGCTCGCGCTCGACGACAGCGGCGCTCAGCCCCCCGCACCACCTGGTCGGCGACGTTCTCCCCGACCGGGCCGGCCCCGATGACGACGACGTCGTCAGTGTTGTCGTAAGTGCTGCCGTCCATGTCAGTTTCCCTTCGCGGCGCGGCCGAGGCGGATGGCTGAGATGAGGAAGAAGATGCCGCCGGGGATGGCGTAGCCGGCCGCGTTGATCAGCGTCGGGTTGGCCGCGGAGGCACCGAGGATGAACGACGCGCCGGCGAGGACGGAGATGCCGCCGCTGATGATCATCGGCCACTGGCCGCCCATCTTGCGGCGGGTGACCCCCACGATCAGCTGGACCAGCCCGGCCACGACCGCCCAGGCGCCCCACACGCGCAGCACCGCCGGGATACCGGACGTGCAGGCGACGGCCACGCCGATGGCGGTGATCAGGCTGACCGCGATGTTCACGTACAGCAGGGCAGGTGATCCGGTGGTGCGCGAGGCGCGGGCGTCGATGATGGCGGCGGCCACGTCGAACAGCGGGTAGAGCACGAGCAGAGTGACCGCGAGCGGACCCAGGTTCGCGGCGGTCGTGAACATCACGAGGGCCCAGACGATGGCGAACGCGAACCGGACGAAGTACAGCCGCCGCAGCGCGGACGCGGTCCCGGAAATGCCGGGCGAAGCAGCGATGGAGCTCATGGTGATCCTTTCAGAGTTTGAGTGACGAGGAGACTGCCTTGCTCGTTCCGGGAAGGCACTCCCGGCGCACGGGCGCTGCTGACTGCCATGGTCGCGGCAGATCCTCGATCGGAATCCGGGCCGGCTTCACGAAGGACGGAAAGCCCGAGGTCTCCGTCCCGCGGACGCCGGACCCGCCGCCGATAGGCCGACCGCGACGACCACGGCCGTACCGATGGACAGCGCGGCGGTGCGTACGTAAAGACGACGAGCCACTGGAGCAACTCTCCTGCAAGACAGAACGTTCTATCTCGCATAGCCTGCAATCTACAGTGCAAACTGTCAAGACCGAACGTTCTACCTACTAGGATGGTCTCATGCGCAGCGAATCCGAAGGCCGGCCGTCCGAAGCGCGGTCCCGGCTGCTCAACACGGCCACCCGGCTCTTCTACACGGAGGGCATCCACGCCGTCGGCATCGATCGCATCGTCGCCGAAGCGCAGGTGACGCGGGCCACCCTCTACCGGCACTTCCCCGGCAAGGAAGACCTCGTCCTCGCCTACCTGAACGAGGTCGACCGAGCCATGCGGGGTCAGGCGGACGAGGCCATCGCCGCCGGACTACCGGCCGCCGACACCATCCTCGCCCTCAGCAAGTCCATCGCCCAAAGCATCCAGTCCCCCGGTTTCCGGGGATGCGCCTTCCTCAACGCTGCCGCCGAGCATCCTGACCGCGAGTCCCCAGTGCACATGGCCGTGCTCGCCCACCGCCAATGGTTCCTGGAAACCGTCACGGAACTGCTGGCCAAGATCCAGGAGACCGGCGCCGAGTCCGCCGCCCGCCACTTCGTGATGATGCGCGACGGCGCCATGGCCGCCGGCTGCCTGTTCGACCCGGTGCTGATCTGCGAGACCTTCCTGCGCGGAGTCGAGAGGCTCCTGCAGGTTTATGCCGCCACCGACTACAGCAGACCGGCGGGAGCCTGAAGCCGCGGGCCTCCGCTCAAGAATGAAGCGGTCGAGCCCTTGTCGGCGGTTGCCGGCCGGATCCCACTGCTCTACGAAACGGCGGCCAGGGCCGCGGAGATCCTGGCGCTGAACGTCGAGGACCTCGACCTGGAGCACCGCCGCGCCCCCGTCCGCTCCAAGGGCGGCGCCACCGAGTGGGTGTACTGGGACAGCGGCGCCGCCCACTTGCTGCCCCGCCTCCTCTGGCTCCTGGACGGCAGCACGCGCACGCACGGCCCGCTGTTCCTGTCTGAACGCCGCCCCGCCCGCCGACCGGCGGCCGTCGACATCTGCCCGCACACCGGCCGCGCCCGCCTCGGCTACGACCGCGCCCGCGTCCCGCTGGACAAGTACGCAGGGCTCGATCTGCACCAGCTGCGCCACAGCGCCGCCACCCACCTCGGCGACGCCGAAGTGCCGCTGCGGCTCATCATGGGCAAGACCCGGCACAAGAACCCCCGCACCGCCATGCGCTACGTCAAACCTGGCCCTGAGGCCATCGCCAAGGTCACCGAGATCCTGGCGCTCCGCCGCCGCACCCACTGATCAGCCCAGTGGCGGCTTGCCGGAGCTGTAGGACTTCCCGGCCATCACGTCACGGATTACTAACAGGCGAAGAAGCCCCAGGTCGCTACCGCTAATTCCTGCACCCAGCCTCCTCGAAGGCCCTTCGAGGGCGGCGGGCACCACAGCGACCTGTTCTACGAGGAGTTCCGCCACATGGGGCTGCGCGGGGACGTCGTCCGGGTCAAGATCGCCGGCGCCGGGCACCGGGACTTCACGGACCTGGCGCTGCTGCCCGACAAGCACCGCCTGGGTCACCTCGGCCACCTCGGCCTCGTGGACGGGCAGCGCGTCACCCGGCTCGTGGGCGCGCTGACGCTGGCGTTCCTCGACCGGTACGTCGAGGGCAGGGCCTCCGAGGCGCTGCCGCTCGGAGACGGAGCCGAACTCCTCGACGTCTCGCACGTGCGCGCATGGACCAGACGGGAGACGGCCTGACGCGCCTCTCCCGTGTGCGCCCGCGGTGGTGCGGTTGATCGCGGCGACGGCCTCCGTGGTGGTGATGTCGGAGATGTCCAGGCCCAGGAGGGTCATGGCCGCTCCCCGGCCTGGTCCACGACGCCGATCGCGACGCGGGTGGAGATCGACCACATCGTTCCTCTCTCGATGCTCCACTCCAGATGAGGAGGAACGGGGACCTGCTTGCCGTCCTTCAAGGTGAACATCAGGACGCCGTTCGGCTTGGGGTAACGCTCCTCGTGGTCGGTGATCGCCGTCTCCCGCCGCGCCCGGTAGGCATAGGTCGTGGGGTCCAGGAGGATTTCGACCTTGCGCCAGCCTTCGGCGACTTGAGAGACCGATACCGCGGGACGTCCCTCGGTGTCGGTCGCCGTCTCGTCCACCGTCACTCCGGGCAGCTTGGCTATCGCCTGGAAGATCGCGGCCTCGTGCTCCGGTGAGACGAGGTTCTGGCTGAGGGTCACGGCGAAGCGCAGGAAGATCCACTCGTCGTCGGCAGGGACCTGCCCCTGGTAGAGCTCACGGTATTCGGCCAGGAGCGCGTCAGGGTCGGTTGGCAGCGAGGCCAGCAGCGCGTAGGTGTTCTCCGGCGCCCTCTCACCGGGATCGATGGTCTGCAGCTTGCCGTCCACCAGATAGCCCACCCGCTTGCCGTCGGCCCGGGTCCAGAGCGGTTCGACCGTGTCGGGCAGCGGTGTCTGGGGGGTGAGCCGTTCGCCCTTGCCGATGCCCTGGTCCCGGACCGCGACCCGGTTCTCGGTGTAGATCCACTGGTCGCCGCGGGGCGGCGTGAACTCCTTCTCCTGTACGGCCGCCGCGATCCTGGTCAGCACCACCTGAGCGTTGGCGGCGGGCAGCGTGCGCTCTCCCTGGAACACGCTCACCCCGGTCGTGATGATCACGGCGCCGGCGGCCACCGCCAGCGCCCGGATCGCCCATCCGCGCCTGGAGCGTGGACGGCCGGCGCGGGCCAGGAGAGCCGCCCGCGCTGCGGCTTGGGCGTCGGGGGCCGGCGGCGCCGGGCACGCCCAGTCCTCGCGCAGCCTCTCGAGGTCGTTCATGATCCGTCCCTTTCCAGTGCGGCTTGGATTCTTCTGCGGGCCCGGTGCAGTCGTGAGCGGGCCGTTCCGGCCGGGATGCCGAGCGCGCTGCCCGCTTCCTCCGAGGTCAGCTCCGCCCAGGCGACCAGGAGCAGCACGTCCCGATCGCGATCGGCGATCTCGGCGAGCGCCTCGGCCAGCCGGGACGTGCGGGCTCCCGCGTCGACGGCCCCGGCGACCTGATCGGCGTGGTCCTCCACGGGGCTGTCGGCGCCCGCCTTGGCCAGGGCCCGGTACTGGCGTACTTCGGCGCGATGATGGCGGGCGATGAGGTTGGAGGCGATGCCGTACAACCAGGGCCGCGCGTCGGCGCGGGAGACGTCGTAGCCTGCCCGTTTGTCGAAGGCGATGAGGAACGTCTCCGCGGCGACGTCGTCGGCCAGGCCCGCGCCTAACCTGCGCGCGGCATAGCCGTGGATCTCGGGGTAGTAGCGGTCAAATATGGCGGCGAAGCGCTCCGGCTCCCGCCTGGACTGTTCGATGATCACGGCGTCCGCTGCTTGGGCCGGCAGCGCGCGTGACATCGAGGTCACCTCTCGATCCCTGGGTTCACACCGGTTCTTCACCGATCACGAGACAAGTGTTCACGACGTCCACTCACCACAGCCTGCAGGGAGCCGGAACTCATCGGCGGGGACCGAGCCACCCCTGAGGGCACGCCGCGGCCGGTGTGGTGGGTGCCGTTCAGGCGTCGAGTGCGGCCAGGGCCCGGCGGGTGACGTCGGACGGGGCCGCGGCGATGACGTCGTCGAGCGCGTCCATGGAGGTCTGGAGGTCGCTGATGGCCTGGGCGATGCGGTCGCGCTCCCGGTGGAGGTCGGCGAGCAGGTCCGAGCAGGTGGGGACGAGGCGGTCGCCGGCGTAGAAGGTCGCGGCCCAGGTGGCAACGGATCTGCTGCGCCAGCCGCAGGTGGTGTCAGAGGTTGGTGAGGACCAGACCGCCATGCATCCGGTCAACCGGGCATGCCGGGCGTGGCTGACCTGGTCTATCTGCGGCACTCCACCGACAAGCAGACCGACGCCCGCCAGCGGCACGCCCTCACCGCCCTGCTGGTCGCAGGCGCCCCCCGTCTACGAAGATTCCGCCACCTCCAGCCGGCAACTCTCCCTCGACCGCGCGGGCTTCACCACACTGCTGCACGAGGCCGCCACCGGCGACACCATCCGCATCGCCGACGCCGCCCGCCTGTTCCGCTCCGTGGCCGACATCCTCGCCCTGCGCCCCGTGCTCATCCGCCGGGACCTCCACCTGCGGGTCGATCCCGGACTGTTGTCCGGGATCGACCTGGCCAGCGACGACCCCGGCACCAAAATGATGGTCTCCGTCCTGGCCGCCGTCCTGGAGTTCCAGCGCGACATGATCAGCGAGAACACCCGCGAAGGCGTCGCCGCCAAGACCCTCGGCCGCCCCGCCGCCATCGACCACGGCAAGGCCACCACCATCGTCGAGGAGTACCGGCAGGGCGCCGCCATCAAGGCCCTGGCCCGCAAGCACCAAGTCGCCCCCAAGACCATCTGCCGCGTCCTGGACGCCGCCGGCGCTCGCAACCTACCCGACCAGCTCGACGCGCCGCCGACCAACACCGGTGAGCAGTATCGCGTGCCCGCATCGGACCCAGACGCGACCCTCGATCTGCCGGGACTGCCCGCCGATCACCTGCGTACCACTGGTGATGAAACCGTCCGCCAGGCTCTCGCTTCCGGGCGGACCATCCGCCGCGGCCGCGGCTACTCGGTCCGTATCACGGCCCCGCTCACACGCCATCGCGCCGCGCTGGAGCTCAACGCTGCTCTGCTAACGGGACTTTTCGTTCGGATGCTCGTCGTGCCCCGAAGCACGGTGCCCAGGGCGTCCGGAGCGTGGGATTCACCTGATCCAGACGGCCTGGGCCCGGCTGTGGCCTGCCCGTACAATGGCGACGGCTACCGCTCAGCGGGCGAAGCGGGCTGGGTCTGGACGGCCGGTCCACGCAGCCGCGACGCTTCTGCATTGTGATCGCCGCGTTGATTGGCGAGCGGTGTCTATGCCGAAGTGCGTGGCCGGGCTTCCGGTTCGGTATGCACTTGAACTCTCGAGAGTCTGACTTGACTGGCGAGGCAAGCAGCGCGCCAAACCGCCCCCGCTGTCCGGTCGTGGATGTACCGGATGCGTGCCGAAGAGCACGGGACGACCACCAACTCGGCCATTCTCGCGTCTCAAGAGAGGGGGCAAGAACCGAGAAGCCACAGGTCAGATGGGGTGTGAAGTGGCTAGGGTGCCCGGGGCTCGAACCCGGAACCTACGGATTAGAAGTCCGATGCTCTTGACTCCTCCGCCGAGTCGCCGGCATCCGGGGCTTCTGGCTGATCGGATACGCGCGGGGATTGTTGCTGGCGTAGGAGGGCGTGGGCGACGGCGGCGGCTGTGACGGCCTCTTCGCGTTGCTGCTGGGCGGTTTTCAGGGCGTTGGCGAGGTCGGTGAGTTCGGTGCGCAGTCGTTCGGTCTCGCTCAGGGACGCGGTTCTGGATTGGTCGGCGAGGGTGCGGGCTTGTTCGGCCACGGCGGCCGCGGTGACCGCTTGTTCGCGCTGCTGACGTTCGACGATCAGCGCCTCTCGTAGCCGGTCGGCTTCCGCCGCGTGCGCTGCGGCGGTGCCGCGGGCTTGGTCGCGTTGCTGCTCGGCCCTGCGGGTCTGGACTTCCTGCTCCTGGAGGTGGCGGCGGAGGTCGGTGAGGTCGTGCTGCTGGACAGTGGCCTGGCGTTCCAGGTCTGCGATACGGGCGGTCGCCGCGGTGTGCAGCTCGGTCAGTTCGGCGGTTCGGTGGCGGGCGGTGTCACGGTGCTGCTCGGCCTGGCGTTGCCGGCCAATGGCTTCGGTGGCGCGTTGCTCGGCCTGAGAACGTGCGTTCTGGTGTTCGCCCACCTGGCGCCAGGCGTCCTGCTCGCGTTCCTCGGCGCGGTCGCGGGCGGTCTCCGCCTGTTTCTGCGCCTGTTCGGCGGCGGCGACATGGGCGGCGGCGGTGTTGGCGATCGTCGTGGCGCGCTGATCTGCCGCCGCGGCTCGCTGGTCGGCTGCTGCCGCGGCGACGCGGGCCTCCTCGGCTGCCTGCTCCGCGGCCTGGACCTGTGCCAGGGCGCCACTGCTCAGCTCGGTCAACTGGGCACTCAACGCAGCCTGGGCAGCCTGCCACTGCTCGCCGGCGGCCAGCAGCGGGCCGAGGAGACCTTGGGCATGCAGCAGCGCGTTCGCCACTGGTGCGGCATGGGAGGCGGTACGTGCCCGGTAGGCGGCGGCACGGCAGGCGTCGCTGCAGTACTTGGCGCGGCTGCTACGTCCGGGGAGGGCGTTGGCGCAACCGGGCCCGGCGCATCGCAGTTCCTCGGCCGTCTCCATCGTCTCGTCGTGGAGGGTCAGCTCGTCGCCCTCGGCTGATGAGTCGGCTGCCGCAAGTTCCTGATCGTCTGCCACAGTCAGCCAGACTAGCGTTCGTTGCGAACGAACGCACGTGTTACGTACGAACGCAAACGCAAATGCCTTCGAAACCTAACCCGTGATAACCTTCCTTATCGCGGGTCAGAATATGGCGCCGGATCGGCGCCGGAGGGCGGGGGACAGGCGTGCACGACGAGCGGGAGACCTTGCCGACACCGGCCGCGCAGGAGCGGCCGCCGATCTTCGCGCCTCCAGAGAATGCGGCGGAAACCGGCGGGCACACCGCAGCCGACTACACCCTCAGCGCGGCCACTCAAGCCCGAATCGCCGACGGCGTCCCAGCCAACACCCGCCGCGCCTACGCCCGCCAGTGGACCCTCTTCACCGCCTGGTGCGCCGAGCACGGCCGCATCGCGCTGCCCGCCACCGCACACACCCTGGCCGAATACACCTCCCAGCTGTGCGAGGCCGGCCAGGCGCCGGCCAGCATCGAGCAAGCCATCGCCGCCGTGCGCACCATGCACCGCCTGGCCGGACACACCGGACGGCCCGCCACCGAATCCGCCCGCCTCGCCCTGCGCGCCTACAAACGCCAGCGCGCCGAATCCGGCGGCCGCGGCCAGCGCGAGGCCCCGCCCATCACCATCGACGCGCTGCGCGCCATGGTCTCCGCCTGCGACCTGACCACCGCGATCGGGCGACGCGACCGGCTGCTGCTCGTGCTCGGCCTGGCCCTGATGGGCCGCCGCAGCGAGCTCGTCGCCCTCACGCGGGAGGACGTGCGCGAGGTCGCCGACGGCCTCGAGGTGACCATCCGCACCTCCAAGACCGACAAGGACTCGACAGGCGAGACCATCGCCATCCCGCGCGGCACGCACCCGCTCACCGACCCGGTCGCCGCCTGGCGCGATTGGCTCGACGATCTGGGCCAGGCCGGACAAACCACCGGAAGGCTCCTGCGCCGGGTCAATCGGCACGGTGGCCTCGGCCCCTCGCTCGGCGCCGACGCGGTCAACACGATCGTCCGCCACCTGGCCGTACGCGCGAACGTGCCCTACGCCGACACCGTCACCGCGCACAGCCTGCGCGCCGGCGGCGCCACCGTCGCCTACGCCGCCGGCGTCCCGGTCGCGGTCATCGCCAAGCACGGCCGCTGGGCGCCCGCCTCACCGGTGGTGTTGCGGTACATCAGGGCCGTGGACCGTTGGCGGGACAACGCCATGCGCAATGTGGGCCTCTGACCAGCCGGCTTTGCGGGGCCCCGGCACCGCGGCCGAGCAGGCGCGAGCCGAGCCCCGCGCGGCTCGCGACACCCCGGCCGCCGCCGCTTCGAGGACGAACGCGACCGGCTACGAACGCAGGACGACCAGGCCCGCCTGGGCCACGCCACGGCCGAAACCCGCCTGGAGACGGCCGAGCGCGAACTGCAGATCCTGTGTTACCAGCTCGCCGCCGCTCAGGCCGCCACCGGGCTGGTCGTGCCGCTGGCCGACGTCGAGGGATGGCCCGGCGTGCGGCTGCCTGGTGGCACCTTCGGTGCTGTCACCCGTCAGGCCGCCCGTTGCAGACTCCGCTGATGCCCTTCGGTCAGGTTCATGAGGTCTGTTCACCGGAGGGCCGGCGAATCCGGGACCGCAACAGTGGCCGCGAGCCCGCCGGCGGCAGCAACCCCACTCGGGTGGCGACCGCGGGGTGCCGGTAGGAATCGTGTCATGAGCCCCGAACGGCGTTGAGCTGCAGAGAGCTGCAAGGCCGAGGTTGGCCTGAAGGCCAACCTCGGCGTCCTTCCCAAGTCGGAGATCGTCGGTGGGGAATCAGGGTTTCCGTAGGGGACAACTCCGACGCCGTACCCCCCTCTCGTGTCGGATCTTGATACGGCGGAGGCCGAGAGCCGGACTCCGTGAATCGGAGGAGCAACGTGAAGGGAAGACGCGCCGGCGCGGCCGTCCTGGCCTGCTTGACCGTGTCGTTGCCGGCAACGCCCGCCGTGACCGCCACCGCGGCGGCAGACGCGAGCCCGAGCGGCCGGCCGAGTTTGCAGGCGATGCTGGACAAGGTCGTCGCAGGCGGTGCGGTCGCCGCGATCGCCGAGGTTCGCGACGGGGACAGGACCTGGCGAGCCGCCAGCGGCAAGGCGAAGATGAACCATGCTCAGCCGGCCCCGGTGGACGGGCGCTTCCGGGCCGGGAGCGTGACCAAGTCGTTCACGGCGACCGCGGTGCTTCAACTGGTGGGAGAGGGAAAGCTGCACCTGTCCGACAGTGTGGAGCAGTGGCTGCCGGAGCTCGTGGACAAGGGCGCCGACATCACGATCAGGCACCTCCTCCAGAACACCAGCGGCCTTCCCGAGTACTCGACGGGCATGATGGACGAGGCAGGCATCCCCAAGGAGCGCTACCGCACCTGGTCGGCACGCGAACTGGTGGAAAGAGCGGAGAAGCTCCCGCGCGACTTCCCGCCTGGGGCTGAGTACAGGTACTCCAACACCAACTACATCGTGCTCGGCATGCTGATCGAGAGGGTCACCGGCAGGCCGTACGCGACAGAGATCAGGGAGCGGATCCTGCGGCCGCTCGGCCTGCGGCACACCCGCCTGCCGGGAGCCTCACCGGAGGTGTACGGCCCGCACGCCCACGGCTATGTGCCGGTCACCAGGGGTGGCGAGGTCGCCCCCGTTGACGTCACACGGTTCAATCCCACGATGGCCGGCGCGGCGGGCGAGATCATCTCCACCACCGGGGACATCAACCGGTTCTACCGCGCCCTGTTCCAGGGCAAACTGCTCCGCCCTGGTCTGCTGAAGGAGATGAAGGATCCCGGCACGACCGAGGGGTACGGGCTGGGGCTGGAGCTGGCGTCTCTTCCCTGCGGCACTGCGTTCGGCCACGGCGGCGGCGCCCCGGGCTACCTCACGGTGGCGTTCAACTCGGCCGACGGTTCGCGACAGGTCACATTGTCGATCACCCCGTTCTCCGGCGACCCTCACCAGGCGGCCATGACCCTGCTGACCTCTGCGTTGTGCCCTTAGAGAGCATCAAGGCCGAGGTCTTGGCGGTGAAGGTGGTGGGCTACTCTTACCACTGCCGCTCCTGGCGGTCCAACTGCCGTGATCGGGATATCTCGCGGCTCAGCCCCAGGCGCGCCCACCGTCACCCCCAGAGCGGGGACAGTCACATGACTCGGGCTCTGAAACTCTCCAGTGCCCTCGCCGCCGCCGCCGTCGAGCAACCTTCACCAGGTTAGTCGCGCCTTAGCCGCTGCGGTTGGCGGGGACTTCGAAGATGAGTCCGAGACCTTCCTTTTCGTCCCAATCTTCGCCAACCTGGACGAAGCCGAAGCCGGCGATCGTGGCCAGGGACGCCGCATTGTCGGGACTGATCGTCGCCCGTACGGTCTTGACCTCCAGTTCGGCCGCCGCCCGACGCAACAGCTCGATCAGGATGGCTCGGCCGTAGCCCTGGCGGCGGAAGTCAGGGGCGACGGCGTAGCCGATCTCCACCATGCCCGCCTCATCGGGCGGTCCGTGAAACCCGGCATGACCGATGACGACACCTTCAGGCCCGGTCACCGCCTGCCGCGCCATCCACCGGGCGTGGCGGGGATCGGCGGCCATCTGGTCGATCCGAACCTGCCACAGCCACCGCGCTCTATCTGTCACGAAGTACTCGGTCAGCGCGACCCCAGCCGTGTCGCTGGCCGCGGGCAGATCCCCATCGAGCAGAGCGGACATCACAGCGCTCGACAGCTCGACAAAGCGCACCTGCTTCGAACTGGTGGGGAACGATGTGTGCCGATCGGCCTCATCTGTCACGTGCGGATGATCGCACAAACGTCCGACAGACGCCCAACGAATTTCGGACGGTGACCGGGCAAGATCGGCTCCGGCGGGGGTGCGGGCCGGGCCGCCGGTCGGTGAGAAGACCGGGCTGCGGCCGGCGAGCACGGCTCGAGACGAACCTGAACGTGGAGACCAACTCTGTCGATCCCGCGGCGCCTCGCTCATCGGGTTCGGCATCACCTGGCTGTTGAACTTCGACCTCATCACCCGGTTCAAGCAGATCAACGTGATGAAGGTGCACCTGCCCCCACCGCACTGCTGATCGTCAACGTGCGGGAACCCTCTTGCCGCAACTCAAGCGCGGGGTCCTAGATTCCCCTGCGAGGCGCTGTTACTTGGGGCGGTCAGAGCGAAGGACTCCGTGTCGGGGGGGCTCGCGGCCGCCATTCCGGCCTTGGCCGCCATCGGCGGCGCGCACACCCCTGGAGCACGCGCCGCCGCCATGGTCAACGCCGACGGAACCGTCGTGCGCTCCACCGGCGTCACCAACGTCCGCAAGATCAGCACGGGCGAGTACTGCATCGAGCTCGACGCGGACATCAACGGCGCCAAGACCGTGCTCGTCGCCACCCCGCGTTCGCCATCCATCTGGGAAGCCGCGATCTTCATCGACAACAACACATCCAAGTGCGGGGACCGTTGCTTGTGCGGCCGCCTTCTCTGGCATGCCGCCGAATCGGAATGGCGTGTCGGCAACAGCGGATCGCGGGGAAGGGTGGACCAACCCGGCGGCCCGGCTCGGGCTCGATCCTGGACAGGTCCTCCAGCCAGGCTCGCACGGTGTCGACGGCATCGGGCGAGGGGGCGGGGGTGGCCATCAGGAGCAGCCCTCTTCGTCAGCCGGGCCCTCGTGGGCATCGGCGTCCGGCGGGGTTTCGGTCCGAGGCCGCCCGCACCCTCAAGCTCGGCCGCTCCACTGCCGGCCCGGCGCTGAGCAGCGGCCCTGTTCTCGCGCGGCGCGTTTCTGCCGGGTTCCGGGGCCCGAAGCTGAACGTCGAGACGATCCTGTGCCCGGCCCGCCGCGGGCGTTAGGCGTCTCGGCTCACGATGCCGTAGTCGACCTGGGTGAAGAAGCCCAGGAACTCCGCGAGGGTCAGGCGGAACGTGCCGGTGTCCGTCGCCGCGTCGAGCTTCTTGTCCAGGTTGGGGGAGTTCTTGTGGTGGGGGTTGATCAGGGTGATGGTCGACGCCCGGGTGTCGAGCGTGGCCAGGGCGGTGGCCATGGCCGCGAGGTTGTTCAGCGACCCGCCGCGCGCCGGGTTGGTCTCGTAGTCGGGAGCCGGCCAGTTCCCGGCAGGCTGGAGATCCACGGCGCCGATCATGTAGGCGTGCCGGGCGAACAGGTACGGCTGCGACGCGGGCATGCTCACCGGCGGCGCCAGCGCGGCGAGGAGCTTGACGACCTGGCTCGCCCATAGGGCCGCTGACCGGCGGGGGAGCAGGTCCTTGATGACGGCGGCGCACGCGTCCTGGAACTTCGCGTCGGATTCCAACGGGGTGAGGCCCTCTTCGCCCGCCTTGATGGCGGTTTCGAGCTTCTCGACGATGACGGCGAGATGCGGGTCGAGGCGCTCGAAGTCGACGAGCCGGGCATCGCCGAGCTGCTTCCGGAACAGGTCGACCAGTTGCCCGCCAACGTCGCGCCAGCTGATGGCCGCGGTGGGGATCGCCAGGCAGGGCGAGGGGTTCGCGGCTTGATGACCGACCATGAGCAGCAGGTTGAACAGCTCCGAGCTGGGCCGGTCGAGTGAGCCGGATGGGCGGGAGATCGACTTGTTCAGATTCGTCACCTGGACCGAGCCGCTGCGCCGGAAGCGGTGGCCGTACAGGCAGGCGAGGATGGCGTGACTGGCGACGCTGCCGTTGCTGATGGCGACGTAGCCGTTGACGTCCTCGTCGGGGGTTTCCTTGTTGGCGAAGAGGCCGTGGGCGCCGGCCAGGACGGCGTACGCGCGCTCGACGATCGGCACCCACATGGCGGTGCGCAATTTGTAGGACTTCTCCAGGTACTCGTCGCCCGGATCGTCGTCGGCGCCGCGCGTCCTGCGCCGCCGGTGGACGGGGGCTCCGATCTGGACGCGGGCGCGGGCCCCCAGGAGGGCGTTCTGGTTGCTGTGCGGGAAGATCAGGGTGTCCAGCTTGACCTGCTGGGGCACGCGGAACTCCTGGTTCTTGTCCTTGATCGTGCGGGTGAAGGTGACCACGTACGTGTCGTCGTCCTTCTTGACCATCCGCCGGATGTGGTCGGGGTCATGCTGGGCGATGGCACCGAGCAGCGACAGCAGGAAACAGTCGCCGAGCTCGCCCTGGCGTACGTCGTCGGGGCTCGGGCCGCCCCCGAGCCAGAGCTCGTTCTTGGCCGTCAGGGTGACCGTCGTCGGCAGGTTCACGCCGGAGACGTCGTTCATGGTCTCCAGCACCTCGTCCGAGGGATGGGTGTACAGGTTGCCAGGCTTCGCGGGCGTGGGCACGTCGATCATGCGACCGTCCTTGGTCGCGAAGACGTTCGGCGGCCCGAGCACGATCGCCTTGCCGACGGCGCCCGGCGCCGCCTCCTTGTCCAGGCTGGGCGACGCCTCCAGCGCCGAATCTTCGATGGCCACCTCGAACGCGGCGGAGATGTCGAAATAGTCCGGCTCCGAGTGCTTCGACATCGCCTCCACGTACGTGTCGACCATCTGGGTGAACACTGGCTGGATCACGACGTCCGGGAGCGTGTTCAAGACCTTCTCCCGATCCGCCTCCGTGCACTCGGCCCACAGTCGCAGCAGCTTCGGCCAATCGCCCAGTCTCCCCTCCGTGGCGAAGTACAGGACGGCCTCCTCGGCCACCGCCTGGGCGAGACGCGGCCGTAGGATGATCTTCTGGAGCTCTTCCGGGGTTTTGACGCCGAGCAGCTTGACCAGGTCGGCCGCCTTCGCGACGACGGTCTCGACGACGACTGTCTCGGTGCGTTTGGTCTTGGCCAGCGGCTCGATCGTGCTGAGCGGCTCCTGACCGACGACCTGTGCCTGGTGGACGACGAACGCGGTCTCCTCGACGACCGCCACCGTGCCCTCATCGTCGCTGTCCTGATCCTCCGGCCTGACCTGGGCGCCGCCGGGCTGGACCTGATCGTCGGCCCCGCGCTCCGGGGGCGGCCCCCGGCGCGTCGACTTCCGCTTCGACCGCTGGTTGAACTGCTTCATCGGTTCACTCCTGTCAACGCGGCCAGAAGGAGGGGAAGGCATCGCAAGAATCCATCGCGTCCCAGCCCGCGTCAATACGAATCGTGTGCAGGATCGGGGACATGAACGCCGCGACTGTGGTCCTCCGGTGGCCGGCGTTCGGCCGCGCTGATCACGGGGACGGCTGTCGCACTAAAAGGCGGTGGGCCGCTCGGACAGCCAGCGAGAAGCGAGATCGGTGACGATCGCTCCGCCGCGGTCGTTCAGGTGCACGTGGTCGACGAGGAGGTCGCGCCCGCTGTCGCGGGCGATCTCGTCCCAGCTGCGCCCGAGCAGGTAATGCTGGGCGGCGATGGCGAAGGCCAGCGGGAAACTGAAGGCGTACGGCTGTCGTCCGCCCTGTGTCCGCAGGTGGTCGGCCATGCGCTCATGCACGGGCAGGTACTGGACCTGTGCCCGGTGCGCGATTTCCTTGATCGCGGCGTTGTATCCGGCGAGCGATCGGTTGATCGTGGTGTCCAGGTTCTCGCCGAGTGGCGGCAGGGACATCACGGCGATCCGCGCGGCGGTGCGGGCCTGGATGCGGGCGATGATCGCGCCGAGGTTGGCCCGGTAGCGCTCCAGCGCCACGCCGTCGCGGACGTCGTTGGTGCCGATCAGGAGCAGGACCGCGGCCGGCCGGCATGCCAGGATGTCGGTGTCGAGGCGCTTTAGCAGGTCGGCGGTGGTGTTGCCGTTGATGCCCGCGTTGACGAACTCGTATGCGCGGTGCTCGGGCCGTGCGCGCAGGGCCGCCACCCAGTCCGCGCCGAGCGTGCCTTGGGTCATGCTGGCGCCGGCCGCGACCACGTGGGGGCGCTCGCCCGGCGGGCCCTGAGCGCACAGGTCGGCCGGAGGGTTGTCGGGCGGGCGGAGGAAGGTGAGATAGGCCACGGCGCCGGTGCCGGTGAGCACGACGGACACCAGCAGGATCACGGAGATGACGATCCGTCTTCTCATGGTCAGTACCCCAGGCTGATGCTGTGGCCGACGGTGGCAGGGTCGGCGAGTGCGGCAAGGATGGCGTGGGCCAGGTCGGCGCGGGCGATGGTGATGCCGCGGCGCACGTTGCGGTCGATGGCGGTGCGGTAGGGGCGGCGCTCGCCGTCGGTCAGGCGCGGAGGCCGCATGATGGTCCAGTCCAGACCGCTGGAGAGGACGGCCTCGTCGGTGCGGGCGAAGTCGGCGAATCCTTCTCGCAGAAGACGGCGTAGCAGGGGTTTGACCAGGGCTCGGTTCAGCGGCCCGTCGCCCTCGTCGACGATGTGCCCGCTGGCGGTGACGACGATCAGGCGGCGGGTCGTGGTGGCTCGCATCGCCGTCATGATCGCGCGGGCGCCGTCGGCGCACACCGACCCGCCCGCGCCCGGCCTGGGCCCCAGGGTGGACACCACCGCGTCCTGGCCGGTCACGCCGGCGCCGATCGCGTTGGCGTCCGTCAGTTCAGCGGTCACCACGTCGAGCCCGGGGCGGTCCGGCCGGCGCAGCCGGGTCGGATCGCGGACGATCGCGGTGACGTGGTGGCCGGCGGCGAGCGCCTGGTCGAGCAACTGCTGTCCGGTGCCGCCGGTAGCGCCGAAAAGGGCAAGTTTCATCAGGGACTCCTGGTTAGTAAACGCTCGCTAACTGGTAGGGTGACGTTAGCGAGCGTTTACTAACTACGTCAAGTGTGAAGGAGCAGCGATGGGCACCAGGGACGCGATTCTCGACGCGGCCGCCACGGTCATGGCGGAGCAGGGCCTGGCCAACGTGACCACGCGACAGATCGCCCGCACCGCAGGGTTCACCGAGGCCGCCCTCTACAAGCACTTCACCAACAAGGCCGACCTGCTGGTCGCGGTGATGCGCGAACGCTCACCCGGCTTCGGCCGGCTGGCCGAGGTGCTGCACGGCAAGGCCGGAACCGGGGACGTCGTGGACAACCTCACCGCCATCGCCGCGGCGGCGATCACCTTCTACAGCGGCGGTTTCCCCATGTTCGCCTCGATGTTCGCCGACCCCGCCACCCTTGCCGCTCACAAGGCCGAGATCCGGCGCAAGGACGTCGGCCCCCACAAGGTCAACGAAGCGATCGCCGCGTACCTGCGCGCCGAACAACAACAGGGCCGCCTGAATCCGGACGCGGACGTCCAGGCCGCCGCCGGTCTCCTGGTCGGCGCCTGTTTCCAGCATGCCTTCCTCGGCCACATGTCCACCCCCGCACACTCCGACACCCACGAGGCGGCCGCGGCTTTCGCCCGCACCCTGTACGAGTCCCTCGCCCCCTGATGGCCCATGGGATCGACCAGTCCGGGCGCCGACCTCAACCCGGCGGCCTGGACGCGATGCGCGTGAGTCGGCGCCTAACGTTCGCCCGGAGTGACAACGCCGGATTCGTACGCCAGTACCACCGCCTGGACCCGGTCGCGCAGCCCGAGCTTCGTCAGGATGCGCCCCACATGGGTCTTGATCGTGGTCTCCGACAGGAACAGCTCGACTCCGATCTCGGCGTTGGACGCGCCTCCGGCCAGGCTGAGGAAGACTTCACGCTCACGCTCCGTGAGCACCTTGAGCACGGCCTCCGGGTCGGTGTCGGCCTTGGCGACGAGCCGCCCGATGAGCCGGCGGGTCGTGGCGGGCGCGATGATCGAGTCACCCCGGTGCACGTGCCGGATCGCAGCGATGATCTCCTCACCTGGCGCGTCCTTCAGCATGAACCCGCTCGCACCGGCGCGCAGCGCGGCCAGGGCGTGCTCGTCGAGATCGAACGTGGTCAGCACCAGCACCTTCGGCGGGTCGTCCAGCCGCTGGATCTCCCTGGTGGCGAGGACACCGTCCATCCGGGGCATGCGGATGTCCATCACCACCACGTCGACGTGCCGCGACTCCAGCGCCGACAGGGCCGCCAGGCCGTCAGCGGCCTCGGCGACCACCTCCATGTCGGGCTGGGACCTGACGACCATGGTCAGGCCGTTGCGCAGCAGCTCCTGATCGTCGACGATCATGATCCGGATGATGGGAGACTCCTCGGCTCGTAAGGCAGGGTGGCCGACAGTTCGAAGCCGGCGCCGGAGCGTCTGCCGGCCTCCAGGGTGCCTCCCACCATGCTGAGACGTTCGCGCATCCCGGTCAGCCCGACGCCGGCCTCTCCGGCGGGCGGGCCGGCGCCGTCGTTCGTGATGGTGATGTGCAGTCTGTCCGCGCGCCAGGCCAGCGTCATGTCGGCGGCGGCCGTCGCCCCCGCGTGCTTGATCACGTTGGTCAGTCCCTCTTGGACGACACGATAGGCGGTCAGGTCGACGGCGGGGCGCAGCGGCCGGGCGTCCCCGACCTCCCGTACGGCGAGCCGGACGCCTGTGTCGCGTACCTGGTCGAGCAGGTCGGAGAGATCGCCGAGGCCCGGTTGCGGAGTGGTGCCGCCGTCGGCGCGCAGCACGCCCAGGAGCCCGCGCATGTCCCGCAGGGCCTCGCGCCCGACCCCGGCGATGGTGGCGAACACGTCCGCCCCGGGCGAGCCTGGGTCGGACAGCCTGCCACCTTCCGCCTGGCTGACCATGACGGCGAGCGAGTGGGACACCACGTCGTGCATCTCGCGGCTGATGCGGTCGCGCTCCGCCCGCGCCGCCTCCTGCCGCTCCCGCGCACGGTCGGCCTCCGCGCGCTCGGCCTTCGCTCTGAGCTCGGACAGGAACAACACCCGGATCCGGCTGAGGCGGCCCAGCGACCACAGGCACGCCGCTGCGGCGACCAGGCCGACCGACAGTCCGATCCGCCAAGCGACCAGCTCGTAGGAGCCCGACGAGCCGCCCCATGAGGCCGGATTCCACAGGCGCGCCAGGACCAGGGCCACACCCGTCAGGGCGACACCCAGACAGGCCAGGCTGGGCAGCAGGCCGAGCCGGCCGCAGGCCGTGTAGAGCAGCAGCCCGAAGACCAGCGTGCTCGGCAGCAGCACCGCCGGGTAGTAGGCGCCGCCCGGGTCATGCAGGGGCGGGAGTGCCACCAGCAGCAGCATCGCCGCGGCGGCCACGCCGTACGCCACCAGCGGGCGCAGCCGACGCGGAACGACGCACCCGTGCAGCACCAGCAGGCCGAGACCCGCGAGCAGGCGGAGCGCCAGAGGACTGTCCGAGGCCCGGAGCAGGCTCAACGAGACCAGGCCGAGCGGCAGGAAGAGCAGGACCGCGAGCAGGGCATCGGTGCTCACCTGATGCCGGTCGAGAAACGAGTCAACCGCGGCATCGGAAGATGACGGGGACTCTCGCACGCCCACCATTATGGTCGGTGTGCGTGAACGAGGTGCCGGCGGCGGGAGAGGTAAGCCAGCGCCGCCACCGCCAGAGCCGCCCCCCACAGCGGCCACAACATCTCCGGCAGCCAGGCCCCCAGCTCGGTGTCCGCCCCCGCAGGGCCGACCTGCTCGCCGGTGAGCTTCTTGCGGACGTACATCAGCCCGGCGGAGGTGACGGGGAGGGAGACGGCCAGAGCCGAGCAGGCCGGGAGCCGTGCCGGAATCGCACGCCCGCGCAGGAACGGCACCCAGCGCGGCCAGATCTCGCCCCACGGCCGCACCAGGCCGAAGGTCAGGCCCGCACCGATGAGACCGAGCGTGCTGAGACCGGCGCCGATCGGGGTGATCTCGGCGATGTGGGCCAGGAACCGGTCGCTGATCCCGACAGGCACACCCAGCATCCAGCCGAAGCGGGTGACGGCGTAGACGACGGGGACGGCGACCGCGACGGCGGTCGCGTACCGCCCGACCCGTAGCGCGCGGGCGGCGCCACCGGGCCGCCCGGCCCCTGCTGTCAGCGCGCGCGTCCCCAGGAGCATCAGGCTGACGCCGGCCGCCATCAGGATGAGCAGGTTGACGCTCGGCCACGTGAGCATGGTCGCGATCATCGAGAACTCGGCCTGGCCGGCGAGCGCGGCGACCAGCATCACCGGCAGATATCCAGCGGTCATCATGATGCGCACGTCAGGCAGCAGCACCGCCAGGCCGGCGCCGAGCGCGACGGCCACGACGGCGGGGGCCCGGTCGAGCGGACCTCTGCCGGCGAGCACGGCGACGACGCCGGCCACCAGCGCCGACACCGCGAGCACGGCCCCGCCGACTGCCGCCGGAAGAGGATCGAGCAGGGTGCTGCCCGCGCCCGTACGGCCGGCGTCGAAGGGATATGCGGGCCCTCCGAGAGCCCAGAGCAGGCTGAGGGGCAGATAGCTCACCGACCAGACGGCGACGATCAGGGTCGGCACGATCGTGGGACGGTTTCGTGGGGGAGAGGTGTTCACCCGGCCCAATCTGCTGCCGCGGGGGTGCCCCGCACATCGTCACGGGGTCTCGGCCGGCTCCTCCGGAGGTCGCGACGGCGTCGTCCCAAAGGATGACGCTCGACGCGAGAGCGGGGCGCCCCAAGCGGGGGATTCCATGGCCGCGAACAGTGCATTCCCTCACTGCAAGGGTGCGCTGTTCGCGTTCCGGCAGAAACCCCCCGCTCGGGTACGCCGGGCTGGGGGTTTCTGGCTGTTCGTCCGGGTTACTTCAGTCCGTAGGCCTTGTGGATCGTCTGGTCCACGGTGTTGCCTTCCTGGTCGGTGGCCTGGGCGCGGAGGCCGACGGTGCCGTCGGTCCGGGGCAGGGGCGGGTGGGTGATGGTGCCGGTGAAGGTGCGGTCGCCGGAGGCCGACATGGGGACGGGTACCCAGTGGGCGCCGCCGTCGAAGGTGGCCGAGAGGCGGAGCGTGGTCAGTTTGGCGTCGGGCTGCCCGAAGGAGCCGTTGTAGCCGGTGACGGTGATGCGGCGGGCGACCCCGGCCGTGGTCTGGTTGTCCAGGTCGAGGTCCAGGTCGTAGCTGAGGTTGAGCCGGCGGACCGGCGCGCAGGGAGCCAGGATCTGGGTGACGAGCCAGCCCGCGCACAGGCCGTCGGTGAGGTCCTTCATCCCGGATTCGGGGCGCTTGGAGCGGAAGGTCCAGGCCGTTTCGACGTCGGTCGCGAACCGCTGTCCCGGCTGAGGGGTGTGGAAGGTGTCGGTGAGCCGGTATTCGGCCTCGCCGGACGGAAGGGTGAAGGTCGGCAGCCTGATCCCGACGGGCCCGAGCGCGCCGATCTTCTCCTCCAGGGGCACTTCCTGACCGTTGCGGTAGAGGTGCAGTTCGTCCTTGCCGCCGGCCCACGCCTGGAAGTTGGCACTCCAGGTGAAGGGCTCCTGGTGGTTGGGTTCGGGGCCCATGACGGGCACCGCCGCCGTGAACAGGTCGCCGGTACGGCACGCGAAGCAGGTGACCGTGCCCGAGTCGATCACGCGGTCACTGTCGCGCGGGCCGCCGGGCACTCGGGGCTGCATGCCCCACCGCTCCGTGCGACGTCCCGCCTTGGTGAAGACGTCGAGCGCGACCGTGGTGTAGCCGGTCCTGGAGGGGGTGCCCTCGTCGTACCGCATCCGGACGTCACGCTGCCACGTCACGTCGGGCGAGACCGGCCCGACGTACTCGGTCACCGTGGTCCGTGCCTGCAAGGTGCCGTCGAGACCCCACGCGACGAACGGTTCGGAGCCGTTGATCAGCACGGGGGTCCAGCTCATGCGCACCGTGCCGGGGCGGTCCGAGTGGAAGCGCTCGTCGATCTCCTGGAGGTTCTTCCTGGTCACCCGGTAGTCGAGGCCGGCGGGGATCCGGCCACGTTCGGGGAAGAACAGCGAGTACATGTACGGCGTGGCCGGGCTGCCCTCGACCTTGACGTCGACCGGCTTGCGGGCCAGCGCCCTGCCCTGGTCGGCGGGCAGGCTCATGGTCGGGATCGGGTAGAAGGCCCAGCTTCCGGTCGGGTCGAGGAAGGCCCGTCCCGACGCGCCGTAGCCGAGCACGCCCACCGCGCCGGCGGCCGCCAGGGCCTCCACGCGGTCGAGCCCGTCGCCGGAGCAGGTCGTCTCCGGGCAGAGGTCGCCGAGGTCGAGCAGGGCGAGCTTGCCCCGTACGTCCAGGCCGGACAGGTCGGTGCCGTGGCCCACGTCCACCAGGGGGAGGGTCTGCTTGCCGGTCAGCTTGGGGATGTCGGGGGTGATGCCCGCGTAGCGGGGGGCGAGCGTGCGTCCGGCGGCCTTCATCGTGACGAGCGGCGCGCCCTGCCAGAACTGGCCGGTGAGGTCGAGGGCGCCCTGCTTGACCGGTTCGGTAGGCAACATCCAGTAATGGTGCAGCCCGTACGCCGGGTAGGAGGAGAGGAAGTCGGCCACGATGCCGTTCGCGGTGGTGCGCCGCAGGGCGTAGTGGGACAGATAGGTCTCGGTCGTGCGGGGGGTGTCCAGGCGGACCTCGCGGGCCTTGCGCAGGTCGAGGGTGACCGTCGTGTCCCGGTCCACCTTGACCTCGGGCGCGGTCGGCAGCGACTGCTGCCACTCGCCGTTCTCACCTCGCCAGGCGGCGATGGTGTTGACGCTGAAGGTGCCCGGGTAGACGCTCGCCTCGCCCTCGACCGTCTGGTAGAAGGAGTCCAGGTCGTCGCGGTCGTCGGTACGCAGGAACATCCACGGGACGGAGACCGCGTCGGTCGCGCCGTCCGGCATGATCAGTTCGGTCTTGAGCTTGACCCTGCGCGGCTCGACGAACGCGCCCACGGCCGTGCGCACGACCACGTCGCCGCCGGTGGCCGCCACCGAACCCTCATACCAGGTGGCCGGTCCTGACGGGTCGAAGGAGACGGCCACGTCCGCGGCGCCGTGGGCGGGGACGGTCACCGTGTCGCGGTCCAGCTTGAGCGCCCGATCGGGGGCGGTGCCGCGGTGCGCCGCGATGCTCGCGCGCAGGGCCAGCGTCAGCGGCTGGTCGCCGTCGTTGGTGTAGGTGATCGTCTTGGTGGCCGGGCCGCTCTGCGGGGAGCTCAGGAAGCCGAAGTCGAGATTGCCCGAGCCGCGTACCTGCTGGGTGACCGCCCTGGCCACGTCGATGCGCCCGGCGCCCTGCTGGTAGGCGGTCAGGCCGTCGTCCTTCGAGGTGCCGATGAGCGCCGCCTTGAGCTGCGGGCCCGTCCAGTCGGGGTGTTGCCCGGCGAGGATGGCCGCCGCGCCCGACACGTGCGGGGTCGCCATCGAGGTTCCGGAGGCGGCGGTGTGGAGCTCGTCCACGGGCGAACCCATCGACGTGCCCCGCGCGCGGGCCGCGACGATGCCGACGCCGGGCGCGACCACGTCGGGCTTGAGCCCGTAGTCGAACGGGCTCGGGCCTCGGCTGGAGAAGGGGGCCAGTTTCTCCTCGCGGTCGATCGCGCCGACCGTCAGCGCCGCCGCCGCTGATCCCGGCGCGTTGACGGTACGGTTGCCGCCGTCGTTGCCGGCGGCCACGACGAACAGCGCGCCCGTCTCGGCGCTGAGCGTGTTCACCGCCTGGTTGATGGGGCCGTTCTGGTCCTCGTACTCGCCGCCGATGCTGATCGAGACCACCTTGGCCTGCGCGGCGGCCCACTGCATGCCCGCGATGACCTGCGACGAGGTGCCCGAGCCCGACGAGCCGAGCACCTTGCCCACCAGGAGCGTGGCCTCGGGCGCCACGCCCGTGTACCGTCCGGAGCCGGCGATCGTGGAGGCGACGTGGGTGCCGTGGCCGTGGCCGTCGCGGGCGTCGGGATCGTCGGTGAAGTTGGCCATCGCCCCGATCCGGCCGGCCAGGTCGGGGTGGTCGGGATCGACGCCGGTGTCGAGCACGGCGACCTTGACGCCCTTGCCCTTGTAGCCGGCGGCCCAGGCCTGCGGCGCGCCGATCTGCGGCACGCTCTTGTCGAGCACGGGCTTCATCTTGCGGTCGAGCCAGATCGTCGTCGGCGCGGTCGCGCGTGCGGAGGGGGACACGGCGGCCGCGGCCCAGAACTCCCGCGCCGCCTTCTTGTCCACCTTGACGGCGGCGCCTCCGACGCTGGCCAGGGCGACGGGCGAGGCGGTGGCCGGGAGCGCGTCGGCCCGTGCCGACAGCGTCGCGGCGGCCTGCTTGGCGGTGCCGTACTGGACGATGACCGGCAGGGTCGGGCGTTCGGCGTCGGTGTAGCCGTTGGCGGCCAGGTACGCCACGTCGAACAGGCCCTTGTCCACCTGGCCCGAGGCCACCGGGGCCATCGCGTCGGAGGGGAAGACGTAGAAGGAGTCGCCCTTCCGCAGGGTCACGAAGGACACCGGCGCTCCTCCGGCGCGCTTGGCCGGTTCCACGTCGGCGCGAGGGGTGCCGTCGGCGGCCTTGCCGTACGTCACCACGTCGCCGGTGATCAGGGTGAGCCGGGTGGCGGAGGGTAAGGCGCCCGGGGTGGGGGGCGGGGTGTCGGCGGACTCGGGTGAAGGGGAGGGCGTGGCCATCCCCATGGACAGGACCAACCCCAACGCGGTCAGCCCGGCGAGCGGGCGGCGAGCCATGGTTCTCCTCGGAGTAGTACAAGATCGAGCACACAAAACCTCCCATTCCGCGCTATATCCGGAAAGATGACCTTTCGACCTCTTCACGCCGTTGGCGGGAAGAGGACACGATGGGCGCATGCTCGAATCCCTGGGCCTGTCGACGGCCGAAGAGGCGCTGTACCAGACGCTGATCGAGGTCTCGCCGATCACGGCCGCCGACCTTGAGCGGCTCATCGGCCCGCAGGCCGCGCTCTGCGCGAGGCTCCAGGAACTCGGCCTGGTCACCCGGCTGCCGGAGGACCCACCCAGGTACGCCGCGGTAGCCCCGAGCATGGGCCTCGACACGCTGATCAGCGCCAGGTCCAGGGCACTGACCGCCGCCCGGGGCCGCATCGCCGGGCTCAGCGCCGCCTTCCACCGGGCGGGTACCGAGCGCGACGCCGCCGGGCTGGTCGAGGTGGTGATCGGCAGGCAGGCGGTGAACGACCGCTTCGAGCAGCTCCAGCGGGAGACGCACCGCTCGATCCGGGTGTTCGACGCGCCGCCGTACGCCGGGGTGATCGGGGAGAACGCGCGTGAGTTCGACCTGCTGGCGAGGGGCGTGAACTACCGCGTCCTGTACGACAGGAAGGCGATGGAGCTGCCCGGGGCGCTGACGGTGGTCACCGACTACATCACCGCCGGCGAGCAGGCCAGGGTCGGCGAGGTGCCGATGAAGCTCGTCCTGAACGACCGGCCGACGGCGATCGTGCCGCTCCGGCACGACCTGCACCTGGTCGAATCCGCGCTGGTGGTGCACGACCCGACTCTGTTGGAAGCGCTCGGCGCGCTGTTCGAGATGAACTGGCAGCGCGCCGTCCCGCTGGGCGTGCGGCAGGGGCAGGCCCGGCTGCCCGAGGAGCGCAGTCCCGCCGACGCGCACGAGGACCTGCTGCCCCTGCTCATCTCGGGGCTGACCGACGCGGCCATCGGGGCGCAGCTCGGCTGGAGCGTGCGCACGGTGCGCAGACGGGTGCAGGCGATGATGGTCCAGCTCGACGCGCAGACCCGGTTCCAGGCCGGCTACCAGGCCGTCCTGCGCGGCTGGCTGCGATGACGCTCGAAGCGCTCGGGCTGAACCCGGCCGAGGAGGAGCTCTACGAGCTGCTCGTCGAGTGCTCGCCGGCCACCCTCGACCGGCTCGCCGCGGGCTTCGCCGGCCCCGGCCTGCCCGCGCTGCTGAGCGGGCTGGAGAGCAAGGGCCTGGTCAACCGGCTGCCGGACGAACCGCCGCGGTACGTCGCCGTCGCCCCCGACGTCGCGCTCGACGCGCTGCTCACCGTCGCGGAAGAGGGGCTCGTACGCGCCAGGGAGCGTGCCGCCGACCTGGACGACGCCTTCCAGCAGCGTGCCTCCGGGCAGCAGCGGCAGCCGCTGGTCGTGGAGGTGATCACCGGCGCCGCCGCGGTACGGCAACGCCTCCACCAGCTCCAGCGCGCGGCCCGCCACCAGGTACGGACCTTCTCCCAGCCGCCGTACTTCGACCGGCACGCCAGCGTGGCCGCCCACCGCGAGCTGCTGGAGCGCGGCATCACCAGCCGGGTCATCTACGAGCGCGACTTCATCGACCGGCCGGGCGCGCTGCGGCTGATCGAGGAGATGATCGGCGCGGGCCAGCTGGCGAGGGTGCTGCCCAGCCTGCCGATGAAGCTCTACCTGGTCGACGACCGGTTCGCGCTGCTGGTGCTGCGCTACGAGTCACCCGACTCCGCGGCGCTCCTGGTGCACCCCTCCGGGCTGCTGGAGGCGCTGAGCAGGCTGTTCGAGGGGACCTGGGAGCGGGCGCTGCCGATGCGGCTGACCGGTTCGCGCGAGGCACCGCAGGACGACGAACGGTTGATCGCCCTCCTCCTGACCGGCCTGACCGACGAGGCCATCGCCCGCCAGCTCGGCATCGGCTACCGCACCGCCCAGCGGCGCATCGCCGAGCTCATGGCCAGGCTCGGCGCCCACACCCGCTTCCAGGCCGGCGTACAGGCCGCCCGATCCCAGGCCCGCAGCACCCCTGAGGACCCGCGCGGCGCGCCAAGGGCGTCGGGTGCCTGAGATCGCCGCTCATCGAAGGTCGTCTGCTGTGCCGCCGGGCTCATGGAGGTGGTCGGGAAGGGAGCAGTGCCGGGAGGGGGGTTCGGCCAGATGGGCCAGTCGCGCCTTCGACGCCTCGTCTGCTGGTGCATAGATGACCATGCGGGCCTCTGGTGCGCCGGTCACGGTAAGAGTGGTGGTGGTCAGATGCGGATCGCCGACTTCGGCGTAGCGGAGGACCTTGATGTGCGGCCCGGGGGAGGCTACGTCGTGAGCGCTCCAGATCCGGGCGAAGTCGGAGCCGGCATGGGGCCGGCCTGCAGCCCCGCCCTCAACGCGGCGTTGACCCGTGTCGCGCCGACGGACACGGCGAACGCCAGCGGGTTGATGTCGACCGCGACCCAGCTCGGTCAGGTCGCCGGCATCGCCGGCCTCGGAGCCGTCTTCCTGGCCCTCCACGTCCCGTCCCCATCGGCGGCGACCGCCGCGACTGGTGTGTCCCGGGTTGAGTAGAGGTGGGTTCGTCCCTTGCCTGCGCGGCCTTCCGAGTCCCTCCAGCCCTCTCCGGCGGAGACCACCGCGGGCACGTCCTTGCGCTTCGGGACGTCCGGGTGGGATCAGGGGCGCGGCACCAGGCCGGGGGTGTTCCCTACTGCGGTTCGGGGGTGTTCGGGATGGGGAGGTGAGGTCCGCGCTGCCTACATTCGCCGCATGAATCATGTGACTCGCTGGGCAGCGCTCGCTGCCGGAACCGCCCTCTCGCTCGTGGCCGCGCACGGCCGCTGGGAGGTGGCAGGGGCGGCATGGATCTATCTGATCCTGCTGTTACGCTTCTCCCGCACCAGCCGGACGCTTCCGGCGATGGGCGGCATCGCACTCGCCACCGTGGTGTCCACCACGTTCTGGCTCTACGAGAGCGGGCTGCCGGTGTTCAGCCCGGTGCTGGCGCTCTCCCTGATCATGGCGCTGGCGGGCGTAGTGCCGTACGTTCTCGACCGTCTCGTCGCGGCGCCCTTACCCGGGGCGTGGGCCACGCTGGTCTTCCCCCTTGGGGTGGTCGGCGTGGAGTACGCGCTCGCGAATGTCAGTCCCGTCGGCAACATCCTGAGTTCGCTGGCCGCCACCCAGCACGACAACCTCCCGCTGCTCCAGCTCGCCTCGGTGACCGGTGGCTATGGCATCAGCTTCCTCATCGCCTGGTTCGCCGCCGTCTGCAACCACCTCTGGCAGGATGGATTCACCTGGCGGCGGGTGGCCCCCTTCGGGGCCGTGCTGACGCTGGTGCTCGTCGGCGGAAGCATGCGCCTGGCGTTCGCGGCGCCCGCCGGCGAGACCGTACGGGTGGCCGGGGTCAGTCCCGCACGGTCGGTTCTGGAGGCGTCCAACAAGGCCCTGAACGGTTTTCCCTCGCCTGAACAGCTCGCCGGGGCGGATCCCGACACGGTTCGGCGGGCGCTCGCCCCTGTCAACGACTCCCTGCTGACCGCCACCGAACGCGAGGCGAGCGCCGGAGCCAAGATCGTGGTCTGGCCGGAGGCGGGCGGTGCGGCACGCGAGGCCGACAGGCAGCGGCTGATCGACAGGATCGCCGCCGTCGCCGTCAGGACCGGCAGCTATGTGAACGCCGGAATGATCGTGATCACAGGTGCGCCGCCGTACATGCGTAACGAGACGGTGCTCGTCGATCCGAGAGGGCGGGTCCGATGGACGTACGAGAAGGCCCGCCCGGTGCCGGGCATGGATCCGTTCGACCCCGGGGACGGCAGGGTGCCGACCGCCGACACCCCGTTCGGCCGCCTGGCCAACGTCATCTGCTTCGACGCCGACTTCCCCGCCCTGATGAGGCAGGCCGCCGACGTGGACCTGATGATGGTGCCGTCCAACGACTGGTACGGCTTCGGCGCCACGCACACCGAGAAGTCGGCCGTCAGGGCGGTGGAGAACGGCTACTCGCTGATCCGGCAAGCCAGCAACGGCCTGGCCGCGGTCTTCGACCCGCAGGGCCGGACGCTCACCTCGGCCGACTACTTCACCACCAAGCAGCAGACGATGTCCGCGTATGTGCCTGTCGCCAGTGATCCGACGATATATGCGCGCATCGGCGACGTGTTCGCCTGGCTCTGCCTCGCGGCGATGGCCGCCCTCGGGGCCGTGGCCCTGCGCACCAGGCGGCTGACCGTGGCCGGGCCCTGGGTGACCGGTGCGAGGCAAGAGATCGAGGTTCAAGGACCGGGTACCCGACCTCAGGGCGCTTGAGGCCGCGCCGGCTGCTCGTGGCATGAACCTGTCGCCTCCGATCCTGCAGGACGATCAGGCGTCTTCATGGAGGGTCCAACGGCGAGATCGGCGGGGCACTGGTGGCGAGTGAGAGCACGGTGAAGTCGCACGTCCGGGCCCTCCTGCACAAGCTGGACCTGCGTGACCGCGTGCACGTGGTGATCTACGCCTGCGAGGACGGGCTCATCGCTCGCCACCATTTCCATCCTGACGGGCGGTACCAGGTTCACCCCTTCGGGTGAGGCCGGACGATTCCGCCCGCCCTAGCTTCGAGATCGTGCGTTTCCTACGTCTCATACCTCTCGGCGTCGTCATGCCCGTCGGCTGGACAGCCCCGTCCTATGCCGGTGACCAGGAGCTGATCGACGGTTCGTCCGTCGAGACGATCACGCTGCTGACGGACCGATGCTCCGTGGACGACCCGGTCGTCCAGGTACTCCCCGAGTTCAAGATGGCCGATCCGCGCTACACCAAGATCACTCATCGAGCTGGATCCTCGCGCCCGCACGAAACGAGGTCATCATGACGGTGTCCTCCACGCGCTCCGGATCTGCCAGATCAACAGGTATCGATGTCACGTGGTTCTTCGCGATCGCCGTCCTGCTGTGTTTCGCGCTGTCCGTTCCGATGGTCTTCCGGCTGGTCCCGACGGACTTCTACAACCTGATCACTCCGATCCTGCAACTGACCCCGCTGCTCGCAGCGATCATCATGTGGCTTGCCCGACGCCCCGGAACGTTCCGAGAGACGTTCGCCACCAGGTGGCGCGGCACACCCAAGTGGGCCGGCATCGGCATCGGCCTCATCGCCGCGATCGCCGCGATCCAAACCGCCACCGCACTGGCATTGGGGATCTGGCGGCTCAACCCGCTTGACCAGATCCTCACGGCGACCATGTGGATCGTTCCGGTCTTCCTCATGCAGTCGGTCTTCGCCATCGGCGAGGAGTTCGGCTGGCGCGGCTGGCTGGCGACGCGCGCCGCGTCATGGGGATTCTGGCCGCTGGCCCTTGTCAGCGGTCTGGTCTGGATCGTCTGGCACCTGCCGGTCCTCGCCGTCATCGGCGATCGACCACCCTGGGACATCGTCATCTACTTCGCGGGCATGCTGCCATGGGCTCCGCTGTTGCTCGCACTTCGCCGGCAGTCGGGGAGTGTCTGGCCCGCGGTCCTGACACACGGAGCGATCAACAGCGTCCGGGTGTACCTGCTGCAATCCGTCCCCAGCGCAACCGATCACCTGCTCATCGAAGTGATCGGCTGGGTGCTCACGCTCGCCGCTGCCGGGTGGCTGATGCGCCCGAGCCGGGCGAGGCTCGTCCGTGGGTCTTTGAAGGTTAGGTAGATTCCGGTTCGAGAGCGGCCGTCGGCGGTGACCCCGTCGGTGAAGGCTGCCGGGGCCCGCTTCAGCTCCTCATCGACTCCCTCCGCCCGCCGGCGGAATGTTGTGGTTGAAGCGGAACATGTTGCCGGGGTCGTGGGCCGTCTTGACGGCGACCAGCCGCTCGTACGCCTCCGGCGTGAACGCCTGGCGCACGTCCTCCGGGTCGGTGTGGGCGACGCCCGCCATGAAGTTGAGCATGCGCGTCCCGCTGTTCCACGGGGCGAGGGTCTTGATGACCCGGTCGTGCCCGGCGTACACGGCCTGGTCCTCACCGATGCCGAGGACACCGGCGGAGTACAGCTGGAACTGGGCGGTGGTGTGCGCGACCGCGTTCGGCAGGCGCGGCGGACGGGCGAGGGCGCCGCCGAGATGACGGATCTCGATGCCGACCGCGCTGTTCGACCCGGGGCCCACCAGCGCCAGGATCGCCTCGACCGCGTCATGGTCGAGGTGGGTGAGCTGGAAGCTGTCGATGTGGTACGAGCCGGGCGTCGGCGGATCGTTGTGAATGGTGCCGACCTCGGTGTACGGGATGTCGGTGACCGTGTCGAGCAGCGGCGTGGCGATCTCGCGCAGCGGCTTGACCAGCCGGGCACCGTCCTGCGGCGAGCCGAGGTAGCTCAGGCGCAGGTGCAGGGCGAAACGCCCGCGAAGTTCCTCGGGGACTTCGGGCACATCGGGCCAGGGCATCATGAAGAAGGAGGAGCTGAGCTCGTCGGGCACCCCGGTGACCCATGTGCGGTAGAAGTGCAGCACGTCCCGGATCGACTCGGCCGGGAAGTACAGGCCGCCGCCGTAGATCCGCGACACCTCCACCAGTTCCACCTCAAGTGAGGTGACCACGCCGAAGTTGCCCTTGCCGCCGCGCAACGCCCAGAACAGGTCGGCGTTCTCCTCCTCCGAGGCGGTGCGCAGTTCGCCGTCGGCGGTGACGACCTCGATGGTGCGGACGTGGTCGGCGGCGTAACCGTAACGGCGGGACAGGACGCCGATGCCGCCGCCCAACGTGTAGGAGACGGCGCCGACGAACGGTGCCGAGCCGTTCAGCGGGGCCAGGCCGTGGCGGGCGGCGGACGGGATGACCTCCCGCCACAGCGCGCCCGCCTCCAGCCGCACGGTGCGGCGCTCGGGGTCGATCCGGTGGCCGTCCATGCGCCGCGTGGAGATGAGCAGGCCCCCGTCGGCGGGCAATCCCACACCGTGGCCGGTGGCCTGTACGGCGACGCCCAGGCCGTGGTCGCGGGCGAAGCGCACCGCGGCCACCACGTCGTCGGCGCCCGCCGCGCCGACGATGACGGCCGGGTGGTGTACGACGGAGCGGTCGAAGCCCTCCGCCTCCTCGGCGTATCCCGGGTCGCCGGGGAGGAAGATCGGGCCCTTGACGCTGTCGGCCAGTCTCGTCACCGCCCCGGCGGTCAGAATAGGGGCACCCGTTGGCTGGGTCTGCTCGATCACTGACATGTCCTCACGTGTCGTCGTTCAGGTGGTGCGTCGGCCGGTCCAGGTCAGCCCGTGGTGAACTCGAAGGTCGGGTTCCGCCGGGCCCCCACCCGCTCCAGCGCCTCGGCCAGCAGGTGGACCTGGTCCAGGGAACTGCTGGCCGGGTAGAGCACCAGGTCGTCGACGCCCGCGTCCGACAAAGCGATCAGTTCCTTGAGCAGGCGCTCGTCGGAGTCGAGCGAGTCGGCCCGGACCGGCTCGTAGTACGGGGACTCCCTGGAGCCGTAGTAGTGGGCCACGTACTCGTCGGTGAGCTGGACGGCCTCGGAACCGCAGCAGAAGTAGCGGCCGGTGAGGATGTGCGGCTTGCCGGGCCGCTCAGCCGCGGCCCATGCCTCGCAGGCACCCTGCACGCCGTTCACCAGCAGGTCCAGGCTCAGCGTCGGCGCCACCCAGCCGTCGCCGAAGCGGGCGGCGCGGGCATAGCCCGCAGGGATCAGGCCACCGATGAGCAGCTTGGGACGGCCCTTGCCGGGCAGCGGGGCGGGGCCGGAGACGCTGGTGACCTCCCCGTCCCAGACACGGCGCATTTCGGTCAGGGTGTCGTCGAAGATCTTGCCGTGGCCCTTTTCGGGAGCACCGCTGAGGGTGAAGTCGTCCGGCCAGCCCCCGATGCCCAGGCCCGCCGTGAGCCGGCCCTCCGAGATCAGGTCGATGGTGGCGAGCTGCTTGGCGAACAGGATCGGGTTGCCCCGCCATCCGACGTTCAGCACGCTGGTGAACAGCTGGACGCGCTCGGTCACCGCCGCGGCGACGCCGAGGGAGACCAGCGGGTCCAGGATGTCGTAGACCAGGCGGTCGATGGATCCCAGGGAGTGGAAGCCGAGGCGCTCGCTGTCCTCCGCCCACTGCTTGACCTCCCGCGCAGGACGTCCGGGAACGGCGATCGGCAGACCAATTCCAATATTCACGAGCACTCCGTCTCAACCAGATCTCACTACGGGCACAACGATTCGGACAGTCCGTTTCCGGCTGTCCTCATGCGCCGGCGAGGCGCACAGCCGTGACGATATTCAGCGAGATCGGCATCGGTCTTGTACGGATCGGACACGCTCCGGGGATCTCCCACCTGACCGGGACCGCGGGAGCAGGCCGTTGCGCACCAGCGGGTCATCTTCACCGTGCACGAGAGGAAACGCCTCGGCCGTAGCGCGGCCGAGCTGCCGACCATCGCCGAGGACCTGGAACTGTCCACCGGCCCGGTGCAGGGCCTCCACGACTCCTCGGTCCGTGAGGGCGGCCGCTCGCCGGCCTCAGACGACATGATCGCCTACGCTCGCAGCCCGCGCCCGCGGCGTACCGGAGCCCGACATCGCCCGCAAGCTCCTCATCCCCACTGGCAGGAACAAAGGCCACAACTCACCCACCACAGGAAGGGCAGCGGCGAGGCTCCCCGGCTGGATAAACCTGTGGCGTAACGAAAGATCCTTTGACATGGTGACCACGTTCTTGGCTGATTCGAAGGGAAACGACCATGGGCCGTGCAGTTACGTTGATCCGCTCGTCCTCCTTGTCTGACGTCGCCGAGTACGCCTACGCGGCCACGGCACCCCCCGGATCCCGCCTGATCTTCCTTGCCGGCGCCTGCCCGCTGAACAAGGATGGATCCACAGCGGCGGTGGGAGACTACGCAGGTCAGGCAGCGAAGGCCCTCGAAAACATGCAGACCGCGCTGACGGACGCCGGCGCCTCCCTGCATGACATCATCAGCACCAGGGTTCTCGTGGCGTCCAGCAGGCAGCAGGACCTGGGGGCCGCCTGGGCGGTAGTCCGGGCCTTCTTCGGTGATCACGACGTTCCCAGCACATTGATGGGCGTCACGGTGCTGGGTTACGAAGATCAACTCGTGGAGATCGAAGCCATCGCCGCCGTGCTCGACTCCTGAGGTTGATGAACTGATCGACGCGGCGTTCGCCACGGGAGGAGCACAGCCGGCCATCTCGCAGCCTTCCAGGCGCAGTGCCCCGCCGATCACGACGTCTACGGCCTGTAGTCCGGGCGCCTGGGAGTCCGCGAGATCCACCAGGCCAGTACGGGCTCCGGCGAGGACCGGCGCTTCCTCGAACTCACACTTGGTCAAGATCAGTGGGTGCTGCACCTCGGCGTACGACAGGTCCAATCGGCCCGCGATCCGGACAGGTGCAAGCCGGGCGTCTGACCGCAAAGGCGTTCCCGGGCGCCGAGCAACATCCTTGCGATGATCGCAGCCCGAACGGAGGCGCCAGGAAGATCCACAGGACGCGCTGTGGGAACCGCCCCCCAGGGGCGTCCGAGAGGAGTTCACCGGGTTGCTGCCTGCGCACGGGCACCCGACCGCGAGCAGGCACGCAACCCGGCAAGTTCCGGTCACGGCACTAGCTGTTGCTGATCTTCCCCCAGCCGGACTGCAGGGGGACGAGGTGGGTGATCTTGAGCCGGTAGCGGTTGGTCAGGCCTCGCGTGACCGCACCGCATGTCGTTCCACCGCATGTGTAGGTCGGACCAACCTTGACGTTGAGGTCAACGTCCCACAGTTCGCCGGTCATGTATGGGGATGCCTGCCAACTGATCCAGCCGTTAGTCGCCGCCAGGGTGCCGGTGGTGCACGAGCCGTATGTGTTGTCCGGCTTCTGCGGGGTTGAACAGGTGCTGCTGGCCGCGTAGGCAGGCGACGAGACCGCCGTGGACAAGGCGGCGACGACCACCACAGCGGTCAGCCCCCGGCCTACACCCACGTGTCCGATCAGTGGTCGAGCTACGGGACCAAGCAGATCGTCCCGACCGCCCGCGAGGGCCACGACACCCTGGACGAGTTGCTCGGCAACGCCACCGACACCCATGGCGCGACCTTGGCGAACTTCGGGCTGTTCGACATCGAGGGCCGGCGGCCTCTGCGCCCGACCATGGCGGTCAACTTCGGCAGTCCCGCTCACGTCCTGGCATTGCGCGGCGCGACCGATGGCCTGCCCTACGACGCTCAGACGCGCTGACGGTCACCTCGTCCCCAATGTCCTGCGGCGAGCCTAGACGTCCTCGGGGAGGGTGAGCATCTTGTTGAGGATCGGGACCAACTGCTCCTCCTCGTAGTCCAGATGGGCCTCCAGTTCAGTGGCGAGCCGGTCCAACTCCTCGCCGATCGCCGTACCGTCGTGGTCGAGAAGCTGCCTGATCCGTTCCATCAGCCGGGCCACCACCCGGTGCTCCGAGCGGAGCCGGGTCAGGGTCTCAGCCAGCTCGGGGTGCTCGGCGCCGAGATGGGGGAAGAGCGCGTTGTCCTCGCCTTCGTGGTGGGCGTGGAGGGCATCGCAGAACGTCAGGCAGTGTGTACGCAAGTCCACTGCACCGGCCCGCGGTGACCGCAGGTCCGCCAGGTCCCTGCGGAAGCCGTCGTGCAGTTTGATCAGCTCGTCGCCCCATGCGACGATGCGCTGCTCGTCCGTCATACCAGTTCCTTTCGCGAGAGGTTTCCGTGGATGGCGGAGAACAGGGCCGCCAGCAGGGCCGCGCCGGCCGCGATGCCGAAGGTCCATCCGGCGCCCCCGCTGGAGAGCACCGCCGCCCCCACTGCCCCGGCCACGCTGCTGCCCACGACCCTGACCAGTGCGTTCACCCCGCCGGCCGCCGCGGTCTTGGCGGGCTCCACGTGCTCGACGGCCATCGTTCCGAGCGCCGCGTAGCCGAGTCCGATGCCCAGCCCCAGCAGCGTCGCGGCCCCGTACAGGTCTGCGCCTGAGGACCTGGACACCGCCAGCCACAGGGCGGCGGCGCTCACCAGCACCGAGCCGCCCGCCACGAGCGCGGCAGCGGTGAAACGGCGCATCAGGGGACCCGCGAGCACGGAGACCACGAGCATCAGCACCGTCGTCGGCAGCAGGTAGATCCCGACCTGCAGCACCGAGGCCCCGAGCGCGCCCTGGGCCACCGCCGACACGGTGGTGATGGCGGCGAACAGCGCGAACCCCAGCAGGAACGACGCCACGGTGGCCCCCACCGTCCCCCGATGCAGCAGCATGGGGATCTCGATCAGTGGCGACGCGGTACGGCGGGCGGTCGTGACCCACGCCGCGGCCACCGCCACCGCCATGGCGAACAGGCCCAGCGTCAGTGGCGAGGTCCAGCCCCAGGCCGCGCCCTTGCTGATGGCCAGCAGCAGGCAGACGAGCCATACCGCGACCAGCGCCGCCCCGGCCAGGTCCGGCCGTCCGGATCCGCGCGCCGGCGCCTCCCGCACCACGGCCGCCACCAGGACGAAACTCAGCCCAGCCAGCCCGGCCAGCGCCCAGAACACCGTCCGGTGGTTACCGTCCAGCACCCCGGCGAGGATCATGCCGCCGCCGCTGCCCACCCCGATGGTGGCGCTGAGTACCCCGATCGCGCTGGGCAGCCGGTGGCCTGGCACTACCTGCCGAACCAGGCCCATGGCCAGTGGGAGCAGCGGCGCGGCCGTTCCCTGCAGCACCCGGCCGGCGATGAGCAGGGGCAGCGTGCCCGCCAAGGCGCTGAGTGTCGAACCGGCCACGAGCAGGCCGAGTGCGACCAGCGATGTCGTGCGCCGACCGTACATGTCGCCGAGCCGCGCCAGCAGCGGGATCGAGACCGCTCCCGACAGCAGCCCGGCGGTGAGCGTCCACGAGACGGTGGTGGACGGGACGTGGAGCTGCTGTTCGAGGCCGGGTAGCAGAGGTACGACCACGGTCATCTGGAGGGTCCCCACGGCTACCGCGAATGCGAGCACCGCTACGACCCATGAGTTTTTGTACACGTATAGAAAGTAGCATGGCAGGATGCCGACGCGTACAGGACGACCACCCAAGATCTCGCGGCCAGAGATCCTCGCCGCCGCCCTGCGAGTGATCGAGGAAGACGGGACGGGCGCACTCACCATGCGCAGGCTGGCCAGAGAGGTCGGCAGCACGGCGATGGCGCTCTACCACCACGTACGCGACAAGGAGGAACTCCTCCTGCTGCTCCTTGACGACTACGCGGCCGGAATTCCCCGCCCCGAACTGCCGGACGAGCCACACGAGCGCATGGTGGCCGCCGCCATGGCCATGCATGACGCCGTGTCCGGATGCCGGTGGGCCGTGGACGTCCTCAAGGCCGACGACCTCATGTCGGTGGGCGCGCTGTGGTACCCGGAGCAGATCGTCGATGCCGCCGTACGCGGGGGGCTGACGATCGAGGAGGCGGTGGACGCGTACCGGATCATCTGGCGCTACACCGCCGGCGAGATCAGCGGCCGGGCGGCGGCTCGCCGGCGGCGAGAAGAAGGCGGGCCCACCTACCGGGAGCGGGTCTTCGCCGAATTGGATGCCAAGGAGTTCCCCCGGCTGAGCACGGTGGCAAGGCGATGGGAAGACCTGACCGCCCACGACACCTACGCCAAGGGCGTGCGTGCCATCGTGAACGGCCTCCTCCCGTGAATCATCGCCCCGAGAGGGTGGCCCGTGAAGCGGCCAAGTCCGGTGATCCGGTGGACCGAGGCCGGGAAAAATGATCGACATCCGAGGCTCTCGCAGACGACCGATTCCGATACCACCGACGACCTCACCCGCGCCGCCGATGAGATCGAACGTCACCCCTGTCGGCGATGCGGCGTCCCACCCGGATCGTCCGGCCGGTCACGGTCCGGCGCCCATCACACCGGCCGCTTCGCCAGGGCTCCCCGGCTCGCCTTTGGTCTTGCCCGGGAATCGGCCTGGGTCGTGCCCTTGGTGGACGTCCAGCGCCCTGTTCCTCGCGGGAACGCCCGTCAACGACCGGGGTCCAGGCATGATCAGGCCTCGCTGACTGGGCTCGAACCAGCGTCCACCCGGTCCGAAGAGCCGGGCGCTCTACCACTGAGCTACAGCGAGGCGTTCCTCATCTTCGCGTATGAGGGTCTCTACTCGCCACCCGAAAAGGGGCGCAACGGGAGATCCGCCACGACCACATCGGCGGCCAGGCCGTGAGCGGCGTCATCGGCCATGTCGGGGTTGATCCGCTTACCGCTGAACACGCCGGCCCGGCGCAGCAGCGACGCCCACACCGGATCGGCGATCGTCACCCCGTGCACCAGTTCTGGCGTCGGGGTGAACCGTGCCACGCGGTGCTTGGCGGGGCCGGCCGTCCAGCCGCTTTCCGCCGGGTCGAGACCCGCCTCCTCGCACGCCTGCTCCACATCCGCGCGGGTGCACGTCACTCGCCCGGACAGTACCTCCCACGGCAGGGGGAGTTCCGCCCACACCTTCGTGTTCGGGTCCAGATCGCCGCCGGTCTCTCGATGCCACCAGGCCAGGTCCGCGGCCATGAGCCGCATCACCTTCCCTGGGCAGGCCGCGTCCAGCAGCGGCAGGGCGTTCATCGACTGAAGGCACGCCAGCCAGCCGGCACGAGCGGCGTTGTACGCCTGCGCGACAGTGTTCCAGGTGGAGGAGTCGTCCCCGCGGCGCACCACCATCGACTGCCGGTTGAGCGGACGGGTCTTCCACAGCTTCTCCAGCCGCTCCGCGCACTGCCGCATCACCGCGTACCAGGCGCCCAGCATCTGCCCCCGCTCGGCGCCGGAGAGCCGGGCGAGGATGGACGGCTTGGCGTACACGACGGCGATCATCGCCCAGTCGGCGCCCGGGTTCTTCTCGCAGCGGGCCAGGAGCATCTGCGCAATGTCGTCGAACGGGTTGTCCTTGCCGTTCAGGCTGAACTGGCGGCGCAGGTTGCGGCGGGCGGTGAAGTAGGCGACGAAGCAGGCGGCGTCCGGATCTGCCGCGAACCTGTCCTCGGCGAGGGTGGCCGCGAATCCGCTGCGGCCCACTAGCAGCAGTTTCCGCAACTCCTGGCCGTCGCCGAGCTTGGCGGCCTTGGCCGAGAGGCGTCCGAGCGCACGGAACCGCCGGTTGTACTGCCGTTTGGGCAGGTCGATGCCCGCTTCCCGGCGGGCCGCCCGGTTGAGCCGGTCGTACTTGTAGTCGGCCTGGTCCGGGCTCCAGCCGATCGCCTGTCCCGCGAGTTGTGCCACCTCCGCCAGCGACACGGGGTCGTCGGCGTTTCTCTCCGTCCACTCCGTGTGGGTGAACAGCCGCGCCACCGCAGCGAGTTGCGGCCCGCCACCCCGAGGTTTCGCGAACTCCTCGGTCATGGAGGACACGTAGCCGCGGCGGCGGAAGGAGTGCACGGCAGCCTGGTCGAGGGTCAGCCGCTCAGGCGCGGAGAGCGCGCCGTCGAGAGCGAGCGAGATCAGGTCGGCGACGTCCTCGGGACGCATGCGGCGGTCGAGCGAGCGGTGTAAGTCCAGCAGTGACGTGGTCGTCATCGTGGGGCTCCTGAGTTGTTTAGGGGAGGGTAGCCCGAGCGTGTCGCCGGACGCGATGCGGTTTCAGGCTCGGCGGGTGACGCCGTCGCACGGTCAGAACGTCGTGCGTGTCTCACTGCGGGGATCTCCCGACACCAGGTGATCGTCATAGAGTCCGGCGCGTGCCAGGCGGCGCCAGGGCCGGGCCAGGCGGACCGACACGTCGATATCCGCCTCTGACGCGTCCAGGTCGAGATCTGCCACGGCCAGCGCCGGTCGGCCGTTCGCCGGACAGCGCGCGAGCCAGCGGCCGCCCGGCGCGACGATCCCCGACGGGACGGTCGCACTGAACTGCGCCGGGACGGAGTACCCGATCCAGTAGCCGTACAGCCTCCCGTATGCCTGCGCGACAACCGCCCGCGCCGCGTCGTCGACCATCACCGACAGCAGCACGCAGTCCACGTTCAGGCGCTCGTACTCGGCGAACACCTCGGGGAACTCGGCCTCGATACACAGCGCGCACCCGAACCGGATGCCGTCGACCTCGAAGACGACCGGGGACGAACCAGGCGCGTACATGTACGAAACCTCGGTGTTCGACAAGAACCGCTTGTCGTACCGCGTGACCAGCCGGCCTCGATCGGACACCACGTACAGGCTGTTGTGCGGCCGGTTCGGCGGGGTCAGCGGGTGGATCGAGCCGAAGGCCACCCAGAGCCCGAGCTCTCCCGCCAGTTCGGCGATCGATTCGGCCTCCTCGCGCAGCACGTCCCATCGGACCCGGCTCCAATCCGATGCGCTCAGCGTCCCAGGCGGCCCCGAAGACATCACGTGCTTGCTCGGATACGTGATCGCCCCCTCCGGAAACTGCACCAGCCGCGCCCCGGCCGCGACCGCCTCTCGCATCAGAGCGCGCACCTGCGCGCCACTGGCCCGTAGCGCACCGGGATCGGCCGGATTCTCGGGTACCGTGCTCTGCGCAACCGCCAGTCGCAACGTCCTCGCCATCCGCGGACGATATGGCAGATGCCGAGCCGGCACCACGCCTTGTGACGGCGGCGTGCCGACTGCGTTGCGCAACGTCTGGTCCGCGTCGAACGAGGACGGCCGGCCGTGCACCCCCACAGTGCGATCCTCGAAGCGCATCACCGCGGCCCACGGCCGTCGAGAGCCAGTGATGACGCACGCGCGAAGCGAGGGGAGGCGATGTGACCGGCAGCCGACAGCGAGGCCGGGACCCGCGTTCTGGAGAGCAGGCTACGGACAACGGCGTTCAGGCGGACCGCGGGCGCCACAACACCACGCTGGTGGAGGTGTGGCCTCTGCTCGGATTGCGCCTGGCCACCTGACGCACGGCCGTGCTCGAACTGGCCTTCACCCACCTTGGCGCGTCCGAAACGCGGACGGAGCACGTCCACGGCAAGATCGTCTCCGGTGTCGGGTATGCCGACACCCGGCCATGGCCGACGCCGTTTCCCGAACGTCAAGGGCCCGGCTCCCGTCAAGTCGAGAACCGGGCCCCTGACCACTTGTGGGGCCTCAGGCCGGGTGCGTCACGCACCTTTCCGGGATGAGGCACCCATCAGAGGGGCCTCCGTGTTCTTCAGGCCTTCTGCGTCTCCGCGCCGCGCATCGCCACGTCATCGATCCGGAAGGCGGACCCGGTGGGGGCGCTCCAGACGAAGGTCCAGTCGACGCGGGTCGCGCCCGTCGGCGCGGTGAACGTGCCGGCCGCCTCGGTCCAGGCCGTCTGCTGGGCCAGGGAGATGGGGTCGGTACGCAGCACCGTGCCGTTCTCGTCGCGCCAGCGCACGTTCCAGGTGACAGTCGGCATGGTGGCCACGGCCTCGCGGTACCACAGCGAAACGCGGTAGCTCTTACCGGCGATCACACCGCTGTAGCCGGGGTACTTGTCGATCGCCACCGCGCTGCCGGCCCCCTCGGTGCTGGTCAGCTGCAGCGAGCCCGTGCCGCCGTGCGCGTCGCCGGCCTGGTGCGTCACGCTGGATCCGTACCAGGCGGAGTAGGGCGCCGTCGAGACGTCCTCGAAGTTCTGCTCGGTGATCGGCGGCGTCGCGGGCGCCTTGCCGTCGAACGTGCTGCCGGCGTCCTGGCCGTACTGGGGGCCGACCCACTCCGCGGCCGTGACGCGTCTGCCCATGTCGTAGATCCTGAACTGCCACGGTCCCGTGTAGGTGTTGTCGTGCCAGGAGTTGTTCGACTCGTAGACGATCGACTTCTCGATCTTCTCTCCCAGGTACGGGGACCAATCCGGGTGCGCCGTGCCCCAGTTCGACAGCAGGCTCATCTGCCCGCAGTACTGCGTCGAACAGCCGCCGTCGACGGTACCGGGGTCGAAGGAGAACGTGTTGTGGTGGATGTCGAGGTTCTTCGTCCACCAGCGGCAGTCGGTGTAGAGCGGCTGGTCCTTGATGGCGGGCGCCGAGCACTTCGAGGTGTTGGCCGGCCCGACGATCAGCGTGCAGTCTCTGGTGGTCGAGGCGGCGCTGCCGCAGAACCGGTCGGCGTTCGCCCACGCGGTGATCCCGCCCCAGTTGTTCTCGAGCAGGTTGCCGGTGACCTCGATCTTGCTGGTCCGCGCGGGGATGCGCGGCTCACCGTCCGCCTCGGACAGGTAGATCGCCGCATCGGGGAACGAGTCGCCCTTCGCCGCCCGCTCGGCGCCGGCCTTCCAGGTGTTACGACGGAGGGTGTTGTTCCGGATCACGGCGTTGTAGCTGATCTCGTAGAAGATCCCGATCGACTCGTTGTCCTCGATGAGGTTGTTCTCGATGAGGAAGTCGTTGTTGTTGGTGTCCGCCCAGATCCCCGGCCCGTGGTTGTGGTGCACCCAGTTGCCGGTTACGTCGGCACCGTTCACCGCCCAGAACTTCAGGCCACCGGTGCATCCGCACCCTTGGCCCTGGTGTTCCCAGTCGTCGGTGTTGTTGCCGGTGACCTCATTGTCCGCCACCACCAGGCCGGTGATGTGGTCGCCGTGCTGGGACGCGTTCAGGCCGAGCTGGCCGTTGTCCTTGATGCAGTTGCCGCGGATCTGGTTCCTGGCCCCGGCCATCAGCGCCGCGCCGGAGTTGTCACGGAACGTGTTGTGCTCCAGGACCCAGTCGTTGGCGGCGCTGTGGTTGACCACAGCCTCTTCCTGCGGCGCGACGAACCCGGTGACGGTCAGGTACCGGATGGTGACCCCGGTGGCCGTATCGCCGAAGGCGTACTGGTTCACCCCCTTCCCGTCCAGCACCGCGCCGGGCGCGCCGATGAACGTCGCGTTTTCACCGGGCAGGATCTGGGCGTATTGGGCGGGTTCCAGCGTGTGCGTGCCGGTCTCGAAGTAGTACGTGGTGTTCGCCTTGCGTAAATCCACGCCGCTGTTGTCGCCCGCGGGCACCACTACCGCACCGGCGGGTGGTGTGGTGGGGCCGTTCAGCGACGAACTTCCGCAGACCGCAGCTTTTGTCGCCGTTGCCGTCGTAGCCTTGGTCGCCGGATTGACGGCATCGCCATTCGCCGGCGTCGCGCCGCCCATGACGACAGTGGCTAGTGCGACCAACGCCATTGGCCACGTTCTTCGCATTCGTGTTCTCCTCGGGTTTTCGGCCAGCCCTTACTGTCATTTACTGCTAGCCGTCAACACTGTAGCTCCCGCTCGCTCACAAGATCGAAGCTTGGACAAATTGGACACACTAGGGGTCAATCGGGCCCCCGCTCAGTGACGCCGACCGCCCCGTCACGCCCGTCATCGGGCTGGACCGTGGACGACCACCTCGCCCCTGTGCGAGCAGCACGGCGTCCGCCTGTCGGGAGTCTGCCGACGTAGGCGTAGTCGTTGCGCAGGAACTCGGCGCGATCGTCGAAGTCGGCCGTCCGATCGGGACGGCCGGGCCTGCCCACCAGCACCTCCACCTGCAGCACCCCTTGACCGCGCTGCCCTCGACCGGCAGCCGGATCGTACGCTTGGAGCGCGACAACCAGCCCCCTTCGCTTCCCCCGGACATGTCCATGCTCTGCGACCATCAGGCGCTCCGCCTCGGCGCGCAGGTCCTCCTGCGCGGGGACCTCGGAGCGGAAACGGTCGAGCTGGGCCGGCTCATCCATGACGAGTGCTGCGGGGTAGGCCCCGCCCGGTTCCGCCCGGACCTTCGCGCGAGCCCGGTTGACGGGCGAGCGGACCGTTCCGACGCGGATGCCGAGCGCCGTGGCGGCGCTCTCCCGCGTGGGACGATCCTGAGAGAGACCGTCTCAATGCCCGGCAGCGCGCGGCATCGCCGCCCGCCTGACCATCCAGCCATTCCAGTCCAGGACCCGGCCGGCATCCTGGACGAGCAAGAGCGCTGGGACCAGTTCCAGCGCTGCCTCGCCGACTCCGCCCTGCCACTCGACGTCCGGGCCGCCGGAGCCTTGCTCCTGCTGTTCGGCATGCCCAACTGGAGCGCCTACCTCGCCGCCCGCAATGCTATGGTCCCGCCATGACTCAACAGCGATCAACGGGACCGACCGGCTTCCAGTAGTGCGCCAGGAAATACCTGGCGGTGCTACCCGGGGAGCCTCATGTCCCGCACTGCCCATCACATTGATCGTCCGATTCCCGACGGGGGTGACCTGAGGGGAGTCCCATGGCGATCAGTGACGATAGTTGATCGCCGTTACAGCGCCGCATGCCTGCGACAGGCACGACGGGCCGGTCACCGGCCACTTCCGATGCCCCTCCGCCGCAAGGTCGACGTCTACTCCTGGGCCAGGGCCGACCCGCGGGACCAGTCGGTATCAGAGTGGGCCGACGTCGAGGAGCGTCGGACACGCCAACGCCTGCGCCTCAGGCTCGAAGCCATCCGCAAGAGGGTCAACGCCACTGCCGATGGCTCTCTTGCCGTCGAGGCTATTGGTGATCTCGAAGTTCTCCCCGCGCGACACCGTCGCAACGCCATCTGGCAGTACTGATCACGGAATGCTGCATCCATCGAATAAGTGCTCTGGCCCAGTAAATGATCAGATGATGGGGATCGGAATTTGGACACGGTATTCGGGATCTTCTCCATGCTGGGCCATCGGTTCGCGCCTCGCTTCGCCGACCTGGGTGACCAGCGGCTCTGGCGCGCCGAGGTGCCCGACGTGACGACGCCGTCGTACGGGCCGCTGGAGGCGATCGCCCGTAACAAGATCAACCGGCAGAAGATCGCTACGCAGTGGTCGGACATGGCCCGGGTCGCCGGATGCCTGGTCGCCAACCAGGTCCGCTGGGGCTGGTCGTCAACGCGGCCGCGCTGTGGAACTCGACGTACCTGTCGGCCGCGGTCGACCGGCTGCGCGCCGCTTCTCCGGCACGGTCAGCCGTGCAGCGCGACGTCGTACAGAGCCGCGAGCGCTTCGTCGATGGGATGGGGGTGCGGCCTGCCCGTGGAGTCGAGCCTGTTCCACCTCTGCATGTTCACCGCGACGGACATCTGCCGCTTGCCGTCGGCGCTGCTCATGGCCAGCGCTCCGGCGCCCCAGACGGTCCCGCCATGCCCCCAGAAGGTGCCGCCGGGCGTCTCCATCGGGTACAGGCCCAGCCCGTACTCGATGATCTTGCTCTCCTGGGAGACGACGCGGACGGTACGCCGCATCTCCGCCAGCGACGACGGGCCGATGATCTCACCGGCGAACAGCGAGGCGTAGAACCGGTTGAGATCCGCGACGGTCGAGATCAGCGAACCCGCCAGTCCCGCGAACGACATGTCGAAGACGCTGAAGTCGCGCGGCGGCTCGATCATGCCGAACCACGCCTCGTAGATCTGCGACTGCGGGCCGCCGAACCGCGGCTCGTCGGGAAGCTCGGTGTCCCGCAGCCCGGCGCGCTCGATGACGTTCCGGGTGATGTACGTCTCGGCCGTCGTGCCGGTCACCTGCTCCAGAAGCTGGCCGAGCAGGAGGTAGTTGGTGTTGGAGTACAACCCCGGAGTGCCGCCTGGCGCGCTGAAGGCGGGGGCGGAGACGCCCTTCTCGATCAGCTCGATGGGGTGGAACCGGGTGAGCCGGTGGTCTTCCAAGCTCTGCGGCCTGGTGTCGGCCAGGGCCGGGAAGGCCTTCAGGGAGGGGTAGACGTACGGGAGGTATTCGGCGAGGCCGCTGGTGTGGTTGATCAGCATCCGGACCGTGATCGCGTCGCCGCGTTCTCCGGGAACCAGCTTCGGCAGGTAGCGGCCGATCGGCGCGTCGAGACCGATCTGACCGCCTTCGACCAGCTGCATCACCGCGGCGGCGGTGAAGGTCTTGGTGATGCTGCCGACCCGGTGCCGCATGTCGGGGGAGACGGGGCGGCCGGTGGCGAGGTCGGCGACCCCGGCGGCGCCGCGCCAGACCTCGTCGCCGTCCCGTACCTCGGCGAACAGGCCGGGCATGCCGGCGCGGTGGACGTTCTCCAGGGCGGCGTTCAGCTCTTCGGGACTTCTCATGACACGCGTCCTTTCGTCGGGGCCGGACTAAAGTCCCTATTATGCACGCACCGCGTGCATCGCCAAGTGCATACGTCTGCCGATCCCGCAACACCCTGGCCCTGCGCGTGCGCAGATCCCCGGGGCGCCAATACCGGCTCGTGGTCCTCATTCCGCGAGGCCGGGATCAGCATCCTCACCCCAGAAGAGCTCGGGAGCTGTTCCGCGTCGCGGTGCTCGGCGCCGACCCCGACCGCTTCACGGCTCTGGCCCACTGCGCCCGGGACGTCCGCCCTCTCAGGGTGGACCGGCGTTCACCTCAGCAGTTTTTGGCCGACGGTGTGCAGAATCGCACCTCGGGGTAGCGCTGGGAGGGCTTGTCCAGGAGGGACTGCGGCCTGCCGCGCAGGTGCAGGTCGAAGAAGGCGGTGACGTACTCGCGGGTGATGTCGACGGAGCGGGTTGCCTTCAGGCCGCTGCCGAGGCTCACGCCGAGCTGCTGGAGCAGCATGTCGTAGTCGGTGAAGGACGGGTGCAGCGCCCCATTCACCACCAGCCGGCGCTTCCATCCGGTCAGGCGTTCCCAGTCGCGTTTCCAGGTGCCGTCGTTCGAGGGGGCGCCCATCAGCATGAAAGGTCGCGCCAGTCCGCTGTCGCGGATCGGGAGGAACAGGCTGCCGTCCAAGTTGATCCCAGCGCGCACCCGGGAATCCTTCGACATGGTCTCCGGGACGGCGGCCCCAGTTCTCGTAGGTGTGGTCGATGCCGGCCACCACGTACCCCCTGCTCGCCAGGTCCTCGGCCAGGCCCGTCAGCGAACTGCGAGGCCAGGTGAAGCCGGGCGACAGCACCACCAGCGGGAGGCTGCGCCGGCGTCCCGAGGGCTCGGCGTCGGTGAAGGCGTTCGTACGCGTCCAGCTCAGCCCGTCCGGCGGGATGGTCTCCAGTTCCTTGATCCCAGAGCCTTTCAGGAGCAGCTCCGACTCCTTGGGCGTGACGTAAGGCGCGCGCCGGCCGGTGTGCGCCGCCGTCGGATACCACAGGGAGACCATGAGCTCCCGCGACGGCGGCCACGATTGCGGGCCTTCTTCGCGCGGGGGAGGGGGTGTGGTGTGTCATTGGGGTTGATCTTGTGGTTTCGGATCGGCGCCGGCATCGGCCGCGAGTCCAGGACGTCCTCGGCCGAAAGGTTGATCTCCGGAGACGAGGCCGAAACGAACGGCCGAGCCGCTGCTCAGCGTTGGGCCGGCACGTCGGAGCACGTCGTCTTAGGCGATGTGTCCTCGCCGAGGGCCTGATGATCCATAGGCTTGGGCGTGTGGGTGATGCCAGGGCCGGCGAGTGGACGCGGATGGGCGAGCTGGACGAGCCGGCCGGGGCCTGGACGGGTGCTGCTGGAGCTGCCGGGCGGAAACGCTGACGGAGACGAGCCGGTCGAGGTCGCGGCCGCTCGGGAACTGCTGGAGGAGACCGGCTACGAAGCTGCGACCCTCGAAGTGGTCATGCAGACCTTCCTGTCGTCGTACGCCTCACATCGCCGCCACGCGGTCCTGGCCCGCGGTTGCCGGAAAGTCGCCGAGCCGAGTCTGGACGACGCCGAGTTCATCGAGACCGTGCTGATGCCGGTCGGCGCGTTCGTCCAGCACGTGCTCAGCGGGCAGCTGACCGACACCGACGTCGCCTTCGCGGGGCTGGTCGCCGCCGGATACCTGAAGCCGGCCATCTGACTGTCCGCGGTTCTTCCATCGGGCCCGGGCGTGGGTTTCCTCCAACCGGCTTCCGACGTCCGGCGTTCATTAGGGCGGAAGGAGTCGTATGGACAGATATGAAGGATTCCGGGAGTTCGTCAGCGCCCGTCAGCAGGCGTTGATGCGCACCGCGTACCTGCTCACGGGGGACGCGCACCGGGCTGAGGACCTCCTGCAGACCGTGCTGACCCGGATCGCCAGACACTGGCCCAAGCTGGCCAAGGACGGCAATCCGGAGGCATATGCCCGGCGGGCCTTGGTCAATGAGCACGTGTCCTGGCTGCGGCGCAGACGCTCGGACATCCTGACCAGCAGACCGCCGGAACCGGCCTACGATCCGGAGTCCGCCGGGCTGCACCGGATGGTCCTGCAACAGGTGCTCCTCCGGCTGACTCCGCGGCAGCGCGCCGTCCTCGTGCTGCGTTTCTACGAGGACCTCAGCGTCGAGGAGACCGCCGACGCGCTGGGCTGCTCACCCGGCACGGTCAAGAGCCAGACCCACTACGCCTTGGGCCGTCTGCGCGTCCTCGCGCCCGAACTGGCCGATCTGTTGTCCGAAGTCGATCCGGTGGAGGTGCCGCGATGACGAGGTTCCGTGACGAGCTCGACTCGATCGCCCGACAAGCACCCGACGTCGATCTCGCCGAGGTCGCGCTGCGGGGCGCCCGGCGTACGCGAACGGCTCTGATCAGCGGCTCCGCGACCGCGGCCGTCGCCGCACTGACGCTGGCCGTCACTGTTCTCATCAATCCCGGCGGGCCCGCCGGCGTCGGCACCGTCACGAGCGGTACGCCCTCGTCCGGTGCGACCTTCCACGGCATCCCCGCGCGGCCCACGCCGTCGCCGGAGGACCTCGTCCCCGTCCGCGCCGTCCTGCCCGCGTCCGGGGTGGGGCCGGTGCGCTACGCCTACTACGACTTCTGCCAGGACACGTGGAAGCCCGGCGAGGACAACGCGCCGGTGGCCGACGAGACGTGCCTGCAGTGGAAGGTGGTCCTGCAGGACGGAACCCGGTACCGGGTCGCCGATGCACTGAGCGTCTACACCGACCAGACCAAGAAGAACTACATGAACACCGCCGCCCCGCTGGCGATCTCCCGCGACGGACGCCGCATCGCCTACTACGCCCCCGACCGCGAACGCTTCACCGTCCGCGAGCTCGACACCGGCCAGGTCTGGGAGATCCCGCAGGTCGTCCGGCGCAAGGCCATGGTCAAGGGCGGCGGACTGATCACCTTCTCGCCGGACGGGCGCCGGCTCGGACTGAGCCTGAGCGGCATTCCCCAGGTCATCGTGGACGTCGAGAGCGGGCGGGTCGTCGAGGAGGCGCCCAAGGGCTGGTTCTTCCTCAATCCCGCCGACGAGGGCGTACCCACGGTCGTGGAGCATGAGCGCGCCCGGTTCGGCGTGCTCTCGGACGGCAAGGTGACGGTCTTCGCCGAGCCGAAGACCTGGGCGCTGACGGGAGCCGTCGGCCCGGACGGCGCGACCGTGGCCATGCTGACCGGCCCGACGGCGCAGGGGGAGAGCATGACGAACGGCGAACCGTACGACAAGGTCGTCACCGTGGACTGGGCGAGCGGCAAGGTCAAGTCCGAGGTCAAGCTCGACCCGCCGCGGCGGCTGCGTCCTTACCGGCTCGGAAACTGGCTCAACGAGCGTGAGGTCCTGGCCTTGGGCAGCGCCGAACACGATCCGGACTCCGGCCGGTCGCCGGACCTGGGCGACACGGCCTACGCCATCGACGTGACCACCGGCAAGATCCGGAAGCTCGGCGACTACCGGCTGCCACCGTGGGGCGGCAGCATCTCGGCGCCCGGCTTCCCCGGCGGCTGACGAACCAGGACAACCTGGTCGGCCTCGGCCTCCTCAGCCGGCAACCATCCGCATCACCCCCGATAGATCACCCCGCCCGCACGTTCCGACGGCCCCGAACCCAGGACGCCGATCCATCGGGCCGTTCGGTTCAGGTGGTGATGTACCGATCCCGTGCCGTGCCGTGGAGGTGTCCCGGTGGGAGCTTGCGGCCGTAGGTGACCAGCAGGAGGTCCTGGGCGGAGCCGGTCAGGGGAGTGCCGGTCCCGAAAGACCAGTCGAGGTCGTCGGCGCGCAGTTCGACGCCGTCGAGATCGGCTCCGAAGAATCTGAGGCTCCGGGGGGTGACGTGCTTCAGGAGGAGGCGCACGCGGTCTTCCGGCACACGGCGGTCGATGCCGAGGGCGACGGTGATGTCCAGGCCGTGGATCACATCGTGGCCCAGGGCGGCCGCGATGCCGCCGACCGGCGGTTTCCAGGGATGGTCCGCGTTGTCGCGGATCGCCCTGACCAGCTCGGCCGTGGACAGGGCGGCCGCGTCCTGGCGGGCCCGCCGGTCTGCCATCCGGTTGATGTCACCCCGTGCCTTGACTACTTCGAGCACCATCCTGGGCAGCGAAAAGCGGAACCCCATCGACATGTGAGCCGCGACCTCTCGTACGCGCCATCCGGCGCACAAGGTCGGTGCGTCCCACTGGGCGGGGGGCAGGCTGTCCAGCATCGTGGCCAGCTCCCGGCGTTCGGACGCGATCGCGGTGGTGATGTCCATGGTTGCGCTCTTTCTTGGTCAGCCGTCGAGGAGAGGGTCAGCGGGTCCCAGGCGCGAGACCGGCGGGCCCTGCTGGCCGCCGCGCGCCTGATCGTCGCCCGCGACGGCCACCGGGCCAGGCTGGAGGAGATCGCCGAGCAGGCCGAGATGACCACCGGCGCCGTCTACTCGCTGTTCGGCAGCAAGAACGGCCTGCTCGTCGCCCTGGTCACCGACTACCTCGGCCTGCCCTGACGTCGCCGCCCGAGCACAGGGACAGCACCGTGGCCACGCTCGTCCTGCCGGCGTCCAGCGCCGGACTGCGCGAACGCGTACACCATGGATCACTCACAGTGCTGGCGCCTCAAAGAGCGGGACGACATCGAGGCGCATGGCGCGGACCACGAGTCCGGCCGGCGCTTCTGCGACCGATGGCGGGTGACTCCCGAAGTTGAGATATATCTGCCACCACGGAACCGGACCCGGCAGATCTTGCGATAGATCGGAATGTGCGCAGATTCCTCAAACGCCACCGGGAACCGCCCCCGGTCGGTCCCGACAGTAACGATGCGGAGCTGCTGGCGGCCGTTGCCGCCGAGCGGGTGGAGGCGCTGAGAATCCTGCACCAGCGGCACGCGCCCTGGCTGCGAGTACGGCTGGCCCGCCGGTGCTCCGACGCGGACCTGGTGGACGACGCGATCCAGGACACCTTCGTCGCCGTCTGGCGCGACGCGCATCGCTACCGGGCGCAGGACGGTGAGGCGGCGGCGTGGATCTGGACCATCGCGATCCGCAGACTGATCTCCGCGCTGCGCCGGAGCGGCGCCGCCCCGCCCGTCGCCGCACTTGACGGCTCTCTCGCGACGGGAGGCCGCCGATCAGGCCGCCCGATCTCCGCAGAGCTGATCACCGAGTCGGCCGAGGACGCGGTCTTGGTCGGCGTGGAGCACGGCGACCTGGGCGCCGCGCTGGCCAGGCTGTCGCCGGACCTGCGCGCGGCCATCCAGGCCACCGTGCTCGACGGCATCACGGTGCGTGAGGCCGCCCAACTCCTCGGCATCCCCGAGGGAACCGTGAAGACCCGCGTCATGCGGGCCAAGGCTCAGCTCAGGGGGTATCTCGCATGAACGCGCAATGGCACCTGCCCGAGGAGCTGATCGAGTGCTACGTGAGCGGCCATCTCGAACCGGTCCAGGTGATGTCGGCGGAGAGCCACCTCGCCCGGTGTGAACGCTGCCGTGCGGCGGTGCCGTACGAGCGGGAGTGGCTCGCCGTGAGCTGGGCGAGGATCGAGGACCTGGTGGACCGGCCCCGGCCGCGGCCGGTGGCACGGCTCCTGTGCCGGGTCGGCGTCCCCGAGCACGTGGCCACGTTTCTCGCGGCGACCCCTGCTCTTGCCAGGGGGTGGCTGGTCGCGGTCACTGCGGTGACGGCTTTCGCCGTGGCCGCCGCCCACCTGGTCAGCCGTGATCCTCAGCCCGCCTTCGACGCACTGGTGCCCTTCCTCGTGATCGCGCCCGTGCTGCCGCTGGCGGGCATCGCCGTCGCCTACGGGCCCCGGGTCGATCCCGTCCACGAGATGCAGGCCGCCACTCCCATGGGAGGTGCCAGAGCCCTGTTGTTGCGCGCCGTCGCGGTGCTGGTGACCGCGATCGTGCTGACGGGGATGGCGACGCCGCTGCTGCCCGGCCCGCCGGGGCTGACGGCGGCGTGGCTGCTGCCCGCTCTCGCACTCACCGCGGCCACCCTGGCCATGTCGACCCGATTCCCGCCGCTGATCTCGGCTGCCGCGCTGACCGCCATCTGGTTCGGCGCCGTGGTGGCCTCCGCCAGGCTCACCGGTGACGCGCTGGCGCCCTTCTCGCCGGCGGCCCAGGCCCTGTACGGCGCGGCCGCACTGATCCTCATCCCTCTCATCTACCTGCGGCGTGCCCGCTTCGACTCAGGAGAGCCCAAATGGACCCGACCGTGACCGTTCGCGGCCTGACCAAGAAATACGGCCGGGCCGTCGTTCTCGACGGCCTCGACCTGGAGTTCGGCCGGGGAGTGACAGGACTGCTCGGCCCCAACGGCGCCGGCAAGACCACCCTGCTGCGGAGCCTGGCGACCACGCTGGCCCCCGACGGCGGCCAGGTGCGCGCTCTGGGCCTGGACCCCGCGGATCGGGAACAGCGGACCGCCCTGCGCCGCCGCCTGGGCTATCTCCCGCAGGAACCGGGCTTCTACCCTCACTTCACGCTGTTCGAACTGGTCGACTACGTGGCGATTCTGAAAGAGCTGACGGACCGGCGTGAACGCCACCGGGAGGTGCGCCGGGTCCTTGCCGAGGTCGACCTCACCGACCGCGCCAGGACGAAGGTGCGCAAGCTGTCCGGTGGCATGAAACAGCGACTGGCCCTGGCCCAGACGCTGCTCGGCGAGCCCGACCTGCTCATCCTCGACGAGCCCACGGTCGGCTTGGACCCCGAGCAGCGCATGCGGTTCCGGGCGCTGGTCTCCCGGCTCGGAGAAGGCCGTACCGTGCTGCTGTCCACCCACCAGACCGAGGACGTCGCCGCTCTGTGCGAGCGCGTGATCGTGATGAACCGGGGGCGCGTGGTGTTCCAGGGCACCCCCGGTGAGCTCGCCACCGTCGCCTCCGGCCAGGTGTGGATCTCCGATGCGCCTCCCCACGACTCTCGCCTGTTCTGGCGGACCGCGGACGGCCGCTACCGGACGCTGGGAGCCGGCCCGCGGGGTGCGGCCCCTGCCGCGCCGGCCGTCGAGGACGGTTATCTGCTTCTGCTCGGCGAACCGGTCGGGGCGGCGACATGATTTTCCGATCGTTGTTCCTGTTCGAGGTCATCAGGCTGCTGCGCAGCCCCGTCCCTTGGGGTGCCGCCGCGCTCTGCCTGGGGCTGCGGTTCGTCGCGACCTGGCAGTGGCTGCCCGACCTGAGTGTCGATCCGGCGAGCACGTCGGGTGCGATGCTGCTCCTGGCGGCGGCCATGCTGCTCGCAGCCAACCTCGCGACGTCCCGGGACATGCGAGGCGGCATGCCGGAGACGCTCGGAGCGCTGTCCGGCCACGCCGCGGAGCGGACCAAAGCCGCGATTTCGGCTGCCGTGACGGTCGGAGCCGGGGTCGCGCTGCTGGTGATGGTCGTCTACTTGCCGGCGCGTTTCGCGATGGGTCCGGTGGCGGGCGTGTTCGACCCCTACGAGGCGCTGGGCGGGGTGCTGGCCGTGCCCTTCGCCGCGGCCCTCGGCGCGCTGCTCGGCAGGTGGGCTCCCTGGCTGGTCGCGGTTCCCGTGACGGCCTTCCTGATCGGTGCTTTCACCTGGCTGAACAGTCAGCAGAGCGGTTACGGGGGCTGGTTTCTGCCCGTCGTGCTCTTCCACGGGCCCGACTGGCCGCAGCGCCCATCGGCGTTGCACGCCGTCTATCTCCTCGCCTCCGTCGCTCTTTTCGCCGCCCTGGCCCTGCTGTGGCATGGGGCCAGGCCGGTGCGCCTGGTCGCGGCCCTGGCCGCCGTGGCGGTTGTGGTGCCCACGGGGGCGGCCGCGACCGCCGCCGCTCCCGGCGAGGAGATCAACCACCGGTTCGAGACCATGCAGGGAGATCCGGCCGCGTTCCTCGACGGCATGGACGCCCAGGTCCGGGAACGGTACTTCGCGCGGGACGCGCGGCAGTGCGAGAAGCACGGCGCCATCACCTACTGCGCCTTCCATGACTACGTCGCCTGGATTCCGTCGTGGGTGTCGGCGGTGAACCCGGTGGCGCAGGCGCTGCCCCCGGCGGAGCGTGACCGGCTGCCGGCCGTCCGGCAATTCACCGACAGCTGGCTCAGCGCGGACAGCGACGAGGGGGAGTCCATCAGCACCTATATGATGTGGGGACGCGCCGGAGCCGAGGACACCTACCGGGCCGTGCTCGCCTCCCAGGTCATTCGCTCCGTGCTGGGACTGCGACCGCCGAGGACAGGTTGCGACCTACGGGGCCAGAGCAGGGCACTGGTGGGTCTTTGGCTGCTCGGCCAAGCCGTTGCGCCGGCTCCGCCCGAGGACCGGGAGATCCAGCTCGGCTCCTCCCTCTTCAGCTCGGTGCAGTCCCCCCTGGGCATGGTCCGGTATGGCGCGGCCGAGCTGGGGTACGCCCGCAAGCTGCTCGCCACGCCCGACGCCCGGCAACGGATCTGGACGCACTGGGACACACTGCTGAAGCCCGGCACGACGGTCGAGCAGGCGCTTCCGCTGCTGGGCCTGCGCCCCGAGTACCCCGCTGAGCCGTTGAAGGGGCAGCCATGCTCGTGATCCAGCTCATCAGACCGATCGCGCGGGCGATCGACTGGATTCCTCTCGCAGTCACCGGGATGCTCGCCGCGGTCATGGTCTCGGTGATCGAGGCCGGTTCCGCGTTAGGCGTCGGGACCGCTTTCTCCCTGCTCAGGATGATGGGGGTGATGCTGGGCGCCGCCGCTGGATTCGCCGTGATCGACGAGATGACCGCGAGCACGGGCGCGGCCCCGGTGCCCCGCTGGCTCCGCCAGTGGCTGCGCTGCGGCTTCGGGGGCCTTTTCGCGGGTCTGTTCTGGGGGATCGCGTGCGCCATCGCCGTGGCCCGGCTGCCCGAGGGCGGACAGCTCAAGGTGGCGGGGATGGCGGTGGAGGCAGCGGTGTGCATCGCGATCGGCCTGCTGTCGGCGTCGGTGGCCGGGCGCATGCACCAGGGGAAGGCGGCCGCCCTCGCGGGCATGGGCGGTCTGCTGGTGATCGTCTTGGTGAGCCTGGTTCTGCGGGGACCGTACTGGCCGTGGCTCTATCCGGACGAGGAGAACTGGGAGATCGTGCACCACGGGTGGCTGGCCATGCTGCCGCCCGTGCTCGCCGCACTGGGCTGGGCGAGCCGGGATCTACGCTGACGTTCAGGTGAGCGGCCGCGGTCAGCTGGGCGCCCCGGTCGGCGTACTCGTTCGAGCCGAGCACGGCCACGTCGCCGGTGCGCAGTTCCTCGGCCATGCGGAGTAGCCAGCGACTCCGGGCCGGCGCCCGTGTGCGGAAAGGGTCTTGCGTCGTTCAGCGGGCAGCCTGGGTGCCGGTCCGCCGGGTGCTGGAGTCGATGAGCAGGGTGCCCGCGCTGATGGCGACCACCGCTTCGACATCCTGGCCATCGCCCTGTACTCGCCGATGTCACGGCCCGGGGAAGCGCTGCCGATCAACTCGACACGGTTCACCTTCCTCAACCCGTACGTCTAAGCCTTCTACCCGGCTGGGCGCAGGTCACCCGCCACCCCCACGACGAGCACCTGGTCAATCTGATCGGCGGCTGTCGATGCGCAGGCAGGTCCCGCACTCGGTGCTGTCGTCGAGCGTGGAGACGGCCTGGACGTTCCCCTCCGAGCGGACGCCTGAGGCCAAGCCGCTGCCGCTGCTCGCCGTCCGCTACGCACCGGCGGATCTGGACGCCTTCAACCGTGCCCGTACCGGCACGGTGACCAGGGGGCCCGTCCGGGGGGAGCGTGACCCGGTGCACCGCAGGCCCAGGTGGCGTCGCTCAGGCTGGAGATGACGGGGAGAGCTGGCTGCCTGTGCCCATCGTCCCGGTCGGATCCGGCTGGACCGTCATCCGGGCTTACGCCGCCCGCTGATCGACCCGCGATCGTGAACCACGGCCCTTTCACGAGACGGTCGATGGGCGTGCCCAAGATGACCACCGCGGGGGTCCTCGCTGTTCCCGTTGTTCGGGAGCGGCGGGACGTGTCAGCCGACGTCCACGCCCGGAGGGCAGTCGACGGGCTCGGAGGTGCCGTCGGCGTGCTCGATCCGGCAGCCGTTCTCTGGGCCGTCGGACGGGGTGAAATGCCCTGAGATGGCGACGAAGAGGGCCAAGCCGATGGCGGCGGCGATGAGCCCGATGACGATGCCGCCGTAACCACCGCCGACGCCGACGTCACCGGCGGGCGCGGCCTTCGTCGGGTCCTGCGGGTCGTAGAGGACGTCGGTCTCCCTGCCGACGCCCAGCTGCGACTCGGTCCAGGACTCGCTGGTCACCTCCCGCCCTTCGGCGGTCGTGAAGGTCAGCACCGGACGCCGGTGCGCCCTCAGATGCTCGCCGCGTCCCGTGAACGTGGTGGCCACGTCGGTGACCACGCCCGGCACCCGCCGCGCCCCGCGGACGAACCGCCTGCCGTGCACGATCCCCCTGACCGACACCAGCACGACCACGGCGCCGAACGCCACGAACAGAAGGGGCAGGTACTCGAATACTTGCTCCATCGCGCTCCCCTTGGAATCGGCAACACCCGGACAACGATCGACGACGGTTCATGGTTCGCGGCGCTACTCGTCGCCGGTTTCCGAACATCCGCGTGCAACGGGAACGGCCGGAACACGCCAGGAAGGGGCCGTGGGCTGTTGTAGTCGCGGCTCAGCGGGTTCGGCGGCAGGCGCCACCACCCCCTGCCAGGTGGCGTGGCCCAGAGTTCAGGGCGGTACGCCCGGCCTGTGCGAGATGCTGCAGCGCACGCTCCGCACGAGAGGGCCAACCTCGGCTGCGGATCTATGACGGCGAGGTGGCTGCTGGAGATCGATGAGATGGGCCACAAGCGGGCTGACGCTGTGTCGCGCCGCTGGAAGACCGCGTCCAGGACGTGACGGCCTCCGCCCTGGAGCATCCATGCCGAGTGGGCGCATCCACCCAAGGCATCGCGGGGCGCAGCTTCTCCTTGGGCCGGATGGACTTCATCACCCCGACCAAGCCGAACTACGTTCATGTCATAGCTCTCTTCATTGGACGATACCGGCGGGGGCCCGCCGGCCGGAGCCTCAGTAGTAGGAGCTCATGAGCTCGGTGGCCCAGGCCGGTTGGGTGACCGGATGGCGGGGAGCGAACTCGATCAGGTACGGCTTGATATCCAGGATGGGGGTGCCTGACAGCGCGTCCAGATCGGCGACGTGCACGTTCAGGCCGTCCACGGCGAGGAGTCGGCAGCGGGAGACACCAAGACGGTTGGGACGGTATGACCCCCGGTGGGCGAAGATCCCTACAGGGGCCGCGCTCGGGTTCCCTCGTGGGGGATGGGGATCGGTGCGTACCTTGGCCGGGTCGATCCGATCGAAGAGGAAGACGACCTCCAGGTGGGAGAAGCCCTCCAGGCCGAGCACCGCCGAGGCGGTGAAGGTCTCACCGTCCAGCCGGATCACGGCTCGAACGTCGTGCCAGTCGTCTTCGACCATCTCACTTCGGCCGCCCACCACCCGGCCGACTGGTCGCAGGGTCACGGTGTCGGTTGTCATGGTGATCTCCACGTTCTTGTGGCGCCCGAGGGCACCGCGGTGTTCGGCGAGGGTGTTCGAGCCGGTTGAACAGCGCGGATTCGCCGTTCAGATAAATCGGGATTCAGCCGCCGGAGCCGCCCGAGCTCGACTTGCTCGGGCGGCCTGAGATCTGCCACAGACCTGTAGAAACCCGCGGCCGGAGATTGTCAGGCGTCGCGGCGCAGCGTGAACCAGAAGGTCGGCACCGAGTTGGTGCCCGGCGTGACGTCGAGTAGTTCCCAGCCGGCGAACCTGGCGCGGAGCTCGTCGGCTGTGACGCCCGCCGCCCACGACTTGACCTCGGGCATCGGACTGCCGAGCGGCTCGGGGCCGTACCCGAACATCAGCAACCGTGCTCCGGGAGCGGCACGGTCGGTGAGCCCGGCGACGTAGGCGTCGCGGCGGTGCAGCGGGACCCCGCAATAACAGCTCAGGTCGAAGAACAGGTCGAAGGGGCCCGGCACGTCCAACTCGTCGAGGCGGGTGGCGTCTCCGTGCAGCAGCCGTACCGCCACCCCCGCCTGCGCAGCCTTCTCCCTGGCCTGGTCGACGGCGCGGTCGATCAGGTCGACGGCCGCCACATCCCAGCCGTGCCGCGCGAGGTAGATGGCGTTGGTCCCCGTACCGCAGCCGAGTTCGAGGACGCGGCCGGGCGGCAGCGCCTCGTGCCCCTCCACCAGGGCGACCAGTTCGGGTGGCGTCACGCCGGTGTCCCACGGCGCCTTGCCGGCGCGGTAGAAGCCCTCCAGCGCGCGGCGAACGGACTCCTCCTCGTGGTCTCGACGCGTTGGGGCCCGGTCCGGTTCCGGCGTCTGGGCGGCGTTGAGCTGGTCCATCGTCTCCTCCAAGAATCTAGAGCTGAACTCTAGTGACATTATCTAGAGATATACTCGCAATATGGACCAAGTCAAACGGCCGGACAAGCGAGCCGAGCGCTCACGCCGCACCCGTGAGAAGATCGTCGAGGCGGCTCGCGAGCTGTTCGTCGCGCAGGGTTACGGGGCGACGAACCTGCAGGAGGTCGCGGACCGGGCGGGCGTGGCCGTCCAGACGGTCTACTTCGTCTTCCGCAACAAGCGCACGCTGTTCAAGGACGTCGTCGACACATCCATCGCCGGGGACAGCGAGCCGGTCGCCACCATGGATCGTGAGTGGTTTCGCGCCGCGTGCGCCGAGCCCACCGCAGCCGGGCAATTGCGCGCGCACGTCCACGGCACCCGCGAGATCCTGGGCCGGGTCGCCCCGATCATGCCGCTGATCGCGGCTGCCGCGGCCACCGACCCTGAGATCGCCGCACAGTGGCCGGACGGCCCCGACCCGCGTTACACCGTCCAGTACGCAGCGGCCGAAGCCCTGGCCCGCAAGCCCGACGCCCGTCCCGGCCTCTCCGTCGAGATGGCGGCGGACCTGCTGTTCGGCCTGCTCAGCCCGCAGCTCTACCTGATCTTCGTCCGCGACCGCGACTGGTCACCGGACACGTGGGAAGAGTGGGCCCGCACCGCCTTGACCTCCCAACTCTGCGCCGACCCCGGCTGAGCGGACGGACGTCACGATGGTCCGCCGGCCCACGATGCCGGTGGCCAACCTGGCAGAAGTCCGAGAAAGGGACGGGCCGGAAAGGGGATTTTGTGGTATTTGTGTGATCTAGGCATTGGGTCGAGCAGGGAACAGACGTGATCCATGAGCGGCTGATGATCTCGCCGACACTCGTCGGCCGCGCCGGTGAGCTGGCCCATCTGACCGAGACCGTCTCCAACACCCCAGCGGTCGCCGTGGTCGAGGGCGAGGCGGGCATCGGCAAGACCCGCCTGGTGGCCGAGCTGTCCCGGACCGGTCTCCGCATCCTGACCGGCGGCTGCGCCAGGATCAGGGAGCCGTTCCCCCTCGGCCCGATCGTCGAGGCGCTGCGCGAGGTGCCCGATGACCTGACCGGGCTGTCAGCGGTCGCGGGCGCGCTGCGCCCGCTCCTGCCTGAGCTGGCCGAACGCCTGCCGGAGCCCCCCGAGCCCCTGGACGACCGCGCGGGCGAGCGCCACCGGGTGTTCCGCGGCCTGAGTGAGCTCCTGCGCGCGCTGGGCCAGGCCGTGCTGGTCGTGGAGGACTTGCACTGGGCCGACGAGCATACCGTGGAGTTCCTCGGCTACCTGCTGTCCGACCCGCCCCGGGACCTGGCCGTGGTCCTGACCTACCGCGGCGATGAGGCCTCCGCCGACCTGCGTGCGGTGACGGCCCGCCTGCCGCGCGCCGTCGCCCATGCCCGCGTACGGCTGGCGCCCATGGACGTGGCGCAGACCAGGGCGCTGGCGGCGGCGATCCTGGACACCGAGGAGATCTCGCTCGACTTCGCCGAGCACCTGTGCGAGCGGGCCTCCGGCGTCCCGCTGGCGGTGCAGGAGCTGGTGGCGCTGCTGCGCCAGCGCGGGACGCTCATGCACCGGGGCGGGGAGTGGGCGCGCAGGACCATCGCCAGGCTCGACGTGCCGGCGGGCGTGCGCGACCCGGTGCTGGAGCGGGTGGGCCGCCTGTCGCCGCAGGCCGAGGCAGTGGTCAGGGCGGCCTCGGTGCTGCAGGAGCCGATGCCGGTCGAGGTGCTGGCGGCCACCGCCCGCCTGCCGTATGAGAGCGCGCTGGACGGGCTGGACGAGGCGGTGGAGCACGGCCTGCTGACCGCGCGCGGTGAGACGGCGGCGTTCCGGCACGTGCTGGCGGCGCAGGCGGTGTACGAGGACATTCCGGCGGCCAGGCGGCGCGACCTGCACGCCAGGGCCGCCGCCGCGGTGGAGGCGATGTCGTCGGTGCCGCTGGGGCAACTGGCCCACCACCACCGGCGCGCCGGGCACATGGCGGCCTGGGTGGAGGCCGCCGAACGAGCCGCCGACCAGGCGCTGCGGCTGGGCGACGACGCCGAGGTGGTCAGGATCCTGGAGGCGGTCCTGCGGCACGCTCCGCTGGAGGCGGAGCACCGCGGGCGGCTGACGGTCAAGCTCGGCTGGGCGGCCGAGGGGCTGCTGCACATTCCCGACGTCATCGACCTGCTGGCCCTGGCATTGGACCAGGGCCCCTCGCCGGTGCTGCGCGCCGAGCTGACCCTGCTGTTGCTCTATCTGAAGGATGCGACAGGACAGGAGCCCGGCCCCTGGTTCGAGGCGCTGACCTCCGCCGTGGCGGACCTGGACATCGAGGCCCAGCCCGAGCTGGCGGTGCGGATAATGACCGTCCTGAGCATGGGGCGGGACGCCAGAACCGCCGACCGGCACTGGATGGACAGGACGCTGGCCGTCCTGCCCGCGGTCAAGAACGCGCCCCTGCAGATCTTCGTGCTCGGCAAGATCACCAGCAGCATGGTGCTGGTGGGCGACCCGCGCTGGGCCGAGCTGATCGAGGAGGTGCGCGGGAGCCTCGGGCACCGGTCCTGGCACCGGGCGAAGGTCAACGCCTACTACTCGATCGGCTCGGCGCTGGCCTTCGTCGGCGACCACGTCCAGGCGCAGACGATACTACGGGTGGCCCTGGAGGGCGCGGCCCCCCTGGCCGAGGTGAGCGGCGGGGACATGATCGACCGGTGCCGTTCCGCGCTGGCGGTGGCCGACTACTGCGCGGGTTCCTGGGACGGACTGACCACCGAGACGGCCATGCTGGCCGAGCGGCTCAGCGAGCGGCCCAAGGACAGGTACGCGGCGGCGACCGTGACCGCCTGCCTGGCGCTGGCCCGCACCGACGCGGCCGGCGCCGAGTTCGGCATCCGCCAGGTGATGACCGAGGTCCCGGGCATCATGGACGAGACGACGCTGCTGATCACCGCGCTGCTGCGCCAGGCCGTCGCGCGCGGCGAGCCGGACCGGGCGGTGGCGGAGGTCCTGCCGCTGATCGAGTCGTGGTTCGAGCGCGGCCTGGGGCCCTCGGAGGTGCGGACCGTGCCCGCCCTGGTTGAGGCGATGGTGGCGGCCGGGCGTGCCGCGGAGGCCGCGGACCTGGTGAACCGCTCCGAACGGGCGATGGCGGGCCTGCACGCGCCGCTTGCTCCCGCCGCGCTGCGTCACGCCCGCGGCGTCCTCGACCCCTCCGGCGGTCACCTCACCGCCGCGGCCGAGCTCTACGAGGCCATCCAGTGCCCGTACGAGGCGGCCCAGGCCAGGGAGCAGGCCGGGACCGATGAGCAGCTCAGGCGGGCCATCGAGACCTACGAGGCGCTCGGCGCCCGCTGGGACCTGGACCGCGCGGCTCGCCTGGCGCGCGAGCGCGGCCTGTCGCTGCCCGCCAGGCACCGGGGCGGCACCCGCGGCTACGGCGACGCCCTGTCACCCCGCGAGCGGGACGTCGCGCGGCTGGCCGCCTCCGGGCTGACCAACAAGGAGATCGCGCAGGAGCTGTTCCTGTCGGCCAAGACGGTGGAGCGGCATCTCAGCGCCGTCCTGCGCAAGCTGAACCTGCGCTCGCGGATCGAGCTGGCCCTCATGGGGGACGCCGCCACGGCGGAATGAGGGATCTCCCGCATAGCTAGCTGAATGTCCTATTCGTCACGCTCTTCGCATGTCCGACGTACACGAGGCCGAGGACGAGCCCGTCGAGGACGAGCTCACCGAGGACGAAGGCGCGGAGATCGCGCCTGAAGAAGGCGCAAGCGAAGACGACAAGGACGGCTGGGTCAAGGCATGAACAAGTTAACCTCCCGGCTGGGCGCGGCCTGCCTCGCGCTCACGCTGGTCACCGGGCTCGGCACCGCCGAGGCCACGACAGAACCCCCGCCGAAGGCCGCGACCGGGCCCAGCGCCACGGTCACGCTGGTGACCGGTGACAAGGTGCAGGTGGACCTCGCCGGTAGCGCCACCGTCATCGACCCGGGTAACGGCGTGTTCGCCCAGCTCACCCTGAACGGCGACGAGTACGTCATCCCCGCCGAGGCCGCCCCCTTCCTGGGCAGCACGCTGGACGTCCGCCTGTTCAACGTCAGTTACCTGGTGCGCGCCGGGCTGGACGACGCGCACGCCGACGCCCTGCCGGTCAAGGTCGAGTCGGGCGGCGTGGCCACGCTCGGCCCGCAGTCCAGGACCCTGGCCAAGAAGGACGCCGAAGGCTTCGGCCAGGAGTTGGCCGGCAAGTGGAAGGCCGGGCAGAAGCCGGGCACCGGCCGCATCACGCTGGCCCAGCCCGAAGGCGCCCCGGCCCTGCCCGCCGATCCGATGGCGGCGCCGGCCGACTATCCCGAGTACCACACGGTCACCGTCGACTCCATCGACCGCACCGGCAAGCCCGGCGTCATGCTCGGCTCCATCCACAGCCTGGACGACCCGACGTTCACGCTGTTCCAGGTGGGCGACGGCGTGGAGGGCACCTCCCAGGCCGTCTTCAGCGTGCCGGCGGGCCACTACAGCATCGAGGCCAGCGTCCTGACCGGACCGGTCCTGGACATGGGCTCCACCGGCGCCCTGGTGATCGAGCCGGAGTTCTCCGTCACCGAGGACATGTCGCTCACGCTGGACGCGCGCAAGGCCGTGCCGTACGAGACGACGATCGAGGGCGTGCCCGAGACCGCCGACACGCAGTACGACCTCATCACCTACAACCGCACCACCGTCCAGGGCGACCAGGTCGGCAACCCGCCCTTCGGCAACTCGGTCACGGCGCTGTTCCTCATGCGCCTGGTCTCCGGAGGGGACTTCGGGGTCCACACCCTGTACGCCACGCCGACCAGGCGCGTGACCAAGGGCAGCCTGGACTTCCTGGCCATGACCTCGATCGGCGGTCCCACCGGGGCCGATCCCACGTACAAGGTGGCCTTCCACGAGCCCGGCGGCGTGCCGGCCTCACTCACCCGCACGGTCAGGCGCTCGGACCTGACGACCGTGGACTCCACGATCCACAACACTCCGGGAGCCACCTCCCAGCACCCAGAGCTCCTGAGCACGGTCTACCTGCCGTGGACGCAGACCACCTTCGGCGTCACCAGCCCCCTGTACGGCGGCAAGCGCACCGACTACTGGTACAGCAACGCCCCCGGCAAGGTCTCCTGGGAGCCCATCCTGCGACCGGACCTGGGGCTGCGCCTGTTGGGGGAGCGCCGGCTGATCCGGCCGGGCCAGCACCTCACCGAGACCTGGAACAAGGGACCGCAGGTGCCCTCCAGCAGTGCACCGTACGTGCAGGAGGCCCTGATCGGGATCCAGAACACCCCTGACACGAACGTCACCAGCGCGCTGCAGCAGGTGTGCGTGGCCTGCCGGCAGGGCGATCTGGGCCTGCTGTACCTCAACCCGTACGCCGACTCCACCGCCGGCCACTACCGCTCGGCCCTCGACGGACTCGCGAAGGTGGAGTTCTACCGCGACGGCGCGCTCGCCTTCACCTCGGCGACCCGGGGCGACGGCACACGCCTCACGCAGCTGCTGGACCTGCCGCTGCTGCCGCAGCCCGCCGAATACCGGCTGAAGGTGACCGGCGACAACCCTGGTGTGGAGGACGCGACCAGCACCACCGACTGGACCTTCCGCATCACGAACCGCGACCGGTCGGCCGATCTGCCCGACCAGGCGATGTGCGCACCCGACCCCACCCGCCGCTGCTCGTTCCTGCCCCTTCTGTTCGTACGGCCCGACCTGCCGCTGGACATCGACAACGCCACCCCCGCCGGCGAGCCGTTCGAGGTGGCCTTCACGGTGCGGCACCAGCAGTACCAGGACGACCCCAGCAGGGTGAACGCCACCGTCTCCGTCTCCTACGACGGCGGCACGACGTGGTCGGAGCCCCAGACCGCGAACCGGGGACGCGACGGCCGCTTCACCACGACCCTCACCAGCCCCGCCAGCGACGGGTACGCCGCCCTGCGGATCAAGGCCGTAGACCGCGACGGCAACGCCGTCGAGCAGACCAACCTCCGCGCCTACCGGCTCGCACCGAAGGACCAGTGACCGTGATCATCTCCCGGCTGCTCCCCGCGATCGTGCTCGGCCTGACCCTGCTGGTGCCGGCGTCGGCTCAGGCCGCCGGCGACTGCTCCACCCCCGACTGCCTGCTGAAGGTCACCTCCAAGTCCGACGCGAACGTCAGCGACGGGCTCAAGGCGGCTGACCTGCAGGACGCCTACAAGCTGCCCTCGTCCTGGCTGGGCGGCGGCCAGACCCTCGCGGTCGTGGTCCCGTACGGCCATCCCAGCGCCGAGCGCGACCTGAACGAGTATCGCAAGGGCAACGACCTGCCGCTGTGCGATGAGATGTTCCCCTGCTTCCGTCACGTGGACCAGCGCGGCGGCACCACCAGGCCACCGACCCACAACGGCTACGCGCTGCACACCGCGGCCGGGCTCGACCTGGGCTCGGCCGCCTGCCCCAATTGCAAGCTGCTGCTGGTCGAGGCCGACGACGAGACGCCGGCCAGCATAGGCGCCGCGGTCGACCAGGCGGTCGTCCAGGGCGCTGACGCGGTCTCGGTGATGACCGGCTTCTACGAGTACGCCGGCCAGCGGGCCGACGCGGCGCACTACGACCACCCCGGTGTCCCGATCGTCGCGGGCGGCGGCAGCGGGTTCGGCAACGGCGTGGGCAGGCAGATGGTCCCGGCCGCCTACGGATCGGTGATCGCGGTGGGCGCGACCACCCTGTGGCGTGACCCGGGCAACGCGCGCGGCTGGAGCGAGATGGCCTCCTCGGGGTCCGGCTCGGGCTGCTCGGTGTACGAGGCGCGCCCGGCCTGGCAGCCGAAGGGGCAGTGCGGCGCCAAGCGCACGGTCGCCGACGTGGCCGCGGTGGGCGATGCCCGCTCGCCCGTGCAGCTCTACGAGAGCACCTCTTGGGGCGGCTGGATCGGCGTCAGCGGCACCCCGATCAGCGTCGCGCTGATCGGCGGCGTGTACGCGCTGGGCGACAACGGCCAGGAGATCGTGCCCGGCCAGAAGCTCTACGGCTCCGGCCAGTACCTGTTCGACATCACCACCGGCGCCAACGGGGCCTGCGGCGGCTCGCCGCTGTGCACCGCCAGGCGCGGACACGACGGGCCCACCGGCATGGGCGTACCCAACGGCATCGGCGCCTTCTGAGGAGCATTCGTGCGCAGCATACGCAGAACCGCGGTCGCCCTGGCGGCGACGGCATTGACCACCGCGCTCACGACCGGCGCGGCGACGGCGGCCTCGGCCGCCGCCTGCACCCCCACCTGGAAGTTGCTCGACGTGCCCGCCATCCCCGACGGCGGCGTCTCGGTGGCCCACGCGTCGTCCGTCTCATCCAAGCAGGCGGTGTTCACCACCGAGGGTGACCGCACCTCCGCCACCCTGACCTCGGACGGCAGGTCGGTCAAGCTCCTGCCCAAGCAGATCCCGCACGCGGCCATGGCCCCTGGCGGCGCCTGGGAGACGACCTTCGACTCGACGTCCAGCGGGTGGGCGCGCTACCAGTTCCGCTACGGCGACACCTACGGCAGCGGCGTCCCGGTCTTCGCGCGCCTGGACGGCGGGCGGTGGTCCTTCGTGCCCACCGCGATCTCCCCCGACCCCACCGCGACCAGGCCCAATCTTCAGTCCATCGACTCGGTCTCGCCTTCGGTCGCCTGGACCGTCGGTGAGTACACCACACAGAGCGCGGACTCCGCCGGCGCCGCCATCCAGCAGTGGAACGGCAGAGTCTGGAAGAACGTCGACCATCCGGCGATGACCCGGGCGAATGCCACCCTGCGCGCTGTGCACGCGCGGTCCCGTGACGACGTCTGGGCGGTCGGCAGGCAGTACACCGACCCCGCGCGGATCGAGTCGCTGATCCTGCACTACGACGGGAAGGCGTGGAGGGAAGTGCCCGGCGTGCCCGGGCTGCTCGCCGAGCTCGTCTCCGTCAGCGCTCGTGCCGCCGACGACGTCTGGGCGGTCGGCTACGAGCGGAAGCCGGGCACCTTCGCCCCCGTGGCGCTGCACTGGGACGGCAAGTCCTGGAGTGCCGCGCCCACGCCGTCGGCGGCCTGGACCTCGCCCTTCTCTGTCTACGCCGCGGGCCCAAACGACGTGTGGATCACCGCGACGTCGCCGGCCGACGGCTCGTCGCAGCCCCCGCTGCAGCACTGGGACGGCAAGTCCTGGACGGACGTGCGGCCCGAGGGCGTCCAGGCGCCCGGCTCGGCGTACATCTACACCGCGCTGACCGGCTCCGGGCCCAAGGACGTCTGGGCGAGCGGCCAGATTCTCAACGGCACCGGCTGGGAGACCACTTCCCAGCCACTCGTCGCGCACCTGAGCTGCGAAGGACGCTGACATGAAAATCATCACTTCAGCGGTGGGCGCGCTCATGGCCGCCTCCCTCCTGGCCTCCGCCCCGGCGGCGGCCGCCGCGCCGGCTGATCCGCGTCCGCTGGGCGGGGAAGTGCTCGCGGCCTACGCCGCCAAGGACCGCACCGACCTGTGGGTGCTGCTGTCCGACAAGGCCGACACCAAGAGCGCCGAGCGGGCCAGGACCCGCACCGCGCGCGGCGAGCAGGTCGTGCGCGCCCTGCGCGACACGGCCGACCGCTCGCAGGCCCCGCTGCGCAAGCTGCTGAAGGCCGAGGGCCGCAAGAGCGAGACGTTCTGGGCGGCCAACGCCGTGTACGTCCGCGACGTGCCCCTGAAGCTGGCCGAAAAGCTGGCGAAGATGGACGGGGTGAGCGAGGTCCGGGCGCCCAGAACCTACCCGGTGGCCCTGCCGGTGGAGACCAAGGGCGCCGCCGCGACGGCCGCCGCCGTGGAGTGGGGCATCGCCAACATCAAGGCCGACCAGGTGTGGCAGCAGTACGGCGTGCGCGGCGAGGACATCGTCGTGGCCAACGTCGACACCGGCGTGGAGTACACCCACCCGGCGCTGATCGGCTCCTACCGGGGCAACAACGGCGACGGCACCTTCACCCACGACTACAACTGGTACGACGCGGCCGGGAACTGCGACGAGCCCGGCCCGTGCGACGGCCACAACCACGGCTCGCACACCATGGGCACCATGGTGGGCGACGACGGCAAGGGCAACCAGATCGGCGTCGCGCCCAAGGCCAAGTGGATCGCCGCCAGCGGCTGCCAGGCCGGCGGCTGCAGCGACCTGGACCTGATGCGGGCCAGCCAGTGGATGCTGGCGCCCACCGACGCGGCCGGGCAGAACCCCGACCCGGCCAAGCGCCCGCACATCGTCAACAACTCCTGGGGCAGCGACCTGCCCTCCAACGAGCCGATGTTCGAGGAGATCCAGGAGGCCTGGGCGGCGTCCGGCATCTTCGGCATGTGGGCCAACGGCAACGAAGGGCCCGAGTGCCGGACCTCGGGCACCCCGGGTAGCCGCACGATCAACTACTCCGTGGGCGCCTACGACAGCAACAACAAGATCGCCAGCTTCTCCAGCCGGGGAGACGGCCAGGACGGGCAGATCAAGCCCGACATCTCGGCTCCCGGCGTGGACGTCCGCTCCTCCGTCAAGGGCGGAGGCTACCTCTTGATGTCGGGCACCTCGATGGCCACACCGCACGCGTCGGGCGCGGTGGCCCTGCTCTGGTCGGCCAACCCGTCGCTGGCCCGCGACATCGAGGGCACCCGCACGCTGCTGGACCTGACCGCCATCGACACCGCCGACCCGCAGTGCGGCGGCGACGCGGCCAACAACAACGTCTACGGCGAGGGCCGCCTGGACGCGCTGGCGCTGGTGCAGGCGGGCGCCCAGGGCCTGGGCACGCTTTCGGGCACCGTCACCGACGCCGCCACCGGTGAGCCGCTCAAGGACGCCACCGTGTCGCTGAACGGGCAGCTCAACCGCCAGTCCACCTCCGGCGAGGACGGCACGTACACCTTCAAGCTGCTGGCCGGTGACTACCAGCTCAAGGTGAGCGCCTACGGCTACCAGGACGCCACCGTGGCGATCAAGGTGACCAAGGACGGCTCGATCAAGCAGGACGTCCCGCTCACCCCGACCCAGCGCAAGATCCTGTCCGGCACGCTCACCGACGGCTCCGGCCACGGCTGGCCGCTGGGCGCCAAGGTGACCGCCGACGACGGCAAGGGCCACACGTGGGACGCCACCGCCGACGCGATCACCGGCCACTACTCCCTGTCCCTGCTGCCCGCCACCGACTACACGCTGCGCATCACCCCGGGCGCACCCGGCTACGACCCGGTCAGCAGGAAGGTCAGTCTGGGGGCGGAGAACCAGACCGTGGACGCCGCCCTGCCCGCCGCCCTCGCGTGCGTGGCCCCCGGCTACCTGGCGAGCAGGGCGGGCACGCCCGAGCCGTTCAGCTCGGGCAAGCCCACCGGGTGGCAGGTCACCAATGTCGATCCCGGCTTCCCCGGGTTCGACCACCAGCCGGGCTGGGTCTTCGACAACCCCGGCGCCCGGGAGAACCGGACCGGCGGGAGCGGCAGGTTCGCCATCGTCGACTCCGACCACTCCGGCAAGGGGCATGTCCAGGACACCTACCTGACCAGCCCGGTGCTGAACCTGGCCAAGCACACCAGCCCGGTGCTGGAGTTCGCGGGCGACCTCAAGCCCGGCGTGAACGCCATCGCCTGGGCCGACCTCAGCCTGGACGGCGGGCGTACCTGGACGACGGTGTGGACCCGTAAGGGCTTCCCCGGCGCTTCCGGCCCGGCCGCTCAGGTGGTGGCGATGCCGCAGGCGGCGGCCAAGACCAAGGCCCAGGTCCGCTTCCACTACCGGGGCAACCGCTCGGGCTGGTGGGCGATCGACGACGTCTACGTCGGTGACCGCACCTGCCAGAAGGTCCAGGGCGGCCTGGTGACCGGCACGGTCACCGATGCCGCCACCGGCAAGCCCGTGCAGGGGGCGGCGGTCGCCTCCGACGGGCGCACGGCCACCACCGACGCCTCCGGCGCCTACTGGCTGTTCTCCGCCCAGACCGGTGATCGGGAGGTGACGGTCACCAAGAGCGGCTACGCCGCCACGACCGCCACCGCCGCCGTCGCCGTCGACCGGATCACCGGGCTCGATGTGAAGCTCGCGTCATCCTGATCCCCGCGCCCCCGGCAGCCCTCTGCCGGGGGCGCGGCACGTCTGCGCCGCCCGTTCCAAGGGTCTCCGTGCTGGGGGCCTACCCGGCGTCGTCCGCCAGCCGGCCGCGGCGGCGACGCGGTCGATGGCCGAGGCGTAGGCGCGGTGGGTGTCGGGGTTGACCGTGCGCGGCGTGGCGAGAAAGGCGTCGGCGGCCACGGCGAGGCTGACGCCTTCACCGCGCGGGGCAGTGATCTTCGGCGCGGCGCTCATGCCGGCCGCCGCGCGACCTCGGCGACGATGTACCGGATAACGTACCGGAGTCGCGCACCGTCCCGGCGGACGGTTCTCCTGGTCGCCGCGCGGACGTGATCGCTCATGTACGTGAAATCAGGCCGGTCTCACGTAGATGATTACGAGTTGAACGCCGGTGGTCGAGATCATGTCACCGGCGCCGGCCGTCATGGAGGGGTTCTGGCGGGTGACGTCGACCACCTTCCACCGGCCGGCGTCCTGGTAGCGGAAGGAGCCGTGGGCGTGCGGGTGGGGGAGATCCGTGGATCCCGGCACCACGGTGCCTCGCAGCTTGAGCGGCCGCAGGATCCGCCGCTTCATCTCCTCGGCGATCGAGTGGCCGGTGACCTTCTCGATCAGCAGCGGGCCAGTGTGTAGTTGGTGTTGGAGTAGCTCCAGCCCTTTCCCGGCTCGAACCGCGCCGGCCTGGACATCGCGAAGCGCACCAGCTCCTCCGGCTGGTAGGTCTTGAACCGGTTGTCCACCCACTCCTTGCCCGCTGCGGGGATCCCCGGCTCGATCGAACCGTACCGAAGCCGAGCCGCGTCGCCCCGGACTTGTTCGCCAGTAGCGCGAACGTGCGATTCGTACCAGAGCGCCTTGGTGGCGGCTGTGTCGATGTTTCTCGGCTTCGGTCGAGAGGACGGCACTCATAATCGGCATATCGGAAAATTCCTCTTTGCTCATAATTGCGTCCGCCCATTCTCGTCGGCCTTTCTTGGCCATTGCCTAACGTGTCCGTGCGTGATGAGATTATGATTCGATTTACCCATTCCGGCCGGGATGTAAGGCGGCAGAATTGCGACATGGATAGACATGTCCTTTTCGGCGGCCACAGGATCGACATTTCGAACAATCGACGGAGGAAGATCGCCATGTTCAAAAAACTGCTGCGTTTCCTTCCCGCCGGCCTCGCGGTCGGCTCGCTGCTGGCCACCGTGGCCCTGCCCGCTCCGGCATCGGCGTCAGCCTCCCTGACCGGAATGCGACAGAATGTCGTCACCGTACTCGGCTACAACAGCACCGACTGGAAATACCTCCAGGTGCCGCCCGGGACCAATGCCCCGCGTTTCTACGATCCGAACTTCGATGACAGTGACTGGGCGAGCGGACAAGAAGGCTTCGGCACCACCAACGGCACCTGCGCCTGGAACAACTCCACCAACGTCAAGACGTCCTGGGCGGCGAACACCGACATCCTGGTACGCCATTGGGTGCACATCCCGCGCGACGCACAGCAGGTCCGCATCCAAGGAACGATCGACAACGACGCGCGGGTCTACTTCAACGGCCGCCTCGTTCAGACCGTCAGGAGCGGCGGCTGCGCCGCGGGCGCGATCAACGTCGTCATACCCGTCAGACACCTGGAGCGCTGCAACCTCCTGGCCATCCGCGGCCATGACTACGGCGTCGCGACCTACCTGAACGTCGAGGTCAGCTACGTGAAGCAGACCCCCACCGCCTGAACAGGCACCCCCGCGAGCCCTCGGCCCCATGAACTGTGAGAGGGCCGGGGGCTCCTCTCCGTGCGGAGCTCTCTCGCCAGGACGGGAGATCCCTGGATGCCCGCGGACGTGGGCTCCATGCGTGGACGGATGACCGCCATGACCGAGCGGTGACCGAGTTTGGGTGGCACCCCGACGCTGCCTGGCAGAATCGACCCAAAAATTTTCGACCGGGGTTGTCGGATCTGGGCCGCGGCGTTCGTAGCCAAGGTGAACGGCCGCCCACAAGGGCGCTGTCACGACCAGCCGTCACGACGAAGAGAGATGCCGACCGATGCAGCAGCACCCACAGGCCAAGATCCGCCACATGGCCGAGCTCGTCGAGCCGATCGCCACCGCGACCTTCTCCGAGGTGGCGAACGAGGCGTTCCTGGCCGTCGGCATGCGCAACTACTGGGACGGATACTTCGCGGGCCGGGCCGCACCCCTGGGGACGGCACCGCCCGAGGTCGTGCACGCGGTCTTCTACAACTTCGCCGACGGCGAGGTGGCGCGCCACATCCCGTGGGTGTGGGGAAAGATCACCCCGCAGGAGGCGATCACCGTGCGCGAACGGGGCAGCGCGGCCGCCCTACGGCAGATGATCGGGGAGCTGGCCGATTCGCCCGGTCTGGTGCGGGCCACCGACCTCGCCATCCGAGCAGCGTTCAGCGCGCCGACCGAGGGCCGGCCACTGTACGCCGGGCTGCGCGCGCTCGACGTGCCCGAAGAGCCGGTGGCCAGGCTCTGGCACGTGGCGACGCTGCTGCGGGAACACCGAGGGGACGGCCACAACGCCGCCCTTCTCGCCCACGGCATCGGCGGCACCGAGGCCCACGTCCTCATGGCCCTCTCCCTCGGAATGAGGGCGGAGGAGTTCGGCCGCGTCCACCACCTGCCCAAGGCTCAGCTGGCCGCCGTGGTCGACGGGCTGCGCGACCGCGGCCTCGTGGACGCCGACGGCGGATTCACCCCCGCCGGCCGGGAGACCAAGCAGCGGATCGAGGCGCTCACCGACGACCTGGCCGCCCCCGCGTACGACGTGCTCAGCGCGGACGAGCTCGACGAGCTGGCCGCGGGGCTCCAGCCGATCGCCGCCGCGGCATGGGCCTTCGACAACTGAGCGAGTGCCCTGCGGGCGAGTGGCGCGACGGCGTGATGTACGGCAGTGCGGGCGATCAGGATCGTGTTCGACCTCTGATCCCTCCTCGTCGATCGATGCGATGCGAGGTCCAGGCCGCCGCCGCAGCGACGAGGACGACGATGCTGATCAGGGCCAGCGACACCGTCGCGGCATCTCGTCCGGGCAACTGCATCATGTTCCGGAGGGTTTCGCCGGCGCCGTGGAAGGCGAAAGCGGTCGCGCCACAGCCGAAGACGAGCCCGGCGGCACCGGCGACAGCGGTCACGGTCCTGCCGGCGTTCTTCGGCAGGAACCGCGCGAGACTGGCGCACAGCAAGCCGGTGATGACGACATCGGCAACGGCGACGATCAGTGCGGTGTCGTCCCTGAAGCGCTCGAAGTGCTCCCACGTGCCGCCGGCATCGGGGAGTCCTGCGACGCCGAGCGCTGTCAGGCCCACCACCGCTGTCATGGCCACGATCAGCGCGGCGACGCCTGAGCGTCCCCCCTCCTGCGTCCGGACTGGGAGGATCTTGGTGTCGCGCCGCACGCGGACCGTGGTCGCGGACTGCGCACCTGCCATGGCCAGCGCCTCGTCGACCGTCGGCCTGCGGCCCGGGTCCTTGTCCAGCAGCCGGGTGATGAGCCGCGTGAGCGGTCCGGTGCGTTGCGGTGCCGGGGCCTCGTCCAGCAGTACCGCGGCCAAAGTCGCTTCCTGGGTGTCGCGGCGGAACGGTGAGACGCCCTCCACCGCTTGGTAGAGGGTCACACCGAGGGAGAACAGATCCCCGGCGGGAAGGCCGTCACTGCCGCGCAACCGCTCGGGCGCCATGTACTCCGCCGAGCCGATGAACATCCCGGTGGCGGTCAGTGCGGAATCGGTGTGGTGGATCGCTGTCCCGAAGTCCGTGAGCAGGACCTTTCCGTTCTCGGCGAGCATGACGTTGGCCGGTTTGATGTCGCGGTGCACGACGCCTTCCCGGTGTGCTGCGCCGATCGACGTCAGCAGTGCCCCGGCGACTTCGACGGCCCTGTCCATCGGAAGAGGTCCGTGCTCCTCGACGTACTCGCTCAGCGAGCAACCCTCGATCAGTTCCATGACGATCCAGGGAAGGCCGTCCTCGATGACGACGTCGTGGATCGCGACGATGCCGTCGTGCTGGCGCAACCGGGCGGCGTTGCGTGCCTCGCGTGTGGCGCGCGCCAGCCGCTCGGCCCGTTCGGTTTCCGGCATCCACGGCGGCAGCCGCAGTTCCTTGATCGCGACGTCCACGTCGAGGGTCTCGTCGCGGGCCCGCCAGACCCGCCCGAAACCACCGGACCCCAGTTCGTCCGCAAGCCGGTAGCGCCCGCCGACCACGTAACCGGCCAGCCTCGAAGTCATGCCCGTCTCCTGCCATCGCCCTGGCGCGAACAGATGATCAGCGTACAAGCCACCGTCATCGGTGCATGCCCGCTTGCTTCACCTGATCGCCTACCTGTCAGGTAATCGCCCTGCCTACGAGGTGCGTGTCAGGATCGGCAGTACCGAACACGTCTGCACCAGGAGGACGCCATGCCCGCCTACGTCATCGCCCATCTGCAGGAGGCTGCCCCGCATCCGGAGATCGCCGAGTACATGGAACGGCTCCCCACCACCTTCGAGCCGTACGGCGGCCGCTACCTCGTCCACGCCACCCAGCACGAGGTGAAGGAAGGCACCTGGCCCGGCCATGTCGTGATGCTGGGGTTCCCGGGCATCGCCGAGGCACGGGCATGGTGGGACTCTCCCGCGTACCGGGAGATCGCGCCGCTGCGCTCGCGGCACATCGAGGGCGACATCATCATGGTCGACGGTCTGCCCGACGACTACCTCCCCACGGCGGCCGTCACCGCCATACGGGAGACGGCGGCCCTGCCCGAACAGGTCGTCGGGAACGACCATGGCCTGCGTGCCGAGCGCGAGACCACCGCCGCCGAGGGCCTCCCCGTCTGATCTTCCGCGCGACTTTGTCGGTCGTTCTCGCCATACTCGCCGCTGTCGATCAAGAGCAGGCAGGGTGGAGGTATCAGCATGAGCATGGAGCGCACGCTGGCGTTCGTCGGCGGGGGTTCGGCCAAGTTCTGGGAGGTGCGCCAGGACGGCGCGGAGCTGCACATCCGGTATGGACGGATGGGCGCGGCCGGTCAGACGCAGGTCAAGTCGTTCGGCTCGGCCGCCGCCGCCACGGCTGCCGCGGACAAGCTGGTGGCGGAGAAGTTACGCAAGGGCTACACGGAGGACGAAACGGCCCCCTTACCGCAGGCGGCTTCGCCCGCGGCCGCCGGCGGCGTCGAGGACGAGGACCGGCTGACGTTGCCGCCCACCTGGTTGCGCGCTCTCCACCCCCGGCGGGGCGGAGCGAAGGTCTCGGTGAAGCGGCCGGATGCGAGCGCGCCGGAGAAGCTGGCCGCCGAGCTGGACAAACGCTGGAAGATGCTCGCCGACATGGTGGCGAAGTGCCCGGATCCGGCGCTCGCATCGGCGGCGGCGTCGCTGCCCCCGGGGCCGGTCGGCTGGAACGCTTGTCTGAACGGCTGGTGACGACCGGGGTCAACGCGGCGTGGCGGCGCGGCGCGGAACGCGCCACCAAAGATCTGGAACGGCTCGGCTCCCGCAGGGGCAGGGCGTCATAGAGATCGCCCGCCGCGCCACGCGGCTGGTCGCCTCCACCCAGCCGGGCATGCGGTCGGCGCCGGAGTTCATCTTCAGGCAGATCGTCAACGAGGTGGCCGCGCAGGCGCTCACCGGCGCGATCTCCCGCCGCGAGGCGCAGGCGCGCGCGCTGGACAAGGTGGCCCGCCGGGGCATCACCGGGTTCACCGACTCCTCCGGCCGCGTCTGGTCGGTGACCGCGTACGCCGAAGCGGCGGTGCGGACCGCGATGGCGCAGGCCGCGACGGACGGCGACCTGGCCACGCTCGCCGAGAACGGCATCGACCTCGTGATCGTGTCTCGGCTGCCGTTCACGTGCCCGCGGTGCGCCCTCTGGAAGGGGAAGATCCTGTCGCAGGACGGGCCGATCGGCTTCCGGCAGGTTGAGTCCGCCGTGTCCGACGACATGGTGGACGTGCTCGTGGAGGGCACCGTCGCCCAGGCCCGCGCCGCCGGCCTGCTGCATCCCGGCTGCGGGCACACGCTCAGCGGCTACCTGCCGGGCGGCCCAGAAGATGCGCCGCCTGGAGTCCGAGCTGCGTGGCGCGAAACGGCAGGCGGCGGTAGCGCTCGACACGGAGCACCGGCGCAAGGCCGGTGCTCGTGTTGCCGCTCTGGAAAATCGGCTGACTCAGCTCAGCCACGACGCTGGCATGCCTCGGAGAGGTGATCGCGAGCGGATCTAGCGATCATGTGCGGGCGCTGGCCCTGCACCCATGCCGTGATCACGGAGAAGCCGACCACTCTGCCGCATCTGCGTGGCCAAGGCATTCGTTCTCGTAGTGGAACGAACCCTCGTTCTTCCACAGCCACCCGCTGTCGGCCCAGAGCGCCCAGGAACAGTGTGTGATCAGCCGGACATGCCCGGCTGCTCCACTGCAATTGAGCATTCCTCGTCTGCCGCCGTCTACTCCGGCCGTACACCAGGGAAGCTCCCCGGCCAAGGCTGGAGTTGGGGCGACGAGCGCGATGGGGGCGGCGATAGTTGCTGCCGCGAGGGCGAGCTTGAGCGCTCGCGTTGGTATGCGCACGCTGGCCTGCCTTTCCAAGAGAAAGTTGCTGACAGTTCTTCATTAAACGAGGAAGTCCCCGTGTGTGTCAGTCCCCGAATACACCACACCCGATGAGTGAATTCTCCAGGTGTGTCCCGAACCAATGTCCCTATAAACGGCGACTTGACATCATGGACAAGTAAGCGACCAGGGCTGATGTGCTGTTCGACCTGGCGATTTACGCGGCTTGCTGCCAATTTGGCCTCGCCTACTTGATGCGGCGCTGTGTCATGCCACCTCTAGCAGGATCGAATTATTCCGGTCCGCCTGGCGCGGGCCCTTTCTCATGTCCGGCTCCGGGAGGGCCTGCGATGTTCGATCACTCGATGTTGCCGACGACGCCTGGCGCGATCATCGGCTACCGCAAGAACGGCCAGCCGATCCGGCTCATCGCCGGAGGAGCGCCCGAGGGAGAGGGAAGGAGCGAAGGTCAGCCGCAGGGCGAGCCGCAACAGGGCGGCGCTCCCGACTCGGCCGAGGCCACGCAGCCCGACCAGCAGCCCTCTGGTAGTACTGCTCCAGCAATGGCAGATAGTTGTTGCCGTGATGCGCCGAGATCGCCTCATGGGCCCCGGTCAGCGCCTCCACGCCGCCGGCCCGCTCCAGCGTCTTCAGCACCAGGTGCCCGGCCCGTTCGGCGACCTCGGGCCCCGCCCCGTGCGCCGTCCCCCTTGGCTGCTGCGGTGAGATCTGGCCGCCCTCCGGCGTGCTGCTCTCTTCCAGGACGAGGGCGTCGCGAACGGCCGACAGTACATCACCGAACACCCCGAGCAGGCGTTCAGACTCGGCCCGATGAGCTTCGCGCAGCGCTTCCAGCTGATCGCGCCCTTTCTTGTGGATGGCCGCCATACGCTTGCAGAACATGGTCGCCACGTCATCGCGGATCCCGATGGCCACCGTGTGGACGAAGCTCGCCGGCAGCGTCAGCCGCTTGTCCTCGCCCACCTTGCGCATGTCGGCCGCGTCGGTGACCCGCGCTTCCCCCGCGAAATGGGCGACCTCGCCCGGCGGCACGCTCTGCAGCCACGTCCCGGTCGGCCCCAGCGCGTCGATGTCACCCAGCAGAGTCAGGCCGGCCGTGCCCGCGCGGCCGCATCCAGCCGCCCCGTCACCGTCTGAAAGAACCCGGTGTTTACCTCGGCGCGGACCGCCGCCACCATCGCGTCCAGCGTGGTGTAGCCCGGCAGCTCACACCGAGTGCGGACCAACTCCTCCAACGCCACATTGATCAGATCAGCCGGGTTGTCCTTGGACTGCACGGCCTTACGGATCGCATCTTCAGCGACCTGCCGCGCCCGCGATGCCTCATACGACACCCCGTGCGCTGGCGGACGAACGCCCGATGCCGGCTGGCCGTCCTCGCAGCCGCCTGCCGCAACTTCACCTCCTCCGCCAGCCCCAGCGCTTCATGCACATGCCCGGCCACGGCCGTCGGCACCTCGCCGATCTTCGGGAAGTACCCCAGCCGTTGATGGGACTTCAGCCACACCACCAGCATCAGCAGATGATCTCATCCTGCGTGCGGCCGCGCGCCCAGGCCACCTCGGCATCAACCGGCGTGAAGTTCTCCGCCAGATCCCGCGCCGTGACCACCCGCGGAAATCGCGGATATGCGGTCCGGTTTATCGAGGTCACCCACAACCTCCCAGACCACCACCAACATGACGGCACTCACCCTAACGATCAGTTGCCAGCCCGCGGTGTGTTTCTGGCGTACTCAGGCCGTACCCCCCTGCGGGTCCTCGTCGCCGGCGGCGGGATAGCGGGCCAGGCGCTGGCCTTCTGGCTCACGCGGGGCGGCCACAGGGGGACCGTCGTCGAACGTTTCCCGGTGCTGCGGGCCCCCGGGGCGCAGGTCGACCTCCGGGGACAGGGCATCGAGGCCGTCGAACGGATGGGGCTTCTTGACGCCGTCCGAGGCAAGCGGGTGGACGAGGCGGGCGTCTCCTTCGTCGAGGTCCGCGGCAGGACCAAGGCGACGATCATGGCCAACACCTCCGGCCAGGGCCGGCAGCCCCTCACCTCCGAGTACGAGATCATGCGCGGCGACCTGGTACGCATCCTGCACGACGCCTCGAAGGACGACACCGAGTACGTCTTCGGCGTGCGCGTGGACGGCTTCGACCAGGACGAACAGAAGGTCGTCGCGCACTTCTCCGACGGGTCCTCCGGCGAGTTCGACCTCCTGGTCGGCGCGGACGGGCAGGGATCGCGCATCCGGCGGGCGATCCTCCCCGCGGGCTGCGACCCGTACTGGCGGGTCGGCATCCACATGGCCTACTGGTTCGTCCCGCGCATCGCGTCCGACGGCAACATCCGGGACACCTGCATGGTCCCGGGTGGCCGTCAGATCATGCGCCGCAGCCACAACCACACCGAGACGCAGGTGTACTTCGTGATGCGGGAGGAATCCGAGGAAGCCTCGGCGATCCACCGGGAATCCGTCGAGCGTCAGCAGAAGTTCTGGGCGAGCAGGTTCCGCGACGCGGGCCGGCAGACCGAGCGCTTCATCGACGGCATGCGGACGAGCCCGTTCTTCTACTCCCAGGAGATCGTCCAGGTCCGGACCGGCACCTGGTCCGAGGGCCGCGTGGTCCTGGCCGGCGACGCCGCCCACTGCGTCTCCCTTTACAGCGGCATGGGCGTCTCCGGTGGTCTGGTGAGCGCCTATGTCCTGGCCGGCGAGATCAACCGGCATCCGGGCGACCTGCCGACCGCACTGGCGAACTACGACAGCGTGCTTCGGCCCTTCGTCGACGAGATCCAGGGCGAGGTGAATCCGCGTCTCCTGCGCCTGGGAATGCCGATGACCCAGCGTGCGATCGACGCCTTCCGGGCCGCCACCGCACTGGCCTGCTTCCTGCACCTTCCCGATCTCGTCGCACGCCCTTCGAAGGAGGACCGCGGCGGCAACTGGCGGCTCCCCGAGAACCCGGCGCCGATCAGCACCGTCTGAGCTGGGAGGAAGGTCAGCAGCCGCCGCAGAGGTCCTCACGGCTGATGCGGTCCATCACCATCGTCCCCCAGAGCTCACAGGGTGGCTGCGGCGCCCGCGCGGGCCTGCAGCGTGTCCAGCACGTCGACGTGCTCGGGCGGCACCGACACGTCCAGGGTCAGGCCGCCGTCGGCGATGGTCAGGGTGAAGGTGAAGAAGGAACAGCAGCCGTTCTCGCGAGCCGTCAGTTCGGCGGTCCGGGCGGCGGTGCCCGGGCCGAAGACGAGATCGAGACGCAGCCGGGTGCTCTCCGGCCGCGTCAGGCCCTGCACCGCGTCGGCGAACAAGGCGTCGAACTCGGCCACGCGCAGCGGCTGCTCGGCGGTGGGCAGGGTGCAGGCGGAGGGAGCCCATCCCTGGTCAAGGGTGATGTCTTGCGTCATGCCTCGACGGTAAGCCTGTACCTGGGTACCGAATGCAAGCCTCTTTCGGCACGGCGCCACAACGACGCTCGCCTGCCCGCTGTTGTCCGGCACCGAACATGCGGCATCCGCCAAACGGCACCTGACCGCAGCGCACGTCAAGAGGGCGGGCTTCGGCCACCTGCTCTTTGGGCATTGAGCGTTCCGACCGGTCAGCGCGCTGACGCGGCCGACTCGTCGCTCTCGGGGATCGCCGCGAGCCCCGATTCCGCCTTGTTCTGAGCGACGTGGCTGAACACCGCACCGAGCCCGGCGATGCCCGTGGCCATGCCGATCTGCCGCAGGGTGCCGAACGTGGCACTGGACATGCCGGCGTTCTCCTGCGAGGCGAAGGTCAGCGATGCGGCCTGGTTGACTACTGTGAGTGAGCCGAGCCCGACCCCACCGATGATCATGCCTGGCAGGAAACGGGTCCAGTTGTCGTCGTGGCCGAAGGTCCCGACGACGTACATGCCCGCCGTCACCAGCACCATGGTGGCCGGCAGCGAGACTCCGATCGGCACACGCCTGGCGAACGTCGCGGTCACGGGCGCGTTCCGCCCGGTGGACCCGCAGGTCGCGGCCACGATCCTGTTCACCGTCCTGGGCCCTCCGCTCGGGTCCGCGTCACCAGCCGCAAAGTAGCTGAGAGTGACGTTGGAACTACGACAGAACGGGACAGCAGTCCCGATCTACCAGTCGGTAGGGTGCGGGAACTTGAGGTCCCGGGAGTCCGGAACCCCTCTTCGATCAAGGCTCCGACCTGCCCCGCCTCGCTACTTTGCACTGGTCGCACGGACCCGAGTAGGGGGCCATGTGGGTGCGATCAGTGGGGCCGCGCGCTCGGGCGCCTCGCAAGGGTGGTGATGAAGGCGGCGATCTCGTCGGGGTTCTCTTCGGCCATGAAGTGCCCGGATGCGGTCGACTGGTAGGTCAGGTCCGGTGCCCAGGCCCGCCACAGCGATGCGGCGTCGAAGCCGAGCTGGGAGCCCCAGTCCTGTGAGATGACGCCGACCGGCATCGCGAGCTGCGCGCCATGCTCACGGTTGGCTCGATCCATCTCGAGATCGATGCTCGCGGTGGCCCGGTAGTCGGCCACGATGGAGTCGATCGCGGCGATCGAGCTGTCGATGTAGTAGGCGCGCTCCTCATGTGTGAAAGTCGTGCCGCTGGGGTCCCATGCGTCCAGGAATGAGCCGAAGAACTCCGGAGCGACTGCGCGGATCATCTTCTCGGGAAGACCGATGGGCTGAGCCATCAGATACAGGTGCCAGGCGACCTTGGCGTCGACTCCTTGCAGAACGGCCCACGTGTCGAGGGTGGGCAGGACGTCGAGGATCCCCAGGTAGTCCACGATGGCGGGGTGGTCCAAGCCTGCGCGGACGGCGACCAGTGCACCGCGGTCGTGCCCGACGAGCCCGAAGTGGTCCACGCCGAGGGTGGACGCGACCGTCACGATGTCCTGAGCCATGGTGCGCTTGGAGTACGTGGCGGGGTCATTCCCGTCCGGCTTGTCGCTGTCGCCGTAGCCGCGCAGGTCAGGGACGATAACCGTGTGGTCGTCGGCGAGCCTCGCCGCGACGTGGCGCCACATGTAGTGGGTCTGCGGGAACCCATGCAAAAGGACCACGGCCGGCCCGCTCCCGCCGACGGCGACGTTGAGGTTGACGCCGTTGGCGCCGGGGATGGTCCGGTAGTCGAAGCCGCTGATCGTCAGTCGGGTGGTCATGCGTTTCGCGTCAGGCGCGGCGGACTCCACCGTCTGCTTGAAGATGCTCAGGCCGTGGTCCATTCCGGCGCCCATCGCGATGGCGAGGTCGTCCGGTCGCACGTCGTGGATCCAGACGAGCCGGCTGCCGCCGTCCCCGTGCGGGAAGACTTGCATCGAGGCGTTGTCGTGTTCAGGCTGCATGGTGTCGCCGGTGACCGAGAAGACGAGCCGGCGCGGCTCATCGTCGAGCGCGATGAGCCGCTCCCGCAGCACCGTTCCGTCGGTGAAGGTGACGATCCTGACGTCCGGTTCGTCTTTGTCGAGTCGGCTGTCGGTGACGAAGCCCGGCGCCATCCGGACGGGCCCGTCGGTGAAGTCACTGATGATCGCCCACACGGCCGTGGGGTCGGCATCGATGATGATCTCTTTGTGCACGGAGGCCATATCTGTTCTCTCCTGTAGTGGTGGAAGCGGGTGTCCGCGCGGTGGCGAGTTCGTCTATGCGGCGACGACGCAGAACTGGTTGCCCTCGGGGTCGGCCAGCACAACCCAGCCGTCGAAGCGCTGGACTTCACTCGCGCCAAGGGCCCGAATCCGACCGACCTCGCCTGCCAGGTCATCAGTCGACAGGTCCAGGTGCAGCCGGTTCTTGCCCTCCCGGCCTTCGGGCACGGCCTGCAGGGACAGGCCCACGCCGCTCTTGTTCGCGTCCTCCAGGTAGGTGGCGCCTTCGTCCGAGGACGCGACCTGGTATCCGGTGACCGCCTGCCAGAAGGCTGTGCTGCCGACCAGGTCGTTCGTGTCGATGCAGATGTTGCCGATGCTGATGCTCACCAGCGACCCCTTCTAATCTAACTGACGTACCAATTACGTCGGTTACGTAACCTACCATCGCCGATGGCCGGATAGACTGCGAGGCGTGATGGATGAGCGCGCCACCGAGCCCGTGCCGGACAACCTTGAGGCCGGGACGGCGCCGATGCCGCTACGCGTGATCGAGGAGTTCATCAACACCCGCCGCCGCGACGGCGACGAGATCGCAACCCCGCAGCAGCTGGTGACGTGGTTGCACGCCCGCGGCCTCATGCCGGCCGACACGGTGGTGAACGACGAGCAGCGCGACCGTGCCGAACGGATCCGCGAGGGACTACGCGCGCTGATCGCTGAGAACAACACCGAGCCGGTCTCCAGCCCGCGCCCGGACGGCCTCAACCCTGCCGCTCGCGACGAACTCGCCGATCTCACCCGTGACTTCCCGTTGATGCTCGACGTGACCGTTTCCCCGCCCCGGTTGGTCGCCCGCGCCCGGGAGCCGGTGGAGGCGGCGCTGGCCAGGCTCCTCGTCGTCGTGGCCGAGGCCGTGGCGGAAGGCACGTGGACGCGGCTGAAGGCCTGCCGGGAGCCGAGCTGCCGATGGGCCTACTATGACCACTCCCGCAATCGGCGCCGGACCTGGTGCTCCATGGGCATCTGCGGCAACCGCGCCAAAGCCCGCGCCTCTCACCACCGCAAGTCCACCGCGCCCTTGACCGCGGGCCAGCCGACAAACCGATAATCCCGCGCCGTCGGCCCGCCGGCCTCGCTCCGTCCGGGCAGGCGCGGGGCTTTGCCGCCCAGGTCCACGCGGCAGGCCGGGCGCTGAGTGGGCAGGACGTTGCCGAGCTACTGCGCCAAGCGGTGGCCCAGGTGCGCCGCTGGCCCGCGCTGATGCCGCCGACGCGTCGACCGGTACCCGGTCATCGAGCAGGGCCGCCGCCTGGTCGAGGAGCTGTATATGGCCCCCTACCCGGGTCCGTGCGCCCAAGTGCAAAGTTGCGAGTCGGGGCAGGTCGGAGCCTTGATCGAAGAGGGGTTCCGGACTCCCGGGACCTCAAGTTCCCGCACCCTACGGATTGGTAGATGGGGTGCTGGTAAGAAACGTGTCATGACCCCCAAACGGCGTTGATCTTGCTGTGACTTGCCTGGTCAATGCTGGCTGGTCATGAAACACCCCCCCGATGCACATCGACGATCTGGTCGAGCACTGGACGATCCTTGACGAAGAGCGCGACCTGATCGCAGGAAAGCGCGACGCAACTCCACGGCGAAGGCCTCCACCGGGCCGTCGGCCGGATCCACTGGCTGTTCACGACGCCCCACGCTTGTCCCCACATCCCCCGAATGCGACAAAACAGCACAATGTACCCGGCGATGTGGTGATGATCAAGTCTTTGTCTAGGGGGCGAATCGGGGTTCCAGACAATCCAGCAGCCATCAAGACTGGCCCCTGCCTGCCGTTACCTGCTCGGCGGGCTGACGTTTCACTGCCTGGGCTTGCTCCAAGGCCGTTGTGCGCTGAAGCCCGCGCCCGATCAGGGCGCGGCGGGAGGTCACACAAATGCAGCTGCTAACGGAAGGAATTCCTCACATGATCAAACCCAGTCTTGTGGCTGGGGCGGTAGCCATGGCCGCCGCCAGCCTTGTCGGTCTCGTGACCTGCTGCTCGGTTCCCTGCCCGACGGCACGATCCACTGGAGCCGGAAGGTCACCGGTGCCTGGCCGCTGGGCGACGGGCGCCACGAGGTGAGGTTCGCCGACGGCTCGGCCATCACCACCGACCTGCTGATCGGCGCGGACGGCACCTGGTCCCGGATCCGTCCGCTGGTCTCGGACGCCTGGCCCGCCTACACCGGGATCTCCTTCGTCGAGACCGACCTGTTCGACGCCGAGTCCCGCCACCGGCGCAGCACCGCGGTCATCGGTGGCGGATTCTTCATCGCCCTGGGGGACGAACGCGGTGTTCTCGCGCACCGGGAGAGCGACGGCAGTCTCCACGTCTACACCGGCGGCGACAGCGATGAGGCCACGCTTCCCGCACCCTGGCAGCTGATCGCCCTGGTGCTGGCGACCGTGCTCGTGGTGGCGGCGCTCACCTCCGTTCCCGCCCACCTTGGCGGCCGCCGTCCCGTGGCCGCGACTCTCTAAGCCGACCACCACGGAAAGCCTGATGATGCCGCGTAGATCCGTTCCTTGAACCGCTCACCTCGGCCGAAGCACACGATCTCCTGCGGCGCGGCACCGGTCAGGCGATGCGGCTCCACGCCACCATAGCGCCGGCCTCGGTGCCGCACCCGCTCCGCATCGAGGTCGACCTGCATCAGCCGCGCGCGGCGGATCTGGCCGCGCTCCTACCCAGCGTCACCCGGCGCGGGCGCACCGTCGCCTTCGACGCCGAGACCATGACGGCCGCCTACGGCATGCTCCACGTCATCGTCGCGCTCACCCAGAACGGGCCGTGAGCACCAAGGGGTGGCCCGCGCCCGGCGCGGAGCCACCCCTACGACCAACCGCCTACGCCATCGCCCGCCAACAGCACCGGGGTCAGGGCGTCAGCCCCAGCTCACGCAGCTGCGCGGGCCGGCGCAGGCGTCCGTCTCTCGCTTGACCTCTTGCGCGTCAGTCCGGCAGCCAGTGCAGCTCGTGCGCCAGGGTTTTGGCGACGGCACGGATGCGGCGGTGCAGCGGCGATGGCTCGCGTGGGAGGACCAGGTGGATCGTCAGGCTGGGCGCGCCCCGCAGCGGTCGCCAGGTGAGACCGGCCGGTTGTGTCATGACCGCGGCTTCTCCGGCCGGGGCGAGGGTGACCCCGTCGCGCAGGTCGTGCTGAGACATGTCGAAAGAGACTGCGGGCGTGTGGAATCGGGGGTGTGGCCGGGCGTCTCGGAACAGTGCGGACAGCTGATCGTGGATCACGGGGTTGGCCGCACGGTCCGGGAGTCGCAGCGGATACGCGGCCGCGTCGGCGATCTCGATCTCCGGGTGTTCGGCCAGCGGATGGTGCTGCGCCAGCTGGACCCCGACGCGCTGACGCCGCAGCAGGAACCGGCGCACGCCATGGCCCGGCTGTTCACCGCGGGTGATCCCGGCATCGATGCGGCCGTCGGCGACCGCGGGGGAGATCTCCGGTGTCGCCATCGGGACCGCGCCGACCGCGAGTCCGCTGTTGCCGCGCATCAGCCTGTCCACCAGGGCCGGTGCCGTCTCGGCCCCGGTGCTGAGGCTGTATCCGATGCGCAGCGTGCCCAGTTCACCGGCCGCCGCGCTCCGGGCGGTGTCCCATGCCCGGTCCAGCGCCGCCAGCGCGGGTGGCGCGGACTCCGCCAAAGCCGCACCGGCCCTGGTCAAGACGACGGTACGGGTGTTGCGGACCAGCAGGGCCGTACCGAGTTCCGCCTCCAATCGGCGCATCCGGGCACTGAGTGCGGGCTGTGCGATACCGATCCGTGCGGCCGCGCGGGTGAAGTTCAACTCCTGCGCCAGCACCAGGAAGTACCGCAGGCTCACCGTATCCGGCGCCACGCGCCCTCCCTGCCGATTGATAACGATCCGTTCTGAGTCTAGCCCGAACCGGTCTTTCCCTCGATCGCCTGTCGAGCCCTAACCTGCGCATATGACGATTCAGCCGACCGCATTACCCGTCGCCGGGATCGATCGATCTGAGTGTCAATTCGCAGTCGGACGTGTCCGGCCGAACATAGGAGGCTTCCATGGCCAAGGGCTACTGGGTCAGTGTCTACCCCGTCATTTCCGACCTTGAGCGGCTGGCTGCCTACGACAAGCTGGCCGGTCCCGCTGTCCAGGCCGGGGGCGGGCGCAACCTGGCCCTCCTCCCGTCCCTTGGCGGTCGAGTCGTCGCCCACGAGGCCGGGATCACGCAGCGCGTCGTTCTGATCGAGTTCGACAGCTTTGAACAGGCCGTCGCGGCATACGAGAGCGAGGCATACCAAAAGGCGCTGGTGGTCTTCCCCGACGGCGTCGAGCGCGACTTCCGCATCATCGAAGGCAACGACTGACCGGCGGGCCCAGCCGTCGCTGAGCATCCGTCACCTGATACGCACACCGTCAACGGCGTCCTTGGCCGCCGCCATACCCTGAGCGCCTCCGGGCCGTAGCGGGGGCAGAGTGTTTCTGCCCCCGCTATCGCGGTTACTTCACGGAGTAGGCGTCGGCGAGGACCTGCTGGACGGAGTTGCCGTCCTTGTCCTTCGCCTCGACCTTGATCGAGATGCTGCCCGGCCCGCCGGGGTTCTGCACGAGCACCTTCTCGCCGGCCACCGCCGTGGCAGCCGTCCAGTGCGCGCCCTTGTCGGCGGAGATCCAGACTCCTCGCAGCGACGGCGCCCTGCCGCCTTGCGGCTTGACGGTGAAGGTGAACGGCTTGCCCGCCTGGACGGTGTCGTTCTCCGGCAGCCCGAGCCCGTACGCGAGGTGGATCAGCGGCGCCTGGGCGCAGGGCTGCTTGTCACCCCACAGCACCGTGTCCAGGCAGGGCTGCGGGGCGCTGTCGCCCGTCGGACGGGCGGACCGGAACGTCCAGGTGGTCTCGACGCCGGTGCCGGAGTGCTTGCCGGCGAACCCGTCCTTCCACGAGTCCGTGAGCCGGTACGCGCCCGACCCGGCGGGGACGGTGTAGTAGGGCAGGCCCATGTCGTCGTACTGCGGCTTGACCTCGGTGGCGCCGCTGAACAGGTGGATCTCCTCGGTCCCCGGAGCGCCCTGGTACATGTGGCCCGGGTTGGAGGCGTCGGAGTAGTAGCCGTAACCGAGCGAGGTGAGCGCGCGCAGCCGCAGCCGGTCGCCCTGGCGGCAACCGTCGCAGTAGACGGCCGAGGTGACCCAGTCCGGCAGGTCGGGGCCGGTGGTGAACTGGGAGGGGACGATGGATTCGTTCCAGTCCTCCCGTTCCTTGGCGGCGCCGGCGAAGCCGCGCAGGGAGCTGGCGACGCGAGCCTCGCCCGAGGTGGTGAGGTCGAAGAAGGCGTAGTCACGCCCCCACAGCACGTCCCGGCCGGCCGCGTTGTAGTACTCGGTCCTGGTCGTGGGCCCGGTGAAACTGTGCGAGCCGCGGATGCTGAAGCGCTGCTCGGGGGAGTAGGTGTGGTCGACCTCGATGAAGTTCGCGTCCGGCCCCCACGTGCCCGCCGGCGGCGGGAACTGCGCGTGGTAGGTGGTCGCGACCTCGGTGAGGTCGCGGGGCTTCGGGGCGAAGTTCAGGCGGCCCGCTGTGGTCCCCTTCACGTAATAGGCCAGTTTGTACTCGAACGGGGTGGTGGGCGTGACGTGCAGGCCGGCGCTCGGGTACGGCTTGCGAGCCAGGGCCTTGCCGAGCTGGTCGGCCTCGCCGCTGTCGATCCACAACAGCGGGATCCTGTTCTGCGCCGCGTAGGCGGGGTCATGGAGGATCCACGCGAACCGGTCGCTGGTGACCACGCCCGCGGCCCCCGCCTTGATGGCCAGGTCCAGGTCGGCCAGGAAGGGGTCGAGCGCGTCCCTGGCCGGGAGGAAGACGAGTTTGCCGCGCGCGTCCGCGCCGCCGCGCAGGTCGTCGCCCGTGGTCAGGCTCAGCCGCCGGTCGGCGGCGAACTTCGGCACCAGCGCGTCGTGCTCGCTGATGTAGTGGGGGCTGAGCCGGAGCCCCGGCACGGCCAGCTCGACCTCGGGAGCGCGGCGGATCTGGTCGAAGAGCACCGTGGACGTGCCCACCGTGGGCGCCTTCCGCACCCGCGTGACCCAGTACTTGCCCCTGTTGAGCACCTGGTAGCTCAGCAGCGAGGCGCTCGCGTACATCTGCCCCGAGGCGGTCGTGCGGGCGGCCATCACGTTCGTGAACACCGGCTCTGACGGGCGCGGCGTGCTCACCTGGATGGGCTCGACGTCGGTCGCGTCGAGGGTCACCGTGGTGTCGCCGTCGAGCTTGATCTCGGGAGCGAGCAGCACGGAGTACTGCATCTGCCGGTCCGGCTTGGTGAACCACGAAGGCGTGGCGCTGAGGGAGTAGACGCCGCCGTGAGCGAGTTTGAGCTCGGTCTCCAGCGTGCCCGGCGTGTCGGTGGTCCGCCAGTCCAGAACGTCCGTGTTCATCGGCTCCCCTTCGAGGAGCGGGTCGGTGTCGCTGACGCGCACGGCGGACAGCACGTTCTGGAGCACCGTCCACTCCGGCCGGCCGACGAACCTGACGCGCACGGTGTCCGTCCTGGCGCCCTTGCGGAACGCGATCGGCGCCGTCAGGCGGGTCGTGCCCGCCGTGGCCGTCAGGCGCCCCTCGTACCAGCCCGGGTCGCCGAGCGTGGGCTCGATGGTGAGGTCCGCGCCCGCGGACCCGCCCGCGGGGACGGTCAGCGACGACGGGCTGAGCGTGGCCATCCCGGAGGGCGGCTGGGCGTCGCCGTGCTTCAGCGTCATGGACAGGTTCAGCGTGACCGGTTCCTTGCCGGTGTTGCGGAAGGTCACCTTCCTGGTCAGCGTCTGGCCGGTGTACGGGTCGCTGAAGCCGGCGTAGACCGTCGCCAGGTCGTCGAAGACCTGCTGGGTGACGGCCTGCCCGATGTCCAGCCGCCCGGAGCCCTGGTCGTAGAGCGGGTCGTCGCCCGGCTTCGCGGTGGCCGTCAGAGCGGTCTTGAGCTGCTCGGACGTCCAGTCGGGGTGCTGCGCGGCGAGGATGGCGGCGGCGGCCGCGACGTGCGGCGCGGCCATCGAGGTGCCGGACGCCGCGGTGTAGTTGTCGTCGATCGGGCCGCCGCCCGGGATGCTGCTGCCCGAGCCCAGCGAGGTGCCCGCCGCGCGCGCCGCGATGATGTTCACGCCGGGTGCGGTGATCTCCGGCTTGATCGCGAAGTCGTCGCTCAGGCGGGGACCGCGGCTGGAGAACGAGGCGACCTTGTCGGCCGGGTCCACCGCGCCGACGGTGAGCGCCGAGGTCGCCGCGCCGGGAGCGCCGACGGTGTACCGGCCGGGGCCCGAGTTGCCCGCCGCGACCACGAACAGCGTGCCGTACTGGGCGGTGAGCTCGTTGGCCGCCTGGCTCAGCGGGTCGGTGCCGTCGGTCGGGTTCGAGCTGCCCAGACTCATGTTGACCACCCGGACGTGCTCGCCGGCCGCCTGCCACTGCATCGCCGCGATGATCTCGGAGTCGTTGCCGCTCCCGTTGTCGCTCAGCGCCTTGGCGATGACCAGTTTGGCGCCGGGGGCGACGCCCTTGTACTTGCCGTTCGAGGCGGCGCCGCTGCCCGCGACGATGGAGGCCACGTGGGTGCCGTGGCCGAACCGGTCGGTGACCTCGTCAGGGTTGCCGCCGCCCGGGCTGCCTTCGGGGACGAAGTTGCGCGCCGCGGCGATCATGCCCTGCAGGTCGGGATGCGCGGTGTCGATCCCGGTGTCGATGATGCCCACCTTCGCGCCCGTGCCGTCGTAGCCGGCCGCCCAGGCGGTGGGTGCGCCTATCTGCGTGTTGCTGACGTCGTCGAACGCCTTGACCTTGCCGTCGAGCCACACCTTGCGCAGGCCGCCCGCCGCGGACCTGGCGCTGCCGAGGCCCTGGTCCCGTCCGAGGGACTGCCAGAACGTGGTGGCCTGCTTCTTGTCCACCTTGATCGCGGCGCCGTCGATGCTGTCCAGCACCATCGGCTCCGCGCCGCCCTTCAGCGACCTCGCCTTGCCCGCCAGGTCGCCGGCCTTGGTCTGCGGCGGGTACTGGACGATGAGGGGGATCTGTGCGGACTTGGCGTCCCCGTACCCGTTGGCCGCCAGGTAGTCGATGTTGAACAGTTCCTTGTCAAGGATTCCCTTGGTGACGTAAGGCCCGGCGTCAGCGGGGATCACGTAGTAGCCGTGATCGTCCTGCTGCGCCTGGAACGTCCGAGCCTCCCGGCCGTCGCCGGGCTCCAGTGTCGCCGACGCGCGGCCCTTGCCGTCCTTGGTGTAGGTGACGGTGTCCCCGGTGATCAGCGTGATCTTGACCGGTGGCGTGCCGGTCACCCGCGCGTCCGTCTTGGCGGCCAGGGGTGTCGCGGTCGTCGCGGTGGCCGCTTCGGGCACCGCGACGAGCGGCACGGCGAGTGCGGCTGCGAGTAAGGCCACGAGTCTGCGGCGCCGAGGGGCGGACAGCATGCGCACAACTCTCTCCAGACTGAAAGATCGTCCATCGTCGCCCATGCGCAATGGAGATCGTTTCCTCGCTGACCTAATCTGGGATTCAGTCAGGACACAAGAGCGCAGAACGGGCCAAAACCCGCCAGGTGGCGGTAACCCGCCGCCTCTGTCGCCGGGAGAAGGGGAGCCGTCGATGCTCGAAGCGATCGGCCTCTCACCGGCCGAGAGCCGTCTGTACGCGACACTCGTCGAGAACCCGCGATCGTCCGCCGACGAGCTCGCCACGCAGTGCGGGATCTCGCCGCTGCTCGCGGGCCGTACGCTGGCGGCCTTCGCGCGGCGCGGCCTCGCCAGCAGGCTGCCGGGCCGCCGCGCCCGTTATGTCGCCGTCGCTCCCGACATCGCCATCAGGCCGCTGCTCGCCCGTCACGAGGAGGAGCTTCACCAGGTACGTACGGCCATCAGCGAGCTGACCAGCTCGTTCAACCTGGCCTCCCGCTACGCGACGCATCCGGCCGAGCAGGTGGAGGTCATCACGGGGACCGACAACATCGTCAACAGGGCGTACGCGCTGCAGGACAGCGCCCAGGTCATGTTCCGCAACATCGACAAGCCCCCGTACGCCATGCGCGGTCACGGCGACAACGTCGCGCGCGAGCGGCACATGCTCAAGTCGGGCATCGACTACCGCACCGTGTACGACCGGGAGGCCCTGGAGGTCCCCGGCAAGTTACGCCTCATCCAGGAGTCCATCGCCCACGGGGAGAAGGCCCGCGTGGTGGCCGAGGCGGCGGCCAAGATCTGGATCGCCGACGACGCGCTCGCGCTGATCCCCATCCGCAACAGGTCCAACTCCATCGACGCGGCGTTCATCCTGCACCAGTCGGCCCTGCTCGACGCGCTGATCGCGTTGTTCGAACGGGAGTGGCAGCGGGCGTTGCCCTTACGCGCGGCCCCCCGACCCGCTGCGCACACCGATGAGCTCGACGAGCTGACCAGGGAACTGCTCGGGCTGCTCGCGGGCGGCCTGACGGACGAGGCCATCGCGCGGGCACTGGGGCTCGGGCTGCGTACCGTACAGCGCCGCATCCACGCCGTCATGCGCGACCTGAACGCCGTGACCCGCTTCCAGGCCGGCCTGGAGGCCCGGGAGCGCGGCTGGATCTAGCTGTCGAACAGGTCGGCGCGTGGGCTCTGGCCCTGCTGGGCGAGGACGGGGACCTCGCCAGGCGTTCACGCACGACTGGCGTGGTGGTCAGGGCAGCAGGAGGGCCTTGACGGCGCGGCGTTCGTCCATGGCGCGGTAGGCCTCGGCGGCCTGGTCAAGGGGGAGGGCGAGGTCGAAGACCTGTCCTGGGTCGATCCGCCGGTTCCAGATGAGGTCGATCAGCTCGGGCAGGTACTGGCGGACCGGGGCGGGCCCGCCGTGCAGGTGGACGAGGGAGAAGAAGAGCTCGTCGCCGGGCAGGGCGACGTCGTGGGAGACGCCGACGAAGCCCACGTGTCCACCGGGCCGCGTGGCACCGATGGCCTGCGTCATCGACTCCTGGGTGCCGACGGCTTCGACGACGCTGTGCGCGCCGAGCCCGCCGGTGAGCTCCTTGATCCGGGCCACGCCCTCGTCGCCGCGTTCGGTGACGATGTCGGTGGCGCCGAACCGCAGGGCCAGGTTCTGGCGCGGCTCGTGGCGGCTCATCGCGATGACGCGTTCCGCGCCGAGCTGCCTGGCGGCCAGCACCGCGCACAGGCCGACGGCCCCGTCGCCGACGACCGCGACAGTCCTGCCAGGTCCGGCCTGTGCGGCGACGGCGGCGAACCAGCCGGTCCCCAGCACGTCGGACGCGGCCAGCAGGCTCGGCACCAGCTCTGGCGTCGGCATGCCGGGGGTGGCCACGAGGGTGCCGTCGGCGAGCGGGATGCGCGCGTACTCGGCCTGGGTGCCGATCGCGCCCATGAGGACGCGGTGGACGCAGGCGCTCTGGTAGCCCGAGCGGCAGATCTCGCAGGTGTTGTCGGAGGCGCAGAACGAGCCGACCACGAACTGGCCCGGCTTGATCGTGGTGACCTCGCTGCCGACCTCCTCGACGACGCCGACGTATTCGTGGCCCAGTGGACGGCTCGGTCGCCCACGCGTCGAGGTCCTGGGAGCCTGGTAGGCGAGCGTTTACCGGGAACGGCGTGCGGCTGCCGGGTGAGAACGCGACAGGACAAGCCGTGGGACAAGGCCGGCGGTCGGCTGCGGGCGGAACCCATGTGGTGCGCGGCTTGTGCCACCGCACCTGTCCGCGGGGTCGCCTCAGATCGCGCCGGTCGTCGAACGACCGGCGGGCAGACCGCTTCAGCTACGGCGAAGACGGATGAACTTCTCGATCACGCCTGAGAGCGGAGTCGGCGCCGCGCATGCGTCTGGGATGAGCTGACGCCGCTGTTTCTGCAGCACGTCCAGCCCTACGCCGAGGTACGGCTGGACGCGTTCGGAGCTCATGGCACGCGCCGTTCGCCGTGCCCGAACCTGGTTGGGCCGCTGAAAGTGCGTTGCAGGCGGTCTGCTCCTCAATGGTGGTCAAGTCCCCATGCAAGAGGAGGATCTGATGAACCGCAGCTTGCGTACCCTGTTCGGCCTGACCGCCACCGCCGCGGCCATCGCCCTGGCCGTCCCGGCCATGAGCGTCGCCGCGAACGCGTCGCCGCCCTCGCCTTCCGACATCAACAACCCCAGCCACGCCCACGATCTCGCCCGGGCGCGCTCGTTCCTGTTCACCTACACCTTCAACGACCACCTCAAGGTCGCCGGCGGCAACTTCACCGTCGACCGCCGCGTCTTCGTGACCGTCAAGTTCAACAACGGCGTCACGAAGTTCTCCAGATGGGTGATCGCCCGCACGCACCCGGTCACGCCCGGCGGTGCCGTCTACGTGGAGACGACCATCGCCGCCCCCTGCGCCGGAGGCAAGAACGGCTACGCGCAGGCCTACGACGAGGCCACTCGTACCTGGTCGCCGCGACTGCCGGTGACGATCTGCCAGCGCATCGACTGACGGCCGACGAACATCTTCGTCCCCCGGTAGATGAGCCCCAGCTATCCGACCACCTTTCCGCCGCCCCGGGCGTGCTCCTTTCCGAATGCACCACCCGCCCGCCGAGCGCCCCTCAAGGGTTGGTGGGGAGGGTGATCCAGTCCAGCGCCCAGCGGTTGAGGTCGAGCAGCACGGTGCCGAGCGCGGCGCCCTTCTCGGTCAGTCGGTAGTCGACCCGTACCGGAGTGGTGGCCTGCACGACCCGCTCGACGAGCCCGTCGGCCTCCAGATCCTTCAGGCGCTGCGACAGCAGCTTGTCGGTCATGCCGGGAACGGCCGCCGCGATGTCGCTGAACCGCTTCCCGACCTGCGGGTGACCGCCCAGCCGGTGCCGGCCGGGGGACTCGTGCTCGAAGGGCACGAGCTGCGTCCGATCGAGGTCGGCCACAGTGACGGCGACGACTCCACCGTGCTGCACGTACCGGTGCTCGGCCTGGTCGTCGCCGGTGACGTCGCGTACAACAACGTGCACCAGTACCTCGCCGACGGCGGTATCGACGCCTGGCTCCAGGCCATCGAGACGGTCCGCGCCCTGCGGCCCGCAGCGGTGGTGGCCGGGCACAAGGATCCGGATCGCCCGGACGATCCACGCATCCTCGACGAGACCGCCGAATACCTGCGTACCGCTCTTGAGGTGGTCGCCGCCAAGCCCACCCCCCGGGAGTTCTTCGACGAGATGACCCAGCGCTACCCGGACCGCCTCAACCCGGGCACCGTCTGGCTCAACGCGCAGCGGCTGGCATGATGCGCGCCGTACGGTTCCACGAGTTCGGCGGCCTGGAGAGCCTGCGGATCGACCAGGTGCCGCGACCGACGCCGGACGATGCCGAGGTGCTGATCCAGATCACCCGCGCCGGGGTGAGCCCACTCGACGACAAGGTCCGCAACGGTGTGCTGCCCCCGTCGATGCGCAAACCGCTGCCGCTGCTCCCCGGCGCCAGCGCCGTGGGCCGGGTGATCGACCCCGGCGCCTCCGGACCCGCGCCCGGGACGCGCGTCCTGCTGTGCGGCTGGGGCTACGGGACGAAACTCGACGGCACGTGGCGGGAAGAGGCGGCCGTCCCGTCCAGCCACCTCGTTCCCATCCCGGAGCAGGTCGGCGATGACGAGGCCGCGGCCCTGGCGGCCGGTGCGGGATATCTGACCGCCTGGTTGGCGCTCACCGAAGTCGCCCGCGTCCAGCCGGGGCAGGTCGTGCTGGCGCCCGGCGTCTACGGCGCGGTGGCCTCGGCCGCGGCGCAGGTGGCCCCGCTCCTCGGCGCCTCCAGGGTCATCTCCACCGCCCGCGGCGCCGACCGTCTCGCGGCGCTCCCGCAGACCGACGGCCTCGACGTCATCGACCTCGAAACCGAAACACTGGCCTCCGGCGTCGCCTGGCTGACCGACGGCGCCGGCGTGGACGCGGTCCTCGACGGTCTCGGCGGCGACCTCATCGGTCAGGCGCTCGGTGCGCTGCGTCAGGGCGGGGTCGTGGTCAGCATCGGATACACGGCCGGCACCAAGGCGGCCATCGACGTCACCGACCTGATCTGGAAGACCGCCCGGCTCGAAGGATTCCTGTTCACCGCGTTCGCCCAGCAGGACCTCGCCGACGCCTACGGCACCCTGCTCGGGCATCTGGCCGCAGGCGCCCTGCGACCGGCGATCGACCGGGTCTATCCGCTGGAGCAGGCCGCCGAGGCACAGCGCCGGGTCGTCGAGGACCGTCCAATCGGCAGAGTCTTCCTCGACCCCCAGGCACAGAAGGGCCTTCGAGGAGGCTGAGTGCCGGAAGTAGCGACCTGGGGCTTCTTCGCCTGTCCGCGATCCGTGACGTGATGGCCGTGACGTCCCACAGCTCCGGCCGGCCGGACGGCGCCAGGACCTCGGTGACCTTGGCGACCTCGCGGCGGGGTGCGGGTCGGTCCGTGGAGCCAGGTGATCGTCCGCAGAGGCTTCTCCCAGGAGCGGCGCAGGTCGAGGACGTGCTGACGGCGTGCCCCGACACTACGGCCGGTGCTGCGGTACGCGGCCCGCAAGGCCATTGAGGTGCAGCTCGCCCACGCGGGCGCTCTCCCGGATCTCCGATGTCAGCGGGGGTGCCGGTGAAGGCGGGTGTGGACGCGCAGGAGGCCGGGGACGATGGCGTACACCACGGCGGGGACCACGATTCCGGTGAGGACGAGGGTGCGCAGCGGAAGCGGCAGCGGTGCGAGGACGGGCCCCATCACCACCTGGACCAGCATGATCATCGAATAGACCGACAGCCAGGTGATCGCGGCGCGACGGTGAACGGAGGGAGCGGGAGTCATGATCAAGCCTTTCGAAGTACATTTCCAACTCGCTGGTTGGATATTGGCATGACAGACTCCAACTGTCCAGTTGGATTTTCGGCTATGCTTCGGCCATGGCCTGGAACACGGAGAGGACGCGGAAGCTCCTGCTGGACGCGGCGGTGCGGGAGTTCGCCGACCACGGCCCGGAGGCGGCCCGGCTGGATCGGGTGGCCGCCGCCGCGGGCGTCAACAAGGAGCGCATCTACCAGTACTTCGGCAACAAGGAGCAACTGTTCGCCGCCGTGCTGACCTGGGCGCTGAAACAGCTCGCCGAGGCCGTGCCGCTGGACGACGCCCTGGCCGGCGACCTGCCGGAGTACGCCGGCCGCGTGTACGACTACCACCGTGAGCATCCGCAGTTCATCCGTCTGCTGCACTGGGAGGGGCTGCACCGCGCCGCCGGCCCCATCGCGGCGGGGGAGGAGCGCGGCGCCCACTACGCCTCCAAGCTGGCAGCGCTCGCCGCCGCCCAGAAGGCGGGTGCCCTGAACGCGGACTTCGCGCCCAGCGAACTGCTCCACGCCGTGATCGCCCTGGCCGGATGGTGGTACGCCACGCCGCAGCTGGTTCACATGATCATGGGACAGGACGGTGCGGACAACGCTCGCGACACCCTCGTCGGCCTGGTCGCCAAGATCGTCGCATGACGCCACCCCACAGCCCGCCCCAAACGTGGGAAAACGCCAGGCGGGTGGGGGCCGGCCCGTCAAGCGACGGGTTGCGGTGACCCGGTCCGGGAACCGCTGAGCAACAGGCCGCCGGCGAGGACGACCGCCGCGGCGGTGGCGCCGTGCACGCCGAAGGCGGTTGCGGGGTCTCCACCGGAGAGCAGCACGATGAACATGTCGCCGATCGGGGTGAGCGCCGCAGCCAGCATCACCCACCCCAGGACCCGGCGGTTGCCGGTCATCAGGACCGCGAGAATCACCAGGCCGGACGCCAGATCCCGAACGCCCTTGACGGCGAGGAATCCCGCACCCTCGCCATGCGGCCAGCTCGGCAGGCCGAAGTTGGGCGCCATGGATTGAGGGGCCAGCAGATAGCTCACCCCGACATAGCCGATGAACAGGGCGCCGACGAAAGCGAGAACAACACCGACAGTGGTACGAGATGGCACCTTTGCGGACATCAAGACATCTCCTTCAATGCTGATGGGGTCAGGACGCCTGGCGGTCGCGGGTCCAGGCGGGGCTGTCGAGGAAGTGGTTGTCGTAGAGGTCCTGGGAGGCCAGCAGTTCCTCGAGCGTGGCCTCGCCTTTGCGTAGGCGGTCGAGCAGGCGGAAGTACTCGAAGCGCTGAATGCCAGGGGCGACGATGACGAGAAGGTCGGCTGTGCAGCCGGGGGCCGCGGCGAAGGCATGGGGCGTCAACGGGGGCACGGACGCCACGTCGCCCGCCTCCAAGGTCACGATCTCCTCGCCTGCCAGGACGCGCGCCCTGCCGTCCAGGATGTAGAAGAGTTCGGTCGAGGTGGCGTGGTGGTGCGGCACGGCGCCGTCGGCGCCGTCGGCGAGCGTCATCCTGATGGTGCTCAGCGCACCGCCGGTGTCGCTGGAGTCGAGCAGCAGTCGTCCGGTGGCGGTGGGCGAGATGATGGTCTCGGCGTCGATCTCGTGGACGACTGCCGTTTCTACGATCATTGACAAGTCAGGCTCACTTCGAGGGCAGGGGACACGGGTCGTTTCTGCGCAGGCTCGCGGGCCGCGAGGTGTCACCAGGTGGGCAGGTCGATGGCGGTGGCGGCGCGGTGGATGGGCTCGACGACCTTGGCCATGATCCGGTCCTTGCCGGGCAGCAGGCCGACCAGGCGCAGCATCAGCATCGACAGGCGCACCTGGGAACGGCTCGACAGGACCATCCGTTTGATGTTGGCGGTGCCCAGGGCCTGGTTGGCCTCGACGAAGGAGCGCATCCGCGCCTCGTACGCGGGGAAGGCGATGGTGTGGTCGCCGCCGGCCCGTTTGAGCTCGGCCGCCAGCACGTACGCGCCGACCAGCGCGAGGCTGGTGCCTTGGCCGGAGGCGGGCGAGGCGCAGTAGGCCGCGTCGCCGACCAGCGCGACCGGGCCGGTGTGCCAGGTGTCCATGCGCACCTGGCTCATGGAGTCGAAGTAGAAGTCGGGCGCGCCGGTCATGGCCTCCAGCAGGCGCGGCACCTCCCAGCCTGAGCCGCGGTAGGCGTCGGCCAGGGCCTGCTGCTGCTCGGCGCGGTCGCCTGCCCTGCCGGTGGCGGCCCACAGGAACATGGCCTTCGCGCCGGTGTCCTGGCGGGTGCTGTAGAGCAGCGCCGTGCGGCCGGGGCCGACGTAGGTGAGTTCCTCGCGGTCGAGCCCGAGGTGGTTGGGCACGCTGAAGATCGAGACGTTGTAGCCCATGTCGTGGACGAAGCGCTCCTCGGGCCCGAAGGCCAGGGCGCGGGTGTTGGAGTGCAGTCCGTCGGCGCCGATGACGAGGTCGAAGTCGCGGACGAGCCCGCCGGCGAAGGTGACCCGGGTGCCGTCGATGGCGGCGATGGAGTCGCCGAAGACGTACTCGACGCCGTCAGTCGCCTCGTGGAGGAGCCGGACGAGGTCGCCGCGGTGCAGTTCGGCGTCCTGGTGGACGCGGCCGCCGAAGCTGTCGCCGTCCATGCTGGCCACCTTGCGGCCCTCGCCGTCGACGACCGAGCCGGTGCGGACGTCGGTGCGGAGGGCACGGATCTCCTCCAGCAGGCCCATCCTCTCGACGACATCGAGGGCGGCGCCCCGGATGTCGACCTTGTAGCCGCCTTCGCGGACGTCGGTGGCGCGCTCGACGACAGTCGGGGTGAAGCCGTGCTCGCGAAGCCAGTAGGCCAGGGTCGTGCCCGCCATGCTGGCGCCGGAGATCAGGATGTTCTTCATGACCCGAATAGTACGCATGTGTTAGACAGATGTGCAACACGGATGTGTAAGATGGCGTCATGGGAAATCGAGAGGATCTTCTGAACGGCGCCAAGCTCTGCCTCTACGAGAAGGGCTACTTCCACACGACCGCACGTGACATCGCCACCGCGGCCGGGGTCAGCCTGGCGGCGATCGGCTACCACTACGGCACGAAGGACGCGCTGCTCAACGAGGCGGTGGTGGAGGCGATGCAGGAATGGGCCGACGACCTGGGCCGGGCGCTGGCCGAGCCGGGAGACTTCGAGACGACCTGGGCCAAGGTCATCGAGTCCTTCACTCGCGCCAGGCCGCTCTGGGTGATCCAGTTCGAGCTGGTCGCGCACATGGCGCGCACCCCCGAGCTGCGCGAGTCGTTCGCGGAGGCGGGACGGCAGGCCAGGCTGGGGCTGGCGGAGCTGTTCGGCTCCGACTCCGAGAAGGTGGGGGCGGTGATCCAGACGCTGGTGGGCGGCCTGGCGGCGCAGTGGCTGGTGGACCCGGACGGCGCGCCGGCTCCGGCGGACCTGCTGGAGGGCTTGCGGGTCCTGATGGGGCGCGCGCAGGTGCCGTCCGAGCGGTGAGGCCGCGCACCGGTGGTCCGCTCCGAGCGACTAACGATCTCGGGGTTGAGCAAGGAGAGCCCCCGAGAGCCACGACGTCCGGGAACGCGCCCCATTTCCGCTTGACGTGCTGCGAAGTTCGGCCCCTCCGGTGATGGCCCGCCAAGACCAAGGCCTACGAGGAATCCCAGGACCCCGGCCTGGCAGCCGGCCCAGGGCATGCTGATCGTCACTGCTTTGGCTCGTCGTCGGTGGGCGCACGCCGGTCCCCGGATACGCCCGCCCCTACGGTCCGGTGCGGCCGGGACTATTGACGTTCTGTGGACCTCCACGCGCCGGCCTCGGCAGCGCGGCCGGCGCTCCAGATCATCGTCCGCTGGTGGACCCGCCGGCCGTCGTGCCGGAGGCCGGGCACCAGTGGTGCCGGGCCGTGCTCGGCGAAGCCCATGCGCTCGAAGAACCGCACCGCCCGGGTGTTCTCGACCAGGGTCTGCAGGTGGCAGCCGGGAGATCCGGCCTTCCTGAGCCGGTCGAGCCATCGACTCATCAGCCCGTCGGCGGCGCCGGTCCCTCGTGCCTCGGGTGCCACGTTGATGTGCAGGTGCGCGGGCCACCTGGCGTCGGCGAACTCGCCGACGCCAGGCTGCCTGCGGACCGCGGCCCACGCCAGATCGGCCAGGCTGCGCGCGAAGAAGGCCGCCGGCCTGGGACGGAAGACCAGCCGGTAGGTCCGCATCGCCTGCTCTGGCTCGACCGGGCCCTGGACGCGTTGTCCGACACCGGGCTGGACGACGGCCAGACGTTCAACGCCGCCACGGTGCTGAGCGGCTACGCCCTCACCGACGCCACACTCACGCACTCGCTCGGCGCCGGCGGCACGCAGCTCGCGGCCAGGGCCAAGGGAGCCGCCGAGTACGGCGAGATACTCACCGAGGTCCTGGACCCCGAGACGTACCCGGCACTGTCGGCCATGATGCGTTCCGGCCTGCTCAGGGACTCCACCGGCTGGACGGAGGACGCTGACTTCCGGTTCGGCCTCAACCTCCTGCTGGACGGCATAGAGGCCCTGATCGCCCGCCCAGCCCGTTAACCGGCCTTGGCCCCCCTCCGGGGCCGTCTTGGCGCATGTGCGGGACGAGGACGATCTGCTCAGGTGAGCAGGCCCACGAGCTGGGCCATCTCGGCGGGCGGGTCGATCACCGGCTGGATGAGCAGTTCGTCGATGCCGGCCCGTTCCAGGGTGGCGATGCGGGCGCGGAGGTCGTCGCGGGTGCCGACCAGGGCCAGGGTGTTCATCAGCGAGGGCAGGATCAGGTCCCGGTCCTGCGGCGCGATGCGTCCGAGGTAGTCGGGGTAAAGCTTGGTGTGCCGGTCGGGTGCGGTGGCGGTGGTGCCGCGCCGGTCGAGCAGTCGCCGCACCGCCTCGCGTTCCTCGGGGCCGAGTCGCTCGGCGAAGGCGCCTGTGTCGGCGCCTGTGTCGGCGGCTGTGTCGGCGGCTGTGTCGGCGGCGAAGGCCAGCAACGACAGGACGAGGTGGCCCGTCGCGTCCCTGGCCGCGTCGCCGTGGGGGTCCTCGTCCTCGTCGAGTACGTGCAGAGCGGTGACCACGTAGGAGTTCGTAGGGGAGCCGGGAACGCGGGCGGCGCGGCGGCGGGCGTCGTGCAGCGCGTGCCACGCGGTGGGGTCGAGCAGGCCGAAGGAGATCAGGCCGGTGCCACGGCGGCCGGCGACGGCGGCGGCCTTCGGCCCGAGCTGCGCGGCCACGACGAACTCGATCGGGTCGGCCGTGTTCACGTGCGCCCCGGCGTGCAGGAACCGGACGTCGCGCACCCGGTCGCCCTCGCGGTACTCGATGCTTCGTCCGGCGCACAGGTCCTGAAGGGCGGCGGTGAAGTTCTCCATCGTCGCCGCCGTGGTCGGCCGCATGCCCAGCGTGCGGCGGGCGGTGTTGCCGGTGCCGATCCCGCAGATGATCCGGCCCGGGGCCAGGGCGTTGAGGCTGGCGAACCCGCTCGCGGCGGCCGGGGCCGAGCGCAGCGCCGGTGAGGTCACGCCGATGCCCAGCCTGATGCGGCTGGTGGCCTTCGCGCACAGCCCCAGGGCGATGAAGGGGTCGCCGTGGACCATCGGGGTGTCGTTGACCCAGAAACTGTGCAGGCCCAGCTCCTCGGCCCGCACGGCGAGGTCCTCCACACCGGGGTGTGCCGTGACCACGACGCCCGCCCGCATCAGACCTCCAAGGCGCAAGGGACCGACCTGAACGTACCCAGCCTGACATCAGACGGTGGATCGAGCACGTCCAGGCCGGGAAGCCGCGGCCGATCAGGTTCTGCGCGAGATGAACATGATGTACTCGCAGCGGGCGTTCGTGCGGTTGGCGAAGCCGTGGTCGGCGTCGGCCTGGAGGAACAGGGAGTCGCCCGCGTTCAGGGTCTCGACGATCCCGCCGATCGCGACGGTGAGGGTGCCTTCCAGCACCACGAGCTGCTTCTCCGTGCCCGGTGGATACGCGGGCAGCAGCCCGGTGGAGACCTGCGCGGGCAGGTGGTGGACGATCATCTCGGCGCCTCCCGCGCCCGGGGCCGCCGACACCATGTGCCGCTCGAAGCCGGTCTCCGGGTCACGGAAGATCGGGCGGTCGTCCTTGCGCATGACGATGGCCACCCCGGACGCGGCGGCCGGCGCGCCGATCAGGTCCGAGAGCGACGCGTCGAGCGCGTGGGCGATCCTGGACGCGACGCCGATCGTCGGGCTCTTCTCACCGCGTTCGACCTTGGACAACATCGCCCGGCTGACCGACGACTGCGCGGACAGCTGCTCCAGCGTCAGGCCCGCCTCCTCGCGGCGTCGCCGCACGTTGCCGCCGAACGCGCCGGCCAGGTCGTCACCGTGCTCTGGTCCGGCCGCGTTGCCGTGTTGCTCGGTCACCGTGCTCCTCGATCGATGGGTACGTCGCTGTGCACAGTGTAGGGTTTCTTCTAAAGAAGATAGAGTCTTCTATTGAAGACGGGCGCCCTGTGCGCCCAGCACGACGGAGGTTTCCATGCGTTTGATGTCGAGTGGCCGGCTCCATGCCACGTTCGAATTCGGCGATCTACAGGTGGTCTCGTTGCGGGACGGGTACATCGACATGCCGCCGACACGGCTCCGCGACGAGGACGGGCGCACGCTCGACGAGCTGCCGGCCGCCGTCCCGCTGGCCGGGGACAACCTGCGCCTGGCGGTGAACGCCTTCTTCGTCACCGACGGCACGCGGTCGCTGCTCGTCGACACCGGCGCGTCCGACGTCTGGCACGACCCCACCATGGGGCTGATCTACGACGCGCTCGACGAAGCGGGGATCGACCGCGCGCAGGTCACCGACGTGGCCATCACCCACAACCACGAAGACCACGTGAGCGGCCTGATCACGCCGGAAGGTGCGGAGGCGTTCCCCGGACTCGAACGCGTGTGGATCGGCGCGGGCGACACCTCGGTGTTCAGGGGGCGGCTGGAGCCGATCCGCGACCGGGTCGTGCCGGTGTCGGAGAACATGGCGATCAACGACTGGGCCACCGCGATCCCGACACCGGGCCACACACCCGGTCACACCGTCTACGAGGTCAGGAGCGGCGCCGGCCGCCTTCTCGTCTGGGGCGACACCGTTCACGTGCCCACGCTCCAGTTCGACCGGCCGAAGGTGTCGTGGGAGTTCGACGGCGACCAGTCCCAGGCCCGTGCCGCACGAGCGGGCCTTCTGGAACAGCTGATCCGGCCGCAGCACTTCGTGGCGGGCGCCCACCTCGACTCACCCGGCATCGCCCGCGTGAGCTCGTCCGGCGGGGGTTATGCGCTGGAGTACCTCGCGCCACCGATCGGCTGATCGAATCTGGCGCCGCGCCCGCGACGGCGGCCAAGACGGGCAGTGAGTTCGATGCCGCGGTGCCCGTCCTGGGGCCGCTTGATCGCTGGCGGACGGCGGGGACCCCTGCCCGGGGGCGGCCCCCTGGTCGGAGTGCGGTTGCGACCGGGGACGGTAACCGGTCTGTTCGGCGTCGCGGCACGCGGTGGGCGCCGGCCGCGTTGCTGCCGGATGGCCGTTCTCTCCAAGCCGTGACCGGCCGAGGCCAAGCACGTGCTCACCGACCACGCGGTGTTCACGCCGACGGCGGCCGACGCGGCGTTCACGAGTCCCGGCGGCCGGGGCCCTGTCGATCGGCTGGGCATGCTGGTCCAGCTCCGCACGCTGCCGTGGCTCGGGTCGTGGAGCGGCTGGGCCGTGCCGCCCTCAGGCTCGTCTCGGTGCTGAAACCTGTCTCACTCACCTCGGTCGCCGGCACGCTCGCGGCCTGGCCGGCGACGGGAGAGATCGTGTCGTCGGTGATGACCACCACGCCGCGCTCGCGGCCGGCCGGACATGGTGATCGCCACGGACACCTGGGCGAAGCTCCTCCGCTGAGCCCCTCGCGCGCTACTCGAACTTGCCGACGGCGGGGACGTCGCCCTTGGTGCCGTCGCCGAACACGACCGGCGCGACGGTGTTGTCGGCTCTGCGGATGTGGAAGGTGCTGCTCTGCTGTCGGTAGACGGCGAGGTTGGTGTACGGGCCCGCTTGGAAGTGGGCGGGTGCCGGGCGGTCGCCGGGCGCGCCGAAGGCGATCCTCTCGATGCGCCCGTTGGCCCAGCGGATGTAGTAGGCGCCTTCCGACGGGCGGTAGAGGGCCAGGTTGTCGTAGTTGCTGAGCTCGTAGTGGCCGACGGCGGGCACGTCGCCGTCCTGGGCGCCGGGGAAGGGCACTTTCAACACCGATTCGTTCGCACGCCGGATGTGGAAGGTCCGGTCCGACGGGCGGTAGACGGCGAGGTTGTCGTACTCGACGTTCTCGTAACGGCCGGTCGCGGGCAGGTCGCCGGCCTGGCCGAACGGGACGTTCTCGGTCCTGCCGTCGGCCCAGCGGATGACGAAGGCCCCCGCGGATGGCCGGTAGACGGCGAGGTTGTCGAAGTTGCCGCGCTCGTAGTGTCCGACCGCGGGCAGGTCGCCGGGGACGCCGAGGCTCACCCGGGTGAGCGGTGTGCCGTCCAGCTTGCGGATGTAGAACGTGTTGTCCGTGGGGCGGTAGACGGCGAGGTTGGAGGGTGATCGGTCCCATACCGCGCGGGCGACGAGGACGCCGTCGTGGGCCTCCGGCGCGTACCTGTCGGGGTAGGCGGAGCGCTGCACCTTCTGGCAGACCTCGCCGAAGGGGCGCGTCTGCCAGCTCCCGTCGGGGAACTCGCGCAGCATCGCGTTGAGGAAGGCGTTGGTGGCGGCGACCGGATCGTTCCTGTCGATGTTGCCGTAGGAGCCTTCGGTCTGCTGGAACAGGCCGACGCTCGTGCCGTCCCCGCCGTCGAGGTTGTCCATGGTCGCCTCGGTGATGATGGTCGTCACCGCGAGCTCAGCCGCGCGGATCGGCAGCCCGCGGTCCCTGACGACCTGGGTGACGACCCTCGCGCACGAGATGCGGTACGCCGACAGGCTGTCGTGCATCCGCCCGGTCAGCGCCGGGGAGAGCTGGCTCGCGTTCCAGGCGTCGGCGGCCGGCACGCCCTTGGGGTCGCAGGGTAAGGCCGTGAGCGCTGACGCGGGCGGCGGCGCCACCAGCGTGCCGGTCAGCAGGACGACGAGGGCCGGCAGGGCGGCGGTTGTCTTCATCAGGTCCTCACTGGAAGTGGCCGACGGCCGGGATGTCGCCCTTGGTGCCGTCGCCGAACACGACCGGCGCGACGGTGTTGTCGGCTCTGCGGATGTGGAAGGTGCTGCTCTGCTGCCGGTAGACGGCGAGGTTGGTGAGGCGCCCGGTCTCGAAGTAGCCCGGCGCCGGGCGGTCGCCGGGGGCGCCGTAGGCGATCCTGCCGATCTGCTCGTCGGCCCAGCGGATGTAGTAGGCGCCTTCCGACGGACGGTAGAGGGCGAGGTTGTCGTAGTCGCCGGGCTGGTACCGGCCGATCGCCGGCACGTCCCCGCTCTGGGCGCCGGGGAAGGCGATGACCTGCTCGGTCCCGTCGGCCCTGCGGATGTGGAAGGTGCCGTCCGAGGGGCGGTAGACGGCGAGGTTGTCGTAGGGGCTGTTCTGGTAGTGGCCGGGCGCGGGCAGGTCGCCGGCCTGACCGAAGCGCACCTCGCTCAGCAGGCCGCCCGTGTGCCTGCGGATGTAGAAGGTGCTGTTGGAGGTGCGGTAGACGGCGAGGTTGGACACGGCGGTGGTGAACGCGCAGTTGCCGCTGGTGTGCTGCCGGACCTGGCCGTCGGAGATCATCGCCACGCCGTCGATGACGATGGGCACCCGGACGCCGTCGGCGAGCTGCTCGGAATGCAGGTGCGGGCCGGTCGCCTGGCCCGTCTCACCGACCTCCCCCAGTTTCTGGCCGCGTCCGACACTCTGGCCGACCGACACCGACAGCGCTCTCAGGTGCGCGACCCGGCTGCGCCAGCCGCCACCGTGGTCCAGCACGACCTCGTTGCCGTACCCGTTGTTCGGGCCCGCGGACACGACGGTGCCCGCGGCCGAGGCCAGGGCGGGGGTCCCCAGGTCCGAAGGGCCGGAGACGTTGTAGTCGATGGCGTTCGGCACCTCCTCGGCGTGGTGGAAGTAGTCCCGGACCTGGCCGCAGGGCCACGGCGCCTGGAAATCGGGCCGGGGGCCTGCCGCCTGCGCGGGCGCCGCCGTTGACGTGAGCAGGCCGCCGACTGCGACGGCCCCTAAGACCATTCGGACACGCATGGCATCACTCCATCGATGTGAAGGACTCTTCGTCATCAAGATCATCGATTGCGCCGCGCCACACCTCGCCGCGGCCGCCACCAGGGTGGCGGCGGCCCCTCCGACCGGCGCGGCGCCGCAGAGATGGGTGGCGACCCTCCGACCGGCGCGGCGCCGCAGGGATGGGCGGCTTGGCCGGGCTGGGAGCCGGCCGGCCGGAGGTTCTGCCGGGTTCCGCACTGGTTGTGGTGGGCTCGGACGATGCCGCCGAGGCCGGGTCCGGGAGAGATCTCCCGGACCCGTCCGCCGCCTGGACGCTCGCGCCTCAGCAGCGCCCGATGGCATCGGCCCGATCGTTCGTGCCGCCCGGCATGTTGGGCCTTGTCGCCCCGGGCCCGAGACGGTCGAGAGTGATCGAACTGCCGTTGTCGTACAGGCAGTAGGTGTAGCTCGTCTTGTTCGCCCAGCTGCTCACCCTGTCGTGGTCAGCGGCATCGACGTTGCGGAACACCGGGCTGCCGTACTGGCGCGGAATTCCGGGGAAGCCCGCGTCGACCCAGAGGCAGACGTTTCCCGACTTGCAGTCGCTCAGAGACTGTGGCTCCATGGTCGGCTCCGCGTGAGCCGACGTCGCCATCATGGCGCCGATCAGCGCCGCCGCGCCGCAGAGAGGCAGGACGATTCGGGTGAAGTTGCGTTTCATCGGTATTCCCCTGGTTCGTTGGCGAATGGGCCTTCATCGTGGACAGGACGCCGCAGCCGGGTCGTCACCCTGAACGCGGCTTTCCCGTGTACGCAAATCTGCGTACAGCGCGTGGCCCACGCCCGCGGCTAGGGTCGTGAGGGTGGACGGCGCCAGGAAACGAGCGCAGGGCTGGTGGGCGGACGGGTGGCCATGCCTGCCGTTCCTGGCCGCCGGCCTGGTGGGCACCCAGCCCGCGGCCTTGTTCCAACCCGACTCGACCCGTCCGCTGGGGCCGCCCGCGTACGCACTGGTGGTGGTCGCGGCACTGGCGCTGGCCGGGCGGAGCAGGCCGGGCATGGTGCTGACGATCAACGGCGCGGCGGTGGCGGCCTACCTGGCGGCCGGATATCCGTTCGGACCGATCCTGCTGACGGTGCCCGCCGCCATGTACTACGTCGCGGCGGCGTGGCCGGTCGGTCGGGCGGTGGCGGTCGTGGCGGCGGACTTCGGGGTGCTGGTGGTGGCCCTGTACGCCAAGACCCTCGCAGAGGACGGGATCGGCTCTGTGAACGTGTTCGCCTGGGGCGCGATCGCCCTGGCCGCGCTGGCGTCCGGGATCACCGTACGGCTGCGGCGGGAGGCCGCCGCGGGCCTGCGCACCGAGCAGGCGAGGCGCATGGCCTCCGAGGAGCGGTTGCGCATGGCGCAGGATCTGCACGACACCATCGGCCACGGGCTGGCGGCCATCGCGATGCAGGCCGGAGTCGCCCTGCACATGCTCGACCGCGACGTGACCGAGGCCCGGCACGCCTTGGAGGCGGTGCGCGCCACCAGCCGCGAGGGGCTGGACAGCCTGCGCGCCGGGCTGGAGCGGCTGCGCGGCGACCAGCCCGCGCAGCGCGGGCCGGTGCCCGACAGGCCTGGGCTGGATCTACTGGACGAGCTGGCTGACCGAGTGCGGACGGCCGGGGTCGAGCTGGACGTGGACCTCCAGCCGGACCTTCATCTAGCCCGCCCGGTGGAGGAAGCGGTGTTCCGCATCGTGCGGGAGGCGCTGACGAACGTCCTGCGCCATGCCGGTGCCGTTCCCGCCCGGGTCGTGGTCCGCCGCGACGGGGACGACCTGCTGGTCGAGGTGACCGACACGGGCGCCAGGGCGGAAGCCGGCCCCGGCCCGGCGGCCCCGGGAGGACTCGGCATCCGCGGCATGCGCGCGCAGGCCGAGCGACTCGGCGGGAAGATGGAGGCCGGTCCGCTGCCCGGCGGGGGCTTTGCGGTACGGGCTCTTCTGCCGATGGAGGCCGGGACATGATCCGCGTGGTGACCGTTGACGACCAGGCACTGATCCGCGTCGGCGTCCGGACGTTGCTGCGCTCCGAGCCCGACACCGACTTGGTGGGTGAGGCCGCCGACGGCTGCTCCGGGCTGGCGCTGATCCGCCGCACCCGGCCGGACGTGGTGCTGATGGACATCAGGATGCCCGAGGTGGACGGCTTGACCGCGCTGCGGGAGATCACCGGCGATCCGGCGCTGGCATCGGTGCGGGTCGTCATGCTGACCACCTTCGGCCTGGACGAATACGTCTTCGAGGCGTTACGGGACGGCGCCAGCGGATTCGTGCTCAAGGACGCCGACCCGGCCGAGCTGTTACAGGCGGTACGTGTGGTGGCCCGGGGCGAATCGCTGCTGTCCCCGTCGATCACCCGTAGCGTGATCTCCCAGTTCGCGCGGCGCACCCCCTCGGTGGTCGCGCATCCAGGCATCAAGGGCCTGACCGAACGCGAAGGCGAGGTGACGGCCTGGGTCGCGGCCGGCCTCTCCAACGACGAGATCGCGGCCCGTCTGGCCATCAGCACGGAAACCGTGCGCACACACGTCAGCCGCGCGATGCTCAAACTCAAGGCCCGTGACCGTGCCCAGCTGGTGGTGTTCGCCATCCAGTCCGGCCTGGTCCCTCCGATGTGAGCGCGCAGGCGCTGTCTCCGCAGCCGGCCGCGCCCGCGACAGCACGCCTGGCTCACCTGGGGGTGCGACTTCGAGGTGCTGGATCCGCCGGAGCTGGTCCCGGTGCTGCGCGAGGTCCGCGACCGCCTCGACCGGGCCGCGGCCTTGTCTGGTCGACGAGGGTTCTGGCGGCAACGGCGGAGCTGACGGGGTGCCCTCCACGGTGTGCCTGGCCAGCCTCCATCCAATATGTTAACCGTGGTTCCCGTTTCTTTCAGAGAGGTACGTACGTGGCCGAGTCCGACGAGCTGGAATCCCTCATCTCGCAGGGGCGCAAACACGGGGTGCGCAAGCGGGTCATCCTGCTGCAGGCGGCCCGGCTCTTCGTGGAGCGCGGTTACGCCGACACCGGGATCGACGACATCGGGGCCGCGGTGGGCATCTCCGGCCCCGCGGTCTACCGGCACTTCCCCGGCAAGCAGGCCATCCTCCTCGCCCTGATCGAGTTGTCGCTGGAACGCCTTCAGGAGGGGACGCAAGCCGCGCTGGCCGACCGGGACCGGGACCCGCAGGAGGCGCTGATCGCCCTGGTGGACTGGTTCTCCCGGTCGTCCGTCGAGAACCGGAGTCTGACTCTGATCATGCAGGCCGAGCTGCTGTGGCTGCCGGAGCAGGATCGGCGGCGGCTCAACCGCCAGATGCGGCAGATACGTGAGGAGTGGGTCGGGTTGCTGATCGAGGTGCGGCCGGAGCTGTCGGACCTCGCGGCGCGGATCGCCGTCACCTCCGTCATGGGGATGGTGACGGCGGTGCTCGCCGCCCGGTTGAGCGACGACGTCCGGGCGCTGAGTGTGCACCTGCGGGCCCAGATGCTCGCCGTCCTGCATGTGCCGGCTGGGTTGTGACGGCTCTGGATCAAGCAAAAAGTTAATCTGTATATACTTTTTGCCATGGGAGGGCGCTGTCGGAGCGGACTCGGCGCACGGTCCGTGAGCGCTCGTCCTCTTATGGGACGTCGTAGCGCCAGTCGTCGCCACTGGTGCGAGCCAGAACGAGGGGCAGAACATGATGGAACGCACAGTCGAGGCCAACGGGATCCGTCTGTGGTGCGAGACGTTCGGTGATCCCGCCGACCCCGCGCTGCTGCTCGTGATGGGGCTCGGCGCCCGGGGCGCCACCTGGCCCGACGAGCTCTGCCGGCTTCTCCAGGAGGAAGGCCGGTACGTCATCCGCTACGACAACCGGGACACCGGGCTGTCCGGCTGCGTGGATTACGAGGCCAACCCGTACACCATGGTCGACCTCGCCCAGGACGCGGTCGGCCTGCTCGACGGCTTGGGCATCGCCACGGCGGACGTGGTCGGCGCGTCGATGGGCGGCATGATCGCCCAGGAGATCGCGCTCGAACACGCTGACCGGCTGCGCACCCTGACGGTCATCATGTCGAGCGCCGAGCCCCTCGACCCCGCGACCAACACCTTCCGGGGCACGGTACGCGATCCACGGCTGGCCGCCTGGGACGCCGAACAGATCGCCAATCCGCCCAGCACCCGGGAGGAGCACGTCGAGTCGCATCTCAAACTGGCGCGCATTCTCGCCGGACGGCTGACGGCGTTCGACGAGGCGGCCACGCGCGCGATCATCGAGCGGGAGATCGAGAACGCCACCGATGCGGGCCACGCCTCGAAGAACCACATCCTCGCGGCCTTCGCCTCCCGCGACCGTTCCGGGCTTGTCGGCTCGATCACCGCTCCGACTCTGGTGATTCACGGCTCGGACGACCCCATGGCGCCCTTCGCCCACGGGAAGGCCCTGGCGGCGGCGATTCCCGGCAGCGAGTTCCTGCCCATCGAGGGAATGGGGCACGGGTTCCCGCCGCCGGTGATTCCTCGGATCTCCGGCGCGATCCTCCGGCACACCGGGCGATAGCCGACAACCGTCGATCGCGGGGAGCCGCCCGCGTACGGCAGGTCGTGCCTCCTCGACGTTCTACGCCCGCACTGCTCGATGCTGCGTTCCGCAGCTCGTGTTCGACGGGGAGACACGCCCGGTTCGCGGGACGGGCGTTGAGGCTTTGGGCGAAGCCGGGCACAACTGATCGGACCGACCCGCCTTCGGGGAAGCGCGGAACCCGGCGGCCGAGCAGTGCGCTCGCCGGGGGGCGTTGACGTGTCACCAGATCACTCCCCGTAACTGGCCGATGCCTGCCTCCCCCTGCCACGGAAATCACCGTTCGGCCGACGCCGCGGTCCTGCAGGCCATCGACCTGCTGCGCCGCGCCAATCCCGAGGTCTTCTTCGACGTCCGTTTCAACGCCTCCTCCGGCGGGGCCACCGAGCACTTCTTCGTGGGCCAGAACGACCACGGCCGCGTCAACCCGCCGCAGAACGAGGGGCTGGACGCCGCCACCGACCTGGTGATCTCCGGCTTCGGCGGCAACGACGCCCGCTTCGGGCCCATGCTGACCGCCATACTCGCGAAGAACATCGGCCTCCGGAACAGCATCGTGGCGGAGGTCGCGCCGCTGCTCGACGTCACCCGCACCTCCGAGCAGGAATGGGCGGACTCGGAGCCGCCGCGTCCGCCGTTCGTCCGCCCGCTGACGCAGCCGACGACCCTCTCGGCGCGTCTGGTGCGACTGGTGCGGGCGATGAACGTCGCCACCAGCGGCAAGGCCAGGATCATGATGGTCAACTATCCCCAGCCCTTGGCGGAAGGTCTCACACCGGGAGGCCTGATGAGGTGGCTGGTGAGCTCGGGCGCTGGCGGGTCACTACGCCCTGATGATCGCGGGTGAGCTGGGGCTGCGCCTCAAGGCGGCCGACGGAGCGCCCCCACCGGCCGGGGCGGCGGAGCCGTGCGACGCCGAGCCCAGCGACCGCCACTACCTGCCCGCCACGGCCACCCAGGGCGGCGGCACCGGTGGTGGCGGGGGAGGCGGCACCAGCACCTCCCACGTGGGCCCACGCTCGACCATGTGGTTCGTCAACATCGACACGCCGCCCTTCCACCCGGGTCCCCAGCCCAGCTCACAGCCCAGCGCACAGCCCACCTCGGGAACGGGGACGCCGGAGCAGACGCCGCGGTGGACCATCTATCCGGTCGACACCGTCCGGCCGACCAACCCGCCCATCTCCTTCGACCTGACCCAGCCACTGCCCTACCTGTGGCCCGTGCCCACCAATGGAGGAAGCCCGTACCGTTTCGAGTTCGAGGTGAAGATCAACGCCGACCAGCTCCTGAGGTAAGGAGCAGGCCCACGGCTCACAAGCCGGGGCGGCGGGAAGCGAAGGCGACCCTCTCCTCGCGGGTCTCCGGTGTGCGCTGAGCTCAGGTTTAAGGTTGCTGAAAGGGCGGTGTCTAACGTTCTGCGCGGCAACGTCAACCGCAAGGAGTGACATGAGGACAATCGCCGCCATCGCCGCCACGCTGATGCTCGCCTCCTCCCCAGCCGCGGCCGAACCCGAGGACAGCGACCGGGAGATCCCCCTGGCGCACATCGAATACACGACCGGTCTCACCGTGAGCTTCTCCGACAGCCAGCCGTCCGACGAGGTGGGGATGTCCCAGGTCGGGATCATCGGCAGCGCGCCGCTCATCGCCTGGGACCGGAGCAACAGCTACCTGCAGACCTACCTGGAGATCACCCCGCCCGACGTGCCGGTGCCCCAGCGCCTCGTCGAGGACCACGGCGCCGACCTCCCCGCCGAGCTGCGGGGGCGGCGGATCACCAGCGAGCCGGTCACCGTACGCGGCCTGACCGCTCCGGCCGCGGCCGTGCTCTCCGCGTCGTGCACCGCCGAACACTGGGGGTCGCACCTCTGGCACGACAACGCCCAGGCCGGCCTGGCGCCGAAGTCGTACACCACCCTCGACTTCGGCGGCTTCAAGGAGCGTCGCGCGGAGAGCTTCATCTTCAACTGCCTGCCGATGGGCTCGCCGAGCTCCCTGTGGGCCCGGCACCGGCTGTACTACTGGAACGGCACCAGTTGGTGGAAGCAGGCTGACGAGAAGGTCGCCCCCGGGCACCAGGCGGAAGAGGTCAAAGGCAAGATCAAGCTCCACCGCAGGGTCAGCTACGACGACGGCTGGGGGTCCAGCCCCAACTGCCTCGGCGGAGCCTGCAAGTACACCCGTGAGGGACGTTTCACCAGCTGACAGGTGACCGGCCGCCTGCCGGACGACACAGGAGCCGGAGGTCAGCGCAGGACGGCCGCCAGCAGGTCCGTGCCCAGCGTCGTCATCTCGGGCAGGTTGAGCGTGTAGTGGACGTAGCGCCCGTGCCGCCGGGTCGTGAGCAGGCCCGCGCGGCGCAGGACGGCGAGGTGGCGGGAGACCTCCGGGGGCGACAGCTCCCAGGCGTGGGCCAGCTCGCCGGTGGTGTGCGGGCCGCGGGCCAGGGTGCGCAGCAGCCGCAGTCGTACCGGATGGGCGAGTGCCTCCAGCCGCAGGGTGACCGTCTCCAGCGACACCGGCTCGGACGGATCCGGCTCGGCCACGGGATACTGCACCACCGGCTGCCATCCGGGCGCGTGGACCACCACCAGGTGCGGGCGGCCGAAGTCACTGGGGATGAAGGTGACCCCGGCGCCGTGGGCGGCGGTCGCATTGTCCTGCAGTTTGTCCACGACGATGCGGTTGCCGTCCGGCGTCAGGGTGACCGCGCCGGAGACCGAGGCGAGAGCCGCCCCGATGCCCTGGCGCTTCAGCAGGTCGTTCTTCAGCCGCAGGTCGGTGGCCAGCCGCACGGCGACGCCCGTCCAGGCGGCGTCGAAGAACGCCTCGGCGCACTGTTCGAGGGTGTGGCGCACCCGCGCCCGCACCGCGGCCGGGTCGGCGAGCAGCCGTTCCGCGAACGCCTCCTGACGTTCGCCGCGCGCTTGGGCCAGGTCGAGGGCCCGCTCGCGCGCGGTCGCGTCGGCGAGCGGCGACGGCGCGGCGAAGTGCACCCGATTGCTGCCGCACGTGGTGACGAGCGCGGCGGTCACATAGGTCTCGTCGTCGATCCGGTCGACATCGTCCAGCTCCTCGGCGAGGGTCTGGCGGGGCCGGGCCGGGACCAGGAAATCGGCTCGCGAGGAACGCCAGAGGAACTCCGCCTCTCGCAACCGCTCGGCCAGCTCCGGCGGCATCCCGGACCAGACGTCCCCGGCCCAGCCGGCCAGCCGCGGATGATGCCCGGGTTCGGCCAGGACGTGCAACATCGCGGTCAGCTCGGCCAGCGGGGAGGCGGCGAACCGCAGCCGCTCGGCCGGCAGGCCGGTGATGTCGATGCGCAGCGTCATCCCTCCATCATCCCTGGCCGGACGGCCGATGACGGCGTCGGTTGACGATCTCCGTCAACCGACGTGCCGCGTCCGGCGACCCGGCACGACCGTTGGCGCCATGGCACCCACCACCGGAGTCCAGCTCCGCGTCCTCCTCCGCGCCTCCGGAGGCCCCCGCTACGCCGTCGCCCTGGCCGTGGACGCGCTCGGCACCGGCCTGCTGCGGCCCTTTCTGCTGCTCTACGGGGTGACGGTGCTCGGACTGTCCGGGCCGGTCACCGGCGCCGCCATGACCGCCGGTGTCGTCGCGGGTCTCGGGTGCATGCCCGCGGTGGGCCGATGGCTGGACCGGGGCGCGCGCAGCACGGTCGTGGCGGCGTCGATGCTGGTGCGGGTGCTGGGCGTGGTGTTGCTGGCGGCCACCCCGGCGGGGAACGTCTGGTTGTTCGCGACGGCGGCGCTCTTCCTCGGCATCGGCAACCAGGCCTGGCCGGCCGCCCACGCCGCCCTCGTGGCCACGCTCTCCCACGGCCGGGAGCGCGACGCCGCCCTGGCGGGGGGCCGCGCGCTGCGCAACGCCGGCCTGGGCGCCGGTGCGCTCCTCGCCACCGCCTGCCTGGCGGGTGGCGCCACCGCGTTGCAGGCGCTGGCGGCCGTCACCGGGCTCGCCTACCTCGTGGCGGCGGCTCTGGCGTGGTCGGTACGCGTGCACGCTCATCCGGCCGCCGCCGCCGCGGCCACGGACGGGGACGGCGAGCCCGCACCCCGGATGCGCGGGCTGCTGGCCGCCAACGTGATCTACGTCTTCTGCCTCAACGTCCCCGAGATCGCGCTTCCGCTGGTCCTGGTGACGCAGATGCACGCGTCCCCGGTGTGGTCGGCGGCCATCTTCGTGGCCAACACGGTCCTGGTGGTCACGCTGCAGGTTCCGGTCACCGTCCTGATGTCCCGTTTCTCCCGCCGGTCCGTGCTGGCGTTCGCCGGGGTGGTGCTCACCGCGTCCTACCTCGGCTTCCTCGCGGCCGCCTTCCTGGGACCCGGCTGGGGCGCCCCGGCCGTCGCGGCGGTGTCCGTGGTCTGCACCCTCGGCGAGATCATCTACGCGGGCAGCGCCACCGCGCTCGTCACCGCCCTCGCCCCGGCGCGGGTCCTGGGACGCACCCTCGCCCGCTTCCAGCTCTCCACCGGCTTCGGCCTCGCCGTCTCCCCGGCGGTCATCACCGCTCTCGCCCCCCACGGCCCGGCCGCCCTCTGGGGCGGCCTCGCCACCGCGACGCTCCTGTCCGCCGGTGTCGTCAGGGGAGAACGAGCTCCGCGAGCTGGGCGCGGGCGGTCACGCCGAGTTTCGGGAAGGCCTTGTAGAGGTGCTGGCCGACGGTTCGCGGACTGAGGAACAGGTGCGCGGCGATGTCCTTGTTCGACAGCCCCTGGGCGGCCAGGTTGACGATCTGCCGTTCCTGCGGTGTGAGCTGGGCGAAGCGGTCGGCGCCGGTGTTGCGCTGGGTGCTCCAGCCGGTCGCGCCCAGCTCCGTGCGTGCCCGGTCGGCCCAGGGGCGCGCGCCGAGCCACTCGAACGTCTCCAGCGCGGCCCGCAGGTGCTCCTGCGCGTCGCCGGTCTGGCGGGCCCGGCGCAGCCATTCGCCGTACAGCAGCTCGGTGCGGGCGCGGTCGAAGGGGCGCTCGTGCGCGTCGAGCGCGGCGCGGAAGTGCGCGTCGGCTCCGGGGTCCGGGATGATGGTGCTGGCCAGCAGGGCACGGCAGCGGGAGACCAGGGCGTCGGCCCACCGCTGGCGCAGCATCCCGGCCCAGGATTCCAGACGGGCCAACGGCTCGGCCGCGCGGGCGCTCCTGCCGCTGCGCAGGGCCGCTTCGACCAGGTCGGGCACCAGGTGCATGGCGGGGGTTCTGTTGCGTGCCTTGCCGTACACCAGCGACTCCAGCCCGAGCAGCGCCTGCTCGGGACGGCCCTGGCCGAGGTCGAGAAGCGCGAGCGCGGCCGGGGTGGCGGTGGCGGGGTCCAGCGGCTCTCCCTGAACGGCGGCGAGCTGATCCAGCAACGCGGTGGCCAGGCGTGACCAGGCGGGCTGTCCGGTGTCCGCGGCGATGTTCACGGCCTCCTCGGCGAAGGCGCGCGCGTCGGCGTAGCGGCCGCGGGCGTGTTCGACGTGGCCCATGAAGGTCAGCGCCTGGGGCAGCAGCCCGACGCGGCCCTCGGCGCGGATGGCGGCGGTGGCGGCCAGGGCGAGCTGGTGGGTGCGGGCGTCCCGGTCGGCCAGGCCGAGTCCGCCGATCAGCAGCAGCCCGCGCCGGTCGGGTCCGGCCTGGGCGCGGGCGCGCTCCACCACCTCGGCCAGCGGCGGCAGCTCGGTGGTGAGGCGGCCGAGGGTGAGCGTGACGAACCACCGGCACAGCTGGTGGATCGGGACGACGTCGTCGCCGGGCGGCACCTTCAGCGCGTCGAGCTGCTCGGCCGTACGGTGGGCCATGTCGCGGTCGCCGTCGAGCCAGATCATGGAGGCGGCGTCCAGCAGCAACCACGCGGCCGAGCCCGGGTCGGTGGCGGCCAGGTGGTCCACACCGGCCGACAACATCGCGTGCGCCCCTTGCAGGTGGCCCTCGCCGTAGTCGGAGCAGGCCCGCACGCGGATCAGCCGGGAGGTCAGCTCGGCGCCCGGGCTCCCGGCGCCGAGCGCCAGAGCCCTGGCCCGATCGAAGCGACCGCTGAACTCGGTGGCCTCGGCCGCCAAGGTGAGCCTGCGGGCACGTTCCCCGGCCGACGGGCTCAGCGCGGCGGCGCGCTCGTAGGCCGCGGCCGCCGCGGCGTAACCGCTGCGGGCGTGGGCGCGGGTGGCGGTCTCCTCCAGCCGTCCCGCGACCTGCTCGTCGGCGGTGAGCGTGGCGGCGGCCAGGTGCCAGGCGCTGCGGTCGGCGTCGGCCGTGCCTTCCAGGACCTGGCTGAGGGTGTGGTGGATGGTCAGGCGCCGGGCCAGTGGTGTCCGCTGCCAGATGGCCGCCCGGACCAGCGGATGCCGGAACTCCAGCCGCGAGCCGTCGGCCGTCCGGATCAGACCGGCCGCGCCGATCTCTTCCAGGTGCTCGGGAGCGGAGCCCAGCACGCGCGCCGCCGCCAGCACGATCGCCGACTCGGCGGTGGCGTCGGCGGCGGCGACCTGGAGCAGGACGCGGGCCGCCGTCGACAGCCCGTCCACCTGGTGGGCGAAGGCTTCCTCCAGCCGTGAGGTGAGCGAGAGCTCCCCTTGGCTCTCGCCGGACTTCGGCAGCTCCAGGAGCGCCAGCGGGTTGCCGGCGGACTCGGCGAGGATGCGCCGCCGGAACTCCTCGGTCAGCGGGCGGGCGGCGGAGTCGAGCACCTCACCTGAGGCCGCCTCGTCCAGGCCCGCCAGCTCCAGCACCGTCAGGCCGGGTGCCGTGAACCCGGCGCGGGCGGCCAGCAGCATCGCCACTCCTTCGCCGGCCAGCCGCCTGGCCGCGATGACCAGCGCGTCCGCCGAGGCATGGTCGAGCCACTGCACGTCGTCGACCAGGCACAGCACGGGGCCGTCCTCCGCCAGCTCGGCGAGCAGCGACAGGACGGCCAGCCCGATCAGGAACCGGTCTCCCGTGCCGGCCGGGCCGAGCCCGAAGGCGCCGCGCAGCGCGGCGGCCTGCCGTTCGGGGATGCGGTCCAGACGGTCGAGCTCCGACCTGAACAGCAGGTGGAGCGAGGCGAACGGGAGTTCGGCCTCCGCCTCGATGCCGGTCGTCCGCAGGACCCGCAGATCGCCGGCCGCCGCGGCGTGATCCAGCAGGGCCGTCTTGCCGATACCCGGCTCGCCGAGGAGGACCAGGGCGCCGCTGACACCCGTTCGGGCGCCGGCGAGCAACGTGTCAATGGTGCGCGTCTCGCGCGTTCGCCCCCGAAGCATGTGTCGCAGTATTACCTATGAGATGACTCATGCTGGCGTGTCGCCTGTTGCCTAACGTTGTGGACATGAAGCCCTTCAGTGTGAACATTGCCCAGGCCGACCTTGATGACCTGCACGAACGGCTGCGCCGCACCCGGTGGACCGGGGAGATCGCGGGGCAGGGCTGGAGCAGGGGCGTGCCGCTCGACTACCTCAAGGGGCTGGCCGACTACTGGCTCAACGACTTCGACTGGCGGGTGGCCGAGGCCGAGTACAACAAGCACCCGCAGTTCGTCACCGAGATCGACGGGGAGGACATCCACTTCCTCCACCTGCGTTCCAGTTCGGAGGACGCGCTGCCGCTGCTGCTCCTGCACGACAATCCGGGCGGTGTGATCGGGTTCCTCGACGTCCTCGAACCGTTGTCGCGAGACTTCCACCTGGTCGTCCCCTCGTGCCCGGGGGTCGGCTTCTCCGGCTACCTCTCCTCGCCGGGCTGGACCGTCCCCCGTACGGCTGCCGCCTTCGCCGAGCTGATGTCCCGGCTCGGCTACGAGCGGTACGGCACGCAGGGCGGCGGCGGTGGCGCCAACCTGGGGCTGGAACTGGCCCGCCAGGTGCCGGAGCGGCTGGTGGGCGTGCACGTCAACGCCTTCGTCGCCTTCCCCTCCCCGGAGGAGAGCGAGTTCACCGCGGACGAGCAGCGACGCCTGGGCATCATGCAGAACTTCATGCAGGAGGGCCTCGGCTTCAACCAGATCATGTCCACCCGGCCGCAGACCATCTCCTACGGGCTGACCGACTCGCCGGTCGCGCAGCTCGCGTGGATCGTGGAGAAGTTCAAGGAGTGGACCGACTCGGCCGCCGAGCTGCCCGAGGACGCCTTCTCCCGTGACCGGATCCTGACCGACGTGAGCGTCATGTGGTTCACCGCCACCGCCGGCTCGGTGGCCAACCTCTACTACGAGATGGGCCACGACCCGGGCGCCTACGCGCCCAAGCCCCGGGTGACGGTTCCCACCGGGGTGCTGCTGGCCAGGGAGGACGTCACGATCCGCCGCTTCGCCGAGCGCGATGCCAACGTCGTGCGGTGGACCGAGCTGGCCGGGGGCGGGGCGTATCTGGCGCTGGAGTCGCCAGAGCTGTTGGTGGAGGACGTGCGGGCCTTCTACGCCGACCTCACCACCACTGGGGAGTGACCCGCGCGGGCATCGTGCTCGGAACTCGGCCGAGCACGGTGCCCGAATACGTCATCGTCATGCGGGTGAATTAACAGCGAACCGCTCCGGACACGGAAAGCGACGTTACCGATCCATGAATGCTCGCGATTCGCCGTTCTGGTCGGAATTTTGGAGACCCTAGCGCATCGCGTTGCGAGTTGTCAGCCGAATGATTAAAGCGCCCCGGAAGCCCGTTCCGAGTCAGAACGGCCCCTCGCCGGTCGATTTCCCGTTCGTTGTGTCAAGTGATCATCATGGCTTATGGTGTTCGGCGTCCGGCCGAAGATTTCATCGCCGAATACCACGGGGACCCCTCATATGTCACCTCAGCATTTATTTCGATCGCGCCGTTTCCTGGTCAACCGCCTGATCAGATGGGGCGGCGTCTCGGCCGCCGCGGCGCTCGTCGCCTCGGTCATGGTGGCCGGAGCGGACGCTCGGAACGGCCAGGCCGCCCTCCAGGACGCCGCCCTGATGGCCATGACCAGCGGGAACACCGGGGTCGCCACGCCGACCGCGTCGCCCAGGCCGACCCGCAAGCGTAGGCCCACCCACAGGCCCACCGCCACCGCAAGGCCGACGAAGACGCCGACTCCGACGAAAACGCCGACGCCGTCGTCCACCCCCACCAAGACCACGACACCGACCCCCACCAAGACGCCGACCGCGTCGCCGCCCCCTTCGAACGGCTCCGCCCTCACGGCGCGGCCCAACGACGGCTCGGGCTACTGGCCGGACTTCTCCAACACCGGCTACTCCCGCACCCCCGCGAACGCCGCCGGCCTCGGGCTGGGCGCCTATCCCGGCAAGCTCGCCGACTACGCGACCGGCATGAGCGCCGACAAGCCGTTGCGGGTCGAGTACCCCGACAACAGCGTCATCTCCTTCAAGCGCTTCACCGCCTCGAAGGTGTACATCTACGGTGACAACCTGACGTTCGTGGGCTGCCTGTTCGAGGGCACGAACCCCAACGACAACCTGGTGCAGATCTACTCCGACACCACCATCAAGTTCCTGTACTCGACGTTCAAGCCCAGCTCCTACGCCACGCCTCCGGGCAACGACGGCAAGGTGTCGTCCGCGCACGCCAAGCCGGGCACGCCCTTCGACAAGTCGTGGCAGCTCATGACGACGATGAAGGAAGCCGTCGCCGTCATGGACCACAACGACATCTGGGGCAACGCCGGCCTGATCATGGTGACCGGGTTCCCCGGCCGGCCCTCGACGTGGACGAACAACTACATCCACGACATGGCCGACACCGCACGGGACGTCTACCACCATGACGGCATCGGTCCGCAGAGCGAGGGCAACGGCGGCCACATGATCGTCAACCACAACACCCTGGCGTCCCTGGGCAACACCAACGGCCTGGCGCTGCAGGGCAAGGGTGTCTATCAGGACGTCTCCGTCACGAACAACTACATCTCCGGATGGGGTTACGCCCTCAGCATCGGCACGGCCGACAACGCCAAGAACATCACCGTGACCGGGAACGTGTTCTCGGCCGAGCTCGACCAGCTGCACGGCTTCCTGTACGGCGGCATCTGGGGCGGCACGGCCCGCGGTTCCACCTGGCGCGACAACCGCGTCCAGGCGCGCACCGGCGACGGCAACCGCGGCTACACGCCGGCCGACAACGCCAAGTACCTGTGGCCGGCCGGCACCGCCAAGGCCACCGACTACACCGGCTGACCCACCGCGCCCGGCGCCCGTCCCTCAGCCGACGGGGACGGCGCCGGGCGCGTCCCGTCCTGCGGACCGGAACAGCTGGGGGCGGGGAAGCCGGTTACCCGGCCGAGACGGTGACGTTTCCGGACCCCGTGGTCAGCGACAGCTTGCGCGGTGAGGAACTGTCCTTCTTGACGGAGACGTCGGCGTCACCGGAGGTCGTTCTGGCCCGCACGTCATAGGTCTCGTCGGGGACGGTGAGCACGACGTCGCCCGAGCCGGCCGACACCTCGACGCCTTCCGGCGCGACCGCGTACTTCAGGTTGACCTGGCCGGATCCCTCCTTGACCAGGAGCTTCTTGCCGCCGAGGCCGTCGCCCTTGATGTCGCCGGAGCCGGCCTCAACGTCAAGAGGGCCGGTGAGCGACCTCAGCGTCAGGTCGCCCGACCCGGAGTTCAGCTTGACCTGCGTCCCCTTGGGGACCTCCACCTTGTACTCGACCCCGCAGGTGCCCCACGACTTCTGGCAGTCGTAGGAGACGGACAGCGTGTCGCCCTCCACCTTGTGCGCGGCCTGCGGCTTGTCGTTGCTCCAGTAGAGCCTCTCGGTCACGCTGACGTTCGTGGCGTCCGACTCGGTGACGGTCACGTCCCCGCTGCCGCTTCTGAGGTGAAGCCGCTGCACCTTCTCCTTGACCTGGTACGTGCTGGTCTCCTCGTTCTTCGGTTTGCCGATGGCGTCCAGGCCGCACCCGGTCAGGAGTACCGCGGAGGCCAGCAGGCCGCCCGCGATCGCAGTGATCTTCATGTCGTCCATCCTGTCCGGGATGCCGCCCGGCCTGCATCAGGGATGCCCCCGACGGGCCCCCGGGATTGGACGCCCCCGTCCGTGCGCGGGGTCAGGGGCGTCCTCCGTCACTCGGGCCGGTGGAAGGCGATCTCGGGGTTGGCGGGGGAGGGGCCGTCCAGCAGGGGTTGCTTCCTGCCCTTGAGGTGCTGGTCGAAGAAGGCCGCGACGTAGACGCGGGTGAGCGCCGTCCCGCGTTCCGCGTCGATGGCGTCGGGGGACGACAGGCCGAGCTTGCTCTGCGCGAGGGCCAGGTCGGTGAAGGTGCTGTGCTCGGCGCGGGCGACGGTGAGCCAGCGCTTCCAGCCGTCCAGGACCTTCCAGGTCCTGTCCCAGGTGTCGTCCTTGCCGGGCGTGTGGTCGCGTTGGCTGCCCATGAGCAGGAAGGGACGCTTGCCGAGTCCGGTGGCGGGGAGGGTGGCGTCGACGGTTCCGTCCAGGTTGATCCCGGCCTTGACCCGCAGGTCGGTGAGCATGGTGGTGGAGGCGGCGTCGCCGCCGATCGAGTGGCCGGCCATGCCGATGCGCCTGGCGTCGATCAGGCCGGCGCGTTTCCAGGCGGGATGGCGGCCGGTCAGCCGGTCCAGGACGAAGGAGACGTCCTTGGCGCGGTTCCTGCTGATGGTGGCCTTGCCGCCCTCGGGAGGTCTGGGCTGGTCGCACAGGGGTGCGCAGGTGAGCAGCCCGACGCCGGGGAAGACGGTGCCGGAGGATTCATAGGCGTGGTCGATCGAGGCGACGACGTACCCGCGGCTGGCCAGGTCCTCGGCCAGGAAGGTGAGGCTGGCACGGGGCAGGCCGAGTCCGGGCGAGAGCACCACCAGCGGGTGGCGGCCCTTCTCGGGCGGGGCGCCGGCGCGGGCGTGGGTGCGGATGCCGCTGATGACCTCGGCGGGCACGTCGGCGCCGGGGGCCTTGCGCCGCAGGAGGGACGCGGCCTCCTCCGTGCTCATGTAGGGGGCGGGCGGCCCGGAGACGGAACGGGCGGGGTAGTGGATCGAGAGCATGAGACGACGCGGCCCCGAGGAGGGCACCCAGGGATCCTTGCGGCTCTGGTCGGCCAGGTACAGGGTGTCGCGGCCGACCGGATCGGGGCCGGTGGGGCGGGGCAGTTCCAGCCGGAGGGTGGCCGGCGGCGGGGACCCGGCGCCGGTTCGCGCGGCGGACGCGGTCGCCGTGGCACAGGTCATGGCGGTCAGGGCCAGGCAGGCCGTCAGCGGGACGGTCAGCAGAGGCGAGATCATCGCATTCCTCTCAGTACGGTCAGACGTCGCGGCGATGCACGACGACGAGGGTCAGGACGGCGGCGGCCAGCGGCCAGGCCGCGAAGACGGCCCAGGAGCCGGTCACCGTGGGAAGGGCGGGGTCGTCGCGGAGCTGGGGCAGCCCCAGGCAGGTGCGCCAGACGTAGAACGGGACCAGGGCGTACAGGTCGTTGAGCCACTGGTGGACGGTCGGCCGGAAGAAGGTCGGCACGATGACCAGCACGCCGCAGACCGAGACCACCGCGCCCGCGGTGTGCCGCACCAGCGCGCCGATGCCCATGCCGACCAGCGCCGACACCGGCGCGAGCAGGGCGTTGGCGGCCAGGACGCGCAGCACGCCGGGGTCGCCCGGCCGGACGGCGACGCCGAGATCGGACAGGATGGCCTCGCTGACGCCGAACGTGGCCGCCGAGACCAGCGCGCCGGTCACCAGCGTGACGGCGCCCACGACGACGAGCTTGGCGGCCACGACCCGGTGGCGGGCCGGGACGGCGGCCAGGGTGGTGCGGATGAGGCCGGTGGCGTACTCGCCGACGATCGTCAGCGCGCCGACGGTGCCCGCGCCGATCATGAGCAGGGTGGCGGCCAGCCCGCTGAACGCCTCGCTCAGTGGATCGAACAGGGCTTTCTCCCGCGCCGTGAAGCCGGGCCAGCTGTTGTGGGCGTTCAGGCTGCTCTGGACGGCGAACGCGACGATGGCCAGCACGCCGAGGCCGACCAGCCACCGGGTGGAGCGGAGCGACCAGAGCTTGATCCATTCGGCGGCGAGCAGGTCGCGGAAGCGGGCGGGTTCCGTCAAGGCGCACCGGCCCCGTCCATGGCCCGGTAGTCGGCATGACGGGCGGTCAGCTCCATGAACGCCTGCTCCAGCGAGGCGGCGCGGGGGGCGAGTTCCCGCAGCAGGATGCGCCGCTCGTAGGCGAGTTCGCCGACGCGGGCGGCGGTCAGTCCCGTGACGGTCAGGGCGTCGCCGTCGTCCTGCCGCACGTGGGCGCCGGCCTGGGTGAGGACGGCGGCCAGTTCGGCGGGGTCGGGCGTGCGCACGATGACGCCCGCGCCGGTGCCGCGGGCGGCGAACTCGGCCACGCTCTCGTCGGCGATCAGCTCGCCGCGCCCGATGACGACGAGCCGGTCGGCGGTGTGTTCCATCTCGCTCATCAGGTGGCTGGAGACGAGCACCGTGCGTCCCTCGCCGGCCAGGCGGCGGAACAGGCCGCGCACCCAGCGCACCCCCTCGGGGTCCAGGCCGTTGACCGGTTCGTCGAACAGCAGCACCGGCGGGTCGCCCAGCAGCGCGGCGGCGATGCCGAGCCGCTGGCGCATCCCCAGCGAGAACCCGCCCACCCGGCGGCGCGCAGCGCTCTCCAGGCCCACGTCCCGCAGCACCTCGCCCACCCGGCGGCGCGGCAGGCCGTTGCCAGCGGCCAGCGCGCCCAGGTGGGCGGCGGCGGTGCGCCCGCCGTGCACGTCGCCGGCGTCCAGCAGCGCGCCGGCATGCCGCAGCCCGGCGCGGTGCCGGGCGAAGGGGCGTCCCTCGACGGTGGCGCTGCCGCTGGTGGGGCGGTTCAGGCCGAGGATCATCCGCATCGTGGTGCTCTTGCCGGCCCCGTTGGGGCCGAGGAACCCGGTGACGCAGCCCGGTCGCACGGTGAAGGTCAGGCTGTTGACGGCCGTCACCTCGCCGTAGCGCTTGGTCAGTTCGTTGACTTCGATCACCCGGCCAACGTTGTCGCAGGCAGGGCGGGCGGGACATCTGGCCGCGGGCCGGTTCACGCGCGAGCGGGGTGGCCCACGGGCCTATGCCCGTAGGCCGATGCCCGCGGTGTCCATGGATGACTACGATCGTCCGGGTGCGCGAAGAAACGCCCAGGCCACCCCTGACGCAGCGGCTGCCGCACGGTGTGCGTACGGCGCTCGCCTGGTGCGCGGTCGTGGCGTCCCTGCCGCTGCTGTACGTCGTGACGCTGACCGACGGCGAGGACCCGCTGCCGGCGGACGCGGTCCATGCGGGAGTCGCCGTCGCGATGGCGCTTCCGCTGGTCTGGGCACGTCGGCGGCCAGGTGTGGTGCTGGCGGTGCTGCTGGCCGAACTGCTCGTGGCCATGGCGGCGGCGCAGCCCGTCGAGCGGGTCTGGCCGCTGCTGCCGGCGGCCGACGTGCTGGTCTGCGTCGTCACGGCCACCCGCGCGCGCCGTACCGGGCTGGTGGCGGCGGCCGTCGCCTTGACCGTCCAGGAGGCGGCCTGGCACGCGGCCCTGCTGGGTCAGGGGCTGCGCGTGCTCGCGCCGGGCTTCCTCGCGCTGTCGGTCCTGCTCGGCCTGGGCGTCGTGATCGCCTGGACGGCGGGGACGGTCCTGCGGCAACGACGCGAGTACGGTGCCGCGCTGCGCGCGCAGGCCGAGCTCCAGGCGGTGACCGCCGACCGGTTGCGCATCGCGCGTGAGCTGCACGACATGGTCGCGCACAGCATCGGCGTGATCGCCATCCAGGCCGGGGCCGGGGCCCGGGTGCTCGACACCCGCCCGGAGCAGGCCCGCGACGCCCTCGGCGCGATCGAGACCGCCAGCCGGCAGACTCTGCAGGGGCTACGGCACCTGCTCGGCCTGCTGCGCGAGCACCCCGCCGCCGCGGAGCCGCCCCCCGGGTCGGGGCTGGCCGACCTCGACCGGCTGGCCGAGACGACCGCGGCCGCCGGACTCCGCGTGGACGTGCGCCGCCGGGGCCGCCCGCGCCCGCTGCCCCCGGCGGTGGACCGGTGCGCCTTCCGCATCGTCCAGGAGTCGTTGACCAACGTCATCCGCCACGCCGACGCCCGTCACTGCCGGGTCGTCCTCGACCACACGCCGGGCGAGCTGCGCATCGACATCACCGACGACGGCCGCGCCACCGCCGCGGCAGGGCCCGGCGGCGGGTACGGGATCGCCGGCATGCGCGAAAGAGCCGCCCTGCTCGACGGACGCCTCAGCGCCGGGCCACGCCCGGAGGGCGGCTTCCGCGTCACCGTCACCCTGCCGCTGCCCGGTCCCGCCTCGGTGCGGGAGTCCGGACGGAACGCCCCTGTGGAGGCACGTTGACCATCCGCGTCCTGCTCGCCGACGACCAGCCGCTCATCCGCGCCGGCCTGCGCATGGTCATCGACACCGCGCCCGGCATCGAGGTCGTGGGGGAGGCCGGGACGGGGGCCCAGGCCGTCCAGCTCACCCGGCGGTCGCGGCCCGACGTGGTCGTCATGGACATCCGCATGCCCGGCACGGACGGCATCGAGGCCACCCAGATCATCACCGCCGAGTCCCCGGCCATCCGCGTGATCATGCTCACCACGTTCGACGACGACGCCAACGTCCACGCCTCCCTGCGGGCCGGGGCCAGCGGCTTCCTGGTTAAGGACATGGCCTTGGAGGACATCCTGTCCGCGGTCCACGTCGTGGCCGCCGGGGACGCGCTGATCGCGCCCGGCGTCACCCGCCGGCTCATCGCCGAGTTCGCCGGGCGTCCCGAGCCTCGCCCGCGCGAGCTCCCCGGGGTCACGGCCCGGGAACGCGAGGTGCTGACGCTGGCCGGGCGCGGCCTGTCCAACGCCGAGATCGCCGCGAGTCTGCACATCAGCCCCGGCACCGCCAAGGCCCACATCGCCAGCCTGCTCTCCAAGCTCGGGGCCCGCGACCGCGTCCAGCTCGTCATCGCCGCCTACGACGCCGGCCTGGTGTCCCCGGCCCCATGAGGACAGGGCCGATCAGCGTCCCTTGCGCATGTAGGCGCGCAGCGACAGCGGGACGAACACCACCAGCAGCGCGCCCGACCAGAACAGGACGGCGGCCACCGGATGCGCGAGCGGCCACGTCATGTCCGCGGACACGACGCCCGGGTTGCCGAACAGCTGCCGGATGGCGGCGGTGAGCGCGCTGATCGGGTTCCAGTCGGCGACGAACCGCAGCCAGGCGGGCATGCCGCCGGTCGGGACGAACGCGTTGGACAACATCGTGACCGGCAGGAACAGCGGCACCATCGCCTCGGCGATCCGCTCGTCCTTCACCGCCAGACCCAGGTAGACCCCGACCCAGCCCAGCGCGTAGCGCAGCAGCATGATCAGCGCGAACGCCTCGGCGGTGGGGAGCGGGCCGCGGTGCGGCTGCCAGCCCACCAGCAGTCCCGTGACCACCATGGCCGCCAGTAACGGCACGCCGATCAGGGAGTCGGCGCCGGTGTGCCCGAACGGCACCGCCAGCCGCGCCATCGGCATGGAGCGGAAGCGGTCCATCACGCCGCGGGAGCCGTCGGCGGCCATCCGGCCCATGACCCCCTGCGCGGCGGTGAAGGTCACCATCGCGAACAGGCCGGGCATGAGGTACTCGCGGTAGTCGCCGCCGCCCGGCACCTGGATGGCGCTGCCCAGGACGTAACCGAACAGCACCACCATGATGACCGGGAAGACCAGCGCGGCGACGATCTGCCCGGGCTCCTGGCGCAGCCGGCTCAGCTCGCGGCCGACCAGGGTCAGCCCGTCGGTGAACGTCCAGCGCAGGCGGCCCATCGGTGAGGTGAGGGCGGTCATCGAACGGTCTCCTTGCGGTCGGTGAGGCGCAGGAACACCTCGTCGAGGGTGGGGCGGCGCAGGCTCACGTCGGCGGCGGCGACCCCGGCGTGGTCGAGGTCGCGCACGACGTCGGCGAGTCGGAGGCGGCCGCCGGGCAGGGCGACGCTGAGCCGGTCGGCCCCCGTCGTGGTGGGATCGGTGCCGGTGAGGGCGTTCAGCACGGTCATCGCCGCGGGCAGCGCGGCGGGGTCTTCGAGGACGACGTCGAGGCGGTCGCCGATCGTGGCCTTCAGCTCGTCGGGGGTGCCCGTGGCGATCACCCGTCCGTGGTCGACGACGGCGATGTCGTCGGCAAGCCGGTCGGCCTCGTCGAGGTACTGCGTGGTGAGCAGCACCGTGGTGCCGTCGGCCACCAGCTCGCGGACGCTGTCCCAGATCTCGCCGCGGCTGCGCGGGTCCAGGCCGGTGGTCGACTCGTCCAGGAAGAGCACCTCGGGGCGCAGGATGAGGCTGGTGATCAGGTCGAGGCGGCGCCGCATGCCGCCGGAGTAGCCGGCGACCTGGCGATCGGCGGCGTCCACCAGGCCGAAGCGTTCGAGCAGCTCGTCGGCCCGCCGGTGCGCGTCGCGCCGGGACAGGTGGGACAGGCGCGCGAACAGGCGCAGGTTGCCGCGGCCGGTGAGCTTCTCGTCCACCGCGGCGTACTGGCCCGCGAGCCCGATCCTGGCGCGCACCTGGTCGGGCTCGCGGACGACGTCGTGCCCGGCGACGCGGGCGTGCCCGGCGTCGGGATCGGACAGGGTCGCCAGGATGCGGACGGCGGTCGTCTTCCCTGCGCCGTTGGGCCCCAGCAGGCCGCAGACCGTTCCCGCCGGGACGCTCAGGTCCAGGCCGCGCAGGGCATGGGTGTCGCCGAAGGACTTGTGCAGCCCTTCGGCGACCACGATCGGATCAGGCATGAACCCCTCCACTGGGTACGCTGTACGCGGTTTCTGGCAGTCACGCTAAACCACTGGGTACGATGTACGCAACACGGAGGTGGAACGGTGACCGACGCCGAGTACGTCAACATCTGGATGCGGCCGGAGCGCCCCGCCCGCGGGCCGAAGCCCGCCTACAGCCGCGCGCAGATCACCGAGGCGGCCGTCCGGATCGCCGACACCGAGGGGCTGGAGGCCGCCACCATGCGGCGGATCGCCGCCGAGATCGGCACCGGCGCCATGTCCCTCTACCGGTACGTCCCGAACCGCGACAACCTGGTCGAGCTCATGGCCGACCGGCTGACGGGCGAGATCGACGTCACGGGCCTGCCCTCGGGCGACTGGCGCGCCGACCTGACCCGCTACGCCGACGAGTTGCGGGCCATGTGGCTGAGACACCCGTGGGTCGCCACCGTGCAGCGGTCGCTCCCCAGCTTCGGCCCCAACCAGGTGCTCCTGATCGAACGGCTGATGGGCGTGCTCGACGCCTTCGTCCCCATCGACGAGAACCTCACCCTGATGGCCCTGCTGAACGGCTACATCGAGGGCGCCGTCCGCGAGGAGATCAGCTCGGCCGGGGAGTTCCGCCGCAGCGGACTCAGCGAGTCGGAGTGGATGGCGCGCAGCGGCCCGCGCATCGAGCAACTGGTGAACAGCGGGGAGTACCCGATCTTCACGAAGATCGTGATGCAGGCGGGCAGGCCGCACCTGAGTCGCGACGACCAGTTCCGGCACGGGCTCCAGCGTGTCCTCGACTGCGTCGCCGGGGCCCTCCCGGCAGCGGCCGGGTCCGCGACGCGGGAGTCAGGGCAAGGCGCGTAGCACCCGCGCACCCGTCCGCGAAGGGGCGGCCGGCAGGCCGGACCGGTCCTGGGGTGTCGGTAACGAAGCTGTCATGAAGTACACGCGTCGACATCTGCTCAGTTCAGCGGGAGAGGATCCCTGTCGCAGGTGGGGTTCATTAGTCGTGCTCTGCAAGGGCGCGGTAGAGCGTTGACCGGCCGATCTTCAGGTGTCGCGCGATCGAGGTGACAGACTCCCCGCGGGCGCGGCGGGAGCGGGCGACGGCAAGAGTGTCGTCATTGACCGCGGCTGGCCGTCCGCCGTAGCGGCCTTGGGCGTTGGCGGCGGCGAGGCCGTCCATGGTGCGCTCGTGGATGAGTTCGCGTTCCATCTCTGCGGCCATCGCGGCGACCATGAACAGCATCTTGTCGGCGATGGTCTGTCCGTTCGGCTTGTGGAGGCCGGCACAGATCCCGCTGAGGATCTCCAGGTTGACGTCGCGGGCGTGCAGTTCGTCCTCGAGCAGGACGAGCAGTTCCTTCATTGACCGGGCGATGCGGTCCGGCTTGTAGATCACCAGAGTGTCGCCAGGCTTCAGGGCTTCCAGGACTGCGCGCAGCTTTGGGCGTGCACCCCGGGTGCTCGCGATCTCCACGAGTACCTCGCGGCAGTCGGCGGTTGCGAGCGCATCCAACTGCATCTGGTGATCTTGGGTGCGGCTGGAGACCCGGGCGTATCCGATCCGGACGGTGTTGGTGTAGGCGGCAGGGTTGTGCGGGGCGGGGCGCATCTCAGAAGCGTCCCGTAAACCGTCCCGGAATTCAACGCCGGAGCCATGTGTTCGGGACGGGTTTCGGGACGTCGTGATCTGGGCGCCCATTCGACGCTGACCGCCGTCCCGAAATCGGACGTTTCTGGGACGCTGTCCGAGCGATGGCGGTTCAGGGAACGAACTCGATCTCGGGGTATCGCGAGGATGGTTTCGCGAACAGGTGGCCATCGCGGTGGCGCAAGTGGAGGTCGAAGAAGGCGGTCAAGTAGGCCCGTTGGACGGCGATGGCCCGATCCGCGTTGATCATGCCAATGTCGTTGGTCAGGGCCGCGACTACCGGAGTGGGGATCGGGAGTTTCTTGATCAGCTGCTGGGCCAAGGGGGCGAGGTCGGTGTAGGTCTGGTGTCCCGAGTTGTGAAGGAGCAGGTGGCGGTGCCATCCGCGCAGGTGTGACCAGAACTGTGCCCAGGACGGGTCGTTGTCACGTCCGTGGCCGGCGCTGGCCATGAGCAAGAAGGGGCGGTCAAGGCCGGTCTCGGCGGCAGGCCCGATGATGCTGCCGTCCAGATTGACGCCGGCGAGGATTCGAGGGTCCTGGGCCATCGTCTCGGCGGCCGTGGCACCGCCGAGCGAGTGTCCGAACATGCCGACCCTGGACAGGTCGAGCGAGCCTTTCAGGCCTGAGGGCAGATGTTGGTCCTCGGCGCCGAGGTGTCCTTTGGCGTTCAACGTGGAGAGTGCGTCGAGTACGAACCGGGTGTCGGCTTGACGGACCTGGAGCGCCAGCGCGTAGTCGTCATCGGTTGGCTTGGCTGGTTGCCGGCTCAGCTCGAGCCTACGGCCCGGAAATTCAATGATCTGTGCTTCGTGGGTGTGTCCGATGGTGACAACCACGTAACCGTGGCTCGCCAGGTCCTCGACCAGGGACGTGCCGAATTCGCGCATCGTGCGATAGGCCGGGGAGAAGAGCAGCACTGAATGACTCCGCTGGTGCCCTTTGACAGGAGCGTTCTGGCGGGCGTGCGTGTCTGGAAAGACAACGTCGTCCAATGACGTCTGGAGGCTGCGGGCGGCCTGTTGCCGGTACAACTCCATCGCCTCTGGCGGGAGCCAAGGAGCGGGCCGCCCACCGCTGTTCCAGGTTGGGTACCACATGCTGATCATCAGTTCGCGTGGCGTGGGCGGCGCTGTCCACGGATCCTGACGTGAATGGTCGATCAGATGCACTGACGTCGTCGCTATCCGGTGCGGGCCGGTCGGCCTCGGCAACGTCAGCCGAACCCCGCCCCTGGCGAGTCCGGCAGGCGGGCGTGTGGCTTCTGAGCCCGGAGCAGTGGCACGGCGGTCGGCCGCGGCCGTCCCAGTAGTGGCAAACAGCAGTCCCGCTGCTCCAGCTGCTGTCAGGACTGATCGACGTGTCGGACCAGGGGTAAGCGCGCTCATCGGAACCCTTCATTTCAAGTCGCAAATCACGAAGGCGGTCCACCGATGCTGCTGGCGCGAGCGAACACAGCGACAGGCCCCGGACGTGATCTCAGGGGATGACCGGGGATATCCCTGACCCGCCCTCGGGGTGCAGACCCGGTAGATTCCGGGTCTCGAAGGACCGGGTTTGCTCTTCGCGGTCAGCCGGAATTCCACAACGATCGTGGTTAGCGGCTGGGCGCGGTGAGGGCGGTGATGCTGAGTGCCAAGCGTTTGTCGAGGTTGAGCTGGATCTCTCCGTACGGGGTCATGTTGGTGTGGAAGACGGGGGTGAGGCCGCGCCGGTCGGCGTCGGTGAGGGCGTCCTGCCATTCAGGGAGGGCGAGGGTGTCCTGGATCATGAGGGTGTTGATGTAGCCGGGGCAGGACTGGAGGATGTGCAGGCAGAGCATGCCGAGCTCTTGTTCCTCCTTGCGGTTGGAGGCGAGCTCACCGCGTTTGCCGAAGCGGATGTAGTCGTTGACGCCGTTGTAGTTCTCGACCACGTTCAGCCCGGATTCGGTCTCTCGTTGCAGGTCCCGGTCTCGGAGATACCGGGCGAGGAAGATCGACCGCTGGGCGCGTCCGACCTCGAGCATGGCGGCGTAGGCCGGGTGAGTGGTGTCGGAGGTGAAGCGGCGCAGCAGCGCTTCGGTGCTGGCGGTTCGCAGCCGGATGGCAGTGGCGTATTTGATCATCAGGTCGTAGTTGTTCGCGATGATGTCCCACCGGATCGGGCGGGTGAGGGCCGGGCCCAGCAGCGGGTAGGAGGCGTTGTCGCCGCGGCCAGGCACGTACAGCTTCATCCGGTTGATCAATTTGAAGCGGGCGACCAGGTCGAAGTCCAGGAGCCTGGTGATGCCGAAACCGACGATGCTGGCGCCATGGGAGTCCACGAAGTTCTGCTGGATCTCCATGTCGGTGCCGTGCCGCATGGCGCCCTCGACCATCGCGTGGACCTCGGAGGCGGAACAGCTGATCAGCTGGCTGTGCACGGCCATCGCCCCAGACGTCTCGACCGTCCAGTAGATCAGGACGCCGCGTTTGGCCCGCCGGTAGCGGGAGTGCCATTCGGTGAAGATGTTCTGGTCGTAGGCCGAGAAGTGGGTGGAGTCCGAGGCGACCGCGGTCGTCCCTTCGCCCCACAGCGTGGTGTGCCGGGCGGCGAAGGTCGCGTTGGCGATGACGCGGGCCACCTCCCGGCAGCCCTCGACGGTCAGGAACCTGCGCCGCACGTACCGCAGGTCATCTTCACTGTGTGCGTGGTCGCCGGCCGCGGCGGCCCGGATCCCGGTACCGGTCCCGCAGGCGTAGATCACCAGGAGCAGCCGTTCGAACAGGTCCTGCGGGTCGAGCTCGCTACGGACGCCGACCGGGTTCAGGACGGACAGGCAGCTGGTGCGCAGAGCGGTCTCGGCGAACATGTCCATCAGCGGCACCACGCCCCACCGGGCCCGGATCGCTGCCTTGAGCCGCCGCAGGTTGACCGGCTCGGCCGCCGCCTCCAACGGAGACAACTGGATCGCGCCGGACTTGCGGTCGGAGATCTTCAACCAGGGCAGGCCACGCCCGCCGAGCGCATCGTTGAGCTGGGATAGTTCGAAGTCGAGCTCATCGCGCAACTCGTCGATGAAGACTGTCGGATCGAGGGGCTTGCGGAGTTTGGCGTAATTCTCGGCGTGGCGGGCCTCATAGTCCGCGGGCAGGTCGTCGTCGGGATTGCGCCACCGGTCCGCCCCGACCACCCAGATCTCCTTGCAGCGCAGCTTGTCGCGCAGGCTCTGGAAGACCCCGCACTCATACACCGTCCGCAGGATCCGCTGACGGCGCTGGCCGTCGGCCCAGTACATCAGCTCTACCAGCTCCGCCGGCATCACTCCGTCGACCGGAACGCGCTCGCCGAGCGCGTAGCACTTGATCCGGTTCGACTGCTCGGCCTTGTAGCGTTTGATCAGCGCCAATGCGTCCATCATCGGCGCGTGCATCGTGTTCGTAAACCCGAACTCCAGGGCCTCGATGATCTGGATCAGGCCGGTCCGGTAGTGGTTGGTGTAGGAGGCCTTGAACACCCGCTGCTTGTGCTGCCGGTACGACGTCCCTTTGGCCTTGAACTCGTGCAGCAGCGACACCAGCGTCCTGTGGCCGCCCGGCACCGCCGGATAGATCACGTCCTCGACCCGGGACTCCGGTGCCTCCAACGCGGCCTCGGCCATCTTGAACAAGATGGCCTCCTTGCCCGACACCCGCTTCAGCTCCGCCACAGAATCGCTGGTCACCTTCGTGTCCGCACGGGCGTTGATCCGGTGCACCGTCGCGATCAGCAAGTCGACGAGCGTGTCGGTGATCTCGCGGCCGCGGCACGACAGGTACGCGGCCAACAGCGTCACTTTGATGTCGTGCGGATGCCGCCGCAGCTGGCTGGGTGCCTCGGCCGCCACCCGCGCCCGCCACGCGGCGAGAATCCTCGGCGCGACGTCGCTGAACAGGCCGTCGGGCAGGCCGACCTGACGGACCGCTTTGAGTTTGGCCACCTCCTTCTCGATCGTCTTCACGCTCACGTTCCCCGGCTCCTCCCGGATCCGCGCGAACACATCCGCCCCGGACACCTCGGCCGCGTCGAACAACGCGCCCTCATCCCCGTCCTCGGCGTCCTCCTCCACGCCAGGGTCGGATGTCCGCGTGATCAACGCCAGCATCCGCGCGACCGCCTCGGACGGGACCCGGCTGGCGATCAGCGCGGTCTGCGCCTTCTCAGCCTGGCTGATCGCCGAACCGATGATCCTTTTGATCCGGTCCCGGGTGGGAGGCTCGATCTTCTCCTCCCACAGGTGCGCCAGCAGCTCCTCCCGCACCCGGTCTTCCTGCCGCTCCTTATCGCACACGTTCACCGCGAGCCAGTCCGCGGCCTTGTCAGCGTCCGCGACCGAGCACTCCCGAAAATCGAAGAACTCGCGGATGTCCTTGCGGTGATCCTTGATCGTCCGGCCATCCCACTCATACGACGCCAGGTCCTCCGCCGGGACCTTCACCAACCGCGCCACGTAGTCGACCGCCTGGTCCGGCAGCTCATAACGGCCCTTGGGGAACCGGCCGTTCAGCGCGTAGAAACGCAGCAACAACGCGAACGCCAACTTCGTCGGCCCACGGCGATTCGACAGCAGCGCCAGCTCGTCCCCGACCAGCGTCCAATTTCCGACGAGCTCGTCCTCGTCCAGCACACGCACCACGGCTCACCCGGCTCTCGCAGACTGCAGACGCCCGTCTCGCGAACCACAGCAAACCGACGAATCCGGATCAATACTGGCCGGGCAAGATCGAGCCCGCCTATTGATCCAGGAAACGAGCCCAGACCCCGCCGCTGACCTGGACGAGCATAAACGCGTGTACTTCATGACAGCTTCGTTACCGGCACCCCGTCCTCCGCGTGGAGGACCCGGCACGCGGCGCAGGCCGCCGGGCCCGGCTGATGGTCGGAGGCGGGAGATCGCCACCAGGCAGGAGTCGGCCGGACCGCCGCGTCACTGGCGTCGATGCATGCGATCTGACCTTGGCGTCTTCCTGAAGGCGCAGGCCCTTGGTGATCGGCGCGTTCGCCCCCACGGGGGAGCCGCTGGCCGCGCAACTGGTCGGGGTGGTGCCCAAGCGCGGCGCGCCGACCGTGCCGGAGCTGGGGCGGCCTTCGACGAGGTGCTGACGACCAGGACCGTCTGGCGCAACCTGCCGCACGTACGTCTGCCGGCGCCCGGGCGGGAGTGAGCCGGCGTGGCCTGGGGGAACGTCACACGCGGCTGGGCAGGCGGCCCTCGCCGGTGGTCATCTCGGGCCAGAACTCCCGGTAGCGGCCGGAGTGGAAGACCAGCGGCTCGCCTCCGGTCCGCTGGTGGCGTTCCACCGCTCCGACGAGGATGTGGTGGTCGCCGCCGTCGTGGACGCGCTCGGTACGGCAGACGAACCCGGCCAGCGTCCCGGCCAGCACCGGCAACGGCGTGCCCGGCACCAGCTCCACCCCGGCGAACTTGTCGGCAGCGGGGGCGGCGAAGCGCCTGGACAGGTGCCCCTGCCCGGCCGCCAGGACGTTGACGGCGAACCGCCCGGCCCGCAGGAAGAGCCGAGCGCTGGGCGCCCGCTTCGACAGGCACCACAGCAGCAGCGGCGGATCGAGCGAGACCGAGGTGAAGGAGTTGACGGTGACCCCGGCCCGCTCCCCGTCGGCGGTCGCCGTCGTGATCACCGCCACCCCGGTCGCGAACTGCCCGAAGGCGTCACGGAGCGATCTCATGCCGTCACCCCGCCGAGATAGGTCTCGGCCCGGCCGGCGTCCATGAACCAGTCGGCGTAGTCGGCCGGGTCGTCGAAGCCGTTGACGAACCGGGAGGCGATCTCCGGACGCTGCTGGGCGGCGGCCAGCAGGGCCAGGTGGTGGGGCTCGGCCGGCGCGAGCAGGGCGTTGGTCCAGTTCGTGACGTGCCGGGCCTGCGTCCAGAACAGGTCGAACGTCTGCCGCATCCAGTCCGCGTCGAACGGCCGGTCGCCCCGCTCCACGATGGCCCGCAGGTAGGTGGCGGCGCACTTGGCGGCGTTGTTGCTGCCCTGCCCGGTGATCGGGTCGTTCAGCACCACGACGTCGGCCACGCCGAGCACCGGCGCCCCGGACGGCAGCACGGCCACGGGACGGCGGACCGTGGGGGCGAAACGGCCGGTCAGCACCGCGTTGGCGTCGGTGAGCTCGATCCCGGCGCAGCGCTCGGCCTCCCACGGGAAGAAGGTCTCCAGAATCCGGCGGCTGCGGGCCAGGTGCTCGGCGGGGCCGCGGACGTCACTCCAGCAGTCCATGGGACCGTCCGGCACGCCCTCGAACACCATGATGTCGCAGGGGCCGGTGTGCGTGAGCGCGGGGAAGACGAAGTACTCGCCCACGCCGGGCAGCAGGTTGAAGCAGACCGCCGAGTGGCCGGGCCGCGGGGCGAGGCCGTTGACGTAGGTGACCGCGAGCGCGCGCTGCGGGGTGGCGTACGGGGAGCGGGCGGGGTCGCGCTCGAAGAGCGAGGCGATCTGGCCCTTGCCCGCGGCGACCAGGACCAGGTCGTACCGGGCCGCGTAGCTCTCCAGGTCCTCGGGGGTGGCGTCGTGCAGGACGAGCTTGCCGCCGAGCCGCTCGAACTCGCCCAGCCAGGCCGGCATCTTCAGCCGCTGGTCGACCGAGCGGGCCGGGACGTCCAGCCGCGCCGCCCAGTCCAGGGCCTTGCCGCCCTCCGGGCTCGGGACCGTGAGGGCGATGCCTTCGATGGGCGGGCAGACGTCGGCCCACCAGTCCAGGCCGAGCTCGCGCTCGTGGGCCTGCGCGGTGCCGAACATGGCCTGGCCCGACATCACCCGGCCGTCGCGGATGGACTCGGGGGTGCGGTTGGAGACGACGGTGACGTCGTAGCCGTGCCGGAGCAGGCCGATGGCGAGGTGGAGACCGGCCTGACCGGCGCCGACGACGAGGATGTCGCGCATGGGTGGTGTCCTTCGGGTGTCGGGTACGGGATCTGATCGGCGCCTGACAAGAACGGTACGGGCGGCGGGTCCGCCCGGGCCATCCGCTGAGCGCGGATCTCATCCGCCTGACGCGGGACCCCTTCGCAACGTCTCCGACGGCGGCTGCCCGTACCTCTCGCGGTACTGGGCGGCGAAACGCCCCTGGTGCAGGAAGCCCCATCGGGCGGCCACCGTGGTCACCGTGGCCCTGGCGGGGTCGGCCGTCCTGAGCTCGTCGTGCACGCGCGCCAGCCGTACCTGCCGGAGGTGAGCCATGGGGGACAGGCCGAGGTGCGCGCGGAAACCCTCCTGGAGGGAGCGGCTGCTGACCGCGACCGCGCCCGCGATGTCGGTGGTGCTCAGCGGAAGGTGCGCGTGCCCTTCGATGAACTCCATCGCCCGGCGCACCACCTTCGGCAGCGCGGGCGGCCTCGGCGCCGTCAGCCGTTCCAGGTAGTTGGAGGGCTGCATGGTCAGCAGCAGGGTGATCAGGGCGTTCTCCAGGTGCGCGACGGCCAGCGGGTGGCCGGCCAGCCCGTCGTCGCGTTCGGCCTCCCGGACGAGCAGGTCGGCCATGTCGCGCCAGGACCGGGTCCAGCCCGTCGTCAGGTCCATGCCGAGGTCGAAGACGACCGGGCCGCCGAGCTGCTCGCCGAGCATCTGCTCCAGCGAGCGTTCGATCGCGGAGCGCTCGAACTTGACCAGGAGCTGGGGGCAGCCGGCGGCCCAGCGCATGTCGAGGTGCCGGGTCGGCGAGGGCAGCGTGGCCAGGGACGGGCTGGAGACGACCTCCTCGTCGCCGGCGCGGATCAGGCTGCGTCCGGCGAGCGGGATCATGACCAGGAAGAACGTGTCGAGGTCGCCCGGCTCGATGTGCACGTCGGCGCCGTAGTCCAGGTAGCTGACCCGGACCGAGCCGAGCTGCACGGAGTTGAACCTGGCCGACAGCAGGTTCGCGTCCCCGGCCAGGTCCAGCCGGTGCGGGCAGAACACCTTGGCGACCTCGCCGCGGACCTCGTCGAGGTCGGAGCTGGCGAAGACGGCCCGGTTGCTGAGGAGCACACCAGATGATCGGCCCGGCCGCCCCCGGCGTTCCAGGTAAAAGGACGCACATGCCGGCGCCGGCCGATCATCCACCGTGAGCTGGTGAGGTCAGCACTTGACCGTGAGGGTGGGGCTGCTCAGCACGGTGGTGCCGCTGGTGACCACGCGGAAGGTGTTCTTCTTCATGCTCTTGCACGTCGCCCGGACGTGGAAGGCCCCCGTCTGGTCGCTGCGCAGGGTCCGGCCCGCCAGCCGCTGCCAGTGCGGGATGCCGAGGATCTTCGTCTTCTTCTGCAGCGCCATCCACCACGAGCCGTTCCTGCTGCCCTTGCAGTGAGCCCTGACGGTGCCGTACATGCGCCACTTGCCGCCCTCGTACCTTCCCCAGGGACGCAGCAGCGTGAGGCAGCGCTTGGCCGAGGCGCCGGCCGCCGCCGTACGTGGCTGGGTGGCCAGGGGCTGGGCGTAGCTCCACTTCTGCGCCACGGCGGCGGTCGCCGCCGTGGTGGTGGGGGTCGTCCGCGCCGTCGCCGAGCCGGGCGCCGCGACCAGCGCGGACGCCGCGCCGGCCACGCCGATGAGGGTGATGAGCCGTGTGCTGACCGAAGCCATGAGACCGTCCCTTTCTCCGTCGTCGTGCCTGTCGAGAAGGACGCTAGGCCGGTGCCGGTTGAGGATCCGTTGAGGATCTGTCCGGTGCGGTCAGATCATCAGGCCGCCGGAGACGCGCAGGCTCTGGCCCGTGATCCAGCGCGAGTCGGGCCCGGCCAGGAAGGCGACGACGTCGGCGATGTCCTCGGGGCGGCCCAGCCGCCGCAGTGGCGTCATGGTCACGACGTGGTCGACGGCCTGCTGCAGGTTCTCCCCGGCGGCCGCGCGCATCATGTCCGTCTCGGTGGCGCCCGGGATCACGTTGTTGACCGTGATGCCCCTCGGCCCGAGCTCGCGGGCGGCGACCACGGTGATCGACTCCAGCGCGGCCTTGCTGGCGAAGTACAGGGCCAGCCCCGGCGCCTCACCGGCGGAGGTGATGTTCACGATCCGGCCGCCCTCGCCGAGCCGCTCGGCAGCGGCCTGCATGACGAAGAACGGCCCCTTGGTGTTGACGGCCATCACGTCGTCGAAGTCGCTCTCAGTGGCGTCGCAGATCATGCCCATCGGGTTGACCGCCGCGTTGTTGACCACCACGTGCAAACCGTCCAGGCACCGGTCGACCTCGCCGAACAGGTGCTTCACGTCCTCCAAGCGCCCCTGGTCGGCCCGTACCGCGATCGCCCGGCCGCCGAAGGCCGCCACCTCGGCCACCACGTCCTCGGCCGCGGCCTGGTCGCGGTTGAAGGTGAACAACACGGTCGCGCCCTCGCGGGCCAGCCTCGTCACGATCGCTCGCCCGATTCCGCGCGACCCGCCGGTCACCAGTGCGCTCTTCTTCTCCAGCGTTCCCATGTCGGCTCCCCGCCGTCGGCCGCCCCCTGGTGGGGCGCTTCGCAGTGGAGTCGTGGCGACCGTCCCGGTCTCTACATCCGTGCCGGAGAAAAACCGTCCGTGCCGGAGGAAATCCGGAAGTGGAGCAGCCTGTCGGGGTGACTATCGTTGCGGGAACCGGCCCGTCCGCCGTTACCGTCTGCGCAGCGATCGGTGACCTCATCACCGATCCCTGTCGAACGGAGCATCCGTGATGAACGTCGATGTGGTCGTCGTCGGAGCCGGGCCGACCGGGCTCATGCTCGCCGCGGAACTGGGCCTCGCCGGGGTGCGGGCCGTGGTCGTCGAACGGCTGGCGCGGCGCAGCGGGCAGTCCAAGGCGCTCGGCATCCAGCCGCGCTCCGCGGAGGCGCTCGAATTACGCGGGCTCCTGGAGCCCCTCATGGACCGGGCGATCCAGCGGGTGCCCGGCGGGCACTTCGCGGGGCTCCGCCTGGACTACACCGCCTGGGACACCCGGCACCCGTACTCGATCGGCATCCCCCAGGGGCGCGTGGAGGCGCTGCTGGAGGAACGGCTCGGCGAGCTGGGCGTTCAGGTCCTGCGCGGGCAGGAGGTGACCGGGCTGTCCCAGGACGCCGAGGGGGTCGAGGCGACCCTGCTCGGGCCCGCGGGCGAGTCACGGCTCACGGCCCGCTTCCTGGTGGGCTGCGACGGCGGCCGCAGCACCGTCCGCGAGCTGCTGGGCATCGGCTTTCCCGGCCTGGACGGCAGACTGCTCTCGGTGGTCGCCGACATCACGATCTCCGACCCGGACGGCGCCGTGCCGGAGACCTGGATGCTGCCCGTCATGACGCCCGACAAGACCGGCAAGGGTTACATCGCTCCCATCGGCGACGGCGTCCACCGGTTCCTGTTCTACGGGGCCGAGCAGCAGCGGTTGTCCCGCGACACCCCGATCACCGAGGACGAGGTGCAGCGGGCCCTCCACAACGAGTTCGGCCCCGGCGTCCGGCTCACGGGCGTGCGATGGGCCTCCCGGTTCACCGACGCCTCGCGGCAGGTCGAGCGGTACCGTCACGGGCGGGTCCTGCTGGCCGGGGACGCCGCGCACATCCACTCGCCCATGGGCGGTCAGGGGCTCAACCTCGGTCTGCAGGACGCGTTCAACCTGGGCTGGAAGCTGGCCGGGGAGATCGCCGGGTGGGCGCCCGAGGGGCTGCTCGACACCTACCACTCCGAACGGCACCCGGTCGGCGCGCGCGTCCTCGCCAACACCCGCGCCCAGGCCGTGCTGATCGTGCACGACGAGGAGAACCTGGCCCTGCGGGACATCGTCGAGCAGCTCGTCCGGGTGCCCGAGGCCAACCGGATCGTCGCCGGGATGATCTCGGGGCTGGATGTCCGCCACGACCTGCCCGGCCGCCGCCACGACCTGCTGGGACGCCAGGTCCCCGACCTCGACGTGGTGACGGCGGCCGGGCCTGGTCGCGTGGCGGAGCTGCTGCGCGACGGCCGGGGCCTGCTGCTGACGACCGCCGACGAGGCCGCGTTCGCCGAGGCCGCCGGGCCGTGGTCGGCCAGGGTCGGCCGGGCGCACGTGAAGGCCGAGCTCGGCGCGGACGGCGTGCTGGTGCGGCCCGACGGCTACGTCTGCTGGGCCGGTTCCATCGCCGACGCCTCCGGCCTCGCCGACGCCCTGACGCGGTGGGCGGGCGCCCCAAGCCGGTGAACCTGATCCGTCCGGGTGGAAGGCACTCACCGGTTGCGGGCCGCGACGACGACCACCGGCACGACGACCAGCGCCAGAACGCCGCCGCCGACGGCGAGGAGAGGGTAGCCGGCCACGGCGACCACCAGGCCCGAGACCAGGCCGCCGACGGCGCCGGACACGGAGATGGAGACGTCGACCAGGCCCTGCGTCCTGGCACGGGTGGCCGGTGGGACGGCGTCGGTGATGATCGCGGTGCCGGCGACGAGACCGAGGTTCCAGCCGAGCCCCAGCAGCGCGAGCGCCACCGCGTACGCGGCGACGGAGTCGTCGGGCGCGCCGGCCGCGACCAGTCCGGCGGCCAGGAGAACCAGGCCGGAGGCGGTGGCGACCGTGAGGCGGCCGTAGCGGTCGACCAGCCAGCCGGTCAGGGGCGAGGGCAGGTACATCGCGCCGATGTGGACGGCGATGACGAGGCCGGCGGCGGCCGCCCCGGACCCGCTGTCGTGCATGTGGACGGGGGTCATCGTCATGATCGCGACCATGACGAGCTGGGTGATCACCATGACCAGCGCGCCGACCAGCACGCCGGGCCCGCGCCGCGCGACGGCCGGAGGTGTCCTGCCGGCGGCGGCGTCCGGTGTGGCGGCGGGACCGTCCTCCAGGGCGCGGGCCAGCAGCAGTGGATCGGGACGCAGCCAGACGGCCAGGACCAGGGCGGCCAGCGCGTAGGCCGCGCCCGCGAGCAGGAACGGCCCGGCCAGGTAGGGGATGCCGAAGGCGCGAGCGAGGCCGCCGGTCGGGGCGGCGAGGTTGGGCCCGACCACGCCGCCCAGGGTGGTGGCGACCAGCACGACGGACACCGCGCCCGCCCGGCGTTCGGGGGCGGCCAGATCGGCTCCGGCGTAGCGGGCCTGGAGGTTGGTGGCGGTGCCGGCGCCGTACAGGAACAGGGCGAGGAACAGCAGGACGGGGCTGCCGGCGACGGCGGCGGCGATGACGCCGAAGCTGCCGACGGCACCCGCCAGATACCCGAGGGCGAGGCCGGGCCGGCGCCCGCGGGCCTGGGAGACGCGCCCGACGGCGACGGCGGCCAGGGCGGAGCCGGCGGTGCCCACGGCACTGGGCAGGCCGGCGAGGCCGGTGGAGCTGAGCAGGTCCTGCGCGAGCAGGGCGCCGACGGTCACGCCGGCCGCCAGCCCGACGCCGCTGAGGACTTGGGCGATGACCAGGACGGTCAGGGAGCGGCGCTGTGCCTGAAGGCGCGGGACGTCGTGTATCCGGACAGGCACATTGGTCGTCACGAGAGTTCTTTCGGAAGGGGAGATGTCGCCGAGGGCTTCGGTGAGCGGGCGCGGATCGTCGTGCAGGCCGGGCCGGAGGGAGGCCGGCCCGGCCGGTCATGTGGTCAGCCTCGGACGCCCAGGTCAAGGCGGTCGAGCAGGCCGGCGGCGGTGAAGGCGGCGACCAGTTCGTCGCGGCCCTCGGTGAAGTGGGCCCAGCTGTCGTAGTGGACGGGAACCACCCGGCGGGCGCCGAGAATCCCGGTCGCCTCGACGGCCTGCGCGCTGTCGAGGACGATCAGCTCGCCGCCGAACAGCACGGGGATCCGGGGGCCTCCGGCGAACAGGACGGCGGTGTCCACCGGGCCGAAACGGTCGGCGATCTGCTTGACCACGTCGAGCGAGGCGTTGTCGCCGCTGACATAGATCGTGGGCAGATCCTCCCCGGTCAGGACGAATCCGACGACCTGACCGGTGAGCGGTTCGACCTCCTCGCGCCTGCCGGGGCCGTGAATGGCGGGAACGGCCGTGACGGTGATCGTGCCGCCGTCACGGCGGTCCAGCTCGACCGGCTCCCAGTCGGCCAGCCCCTTGGCGCCGTCCCCCAGACGCCGGCCGCCGCCGGGCGTGGTCAGCGTGAGGGGGACGTCGGCGAGCAGCGCGCGGCCGGAGTCGTCCAGGTTGTCGGGGTGCTCGTCATGGGAGAGCAGGACCACGTCGATCCGGCCGAGGTCGGCGGGGACGGCGGCGGTGGGAGCCGTCTTGGTCAGCCGTCCGCCCGGCACGTGATAGTCGCCGGGGGCGTCGAAGGTCGGGTCGGTCAGGAATCGCAGGCCACCGTACTCGAAGAGGGCGGTCGGACCGCCGAAGACGCGTACGGGGAGCTGCTCGGTGGTCGCACTGGAACTGGCCATTCAGATACCTCACGGATGAGAAGCGGTTTATCCGTGATGAAAGTAACGGTGTCTCACGGACGAGCGCAACCCGTACCATGAGACTTATGAGCGAGACCCTGACCGCCGAGTCCGTGCTGCCGCCCGCGCCGGGGGCGGCGGACCACCTCGCCCTCGACTTCGTCAACAGCGCCATCGCGCTGCCGGGAGGGCAGTTCGTCGATCTCCTCGGCACCCCCGCGGCGACCAATCGCTGGCTCACCGAACGCGGCCTCGCGCCGGCCGACGCCGGGGTGCGGGAGATGTGCGCGGCCCAGCTGCGCTCGCTGCGCGAGCACGTCAGGGTGTTGTTCGCCGCCCAGGTCGACGGACTGCCCGCCCTGCCCGCGGCCTTGTCCGCCGTCAACGACGCGCTGAGCAAGGCCCCCACGGCCGCCCTGCTGTACTGGGACGAGAGGAGCGGCCCCTACCGCGCGGCGCCGTGCCCCACCAACGAGATCCTCGACCGCGCTCTCGCGACCATCGCCGCCAACACCGCCGACCTGCTCACCGGCCCCGACGCCGAACGCCTCACCAGCTGCGGCTCTCCTCCCTGCAACCGCTACCTGCTGCGTCACGGCCGCCGCCACTGGTGCTCCACCAGATGCGGTGACCGCGCCCGCGCCGCCCGCGCCTACGCCCGCCGCACCCAGCCGAACCCCGGCTGACGCCGCCGAGCACTACGATGACGACCAGCTCGCCGCGTTGGTCGCGTTCATCGCCCTCATCAACGCCACCAATCGCTTCGCCGTCATCAACCGCCGGCGGGGCGGCGCCTACCAGCCCGCCCGATGACCGCCGTCCGGGGCGGCGGGGCCAGGAGCCGGCGCATATCGCGGGCGTATCGGGACACCGTCGCCGCCGCCGCGCGGAACCTGACCAAGACCTACGGCCGGGGCGAGACCCGGGTGCGGGCCCTGCGCGGCATCGACCTCGACCTGCCACGCGGCGGGTTCACGGCGATCATGGGACCGAGCGGATCGGGCAAGTCCACGCTGATGCACTGCCTGGCCGCCCTCGATCAGGCGAGCGACGGCGAGCTCTCGTGCTACGGCGGCGAGTTCTTGCGTTACGGCAAGCCACCGGCCGTTTCGCGCGTCGGAGGCGTGGGCTGCCGGGTGCCGAGGGTGGAGCTCGTGGGGTGTGGGGGTCTGCCGTACATCGGGGGTGTCATCGGAAGTTGCGGGTGGCGCGGTCGGCGCGGAATGCAGTGAGGCGGGGGAAGTCCAGGTCGTGGACGGTGGCGCCGGGGGTGAAGAAGACGCCGGTGGTGGGGCAGGGATTGGCCAGGCCGGTGACGCCGGCGCAGGGGTGGCCGTGGTAGGTCGCCTCGTGGTGCCAGTCGCTGACCGCCACGTAGGTCATGAACTCGTAGGCCCGGGCGACACTCATGTGCTCCCACAACGTCCGGGCCGGCAGCGGCGTCCCCCACTGCGTCACCGAGAACGCCGGGACCAGCACCACATCAACCGGATCGGCCAGGCGTGCCAGACTCCCGGAATACCAGAGATCCGCACACAGCAGCACCTGCGCCCGCCGCCCCAGCAACTCGAACCCGTCCGACGTCGCCCCGGGGACCACACCGGTCTGCTGCTCAACTCCGTACGGATGCACCTTGTCGTACTCGGCCACCACCTCGCCCCGAGGATCCACGACAGCACCCCGATTGACGACCCCGGCCTCAGTCCGGTCGTAATACGACCCACCCACCACCGTCGCACCAGTCTCGGCAGCCAAGCCACGTAACCGCTCGAGATAGTCACCCCTGGCCAGGCTCGACCCCACCAACTCAGGTAACAACACCACGTCGGCCCCCGCCGGAACCACCCCCTCGATCCCGTCAAAATTCATATGCCCATCAGCCGACCACCGCTCCGGCCCCACCAACGCGATCCTCACCCCAGCACTGTCCCACGCCCCTCCCCTCCACGTGGCGCGGTGGTGCCTGGCACGGGACTGTCCGATCTCGCTCGACGGGGGGCGAATTCCAGGGGTCGTCGCAACACAGTGATCAAGTACTGGCGGCGACAAGCATAGCGAGATGCTTGGCTGGGCACCCCAGCCAAGCGTTTTCGCTGTTTGGCAGAGAGATCCAGGCCTTGGGATCGCGAGCGGTTAACCGTCAGGCCTGGTCTGTGAGGTGCCCATGGGGTTCCAGCGGCCTGCCATCACCCTTGCCAGGCTGGGCCTGGGAGAGCGATTCGTCGAGGTGGCCCGACTCCCGCAGCAGCGCGCCGAGTCCGAACGGCTTCCGCGGGCCCCACCTGCTCATCCGTAGCCGGAGTCTTACTCGTGAGGGAGCAGGTAACGCCACGAGAGCGCGATGTGCTCGCCGGTTGAGGTGCGATAGACGTGCCAGGATCCGTCTCGTGGTATCAGCCGGGCGATCGTGTGCGCCTTGTTGCCTTTGTAGTCCTTGCGCCCCGAGTGCGCCTGCGTCTCGGGTGGCAGGGGGACGCCCTCCGGCAAGGGCCTGGCGGTCGTCGCAGGGGCCGTGACCTGGTCGGCGGACAGCCGTACGCGGTCGGTGGAGTAGTTCCGGCCCTGTGCGGTGGCGCGGTCGGCCAGGCGGCTGAGGCGGTCGCGGGCCTCGACGAGCCCGGCGGCGTAGTCGTCGGTTGCGAGGTCCAGGAACGGGACGTACACCTCGCGCATCCCGGCACCGCTGTCGACGCCGAGGACCGTGGCCGGCGCGTCGTACACCGTCGGCGTGCCCGGCCGGGGCGTGGCGGTGGCCGGTTGCCCCGCCAGGTCGCGCTCCAGCGCCTTGACCAGGGCTCCGACCTCGGCGGGCGGCAGGCGCAGCTCGTGCGCGGCGCCGGCCACGACCAGCCCGTCGGCGTAGACCACCAGCATCGGAGGGCGGGCGGCGGCGAGGCCGGGGGCCACCAAACCACCCACACGCAGCCATTCGGCGACAGGGTGTCGCGCAGGTCCGGCTGAGGCCGGCTCAGGGACCGGCCGACCAGTCTGCTTCAGACTCGGTATGGTCTCGCCGGTCTTTTGAACACCTGTGCCGCTACACGCCGTGAGCACCAACACCAGAGCGACGACCCAACTCCATCTCATACCCCTAAGACGATCACCTTCGGCGCGCGGTTCAGGCGTGGTGTCACGACGCCATACTCCCGACATCCCAACTTGCCGCTGGAGTGCTCAATGGGCCATGCCAGCCCGAGAATCGCGGCGATGGCCGCGTTCAGCTTGATCGTCGTCATTCGAGGCACGCTGGCCGACAACGCTGCTGCCCTTCACCGACGTAATCAGCCAGTCTAGTTGCTGGCGGTGAGCAGCATGGCGAGACGCTCCGCTGGGGTGTCCCAGTCGAGCGTCTTTCGTGGTCTGGCGTTGAGTTCGGCGGCGACGGCGTCGAGCTCCTCGCGGGTGTGGACGGACAGGTCGGTGCCCTTGGGGAAGTACTGGCGCAGCAGGCCGTTGGTGTTCTCGTTGGAGCCGCGCTGCCATGGGCTGGCCGGGTCACAGAAGTAGACGGGCATGTCGGCGGCGACGGTGAACTCGTGGTGGCGGCCCATCTCGCTGCCCTGGTCCCAGGTGAGGGAGCGCTTGAGGTGGGCGGGCAGTGTGGCCATGGTCTCCACCAGGGCGTCGGGCATGCGCTCGGCGCTGCGGTCGATGGGCAGGTGGAGGAGCATCACGTAGCGGGTGGTGCGCTCGACCAGCGTGCCGATGGCCGAGCTGCCGTTCTTGCCGATGATGCAGTCCCCTTCCCAGTGGCCGGGGACGGCCCGGTCGTCAGCTTCGGCGGACCGCCCGCTAATCATGACCATGGGTGCGCTGTAGCGGGGCTGGCGCTGCTGGGCCAGGCGGCGCGGCTTGCGCATGGCGCGGCCGGTGCGCAGCGCCCGGGTCAGCTCGCGGCGCAGCTCGCCGCGGCCTTGGACGTAGAGCGCCTGGTAGATGGTCTCGTGGCACACATGCATCTCCGCCCGCTCGGGGAAGGTCCGGCGCAGGCTCTGGACGATCTGCTCTGGGCTCCAGCGCTTGTGCAGGTGCTCTTGAATGTAGGCCCGTAACTCGCGGTTCTGGCCAATCTTGCTGGGCTTGGGGCGGGGCCGGCGCGCGTCGGCTCGGGCCTGAGCGGCGTGCGGCCGGTACTGGCCGCCTGTGGGGTGCCGGTTACGGCGGATCTCCCGACTGATGGTGGACGGCGCACGGCCCAGCTCGCGGGCGATCTCGCGGATCGCCGCTCGTACCCGGTCGGCGATGTAGATCCGCTCGTCTTCCCGCAGATATCGGGACTCGCCCGGTGGGGGCACCGTCCGTGATCCGGGCGGTGCCCCCTTGTTCCATTTGGTGCGATTCCAGCCGTTGCGCCACCGCTTCCCGGTCCGGATGTTGATCCCAACGATCCGGCACGCTTCCCGGCTGCTGAAACCTTGATCCATAAGCCGGAAGTATTCCTCCCGCTCACGGGTCAGGTTCTTCGGGCCCTGCGGAGATCGGATCTTGCGGATCTCGAACTCTTCCATCGCACTCCCCAACCTGGGGTGTTGCGACGACCGCTAGAAGGAAGGGGGAGACCCGTCGGGGGGTGCTACAGGTCTGCGGCTTCTGCTGGGCGGACAGGAGGCTAGATCCACCGTTTCCAGAACCCTCCCCCTGGCGCGAGATGCGCGACCGTGCCCTACGGGTGGCCGGTTCGACCTCCAGCTGCCCCTCCGGCACATCCGGGTTGCGGTAGACCAGCGGCCGCCATGACCCTGTGATCAGCTCCTCGTGCGCTGCGATATCGCTCGGCGCGTAGCGGCGGCGACTCTTGGCCATAGCCGCGGCGGTGCGCACCATCGCCAGCACCGCGCTGCCGGCCTCGACCGCGCGCAAGCGGATCATCTCCAGCAGCAGCTCGATGAAGCCTGCACAGTGCGGTAGCGCTTGACCAGCTCGGCCCGCCATTCGGCGGCTGCGTCATCGTCAGTCGCAGGCACAAACGCCGCGACCGTCTCCACCGCCGAGGCCAGCTTCTCCCGCGGAACCACCTCCTCGATCGCCTTCCACACCTCCACCAGCGACACCAGCCGATCCTCGGTCGCCTCCGGCGCCGACATCAGCACCTCCACCGCCGAGGCCATCGCGCGCGCCGCCTTGCGCAGCTTGGGAAACGTGCGCAGCTGCTCGGCCTTGCCCTCCCGCTCGGCCCGGGCCGGCAGATTCGAGGTGATCAGCAGATCCAGCACGTCCAGCGCGTCATCGACCGACGAGGTCTCCAGATGCAACTCCGCCACCATCACCCGCCCCGAGGCCCGCGTCGGCGCGGTACGTAGCCGTTCCAGCTCCGACACTCGCCGATCGGCGGGCACCTGCAGCAGATCGGCCAGCCGCGCCCGCAGCTCCGGGCCCGCGCGCTCAGCCAGCGTGCGATACAACCGGGCATGCTCGGCCCGGCGCACCTCGCTGATCGGCCGGGTCAGCGTGGTGATACCCGCGGGCAGCAGAATGCCCTCGCGCAGCATGTGCACCACGGCGCGGTCGAACAACGCCCGCGGCCCCTCGATCGTCGACCACACCCGCGCGGCCAGGTAGTCGCGGACCTCCTGCTCGCGTTTGGAGAACTCCGACAGCTCCAGCAGGTCCCGGATCTCCCAGGCGTGCTCGTGGGCGGTCTTAGGCCGGGTCAGGTACTCCGGCCCGCAGGTGGGATCGATGTCGAGTTGCTCGGCGACGAACTCCAACACGTCCCTGGGCACGTCGAGAGGGTCTTCGGCCAGGAAGGTGCCGAGCATCCGCACGGTGCCCCACTGCACTGCCCATCCCAGCTTCGTCGCCGGTAGGCGCTTACCCGCCAGCGCCTGCAGCGCCTTGGCGTCCAGCCGAAAGAACTGCTCGAGTTCGGCCACCGACACCTCGGGCCGGAACCGGCGATAGCGGGCTACTTGCTCATCTGAGAGGAAATCCACAGGCATGAACAGGCACGTTAGGGCTCTCGACCAGGGCAAACAGTCGTCGTCACCGAATCGTCGTCAAGATCGACTCTGTAGCGCCAAAACCCGGTCCGATCCTCCCCGAAGGCCAGTGGCGGCGTGGGACCTCGACAACAAGGCGGCCACAGGTGCCAGTGATCATGGAGTTGCGACGCTCTGTGACTACTGGGGAGACCTGTGCCTGTCCTTCCATCATGGCTGATCGATCCGCTGTGGGACCAATTCGCGGCGCTGCTGCCTGAGCGGCCGAAGGCCAATCCGATCCATCCGCTTCATCATGATGACGTGGGGTTAGCGGCCGATCTTGTCGAGCTCGGCGAGATCCTCATCGGAGAGCGAGAGTCCCGCGCCTGTGACGTTCTCGCGCAGGTGCGCCACCGAGGAGGTGCCGGGGATCAGCAGGATGTTCGGCGACCGCTGCAGCAGCCAGGCCAGGGCGACCGACATCGGCGTCGCGTCCAGCCGGGCGGCCACGGCCGTGAGGGCAGAGGACTGTAGCGGGGTGAAGCCGCCGAGCGGAAAGAAGGGCACGTAGGCGATGCCCTGCTCGGCGAGCTCGTCGATGAGCTCGTCGTCTTGGCGGTGGGCGAGGTTGTACATGTTCTGCACGCACACGATCGGTGCGATCGAACGTGCCTCGGCGACCTGTTCCAGCGTCGCGTTGCTCACGCCGAGGTGCCGGATCAGGCCCTGCCGCTGGAGGTCGACGAGCGTCTCGAACGCCTCGGCGAGCGAGCCGGTCACGGGGCCCTGGGCGTCGCCGAGACGGAGGTTGACCACGTCCAGCGTCTCGAGGCCGAGGTTCTCCAGGTTCTCCTGGACGGCGCGGCGCAGGTCGTTGGGCTTGCGGGCCGGGGGCCAGCCGCCCTGCTCGTCGCGGGTCGCGCCGACCTTGGTCACGATGTGCAGCGAGTCGCGGTAGGGGTGCAGCCCCTCGCGGATCAGCTGGTTGGTGATGTGCGGGCCGTAGGCGTCGGCGGTGTCGATGTGGGTGATGCCGAGGTCGACGGCCTCGCGCAGGACTGCGAGGGCGCCGTCGTGGTCGGCGGGCGGCCCCATGACCCAGGGGCCGGCGAGCTGCATGGCGCCGTAGCCGAACCGGGTGACGGTCAGGTCGCCCAGGGTCCAGGTGCCGCCGGGAAGTGAAGCGGGAAGCGTGCTCATGCTGCTGCGCTGCCTTTCGTGTCAAACCAGGTACTGGTGCCTGATGGCTTCTTGCACCATCATTGACATGTAGCTCTCCAAGAGGAAGTAGGTACCTCGGAGTGCGTAAGGCACCCGAAGGGGTGTGAGGAGTGGTTTTGATGGCGGCTATGACGGCGGCCCAGCAGAGGGCGCAGGCTAAGGTGCAGTACGACGCGTTCGTGGCGGCATGCCCCAGTCGGCAGTTGCTCGACCGGATCTCAGACAAGTGGGTCACGCTGATCCTGGCCGCGCTCGGCAATGGCAGCCCGCACCAGGCAGGCACCGACTGCGCCGGCGAGCCCCGGGCGATGCGCTACTCGGAGCTGGCCCGCCTCCTGGCCGGGGTCAGCCAGAAGATGCTCACCCAGACGCTGCGCTCCCTGGAGCGCGACGGCCTGGTGACCCGCACCGTGACGCCGACCGTGCCCGTCACGGTCTCCTACGAGCTCACCGATCTCGGCCTGTCGCTGTACGACATGATGCGCGGCCTCAAAAGCTGGGCCGAGACGCACATGGACGACGTGCTCGCCAACCGCGGGACCTACGACGGCCGCGTCGACTGAAATCCCGGGGGCAAGACGTGGCCGGTTGCCCGTTTCAGGCCTTGGCTTGGATCAGGGGCGCTGGCCGGCAGGAACAGTCTGCGCGTAAAGGCCCGGAACTCCAATGGCTCCGGCGAGCCGCCACTCAGTTGATCAGTGGGTGTGGCGGCGGGGCGCCAGGATCTCGGTGACCTTGGCGATGGCCTCAGGGCCGGGTTTGACGTAGCGCATGGCGGTGCGGGGGTTCTTGTGCCGGGTCTTGCCCATGATGAGCTGCAGCGGGACCTCGGCCTCGTCAAGGTGGGTGGCGGCACTGTGGCGCAACTGGTGCAGATCGAGGCCGGCGTGCTTCTCCAGCGGGACGCGGGCGCGGTCGTAGCCCAGGCGGGCGCGGCCGGTGTGCGGGCAGAGATCACCAGCGGCCGGGCGGCGGGCCTGCAAACGACGCTGGGACATCCGCTGGCGGTCCCTGCGACGAGCCACATCCGGGTGCCCGGCCAGCATCCCCCGCACTACGCGCCGCGGGCCCGGGTCGTCCTGGTCGAGCCCGAGCAGGTGGTCGCCGAAGCGGAACGCGCGCAGGAGTCGGGGCGCCAGGTGGGCGTCCTGCTTCCTGCCGCCTTCGCCGACGCCGAGGTGAAAGCGCACGCCGTGGTGGCGGTTCCCGCGTCGATGCCCGCCTACGCGCGCGAGCTGTATGTCTTGCTGCGCGAGCTCGACCAGCGAGGCTGCGACCTCATCATCGCGTCCCCGCCGGCGAGCAGGGGCTGGGAGCCGCGATCGCCAACAGGCTACGCCGGGCCGCAGGACCCCGGCCCACCGGGTGAGCGGCACCCGCGGTGCCCCTGCCCGGCCGGAGTGGCCGGGCAGGCGCCATGGGTGTGCGAAGCCCGTTGTTCGGGGTCACTTCTTGGGCATGAGGACGGTGTCGATGATGTAGACGGAGGCGTTGCGGGTGTGCACGTTGCCGCACACCACGTCGGCGTCGCCGATCTTGTAGTCCTCACCGGATCCTGTCGTGGTGACCTTGCCGCCCTGCAGCGTGGTGAAGGAGCCGCTCTGCATGTCGCCGGGGGTCTTGCGGCCGGGGACGACGTGGTAGGTGAGGATGTCGGTCAAGGCCTTCTTGTCGGCCAGCACCTTGTCCAGCGTCTTCTTGTCGATCTTGGCGAAGGCGTCGTTGGTCGGGGCGAAGACGGTGATGCCGTCGGCGGAGTTGAGCGTGTCGGCCAGGCCGGCCTTCTGCACTGCGGCGACGAGGGTGGACAGGGCGGGGTTGTGGGAGGCGGCGGTGGCGACCGGGTCGTCGGCCATGCCGGTGAAGCTGCCTTCGCCGGAGGTGGGAACGGCGGAGCAGGCCGTGCCGAACGGCGCATCGGCGGCGGGCTCGGTGGCCGAGTCGGTAGCCATCGGGGCGCTGCTGGCGGGGGCCGGGGCGGCGCTGCTGGTGGAGGGGGCCGCGCCGGTGTCGGCGCTGGTGTCGCCGCTGTGGGCGCCGCAGGCGGTCAGGGACACGGCCAAGGCCAGCAGGGGCACAGCGGCGGTCAGGCGCTTTTTCGTGATCATGTGCATGGGTTCCTTACCGAGGTGAGGCGGTGACGGTGAGAGAAGAGGAGGTGGGGGCCAGCAGATGGCCGTGATCATGCTTTGTGCGGGCGCGGCCAGGCCTCGGTGCCGTCGTCGCGATCGGGCCCGCCGGTGCGGCGGGCCGGATGCACGGCTACCTGGTGGGCATGAGGACGGTGTCGATGATGTAGACGGTGGCGTTGCGAGTGGCCACGTCGCCGCAGACGACGCGGGCGTTGTTGACCTTGTAGGCGGTGCCGGAGCCGCGGGCGGTGATCGTGCCGCCCTGCAGCGTCGTGAAGGTGCCACGGCGCAGGTCGGCCGGGGTCTCGCGGCCCTTGACGACGTGGTAGGTGAGGATGGACGTCAGCATCTTCTTGTCGGCCAGGACCTTGGCCAGCGTCTTCTTGGGGATCTTGGCGAACGCCTCGTTGGTGGGGGCGAAGACGGTGATGCCGTCGGCGCCGTTGAGCGTGTCCACCAGACCCGCCTTCTTCACCGCCGTGACCAGCGTGGAGAGCACGGGGTTGTGGGAGGCGGCGGTGGCGACCGGGTCGGCGGCCATGCCGGTGAAGCTGCCCCTGCCGGAAGTGGGCACGGCCGAGCAGGCTGGACCGAAGGGACGCCGGGCGATCATCGGCTGGGCCGCGCCGGTCCAGGACACGCCGCTCGCGGTGGTCCCGGCGTGCCCCGCGGCGGAGGCTGATGCGCCGGTGCCGGTCATCGAGACGGCCAGCGCCAGGATGGGCAGGCCGGCGGCGACATGACGAAGGTTCATGATGGTTCCTCGCTCGTTGTGTGGATGGACTCGTTGAGGGGAGCTCAGGTGACGGTCACCAGGACCGTGTGCCAGCCGGTGGCGCCGTTCGGGATCGGCGGCATGCGTTCGGCGGGCTGGGTGTGACCGGTCGCGTCGGTGGCGCGGACCCGCAGGCGGTGCCGGCCAGGGGTGGCCTGCCAGGTCGTGTGCCATTGCCGCCAGGTGTCGGGCCCGGCGGAGGCGGCCAGGTCGGCCGGGCGCCAGGGGTCGTCGTCGACGCGCACCTCGACGGCGGCGACGCCGCGGTGCTGCGCCCACGCGGTGCCGGCGACGGTGACCGGACCGGCGGGTACCTCGGCGAAGGGCTTGGGCACCTCGATGCGGGAGGCGGTCTTGATCGGCGCGCGTTCGGCCCAGCCGCGCCGGGTCCAGTACGCGCGTTCGTCGGCGAAGCGGGTGAGCTTGAGGTCGGTGACCCATTTGGTGGCCGAGACGTAGCCGTACAGGCCGGGCACGATCATCCGGGCCGGGAAGCCGTGCGCGGGTGGCAGCGGGACGCCGTTCATCGCGATGGCCAGTAGCGCGTCGCGGCCGTCCAGCACCGATTCCAGGGCGGTGGAGGCGGTCCAGCCGTCTGCGGAGCGGGACAGGACCTGGTCGGCCCCGGCCTGGATGCCGGCCTCGCGCAGCAGCGCGGCCAGGTCGACGCCGAGCCAGCGGGCGTTTCCCGCGTACGGGCCGCCGACCTCGTTGGACACGCAGGTCAGGGTGATGTCGCGCTCGGTCAGCGGCCGGGCCAGCAGCTCGGCGAAGGACAGTTCGACCGGGCGGTCGACCAGGCCGTGGACGCGCAGCGTCCATTCCTGGTGCGGTACGCGCGGGACGACCAGCGCGGTGTCGACCCGGTAGAAGGCGTCGTTGGAGGTGGTGAACGGACCGAGCCCCGGCACTCTCAATCCCACGCCCGGCGGGAGCGGCCGGGCCGGATCGGCGGGAGGCGGCAGCACCAGAGCGCGGCCGTCGGCGGACGCCTGCCGTGCCGAAGTGATCGCCCGACCGGCGCCGCCGGTCAGCACAGCCGCCCCGAGCACGACGGCGCCGCGAGTGAGCAACGCCCGCCGATCGGCTGCTGGCACCGGCAGCTGGAGGGGATGGACGTAGCACACCACGTCGCCGAGCGTGATGCGGCTCTCACGCGCGGGGCGGGGCCGGCGGCGGGTGTAGAGCAAGGCGAGGGTGCTGCCCGCCGCCCCCACCACGGCGGGCAGCACGTCGATCGGGCCGGCCTCGGGCCGGGACAGCGCCGCGGCCCCGGCGATCGCCGCGAGCCCTGCCAGGGCTGCGATGGCCAGGCGCGGTCGCCGGGGCGCGGCCGTTCCGATGGCCGCCGACACGGCCACGATCACGGCCGCCAGCGTGAGCAGCAGGACCGGCTTGTCGGCGGTGCCGAAGGTGCGGATGGCGAAGTCCTTCAGCCATGCCGGGCTCGCATCGATGACCGCCGACCCCACCGCGAGCAGCGGACCGGCCTGCGGCCGGCCCACCAACGCGGCGGTCATCTCCGCCACCCCCAGCGCCAGCGCCGCGGCCAGCACACCGAAGACCCCCGACACGCCGGCCCCCGGCATCCGGCCCGAGGACACGGCGGCTGGTGTCGGGGGCGGTGTGGAAGCCGCCCCCTCGTTGGCTTGTTTCTCAGCAGTCACAGCAGGGCTTCGGAGCCACTGCCCAAACGGATGGGTGCCGGTTTCCCCGGTGGCGGGTGCCGGCGGGAAGGTCAGGCGGCGGGCATGTCCACCAGCAGCAACGGCGTACTGGTCGGCTGCCGTGACCCGCCGGCCGGCTCCACCGTCACCCCCACCTGGCCCGCACCGGCGCTGATGGCGCTGAGGACCGGCACTGTGCCGCCGGAGCCGCTGGAGGCCAGCAACCCGGCCGAGGTGATCCGTCCCGGGGCGAGCTGCCACAGCTGATACACCCGGCCCGCAGGCGGCTCGCCCAACCCGGCAGCCCAGAACACCAGCACGCCCTGCGAACGTGACAGCACCACCGTGCCCCGCCCGCCTCGCCTCGCCCCGGTAGCCGGTGCGGTGACCATCCGGGCGTCATCCGCGCTCAGCACCGCGGCGATCTGCTGCTCGGCCCGCCGCGCCTGCGCCAGTTCCTGACGCGCCTGCAGCGTGCTCACGCAGAGCCCGGCCATGACGGCCAAGGCCGCGGCGACGCTCACCGCCGCCAGCCACGGCCGCCACGCGACCCGCCACACCCGCCAGGAAGGCGCTGCGGGCGACAGCGCCGGCGGCAGCTGACGCACCTGCTCGATCTCGGCCAGCACCCGCGCCCGCAGGCCGGAAGGCGGCTCGCCCGCCACCGCTACCCCAAGGCGAGCGGCCGTCTCGGCGAACCCGGTGATCTCCTGCGCACACTCGGCGCACCCGGCCAGATGCCGCTCGAAACGGCGCCGCTCGCCCTCGTCGATGGCGTCCAGCGCATAGGCGCCCGCCAAGGTGTGCGGGTCGAACCCGTCCTCTGCCGCCTTCATCGCTCCACTCCCAGGCAGTCGCGCAGCCGGATCAGCCCATCGCGCATCCGTGTCTTGACCGTCCCCAGCGGCGCCTTGACCAGCTCGGCGACCTCCCGGTAGGAGTAGCCGCCGTAGTAGGCGAAGGTGACCGACTCCCGCTGCAGCTCGGTGAGATTGTCCAGGCAGCGGCGCAACCGCTCGCCCTCCAACCGGCCCACCACCAGCTCGGCCACCTCGTCGAAACAGCGGTGCGGCTCCAGCCGTGCGGCCCGCTCCTCCCGATCGGTGCCCGCCTGCGCCGCCCGCACCCGGTCGACCGCCCGCCGGTGCGCGATGGTCAGCACCCACGCCATCACCGAGCCCCTGGCCGGTTCGTAGCGGGCGGCGCTGCGCCACACCTCCACCAGCACCTCCTGCGCCACCTCCTCGCTGTGCGCGCGATCTCGCAGCACCCGCAGCACCAGCCCGTACACTCGCGGCGCCAGCACGTCATACAGCCGCTCGAACGCCCCGCGGTCACCTCTGCCGACCGCCTGCAGCAATTCCTCCAGTCCGGGCGGACCACTGCCCGGACGGTCTTGGCTCGGCGTCGACCGGTCACGCGCTCCCATACAGCCCCTCCTGCCCCCGACCGGCACAGCACCGGCCACCCAGGTTTCGGAGCCGCCCGCCTACCGGATGGGTCGCCGCTGGTGACGCGGCATCAGCGGCGGCAACCAGCAGGGTTGCCCAGGTGCATCCTCAGAACCACGCGCACACCTGAGACGGCCAGGACTGCGCCTACACCCCATCAGAGATACACGGCCGTCGCGGCCGCAGCCTTACGGTCGCGGACGGCCGCCCGCCGGTTCAACGCCGTCAGCGCACGATGGTGGCCTGCGTTGGCCGGCTCCATCTCGGCAAGCCGGGCGTGCTGGTGAGTGGCCCGCTCATGGGCTTCGGCCGCGCGCAGGAAGGCCTGGCGGTGCTGGTCCCGCCAGGCCGGCCGCGCCGTTTGCTGACCGTCGGCGCCGATGCCGATGCCGATGCCGATGCCGTCCGGGACGGGCACGTCCGCTGCAGATACTCCCCATCAAAGTTCACGGGCAGGACCTCACGACGGGGTCGGCTGGCGCACCCTGACCTTGCCTCTCCCGTCGGGACAGGCATCGATGCGCCATACCCCGCAGTGCTGGTTCTCCCGTCTGAGGGACCTACGAGTTCCTGTTCTGTTCGCTGGTGTTCCAGCAGGGCATGCTGGAGGGCAAGTGATGGCGGCATGGAAGATGAACACTGGTGTCGCGCGAGGCGATGGGTGGGCCATGGGCGTTCTGAGCACGTGGTGGTGCCCATCACCGAAGACTTCGGGATGCTCGGGCAGCGGGTACGGCACTTCGTCACAGCTGCCGGTTTCCCAGGCGCGGCGCTGCGCCCGGACGCGCCCGTCGACGCGCACTCGGCCGCGGGCCGGGTGCGGCTGACGCTCGCCGGGCTCCCGCTGGTCGTCGGGCCGGCCCTGCTCGGGGTGGCGATGGTCCAGGACAGCACGCCGATCATGGTGGCGGGCCGGGGCTCGGTGTTCACCGGCGTGCTCCTTCTCGGTCCGGTGCTCGTTCCCCGCCTGATCCGGATCACCGGCGCGCTGCTCGGCCCCGCCCGACGGCTGGCGACCAGGAACGCCGTGCGCCGGACCGCCGCCACCACCGCCTCCCTGCTGGTCGGCGTCACCGTGACGTCCGCCGTGCTCACCGGAATGGCCACGGCGAGCGCGGCGCTGGAGGAGGAACGCGACAGGCAGCACCCCGTCGACGCCTCCCTCACCTCCGCCGGGGGAACGATCGCCGCCGACCTCCTCGACCGCGTACGGACACCGCCGGTGCCGAACGGGCCATCCCGTGGACGGCGTCCCGGCCCGGCTGGCCGGGCTCGACGGACCGATCCCGCTCGTCACCGCGCCGGACGCGGTGGCAGGCCGTCACGTCAGGCGACGGCGGTCCCCTCAAGCTCGACCATCAGGGTCGGGATCGCCAGGCGGGTCACCCCGAGCATCGTGGTGGCCGGCGCCACCTGGGCCCCGCCCAGCCGCGCGGCCAGCACGCCGTAGTGCTGGAAGAGCAGATCCACGTCGGTGGTGTAGACGTTGAGCCGGACGAGGTCCGCCAGGGACATGCCGGCCTCGCCGAGAACGGCTTCAAGGTTGTCGAGGCTCAGTGCCAGCTGCGCCGCCATGTCACCGTCGTGCAGGGGCTTGCCGTCATCGCCCGTCGCGGTCTGCCCGGAGCAGTACAGGGTCCGGGTGTGCCCGGTGACGAGCTCTCCCTGGTTGAACCCCATCTCCACCGACCACGTTACCGGGTTGATCGCCGTTCGTTCCATTGCCACATCAGCTCCATTCGATGTCACGATTTCTGACGTCATGGTGATCAGCCTCCCAACGAATCACGACATCCTGTGTCGTGTATTTCGGTAGAGTTTTCGAATGCGTGCCGATCGGCTGGTCTCGCTGGTGTTGCTGCTGCGGCAGCACGGCCGTCTGTCCGCGGCCACGCTCTCCCGCGAGCTGGAGGTGTCCACCCGCACCGTGCTGCGCGACATCGAGGCGCTGTCGGCGGCGGGCGTCCCGGTCTACGCCGAGCGCGGCCGGCACGGCGGCTTCGCGTTGTTGCCCGGCTTCCGGACCGAGCTCACCGGGCTGAACCCCGACGAGGCCCTCGCCCTGCTGGTGGCCGGATCGCGGCGCGGCGCGCAGGCGTTCGGCCTCGGCTCGGCGCTCGCGTCGGCGATGCTCAAGGTGGTCGACGCGCTGCCCGAGAGCTACCGGGACACCGCGGCCGGCGCGGCCGAGCGGCTGCTCATCGATCCGGAGACCGACCTGCTGTCACGCCGCCTGTCCGCCGAAGAGGTGCCCGACGCCATCGCGGCCGAGGTCCTGCGCGCGGTGTTCGCCGGACACCGGCTGCGGATCCACTACGCGGCCGCCGACCAGGCCCCGGAGTGGCGCACGGTCGACCCGATCGGCCTGGTCACCATCCGCGACCGGGGCTACCTGCTGGCCACGAGGTCCGGCGCGGACCGCACCTACCGCCTGTCGCGGATCGCGGCCGCCGAGGAGCTGCCCGAACCCGCGCAGCGGCCGGACCGGGTCGACCTGGACCGGGCCTGGCAGGACCGCAGCACCCGGTTCCGCACCGGCGGCGACCAGGTCGCCGTGCTGGTACTGATGAACCCGGCGCGGCGGGAGGAACTGCTGGGCACCGCGCTGGCCGTCCTCGCCGAGGAGACCGACGCGGACGGCCGGCTGCGGCTGGAGGTGACCTTCCAGGACCGAAGACACGCCGTCTGGGCGCTGTGGCAGCTCGGCATGGACGCCGAGGCCCTGGCCCCGCAGTGGTTGCGCACCTCCCTGCGCGACCGCGCCGCCGCGCTCACCGCCCGCTACGAACCCCCGTCCTGAGAACCGGCCGCCGTCACCCGGCCAGGGCCGCGCGGAGGAACTCGAAGATCTCCGTCCGGGCGTCTCCGGCCTGCGGTTCGATCCCCGGCAGGGTGAGGAACGCGTGCCGCGCCCCCGGGTACTCGGTGACCTGCACGGACGCGCCCGCCGACCACAGCCGCTCGGCGTAGCGGCGGCCGTGGTCGGCGACCGCGTCCTGGGTCGGCACCACGAGCAGCGCGGGGGCGAGCCCGCTCAGGTCCTCCGCGTACAACGGCGAGAACGCGCGGGCGTCGGTTCCCGGCGGGACGGCGAGCCGCCGCAGGAACCGCAGCAGCGGCAGGGCGCGGCTCGGGCTGTAGGCGTACTCGGCCACGGACGGGTGGTCGCACATCGTCTCGGTAACCTCGACCACGGGGTTGACCAGCACCTGCGCCTTAAGCCGCAGCCCGGCCTCCCGGGCCCGCAGAGCCGTCAGAGCGCTGATCAGCGCGCCGAAGCTCTCACCGAAGACGGCCGTGCGCGCCGGATCGACGCCCCACTGCTCGGCGTGCTCGATCACGTGCCGGAGTACGTCCCAGCCGTCGTCGGCGGCGTTCGCGATCGGGCTGTCCGGGGCGACGAGGCGGTGCTCGACCGAGACGACGACCGCGGGCAGCCGGGCGGCGAGGTGGCTGTTGGTCCAGTCGCACTGCGCGGCCGTGCCCACGAATCCGCCTCCGTGCACGTGGATCACGAGCGGCAGGGCGGCGGCCTCGCCGTCGTCGTGCGACACCGGCCGGTACACCCGGACCGGCAGGTCGCGGCCCGGCAGCGCGAGGTGCTGCCACTCGATCGCGGCCCCGGGGTCGGGCTCCCCGAGGATCGCCCGCGCCGCGCCGGACGCCCGCCAGCGATTCTCCTCGGTGCGGTAGGTGATCAGCTCTTCGGTCGTCAGCGCCGGGAAGTCCGGCTCCGGCGGCCGTCGCACAGTGGTGGTCTCGCTCATGTCCCCGTCTCTCCTTCTCCGAGCCGGTCTCTCGCCGGCGGGCTCCCATTATGCACGCAGTGCGTGCAACGGCAAGTGCACAGGCTGGTGCTAGTCTGGACGCGGACGAGAGGGGCACGATGACGGGCCGAAGGCGTTGGACGACGGACGAGATCCTGGGCACGGCGGCGGAACTGCTGCGTACGAGCGATGCCGAGTCGTTCAGCGTGCGCAAGCTCGCCGCGGCGCTCGGCACCGACTCCTCCAGCCTCTACCGGCACTTCCGCAACAAGACCGAGCTGCTGCGCGCGGTCGCCGACCGCACCCTCGAAGCCGCGATGGACGGTTACCGCCCCCCGGACGGCTGGAAAGAGCGCCTCACCGCCACGGCGCTGCGCCTGCGGGAGGCGTTCGGGCAGCACCCCCAGGTCGCCGCGATCTGGGGGCGCTACGGGTCCGGCGGCCCCGGTTCCCGGCTGGTCATGGAGGAGGTGCTACAGGCCCTGCGGGCCTCGGGCCTGCCCGATGAGGAGATCCCGGCCCGCTACCACCGGATCGTGATCCTCGTCACCGCGCTGATCGCCTCCGAGGCCGGCGTCGGCGCCCTCCTTCCCGAGGAGTACGAACAGGGCATGGAGCAGTTCCGGGTCGCGGTCCTCGGCGCCGACCCCGACCGCTTCCCGGCGCTGTCCCACTTCGCCCGCGAGATCCGTCCCCTCGGGGTCGACCGTCGCGCCGCGTTCGACGAGATCATCGCCGCCCACCTCGCCCAGATCGAGATCGCGATTCCCTGACGCGCCCTCGCGGGCTCGTGAGGCCGCACGGTCGAACGGCCCCCAGCCGCGCTGAGGGCCGTTCGTCGCGTTCCGGGAGCGGGGGATCAGATGCCGAACGCCGTCGCGTAGCGGATGACGCCGTTCGGGACCGGCCGTTCAGGGTCGAGGGCGAGCGCCATCATGTACTTGTCCTCGACGTCGAAGGTCGGGCGGATGCCGTATCCGGAGGCCCGGGTGAAGCCGAAGCGCGGGTAGTACTCGGCGTGGCCGAGCACGACCACCAGGTTCTCGCCCTGCTCGCGGGCCGCGTGCAGGGCGGCGCGGATGGCCGCGGAACCGGCGCCCCGCCGCTGGTGCTCGGGCTTGACGGCGCACGGGCCCAGGGCGAGGGCGGGTGTGCCGCCGACCGTGCAGCGGGTGAGCAGCGCGTATCCGGCGAGCTCGCCGCCGGGGGACTCGGCCAGCCAGGACAGGCCGGGCAGCCACGCCTCCGGGTCGGCCCGCAGCGCCTCGACGAGGTCGGCCTCGTACGGGGTGGGGAAGGCGGCGAGATTGACGTCGCGGATGGCGGCGACGTCGCCGGAGCTCTCGGATCGGGTGGTCCAGGAAAAGGTCATGGTCGGGATCGTCTCCTCGTCCTTCTGCGGATGCGGGACATGGCCGAAGTGCTGGTGAAGGGTGAATCGTCGCGGAGCCTCGGAACCCGAAGGTGGCGCGCGGGTGAGACGCGGAATCACCCCGCCCTGCGAGCCGGATGGCTCAAGGCCGGGGGAGGAAGTGGGTCAGACCGAGGCCCGGGACGTGAGGTCGGCGCGGGCGCTGCCCATGGCAGCGGTCTTCACCGCGGTCATCGAACCTCACCTCCCTTCCAGCACTGATCCGACACCGGACGAACGGCAGCCTAGCACCCCGCCCGGAGGAGGACCCGCCCCGCGCGGTCGAGGACGGGCGGGGTGGTGCTGGCTGTAGTGCGGAGACACCCACGCGTGGGATCGATCGTGTGCCGGTCGCGCCGACATGCTGAAGGACATCGCAACCACGTCATCAAGGGAGTTTCCGGATGTCTCAGCATCCTGCCGTCACCTTCCGCAGCGCCGCGGTGGTGCTGGCCCTCGCGCTGGGGGCCGCGACCCCGGCCGCCGCCGACGCCGCTCCGCGCAGCCGTCCGGGCGACGCCGTACGGTCGGCGTTGGACGAGCTGGCCGGCGGCGGCGAGTTCGCGGGCGCGCTGGCCGCGGTGAGAGAACCCGGCGGACGCGGCCGGGACTACACCGCCGGGGTCGGCGACCTGGCCACCCGGGCGAAGGTCCCGGTCAACGGCCAGGTACGCATCGCCAGCACCACCAAGACCTTCACCGCCGCGGTCGTCCTGCAATTGGCCGGCGAGGGCAAGGTCGAGCTGGACGCGCCGGTCGAGAGGTACCTGCCGCGGCTGGTACGCGGCAACGGGCACGACGGCCGCCTGATCACGGTCCGGCAGCTGCTCCAGCACACCTCGGGCCTGCCGGACCACAGCAAGGCCATCCCGGGGACGTTCTTCGACAACCGGCACCGCTACTTCGAGCCGAGGGAACTGGTCGACCTGGCGCTGACGCAGCAGCCGCTGTTCCCGCCCGGCAAGGGCTGGAGCTACAGCAACACCGGGTACGTCCTGCTCGGCCTGCTGGTGCAGAAGGTCACGGGCCGGCCGATCGGCGCGGAGATCACCGACCGGATCATCACGCCGCTGGGGCTCGGCGACACCTACTGGCCCAACCCCGGCGAGCAGCGGATCCGGGGCGCCCACCCCAGGGCCTACAAGTCCAGGACCGGCGAGCCGGGCGGCGAGCCGGTGGACGCGTCGGAGATGGACCCGTCGCGGGGATGGGCGGCCGGGCAGCTGGTCAGCACGCCGCGGGACGTCAACCGGTTCCTGGGCGCGCTGCTCGGCGGCCGGCTCCTCAAGCCGGCCATGCTGGAGCAGATGAAGCGGACCGTCCCGGTGCCCGGGGCCCCGCGCGGGTGGGGGTACGGGCTCGGCCTGACGAAGATCTCGCTGAGCTGCGGCGGCCTCGCCTGGGGGCACAGCGGTGACGTCGGCGGATACTCGACCCGCGGCGGCGTCACCGAGGGCGGCCGCTCGGCCACCGTCACCGCGACCGAGAAGTCGCTCACGGCGGAGGGCGACAAGCGGCTCGACCGCTTCCTCGACACCGCCCTCTGCGCCGGGCAACGGCCGGCCGCGGGTCAGGCCCTGAGGTAGGCGAGCACGGCCAGCACCCTGCGGTGGCCGCTGTCGGAGGGCTGCAGGCCGAGCTTGGCGAAGATGTTCCTGATGTGCTTGTTGACCGCGCCCTCGCTGATCACCAGCCGGACGCCGATGTCGGTGTTGGACAACCCCTCGGCCATGAGCGCGAGCACCTCCCGCTCCCGGGCGGTCAACGCGTGGAGCGGGTCACCGGCCCGGCGGCGCACCAGGAGCTGCGCGATCACCTCCGGGTCGATCGCGGTCCCGCCGTCGGCCACCCGGTGCAACGCGTCCAGGAAGGACTGCACCTTGCCGACGCGCTCCTTCAACAGGTAGCCGACGCCCACGCCGCCCTCGCTGAGCAGGGCGGACGCGTAGGTGTCCTCCACGTAGGAGGACAGCACCAGGACGGGCAACCCGGGCCGCGTCCGCCTGGCCTCGATCGCCGCGCGCAGGCCCTCGTCGCGGAAGTCCGGCGGCAGCCGTACGTCCACGATGAGCGCGTCGGGCGTCTCGGCCGAGACGGCGGCGAGCAGGTCGGCGGCGTTGTCGACGGCGTCGAGCACCTCGATGCCCTCGGCGGCCAGCAGCAGCGCCAGCCCCTCGCGCAGCAGCGCGTCGTCCTCGGCGATCACAACCCGCATGGCAACTCCACTGTCAACACGGTCGGCCCGCCGGGCGGGCTGGTCAGGGTGCTCCGGCCGCCGAAGGCGGCGGCCCGGTGGTCGATTCCGGTCAGGCCGCTTCCGGCGCCGCTCCTGGCGCCGCCCACGCCGTCGTCCTCGATCTCGACGATCAGCAGGCCGCCGTCCAGGTGCACGCGTAGCGCCGCCTTGCCGGCACGGCTGTGCCTGGCGACGTTGGTGAGCGCTTCGGCGGCGGTGAAGTACGCGGCCGCCTCGACGGCCGCCGGCAGGCGGGGGAAGCCGGCGACCTCGACGACGCAGGGGACCGGGCTGCGCGCGGCCAGCGCGGCGAGCGCGCCGTCGAGCCCGTGCTCGGTGAGGACGGGCGGGTGGATGGCCCGGATGGCGTCACGCAGGTTGACCAGCGCGTCGGAGGCCGCGTCCTGGGCCCGTACGGCCAGCTGCCGGGTGCTCTCGGGGGCGGCGCCCAGGGCACGTTCGAGCATGCCGAGGTGCATGACGACGGCGACCAGGCGGTTCTGCGTGCCGTCGTGGAGGGTGCGCTCGATGCGCCTGAGCTCCTGCGCGTGGGCTTCGAGCGCCGAGGCCCTGGCCGCGGTCAGCATCGCCACCTGCTGCGCCAGCCGTACCCGGCCGACGGGTTCGAGCAGGCGGCGGCTGAGTCGTTCGGACAGGACGGCGGCGTTCGGCAGGACCAGGCGGGCCACGCCCACGTACGCCGCGGCGACGAACGGGCCCGTCAGGGCCGTCGGCCAGGAGTCGACGGCGTAGCCGAGCACCGACGGCGGGCTGCCCGGCGGGAGCCACCACCACAGCGGCAGGGTGGCCGCGTTGAGCGCCGCCAGCGGCAGGCCCAGCGCCAGGAAGCCGAGCACGCTGCCGGTGAGACCGTGCGCGAGAAGCCAGAGCACCTCCCGCGGCGTGGCGGGGTCGCCCACGGCCGCGCGCACGCGTACCGGTAGCGTCCCCTCAAGCGGCAGATACGGCGGAACCCGGATCCCTAGACGGCGGCGCTGCCACCCGGCCAGCCGCCTGACCAGCCGCGTCACCGGCGGGATCAGGGGCAGGCCGACCCCGGCCAGGCTCAGCAGCGCGACGCAGCCGACCAGCCAGAACAGCGGCAGCGCGAGCAGCGCGGCGCCCGCTCCGGACATCAGGAAGAGCGCCGCGTCCCGCGTGGCCGTCAGGACCTTCATGGCCGACATTCTGCCTGGTGGTGCCCGCAGCGCCGCCCGTCGCCCGGCCCGGCCGTACGAGCAGCCGGTGGCCGATCAGCACCTCTCACACGGAGAACGGCGTGCCGACCGCGGCCGCGCCCTGGTCAGAGGCGGGGGAGGCGCAGGCCGGCTGTCAGGACGGCGAACTCGCCGATGCGGAGAAGGCGGGCGATCAACACGTAGAGGCCGGCGCCGACGACGGTCGTGGCGGACACGACGGCGAGCGGACCGCCGAGCCCCGCCCCCACGGCCAGCCCGAGACCGGCGGCGACCACCGCGGCCACCGACATGCGCCCGTACGAGCTGAGCAGCCGGTGGCCGTCGATGCGGCCGATCCGGCGCCGCAACAGCTGGGCGACGATCACGAACCCCAAGGCGTAGGCGACGGCCGTGCAGCCGGCGAGGGCGACGACCATGTCCGTGCCCGGGAAGAGGCGCGCGGCGACCAGGCTCGTGACGAGCAGGGCGGCGGAGACGACCACGCTGACCAGTGCGGGCGTGCGCGTGTCACCGAGGGCGTAGTAGACGCGGAGCAGGATCTGGTAGCCCGCGAACGGAACCAGCGCCGGCCCGTACGCGGCCAGCACGACACCGGTGAGATGAGCGGCGCGGGGAGAGGCGTTCCCGTGCGCGAACAGCAGCATGGCCAGCTGCGGCCCCAGCGCCACGAGCGCGGCGGCCACGGGAACCAGGATCACGCCGGTCACCCGCAGGCTGTGCGACAGGTCGGCGGTGATCTGGGCCAGATTCCGTTCGCCGGCCGCCCGGCTCATGCGGGGCAGCAGGCCGGTGATCACGGTCACCGCGATGACCGCGTACGGCAGCTGGAACAAGGTGTACGCGTTGGAGAAGACACCCACCGCCCCCGGCCCGGCCTGCGACGCCAGCCGGTTGACGACGATCAGCGCGATCTGCGCCGCGGTCACCGACGCGAGCGTCCAGCCGGCCATCGCCAGGATCCTGCGTACCGCGATGCCCCGCGGGTCGGCGCGCAGCCGTAGCGGGAGGCCCGCCCGGCGGGTGACGACCGCCAGGACGATCATCTGGGCGACGACCCCGGCGCTGGTGCCGATCGACAGCAGCAACATCTGCCCCTGGGGCAGCCTCTCCAGGTGGCCGGTTCCGCCGGCCAGCAGGAACGTCCCGGCGGTGGCGATGACCACCACGTTGTTGGCCACCGGGGCCCACATGGGGGTGGCGAACCGGCCTCGGACGTTCAGGATCGCGGTGAGTGTCGCGCCGAGGCCGTAGAAGAGTATCTGGGGCAGGAAGATCCGGGCGAAGTCGACGGCCAGCTCCCGCTGGGCGGAGCTGAACCCGGGGACGGTCAGGTCGACGATGAGCGGGGCCGCGCAGATCGTCACGACGACGACCGCCGACAGTCCGTAGAACACCAGGGACAGCAGCCGCTGGGTGAACAGGTCCGCGTCGACGTCGTCGTCGGCCGTCACCCGGACCAGCAGCGGGACCAGCACGCTCGCGGCCGCTCCGCCCATCACCAGCTCGTAGATGCTGTTGGGCAGGACGTTGGCGGCGGTGTAGGCGTCGAGCAGCCGCGTGCCCAGCCCGAGTGCGGCGACCAGCGCCAGCGTCCGGAGGAAGCCGGTGATCCTCGACACGAGGGTGGCGACCACCATCGTCTGGCCGGTCCGGGCGAAACTCGGCTGATCCATCATGAATCCTGCCTCTCCTCGCGGCGATCAACGCATTATGCCCGCCAGGAGGCCGGGATGCGGCGGGCGGTCACGCCAGGCTGTTCACCGCCGCCATCACGGCCGCGCCCCCGTCCTCCGCCCTGATGCGTTCCGACAGCTCCGCGGCCCGCCGCGCGTACGAGGGCTCGCTCACGGCCGCGCGCAGGGCGGCCGCGAGCCGTTCCGGGGACAGGCGGCGGAAGGGGACGGCGGCCGGGCCGACCCCGAGCGCGGCCAGCCGGGACGCCCACAACGGCTGGTCGGCCAGGGCGGGCAGGCCGACGGCGGGCACGCCCGCCCGCAGCCCGGCCCCCGTGGTCCCGCTGCCGCAGTGGTGGGCGACGGCGGCCATGCGCGGGAACAGCCACTCGTGCGGCACGTCCGCGACGCCCAGCACGTCGTCGTTCAGCGTTCCGGGCACGCCCGTCTGGAGCACTCCGCGCAGGCCGGCCAGCCGCAGGGCGTGAAGGGCCAGGTCGGTGTAGTGGTCGGCGCGCGGGCCCGCCTGGCTGCCGAAGCCCACGAACACCGGGGGCGGGCCGGAGTCGAGGAAGTCGCGCAGGCGCGGGTCGGGCCGCCAGCCGGCCGGACGTACCGGCCACCAGTAGCCCGTCACCTCCAGCCCCGCCCGCCAGTCGGCCGGTCGGGGCAGCACCGACGGGCTGAACCCGTGCAGGACCGGCCAGCACGCGGCCTCCCGCCGCCGGTACGCCTCCCGCGAGCCGATCGGCGGCAGCCCGAGCGCGGCCCGTAACTCCTTGGCCGACCCGGCGTGCGCGGGCGAGGGCAGCGCGAACGCCAGGCGGGCCGCCGTCCGGTTGCCCCACCGGCCGAGCGAGCGGCGCACGACGCTCATGACCGGCGGGAAGTCCCCCGTGGGCTCCACCGGCTGCAGGTGCACGCCCATGCTCGGCACGCCCATCGCCTCGGCCACGTGGTACCCGGCCGAGGCGGCCACGTTGAGCAGCAGGACGTCGGTCCCCGCCGCGGCGGCCCGGACGATGCCGCCGGAGACCTGCCTGCCGTACTCGGCGAACAGGGCGAGCTTGGCGGCCGGGGAGACCCGCGCGCCGCCCTTGCCCGCGGGCAGCAGGGGGAACAGGTCGCCCGGGATGTCCCGATGCTCCAGACCCGCGGTGGTCACCAGGTCGGCGTACGGCTGGTGGCAGGCGACGGCCACCTCGTGCCCGGCCTCCCGCAGCCGTACGCCCAGCCCCGTGTACGGGGCCACGTCACCCCGCGTGCCCACCCCGACGATCAGTACGCGCACGACGTCCACCTCGCCCTCGTTTATCATGCACTCGCATGGTAAAAGGCGGGCGCTCGCTTCGCAATGCGACCGCATGACAAAAACTGGGAACCGATGCCGAAGATCGTCGACCACGAGACGCGCCGGCGGCACATCGCCGACGCCGTGCATCGCGTCATCGATGCCAAGGGCATGGACAGCGTCAGCCTGCGCGAGGTCGCGGCCGAGGCGGGCATGTCCATGGGCGCGGTGCAGCACTACTTCGCCAGCAAGGACGAGATGCTCACGCTCGCCCTGCAGCACCTCAACACCCGGATCAGCCTCCGGGTCGCCGCCGCCGCGCACGACGGCACCCCCCTCGGCCTCCTGCGCGTGGCGCTCCTGGAACTCCTGCCGCTGGACGAGGAGCGCCGGTTCGAGGCGCGCGTCGGGCTGGCCTTCCTCGCGCGTTCGGTGGTGGCCGAGCCGCTGGCGGCGCTGCTGCGCGCGGGCCTGCCGATCGTCCTCGACTTCTACGCCGGTCAGCTCAGGGCGGCCCAGGCGGCCGGTCAGGTGGCCGCCGACGTCGACGCCGTCAAGGAGGCGGCCATGTTGTTCGCCTTCGCCCAGGGCCTGGTGAACCCGATCGTCATCGGCCACTACACCGCCGAGGACGCCGCGGCGCTCGTCGAACACCAGCTCGAACGGCTGTTCGGACGGCCTCAGGCGCCCTCAGGTGGAGCCTGAACAGGCGTTCCGGTCGGCGGGGCGGCCGTCCAGCGCGGCGCGGAGGGCGGCGGCGAAGGCCGGGTAGTCGATCGGCGGTGAGTCGGGGCCCTTCAGCACCGCCTGGCGGACGCAGCTCCGGAACACCTCGCTGAACGCCGGATAGTACGGGGAGGCGGGCCGGGTGACGGTGTCCTGGAGACCGGCGTGGACGGCCCCGGCCAGCGCGCTGAGCTCCCGGGGGCCGACGGTGTCGCCGGGCGGGTCCGTGGTCGTCTTCCGGCAGGCCGTCGGCCGGTCGCGGAACTCGGCGTACACGGCCTCGATCACCGGAGGGTAGCCGCCGCAGGCGAACAGCCTGCTCTGGCGCTTCCGCCCGGTCAGGAACCGGATGAGCTCCATGGCCTCCTTCGCGTGCGGGGAGTCTCTGGCGATGGCCAGGTTGAAACCGCCCAGGGTGCCGTGGGTGGGAAACTTGCCGACCTTGAAGCGCAGGGTTCCGGAGGCGGGGCGCAGGGCCGGGTCGGCGGCCAGCTCGTGGAAGGAGAACGCCCAGTCGCGCAGGTAGCCGACGTCCGGCCGGCGGAACTCGCGCATGCTCGTACGCTCCTGCAGACTCGCGTACCGCGGCCGGTCCTCCAGGACGGCGCGGGTCATCGTGCTCCACCGTGCCAGCGCCGTCCGCGCCTTGTCCGCGTTGCCCGGCTCGTCCAGCACCACGCGGTCGTCCCGCATGATCTCGCCGCCGCCGGAGAGCATCGCCTCCAGCAGGTTGACCGTGCCGCCCTCGTAGTCGTCGAGCTGGGCGGCGTAGCGGTGCCGGGAGGCCAGGTCCAGGAACTCGTCCAGGGTGCGGGGGTAGGGCAGGCCCGACTTGTAATACAGCAGCGGGACGTTGGTGCCGAAGGGGACGGCGTACTGCGTGCCGTCCACCTCGCCGGTGCGCAGGGCCTGCGGCACGAAGGCCGCGCGTTCCTGCGGGGTCAGCGGGGTCTCCCGCAGGAAGCCGTTGCGGGCGAACTCCGGCACCCAGGCCACGTCCATGACCAGGACGTCGTACGCGCATCGCCCCGCCTGGGCCGCGGTGACCATCTCCTTGCGTTCGTCGTCGGTGGTCTCGCCCATCTCCACCAGCGTCACGCGGGGCTGGTGGTGGGCGTTCCACTCGTCGAACAGCTCGCGCCGGTAGGTGCTGGCACTGATGTCGTCACCCGCCGCCACCCGCAGCCCTTCCTGGAGATGGGACGGGCACACGCGGTCCGACCGGGCGGTGCGGTCGGCGACCAGCAGGTACGCCAGCAGGCACACCGTCACCACGAACGCGACGCCCGCCGCCACCCGTTCGGCGACCGGCCGGCCGGACATCAGGGCCGCCCTCTGATCGCCGAGACCAGGTTGCGCAAGGCGTCCTCCAGGTTGTTGTGGGCCACGGCGGTGCAGGTCACCCCGCCGGCCGGGACGGGCCCCGGTCCGAGTCCGGGCGGGCAGGCGGCGTCGCCGACCACCAGGACGTGCACGTCCAGGACGGTGGCCGCGTCGCGCGCCGCCCGTTCGAGGGCCTGCGCCACCTTGTCGTCGTCCTTCTCGTCGGACCTGAAGGGACCGCCGTCGGTGATCACGACGACCGGCCTGCCGGGCGGGTCCAGTTCGTGGCCCAGGTCCCTCAACGCTTGCGAGATCGGCGCGTCCCTGGCGCCGCGCGGCGCCTCGGCGAGCCGCGACTGCAGGCGCTCCCAGTCCTGCCGGTGGTAGACCTCGGGGTCGAACCTGACCACCCGCCCGCCCTGCTCTGGCCGGTGGAACAGGCTCACGGACAGCCGGTCGTCGTTGCCCAGCGAGCCGCGTACGGCCGAGAGCGCGTCCCGGACCCTGGCCAGCAGGGAGGAGGGCGACTCCGCCATCGAGCCCGACCCGTCCAGCGCCACCTGGACGCTCACCGACGGCAGCTTGGCGGCGATCCGCTCGCGGACCATGCCCAGGTCGTCCTGGGTCGCCTTGCCTGCCGGGTCGGGGCGGGTGTCGAGCGGGCGCGTCCGGGACAGCCAGGCGGCCAGGTCGCGCACGGCTTCCATGCGCGCGGGCGCGTCCCCGGGCCAGCTCACCCCGTGGACGGGATGCGTGATCAGCGTGCCGGCCTCGGGTTTCACGTCCATGAGGGCGTCGCCGCCGCTGAGCTGCCTGCCGGGGCAGGGGGTGGAGCCCGGCAGGCCGGCGTTGAGGTCCACGACGGCACGGGACGGCACGAGGAAGGCGAGGTCGTCGCGCTCGTCCTTCGACCCCGTGCGGAACCGGCACAAGGTCTCCCCGACGGTTCCCCCGAGGCCGGCGCTGCGGGCGATCTCCCTGCCGCTGTCGGTGTCCACGACCCGCGCGGCCGCGACCAGCCCGGCGACGGACAGGCTCGGCTCGGGGTAGGTCAGGCGCATCCGCTGCCGGCCCCGGGCGGCCGCCAGCGCCGCGTCGAGACGGCGGCCGGGCCCGCGCGCGGGCAGGATCTGGTTGAGCACGCCGTAGCGGGAGCTCGACACCGCCAGCGTCAGCCGGTCGGCGCCCGCGTCGCCCAGGGGCTCGATCCGCACGGGCGCGGCCCTGATCCGGTCGTCCCCGCCGAACACCAGGCCGAGCTCCGCCGCCGTGGTCGCCACCCACAGGTCCGGACGCGGGGTGAGCAGCCGCGTGTACGGGTCGCCGTTCTGGTTGTAGCCGTCCCGCTGCCAGTCGTTGTCGAAGCCGTAGGCCAGCTCCTCGACGGACGCCTCCGGGTAGACCGAGACGCGGTGCAACGCGCAACCGTGCTCCGACCGGCTCCCGACGAACGCCTCGGCGGCGATCCGCAGCGCGCTCACGTTCTCCGGCGCGGTCATGACGGTCAGCTCCTGCGGGGGATCGCACGGTCCGAGACCCAGCCGCCGGTACGCCCACACGCCGCCCGCGCCCACGGCGACCACGCACGCCCCCGCGACGGCGGCCAGGTAGACCGCCAGCAGCAGCCGGACCGCGCGGTTGAGGCGCAACATCCGCGCGGCCCGGCGCAGGCCCCGGGGCGTCTTCCGCCAGATCCACCGCCACGCGCGGGCGCCCCGCTCGGCGGCCGCGGCCCGGACCCGTGCCGGGCTCAGTCGCGAAGCGGCCCAGATCGTCAGGAAGACCGCCCCGGTGAGCAGAGACACCCCGACGTAGTAGCCGCCGGGGATTTGTTCCACAAAGGCGGTGAAATCCGTCCATATCCGGGTGACGATCACACCCACCAGAGTGCTCAGCACCGTCTCGGCAGCGATGGCGCGCGGAGCGTCCTGGCGCGGCGGCGGGCTGTCGTCCTCGCCGTCGCGCGAGTTCTCTTCACGCGAACGTAATGACGGCATGGGGGCTTCCGTAGGGACCAGTGAGAACGTACTGAAATCGGCGGACGGGGGCCAGTGGCGATTGGGGAGCCTAGCCGCCCGGCTCCCCAAGTGTGGCGGTCATGCCCATTCGGACTGTCCCGCGGGTCGCTCGCCACCGCCGGGCGGCCGGCGCGCGGACCCTCGCGGACCTCCCGAAACCCGCCTCCTGAACCCGTCCGTCCGGTTGCGTCATACCGTCGCCATGCCCCGGCAAAGATCTTCATCGCTACCTGAACGGCGAACCGGGACAAATGGCCTAGCTTCGCGACACCCGAAAATTCGCAATCTTTGTGGGACGCCATCCCGTCCACACGGCCGTACCTGTGAACCCGCCAAGTAAGTTGGTCGCTGCCCGCGAATCAGGGCGATTATCGGAATGGAGGCCAAAGATGAGCGAATTTTCGCGATAAGTAGGACAGTCATATCCATCCCCTGTTCGTGGATATCACACTCTTTATGGATCGCCGTTGTCTTTTTGCAATGGAGCAGATATGGTCACACCCCTTCGGGAAGAAGAACCCTTCCCGCACTCCCCGTCAAAGGGCATGCTGCTGTCTCAGCGAGGCGCCTCCCGCCGCGCCCCCGGCCGGCGGCGTCCGGTGACATGCTGGACCATCTGCTCCCTGGCCGACGCGAGCGTCGACGCCGTCGCGCTGGCCGCGCCCGTTCTCGACGCCGGTTACGGCGTGCTGCTCGCCTGCCTGGCGGCGGGGCTGCTCGTCCTGCTGAACCTGGCGGGCGGCACGTACCGGATCCGGCTGTCGCCGTCCGTCATGGACGGATGGATGTGGCGAGGGGGATGCGCCACCGCGATCGCCGGCGCGCTGACCGTCGTGGCCCTGGACCACGAGACGACGCTGATCACCTGGACGGGCGAGTCGTCGCGGGTCGTCGTCGCCTACCTCGGGCTGACGCTGACCGGGCGCGGACTGGTCTACGCGGTGCTGCGCCAGGCCCGCCGCCGCGGCGCACTGGTGCCCACGCTGGTGGTGGGCTCCGGCGCGCACGCCAGGAACCTCGCGCTGACCCTGCTGCGCCACACCGAGTACGGCCTGCTGCCCGTCGGCGGCGCCGGCGACGTGCTGGGCCAGGCCCCGTACGAGCCGATCGTGGACGACCCGGAGACCCTGCTCACCATGGCACGCAGGCACCTGGCCCGCGTGGTGGTCCTGGCCCCGCCCCCGGGCGGCGAGGAGCAGACCCACCGGCTCGCGCAGCAGGCCCGGCAGGCGGGCTACCCGGTGTACCTGGCGCCGCAGCCCGGCGGCGTGCTGGTCGACTTCGTCCCCGTGGGGGAGCACGTCCGGGGGTTCCCGGTGCTGCGCATGCGGCCGTTGCCGCAGCGGCGCGCGTCCTGGCCGCTCAAGCGCGCCCTGGACGTCGGGCTGGCCGCGGCCGGGCTGGTCGTCAGCGCCCCGGTGCTGCTCGCCTGCATGCTGCTGCTGCGCAGGCAGGGAGGACCAGGGGTGCTGTTCCGGCAGGTCCGGGTGGGGATCGCCGGGATGCCCATCGAGATCGTCAAGCTCCGCACCTTCGCCCCGCTGCGCGCCGGCGAGTCCGACACCCGCTGGAGCATCGCCGACGACCCCAGCCTGACCCGGTCCGCCCGGCTGCTGCGCTCCTGTTCCGTGGACGAGCTCCCGCAGCTGTGGAACGTGCTGCGCGGCGACATGAGCCTGGTCGGCCCCCGGCCCGAACGGCCGCACTTCGTGGAGCTGTTCTCGCGCGGCGACCACCACTACGGACGCCGCCACCGCCTGCCCGTCGGCCTCACCGGCCTGGCCCAGACCCACGGCCTGCGCGGCGACACCTCGATCGAGGACCGGGCGCGGCTGGACAACCACTACATCGACACCTGGTCCCTGCGCCGGGACATCAAGATCATGATCCGGACGGTCGGTTGCCTGCTGTGGCCGGGACGATCGTGATCAGGACGTTCCTGCCGTCCCTGGGCCGACTGCCGGCCCGTCCGAGCTTCTGGGCCGCGCTGACGGTGATCGCGGTGTGCGTGCCCGCCGCGCCGCACGCCGCGGACGTCGTCCAGCCGCAGGTCGCCGACCTGATGTCGCTGGCGCTGCTGGTGTCCGTGGTGGTGAGCCTGGCGCGGGGCGGTGGGCGTCCCGGCAGGTGGGTCCTGCTCGTCGCACCCGCGGCGCTCGCGGCGACGGCGGCCGCCCTCACGGCGTCCGACGTCCTGCTCGCGCTGCCCGGCCTGGCCCGGTTCCTCCAGGTGTTCGTCCTGGTCCCCGTCGCCGTGACGGTGGCGGTACGGCGGCGGTCGGACCTGCTGCTGGTGGGCGGCGCCGTCGCCGCCGTGTCGCTCGTCCAGGCCGTGATCGGCTGCCGGCAGGCGCTCACGGGCAGCGGCGCCTCCTACGCGGGCCTGCCGATCCGCGCGGTCGGCACGTTCGGCGCGGGCGAGGTCATGGCGCTGGCCAGCATGGTCAGCTTCGGACTGATCATCGCCCTGGCGGTCGCGCTCGCCGGCGGCTCGCGCCGGCGCGTCGCCGCCCTGATCGCCGCGGCGGCGCTCTGCCCGCCGCTCGTCATGTCCCTCAGCCGCGGCACCTGGGTCGCGGTCGGCTGCGCCGTGGCGGTGATGCTCGTGCTGCGCGGCGCACGGCCGGCCGTCGGGGCCGCCGTCGCCGCCACGGCCGGGGCCGTGCTCCTGACGCTCCTGGGCGGGCCCGCCGGCGGGGTCGTCGCCGAGCGCGTCGCCTCCATCTCCTCCTCGGTGGCCCAGCCCGACAGATCGGTGTCGGACCGGTACCAGCTGTGGCAGGCGGCGGCCCGCATGTGGCAGGACCACCCGGTCACCGGCGTCGGCCCCAAGGGGTTCGCCGCCTGGCGTGACACCTACGCGCCGCTGGCCCTGTCCTCGGGCAGCGACATCGAGGACGCGACCGGCGGCTACCGCCGCCAGCCGCTGCTGTCCCCGCACAACATGTACCTGCTGGTGCTCAGCGAGCAGGGGCTCGTCGGCCTGTCGGCGTTCGCGCTGCTCGTGGGCGGGGTGCTCGTGCGCACGCTCACCCGCCCCGGACGGTCCGGCCCGGCGGGGCTGGGCGCCGCCGGCTTCATGACGTGGCTGGCGGTGGACTTCGCCTACGCCGACATCGGCGGCGCGACCAGCCTGGTCATGTCGGTCATGCTGGGCCTGGCGATGGGACGCGCCGACGCCGCGCTCCCGTCGCGGCGGCCCGCGTGCTGAGCCGGGGCGCGGCCGACCTGCGCGCCGCGGCCCTCACCACGATGCTCGTCGGCGCGGGCTCGGCCCTCGGATACGTACGCGACCTGCTGATGGCCGCGCTGTTCGGCGCCAACGCCGACACCGACGCCTTCCTGGTCGCCTGGACCGTCCCCGAGACCGCCGCGCCGCTGCTCATCGAAGGGGCGATGGCCCTGTGGCTGATCCCGCTGTTCAGCACGGCGACCGGGGACGGACAGCGGGCGGCGCTGGTGGAGCGGACGCTGCCCGCCCTGGCCGCCGCGCTCGCCGCCGTCGCCGTGTGCGCCGCGGCGTTCGCGCCCTGGCTGGTGGCGGCGCTGGCCCCCGGCCTTCCGCAGGCCGGGCTGGCCGTGCAGTGCTGGCGGATCTGCTGCGGCTGCGTCCTGCCGTTCGCGCTGGCGGGATACGCCAGCGCGGCCCTTCGGGCCCATCACGTCTTCGGCCCGCCCGCGGCCACCGGCCTGGCCTACAACGTGGCCCTCGTCGGCTGCCTGGTCGTCTGGCACGACACGCTCGGCGTGCGGGCCGCCGCGTGGGGGGTCGCGGTGGGCGCCGTCCTCATGGTCGGCATGCAGGCGCCGGCGTATCTGCGGCGCGTCGGCCTGCCCCGCCGGATGCCCCGCCGCCTGGTGCTGCCGGTCGCCGCGCTGCTGCCCATCGTCGCCTTCACGCTGCTGCGGCAGGGGCAGGTGCTGGTCGAACGCGTGCTCGCCGCCGACCTGCCCGCCGGCGCGATCTCCCATCTCAACTACGCCCAGAAGATCGCCCAGGTGCCGATGGTGGTCTCGCTGATGCTGGCCACCGTCACCTATCCCCACCTGGCCCGCAGCATCGCCGCGGGGGACACCGTACGGGCCTGGCGGCTGCTGGCCCGCGACCTGGCGACGGCGGCGGCCGTCACGGTCGGCGCCGCCGCGCTGCTGGTCGCCTTCGCACCGATGGTCGTGGGCCTGCTGCTGCACCGCGGCGCCTTCGACGACCAGGACGCCGCCGCCACCGAGCACGTCCTGCGGCTGTACACGATCGGCCTGCTGGGCCACACCGTCGTGAGCGTGGTCTGCAGGGCCTACTTCTGCGCCGGGGGCGGGCGCGAGCTGTGGTACCCGGCCCTGGCGATGGCCGCCGGCCTCACCCTGACCGCGACGCTGTCCGTGGCGCTCGTCCCCGGCATGGCGCAGGGCGGCATCGCCCTGGCCAACGCCGTCGGAATCACCGTGACCGCCGCGCTCATGCTGGCCGGTCTCCATCGCCTCGGCCTGTCGCCGTTCCGGAGGGCCGTCACGACCGTCAGGGAAGGAGAGCGCGTATGAGCACGCGCATCGGCGCGCTGCCGCTCATCTGGATGTACCACTCCGTCGCCGAACGCGACGAGGACCCCTTCGACATCGTCGTCACCCCCGAGCGCTTCGCCGCGCACATCCGCTGGCTCGCCCGGCGCGGGCTGCGCGGCGTTTCGGTGCACGAGCTGCTGAACCATCCGGGCGACCGGCGCGGGCTCGTCGGGCTCACCTTCGACGACGGCTACGCCGACTTCGCCACCGACGTCGTCCCGGTGCTGGCCGGTTACGGCTTCACCGCGACCGTCTACGTCGTCGCCGGCCGGATCGGCGGCCACAACGCCTGGGACCGCGACGTCACCCCCCGCCCCCTGATGGACGCCGACACGCTGCGCCGGGTGGCCGCCGCCGGCATGGAGGTCGGCTCCCACACCCACAGCCACCCCCACCTGCCGGCCGCCGGCCCCGGCGAGCTCGCCGACGAGCTGACCACGAGCAAGCTCATGCTCCAGGACGTGCTCGGCGCCCCCGTCACCGGTTTCGCCTATCCCTACGGCGAGCTGACCGCCCGCGAGGTCGCCGCCGTCCGACGGGCCGGGTACGAGCACGCCTGCGCCGTCCGTCCGGGCAGGCTCGCCGGGGCGCACGCCCTGCCGCGCCGCTACGTCGGCGACCGCGACACCGCCGCCCGGCTGCTCGCCAAGAACGCCTGCCACCGGCTGCGCTGGGGGCTGGCCCGATGAAGGTCCTGCACGTCATCACCGGGCTGGCCGCCGGCGGGGCCGAGCAGCAACTGCGGACCCTGCTGCCCCACATGGACTGCGCCAGCGAGGTCGCCGTCCTGACCCGGCCCGGCGCCCTGGCCGACGCCATCCGCGCCGGCGGGACGCCCGTACGCGCCGTGGGCATGGGCGGCAACCGGGACCTGCGCGCGCTGCCCCGGCTCACCGCCCTCATGCGCGCCGGCCGCTACCAGGTCGTGCACGCGCACCTGTACCGGGCCTGCGTCTACGCGCCGCTCGCCGCCCGGCTGGCCCGCGTGCCGGTCGTCGTCACCACCGAGCACTCGGCCGGGGCCCGGCACATCGAGGGACGGCCCGTCACCGCGCCGATCCGCACGCTCTACCGCACGACGGCCCGCCTGACCCATGCCGTCGTCGCGGTCTCCCCGGCCGTGGCCGACCGGCTGCACGGCTGGGGCCTGCCGCCCGCACGCGTGGTCACCATCCCCAACGGTGTCGACCTGTCCGCCTTCCGCCACGATCCGCGGGCCGCCGGACCGGCCAGGCTGAGCCTGGGGATCCCGCCGGAGGCGTTCGTCGTCGGCGGGGTCGGCCGCCTGGTGGCGGGCAAGAACTTCCACCTGCTCGTCGAGGCGCTGCCGCGGCTGGACGGCGCGGTGCTCCTGCTCGTCGGCACCGGCCCTGAACAGCCCCGGCTGCGCGGGCTGGCCGCGCGGCTCGGCGTCGAGCGGCGCGTCGTGTTCGCCGGGGAGACCGCGCACGTGCCGGCCCTGCTGTCGGCCATGGACGTGCTGGCCGCCCCCTCGCAGGAGGAGACGTTCGGGCTGGCCGTCGTCGAGGCGCTCGCCGCGGGCCTGCCCGTGCTGTACGGCTCGTGCCCGGCGATCGACGACCTGCAGCCCGGAGCCGTGCCCGGTGCCCGCCGGGTGCCGTCACACCGGCTGGCCGACGAGCTGGCCGCGCTCCTCGCCGCGCCCCGCACGCGCCTGCCGCCACCCCCCGCCCTGGACCGCTACGACGTGCGCCGGCAAGCCCGGCGCCTACACGACCTCTACGACCGCCTGCTCGCCAGGCGCCACCAGGAAAGGCTGTCATGACTCACCCGGTCCAGCGCGCCGCCGGCGCGCTCCGCACCTGGTCCCTGCTCGCGCTCCCGCTGATCGGCATGGGGGCGGGGCTGACGTACTCGCTGGTCCAGGAGCCCGTCTACACGGCCGACGCCTACGCGGTGGTCAGCTCGGCGCGGCAGGGCGTCCCCACGCAGGATGCCGACTTCGCCCAGGCCTACGCCAGGGTGGCCGTCCACCCCGGCCTGCTCGCCGGGAACGGCGACGCCTACCTGGCCGACGGCGAGCTGCTGCGGACCACTCTGCAGGCGTCGGCCTCGCCCGACGCGCCGCTGATCCGGCTGGCCGCCATCGCCGGCACCCCGGAGGAGGCCGCCAGGCGGGCCAACAGCGTGGCGAGCGCGCTCACCGCCTACGCCAACCGGCACAGCGCCGACACCGGCGTCCGCCTGTCCAGCTTCGCCCCGGCCGTGCCGCCCGCCTCGCCCAGCTCGCCCCAGCCCCTGATCGCCACCGCCGTGGCCACGGCCGCCGGGCTCCTGCTGGCCGCCCTGATCTGGATGGCGGTCCCCGCCCGGGGGCGCCGGGACGATCAGGAGGCCGCGCCCGCACGCCGGCCGGCCGACACGGTGTCCGCATGACGACCACGACCCGGCAGACCCCTGACCTGGCCACCGAGGTCGTGACCGGCTCCGGCCGCCTGCGCGCCCTGGCGGGGGAGTGGGCCGACCTGCACGACCGCTCCCCGGCCGCGACGCCGTTCCAGTCGCACGTCTGGCTGTCGTCGTGGTGGGAGACCTACGGCCGGAACGCGAACCTGAGCGCCGTCCTGCTGCGCCGCAGGGGACGGCTGGTGGCCGCCGCCCCCGTCATGACCGTGCGCCGGGCGGGACTGCGCGTCCTGCGGCCGCTCGGCGGCGACCAGTCCGACTTCACCGACGTCCTGATCGAGGACGGGGACCCCGACCTCCCGGCGGCACTCGGCCGGGCCCTCGCCGAGCTGCCCGGATGGGACGTGCTCGACCTGCCCGAGGTGCGGCCGGGCGCGGACGCCGAACGGCTCGCGGCGGCCTGGCCGGGCCGTTCCTGGCGGCTGCCCGCCTCGACGTGCGTCGAACTGCCCGGCGTCCCTCTCGGCCGGCTGCTCGCCGGGCTGCCCGGCAAGAACGGGAACAAGCTGCGCCGCGAGCTCAGACGCGTGGACGAGGCCCCCATCCAGGTCAGGGACGTCCCGGCCGCCGAGGCCGAGCACGCCGTCGCCCGCCTGCTCGACCTGCACGCCCTGCAGTGGCAGGGCCGGGGCATCAACGTCGAGCACACCAGGCCGCGCTTCCGCGCCCACCTGGCCCGCGCCGCCCGGCGGCTGGTGGCCGAGCAGCAGGCGCGGCTGATCGAGTACCACCTCGACGGCCAGGTCGTCGCGGTGGACCTGGTGATCGTCGGCAAGGACTTCGTCGGCGGCTACCTCTACGGCACCCACCCCGACCTGCGCGCCCAGGTGGACGTCGTGACCCTGCTGCTCCGCACGGACCTCGGGCTCGCGCACGAGCTGGGCCGTCCGACGATGTCGCTGCTGCGCGGAGCCGAGTCCCACAAGACCAAATGGGGCGGACAGTGCGCGGTCAGCCACCGGCTCCTGCTGGCCAGGACGCCCGCCGCGACGGCCTACGCCCTCGCGGCCCGCGCCCGCGTGGGCGGCCGGACGCTCCGCGGGCGGTGGGCGAGGCTCGACCGGGTGCGCGGCCGCGCGCTCGGCCGACGGTGGGAAGCGCTCGACCGGGTTCTGCGCAGGGCGCGATGACGTCCTTCGTCCCGCGCGGCCCGCGGGCGCCGCGCGTGCTCCACGTCACCCAGCCCACCGAGGGCGGCGTCGCCGCCTACGTCGAGAGCGCCTGCGCCGACCAGAGCCGGCGCGGATGGACGGTCGCCGTCGCCGCACCCCCGCGAGGGCGGCTCGGCGAGCGGCTGGCCGCGATCGGGCTGCCGCACCTGCCGTGGCCCGCCGCACGGGCGCCGCACCCGGCCGACCTGGCCGCCGCCGTCGCCCTGAGGCGCATCGTGCGCCGGTTCCGTCCCGACGTGGTGCATCTGCACTCCTCCAAGGCCGGGCTGGTCGGCCGGGCGGTGCTGCGTGGCCGCGTGCCGACGCTGTTCCAGCCGCACGGCTGGTCCTGGCTGGCCTGCGGGGGGACGCTCGCCACCGCCTCCACCCTCTGGGAACGCGTCGCCACCCGGTGGACGCAGCTCGGGCTCTGCGTCGGCCAGGGCGAGTACCGGCAGGCCCGGGACGCGGGCGTGGGCGGCCCGCTGACCGTCGTGCGCAACGGCGTGGACCTGGCCCGCTTCCCGCCCGCCACGCCCGACGAGCGCCTCGCCGCCCGCCGTGACCTGGGCCTTTCCCGGCGAGCGCCGCTGGTCGTCTGCGTCGGCCGGATCACCCGGCAGAAGGGCCAGGACCTGCTGGTCGAGTCCTGGCCGCAGATCGCCGACCACGTCCCGGACGCCTGCCTCGCCCTCGTCGGCGACGGGGACGACTACGGCCGGCTGCGCCGCGACGCTCCGCCCGGCGTCCTCATGCCGGGGGCGAGCGGCGATCCGCGGCCCTGGTACGCCGCCGCCGACCTGGTGGCGCTGCCGTCCCGGTGGGAAGGGTTGCCGCTGACCGTGCTGGAGGCCATGGCCACCGGGCGGTCGGTGGTGGCCGCCGCCGTCCCCGGTCTCACGGAGGTGGTCACCCCGGAGACCGGGGCGCTCGTCGAGCCGCAGGACCCGGCGGCGCTGGCCGTGGCGATCGTGGCCCGGCTGACCGACCCGGCCATGCGGCACGAGGAGGAGCGGGCGGCGCCGTCGCGGGCGGCCGAGTTCGACCTCGGCGTCACCCTCGACCGGCTGGCCGCGCACACGCTGCGGCTGGCGCGGCCGGGTCAGCCCGAAGCCGGCGCGGCCGCCGGGGCGGGGACGTCCGCAGCCGAGGAGACGGCCACGGAGGAGACGGCCGGGCTGGGCTGAGGGGGCGTCGGCAGCTCAAAGGTCGGTGGGAACGTCGGCGGCGCGGACGGCCCCGGCTGGAAGCCCGGGTCGCGCATGAGCTGACGGAAGACCCGCGACGACTTCGGGTTGGCCGGGCAACGCCAGACGCCGTGCGGGCAGTAGTCCACGATCGAGTGGTAGGCCACGTCGTGCCGGGCGATCCAGTCGAGCATGGCGCGCACGAACTCCGGCCGGTCGCCGTACCGGAACAGCCCCCACTCGGGGAAGGAGATCTTCTTGCCGTGCGAGGACGCGAACTCGGCCTGCGCCTTCAGCCCGTACGGCTGGTCGACGTAGTCGGAGAACTGCTGGCCCGGGCCCTGGTCGTAGCTGTCCATGCCGATGATGTCCACCACGTCGTCGCCGGGGTAGCACTCGGTCCAGCCGATGGCGTCCGGGCCCCGGTTGGGGCTGAAGTCGAAGCGGAAGCGCTGCCCCGGCACCGCCCGCATCACGGTGACGATCCGCCTCCAGTACGCCATCCACGCCTGCGGATCGGCCGAGCAGCGGCTGGAGTAGGTCAGGCCGTTCATCTCCCAGCCCGGGACGATCACCGTGTCCGGCGCGTGCCCGGCGACCAGCGTCCGGGCCAGCCGGTCGAAGTACGGGTCGAACGCGCCGTCCGCGCCGGCGTTCAGCAGCACCGACACCGTGTCGTCCGGGAGGTCGCCCTCGTTCGGCATGACCATCGGCACGTTGAGCACGAGCATGCGCGACGGCTCGGCGGCCCGCCACCGCATCCAGGGCTGCAGGACGAAGTCGGGCCCGCCCAGCGCGTTCCACGCCTCGCCCGGCACGTACGTCCGCCCCACCCGGACCTCCGCTCCCAGCCACGCCTCGAACGCGCTCATCAGGTGCGGCCCGCGCCAGTCTGAGGCGAGGAACACCCCGAACGGGACGCCGGACACGTCAGGGCGGGCGGCGGATGGCTGCTTGCGCGGCTTCGCCTTCAGCGCCGTCGGGACCACCACGGCGATCACGACCAACAGCGCGCAGACCCAGGCTATCCTCACGGTCATCGCTCCCCCTTACTGGGTGTATCAGCTCACGTACCCAAAGAGAGAACTCCGGTGATCAAGTCACAGCAAAAGTGATCGTGAAGGTGGCCGCACGGGGGAGTCACCCCGGGCCGTAAAGCGTTGGCCGGGTGCGACCCGCCGCCGGTAGTGTGCCGATCATGGCCAGCCGCATCTCCGAACTGATCGTCCCCTGCCGTGATCCGCACCGGCTCGCGGCCTTCTGGTGCGAGGTGCTGGACTTCGTCGTGCTCGACACCGAGGACGACGGCGCGGTGGAGATCGGGCCGCGGGAAGGGTTCGGCGGGCTGCAGCCGACACTCGTCTTCAGCCCCACCACCGAGCCCAAGACGGGCAGGCTGCGACTGCACTTCGACGTCAACGCCACCGACCGCGACCAGGCCGCCGAACTCGAACGCCTGCTGAAGCTCGGAGCACGCCCGGCCGACGTCGGCCAGACCGGCGAAGAACCGTGGCACGTCCTGGCCGATCCCGAGGACAACGAGTTCTGCCTGCTGCGCACCCGCCTGAGCTGAGCCCCCGCCCCCACCGGCCCCCATCCCTTCGTGAGGACTTCGCGCGCATGACGCCGCCTGCTCTCTAGACCTGACACCTTCCTGCGCATCGGTCGCCGACGGACGCCGTCGGCTCTGTTTTCCGTGCTCTTCGTCAGGTCTTCAGAGAGATCATGTCTTCACATCCTCATATCGTGCTGCCCTGGGTGCTGCGGCGCACCCGCCTGCCCCTGCTCGTCCTGCGGTGCGTGGCCTGCCCGTCCGACCGCGCCACCGTCGGTGACGGCAGGTTCCGGGTCAACGCCAACGGCAAGCTCCTCGACGTCTGGCTCCTGGTCAACTGCGTTTCCTGTGACCGGACCGGCAAGCTCACCGTCCACGACCGGGTTCCGGTCCGGTCGCTGGCCCCCCGCCTGCTGGCCGGTTACTCGGCCAACTCGCCGTCCCTCGCCGCGCAGGTCCTTCTCGACCCGTTGACCGCCCGCCGCAACCGGTACGCGCTCGACTGGGACGGGTGCTGGGAACTCCACGCGCCCGCCGTCCCCGAGAGTCCGTGGCCCCTTCGGGTCATGGTCACCTTCGACGATCCCGTGCCAGTGCGTCCCGATCGGCTCATCGGCCTCGGGCTGGGCGTCAGCCGGGACGAGATCGCCCGCCGGGTCAAGATCGACATCCCGCCGAACCGCAGGACGAAACAGGACTTCTCCTTCCTCCTGATCAGTCCCTAGGTTCAGCGGCGGGTCCATCGGGCCGGCAGGAGGGGGATCGGCAGCTCGCCACCGGGTCCGGCGCGGGCGGGGAGCGCGGTGCGCGCCCTCTCCAGGCGTGCGACGTCGGCGGCGGTCACCGATCCGGTCCCGGACCGGGCCAGTTCCCTCATCCGGCCGGCCCACCACGACAGCTCCGCCTCGGCCTCGCCCGTGGCGAACGTCCCGGCGGCGCGCTGGCAGCCGATCAAGGCGTCCAGGCGTCGCCGGTCGTGCGTGGCGTCCGACCTCCAGAGGCGGGCGAGGCACACGTTCGCCGCCGCCACCAGGACGGGCGCGTACGGGTCGATCCAGGCGGACTCGTCCACCGCGGCGAGCAGGCCGTCGGCGGCGGCCTCCAGGTCGTTCCGGTCGCCGGTCCTTCGGTGCCGGACAAGAAGCAGTGTCGCGTGGAAGCCGCGGAGCAGCGGCGCGTACGGCGCCAGATCCGGCGTCGCCTCCCGAGCCCACCGCGCAAGCTCGACAGCCGCATCCAGAGAGGCGCCGTCGAGAGGGGCCGCGTCCCGTTCGGGCAGCGCGTGCGCCAGGGCGGCGGCGCCCTGGAGCAGGGCGCGCACCACCGGGGGAAGCACCTCCTCCATCGGCGCCGGGGCCACGACCGGAGGCGGGGGCACGGTGGGAGGTGGGGGCACGGTGGGAGGTGGGGGCGGGGTGGCTGCCACGTAGGCGGTCATCGCGTGCAGTGCGTCGGTGAGGCCGGGGATGCTTCGCCGGGCGAGGGTCGCGGGTACGCCGATCGCCCGGCACTCGCGCAGCAGCTCCCACCGCGCGTGGTAGCGCACTGCGTTGACCTCGTCCTGGCGGGCCAGCGCGTCGGCGACGAGCACCTGCGCGAAGGAGTCGAACTCCTCCTGCGCCGTCATCGAGAACTCGACCACCGCCGCAGCGGCCGCCGCGAGACCGTCGGCGTCGACCAGCGCGTCCCAGCCGTCCAGGACCCTGTCGGGCACATGCTCGCCGAACGAGTGCTCGATCCCCAGAGCGGCCATTGCCGACCGGCGCCGGTCGATCAACCGTACGACCATCGCCGCCGCCCCGGCGTCGGGCCCGGCGCCCTGGAGCAGGTCGTGCAGCCGCCGGGCGAACGCGGCCGTCTCCGCCAGCGGCTCTCCGGCGAGCCGCGAGACCAGCTCCCCGGAGTCCCCGGCCACGTCCAGACAACGCCGTAAGGCGGCCTGTACCTCCTCCTCACGCGTCACGGCAGTCCTCCTCCCGTGGCGGGTTCGGAGCCGGAGAGCCGGTGGCGGACCGCGTCCAGGCGGGCGGCCAGCGCCGGGTCCCTCTCGCGCAGTTCCGACAGGTCCGAGCGGGTGGCGAGCAGGTGCGACCACAGGACGCTGCACCCCTGGTCGAGGAAGGCGACCGCGAGGCCGGCGTCACCGGCGTCGAGCGCGGCGCCCGCCGCGTCCCCGGCCAGGAGCATCGTCGGCCGCAACATCCGCTCCTGGTCGTCACGGGGCAGGCCCGGCCAGGTCAGCACGGGCAGCAGCTCGATCGCGGTGCCGAACGCCTCGATCGTGCCGGGCGACCCCGGTGACAGCCGGGCCGACATCCGGGCCCAGGCGATCGCGCAGGTCATCCGTACCGACGTGGCCGCCGTGGGGGACAGGGCGGCGCGCCGCCAGCAGTCCAGGGCCCGGTCGGCGGACGCGGACGCCCCCGACTGGCCGAACAGGTCGGCGTGGGCGCTGCCCAGGTTCAGCAGGAGTTGCGCGTGGAAGGGCGATTCGGGCGGGGTGTGGGCCAGCCCGGCCTCCGAGACCTCCACCGCCCGGCGCAGGTCGGCCGGGTCGCCCGCCTCGGAAAACCTGTCGCGCAGGAATCTGCCCAGGTTGGACAGGAGGAACGAGCGCATCGGGTCGTCGTCGGGCAGGCCGTCCACCGCCCGTTCCAGCAGGCCGATCGCCCGGCGCAGGTCAGGGCCCGAGGCGCGGGCGGCCAGGGCCAGGGCCTGCCCGGCCAGGGCCGCCGGGACCCGGGGATGGCCGTCGGGCAGCAGGCCGGCGGCCCGTTCGGTGAGGGCGACGGCGGCGGCCAGGTCCTCGTCCGAACGGCGCGCCGCGTGCCGGTCGAGCAGCGCCTGCGCCAGGTTCAGCAGGCAGGTGACCTGCTGGTCGGTGCCGGGCAGGGGGCCGGTCAGTGATCGCCGGTAGAGGTCCACCGCACGTTCCAGGTCGGCCGAGTCGCCGAAGTGCTGGTACCGGGTCTGCAGCGCGGTGGCCAGGTTGACGAGGTGGTCGACGCGCTCGACGGGGTCCCCAGGGGTGGCCTCGACCGCGTCGCCCGCGACCTTGATCGCCTCGTCGAGGCTCTGCCGGTCGCCGCTGAGCTCGAACTCGTTGCGCAGCGCGAAGGCCAGGTTGGACGAGGACGACGCCCGGTGCTCGTCCTGGGGCGCCATGGCCATCGCCGTGCGGTGGGCCGCGATGGCCTCGCGCAGCGCCTCGGGGCTGCCGGTGCGTTCGTGCAGCTTGCGCAGGACGACGGCCAGTTGCCCGTGGTCGGCCGAGGTGCTGTGGGCCACGCCGGTGGCCTCGCGCATCAGGCGGACGGCCTCCAGCAGGCTGTCCAGCTCCCCGGTGTGCTCGAAGCGGAAGGCCAGGACTCGCGCCATGAGGGTTCGTGCCTCGCGGGCGTCTTCGCCGCCGGGTGGGGCCTCGGCCATCAGCCGGTGCGCCAGCCGGGTGGCCTCGTCGAGATCGGCGGACGCCCGGCCGTCGCGGTACCGGTCGGCGAGCAGTGTGGCCAGCGCGCGCAGGAGCCCCTGGACGTCCAGGCCGGGGGCGGGCGGCATGTGGCCGGCCGCGCGCAGGAGCTCCACGGCCTCGTCGAGGTGCGCGCGGTCGCCGGTCGACTCGAACCGGTCCTGGAGCAGGCCCGCCGTGGCGCCGTAGGCCGCGGGCCGGAGCTCCGGCCGGTGCTCGGAGAGGCCGATCGCCTCCCTGCCGGCCGCGATGGCCCGTTCGAGGTCCTCGACCCGGCCGGTGCGCTCGGCGGCCCTGCCCAGCGAGGTGGCCAGGTAGATCAGTCTCTCCGGGCGTTCGGGGGCGTCGGGAGCGGTGCTGTCCACCAGCCGCTGGGCGGTGTCGGCGAGCGCGTACCGGGTCGTCCCGCCGTTCAGCCGGACCGACCGGAGCTGGGCGTGGAACAGGTTGGTCAGGACCGACGGCAGGTCGGCGTCGTCACGCGCCGCGACCCGCTCCAGGACGGCGATCGCCTCCCGCAGGTCACCGGGGTGCCCGCGCCGGTGGTGGCGCAGGCTCAGCGCGGCGCCCAGGTTCGCCAGGTCGCCGGCGTACGTGGGGTCGTCGTGGTCCGGGGCGTAGGCGATGGCCAGCCGCAGCAGCTCGACCGCCTCGTCCAGCGCCGGTCCGTCGGGCTCGGCCGTCCCGGTCAGCGTCGCGTGGGCGCGGTCTCCCCACAGGTTCGCCGCGTGCCCGGCCCCCGCGGCGAACCCCGACTTCAGGGGCTCGGGAAGCCGGGTGCCCCCGAGCCGGACCGCGGTCTCGAAGTACACCAGCGCGAGCTGCAGGTACGGTAGCCGCTCGACCGGCGCGACACGATACAGACACCAGCACGCCCAGCCCAGCGTCTCGACCAGCCGGTGCTGCCGGGCCGCGTCACCGAGCTCGCCGGGCGCCGTGACCGCCATGAGCGCGGCCGTCTCGGCCAGGGCGGACGGGCCGGCGAAGGCGTCGCGGTCCCCGCGGTCGACGCACCGGGAGATCCGCCGCCACACGGCCCGGACGAGCCGGTCGGCGTCCTTCCTGTCACGGTCACGCACACGCCTCGACCGCCTCGATCGCCGTGGCCGCGGCGAGGTCGGCGGTGACCTCCCCGCCCCTGGTCCGCAGGACGGCGCGTCCCGCTGCGACGCGTACGACGGCCCCGCAGGTCGTGCCCGCCGGGGTGGTCACCGACAGGGACGGCCTGCCGGCCTCGGGGCCGTACCAGGTGGCGCCGATCGCAGCGACGAGGAGCGCGGCGCACAGCAGCGTCAGCGCGATGCCGCGGCGCAGGGCGGCGGCCGAGTCGAGCGCTTCGAGGTGGTCGGCGGCGCGGCGCGGCGGCAGCGTCCTGGCCGGGGCGACCGCGGGCCGTCCGTGCGCCGCGCGGATGAGCAGCAGCGCGGCCACGGCGCCGACGACCAGCGCGATCAGCAGCAGCACGCCGACCACGACGGCCCATCCCCGGTCGAGCTGCCCGACGTCCGTCCGGCCCTTGATCAGGCTGAAGCCGACGAGCGCGGCCAGCAGCCCGCCGAGACCGTTGCGCCAGGCGACCGCGGCCTCGCGGACCCTGGGCAGCTCGGTACGGAGCAGGTGGTCCCGGTCCTGGGCGGCCAGCAGGTGGGCCGGACCGGCGGGGCCCGGACCAGGGGAGAGGACGTGGCTCACCGCGGGCCCGCCGAGACGGTGAGCGTCCAGTAGGCGCCGCACCCGTAGCGGCCCTCCGGCCGGTTGGGGTGGTCGTCCTCGCAGGTGCACATCATCGGCTCCACCGTCTCCTGCTGCGGTCGCGGCCTGCGGCGCAGCCGTTCGCCGACGGCGCGCGGCGACCGGACGATGCCGCTGACGAGCGGGATCTCGATGGGCGCCCGGCAGCGGGGGCAGGGCCCGCGCAGGATCAGCGTGCCCGGACGCGGCTCCTCCACCGTGAAGCTGCCGGCGGCGAGCCGGGCGTATGCCTCGTCGGTGACCTCCTTGTAGGGCAGGGGCTCGCCGTCCTCCGGCGAAGGGACGCTGGCCGTCATGGACCCTCCTTCAGGGACCGAGGTGCACGAAAGGCGTCCACGCGCTCGGCGGGAGCCCCCGCGCGTCGCGGAGACCGTGGACCGCCCGGTGCAGGGCGTGGGCGGCGCGGCCCGGCTCGAACCGGCCGGACGCGGTCAGGTCGGCGTACACGGCTTCGGCGACGTCGGCCGCCAGGTCGTCGTACACCGACCAGAGGGTGCCGATGACCTGCCGGTAGCCGGTGTGGTGCAGGGCGGCGGCCAGCGTGATCGCCTCGTCGGCGAGGTCCACCCCGCCGGTGGCCGTCATGCAGGCCGACAGGAACGCGAACTCGCCCCGGCACGGCTCGGCGCTGAGGTCGGCGCTGATGTCGGCGATGGTGAGGACGCGGTCGTGCAGCAGCAGGCCGCCCTGCGAGGGCGCGGCGAGGTCCTGGCCGCCATGGCAGCAGAAGTGCGCCCACCTGTGGCGGGGCAGCTCGGCGCGCACCGCGCCGGTGGTGGCGGCCTCGCCCTCCAGCAGCGTCGCCCGGGAGGAGAAGAGGGAGGTGAGCAGGTCGCGCTCGCGTGCCACGTCGGTGAGCGGGGTCGTGCCGGTCGTCCGCTCAAGGGCGACGACCAGCATGCGCTCGTCGCCGGGGTTCGGGTCGAGGGGCCGGCGGGCCGCGCGTAAGGCGCGCAGGGAGGGTGTGTAGGAGGAGATCGCCCGGTCGATCACCGCGCGGCCCGTGCCGTCGTGATGACCGGCGGCGTGCATGGGGAGGAGGGTCAGCAGCCCCGTCGGGCACCACCACAGATGCGGCCAGGGCGTGCCTTCCGCCACGGGGGCGGTGAGGCGCAGGTCGGCGAGCACCGGCGCGGCGATCTCGTCCCAGAGCCAGGCCAGCAGCTCGGTGAGCGTGGCCTCGCGGGTTTCGGCGGCCCGGTTGAGCGCGAGCTTGGCGCCGGTGTAGCGCCTGATCGCCTCCGGGGTGTGGTCGCCGTCGTCGTAGCGCTCCCTGGCGGCGTACAGGTCGTGGACGGCCTGGTCGACGGCGCGCAGGACGCGGAGGTAGCCGCCGGTCCGCTCGGCGACCGCCGTCAGCGTCACCCCGGGCAGCGGGACGGCCCGTACGCCGTCGGCGGTCACGATCAGCGCGTCACAGCGCCACTGGCTGAGGTTGACCATGACGACCGGGCCGTGCGCGGCGGCCCGCAGCAGACTGCTCGGCTGCGGCGGCCGCAGGAAGTCGCCGAACCCGTCGAGCTCGCGGACCTGCCGGACCAGCGCGTCCCACTCCCGGGCCAGGGCCACGCGCCGGTCGACCGCGCGGGACACCTCCGCCCGTCCGTCGGGCATCACATCGCATCACGCCCTCACGAGACCTGTGTCGGCCCTCGTACTGTAACCGGGGTGCTGCTGTCGGTGAAGCCCGGTTCGCCGGGCCCGCCGCGCGGGCGCCGGGAGCGGGACAGCAGGCCCCCGGCCAGGGCGGCGGCGAGGCCGGCCAGCCCGGCGGCCGCGAAGCCGCCACCTGGCATGGACGCGTCCACCGCCAGCCCGGCGAGCGGCGCTCCGAGCGCGAAGCCCGCGCTGGCCGCCGACGCCTGCAGACCCGTCGCCTCCCCCCGTACACCGGCCGGCGCCAGCCTGCTCACCGCGTCGGCCACCGTGGCCAGGGTCGGCGCGGTGAGCAGCCCGGCGCCGACGACGGCCAGGCACAACCAGCGCCAGTCGTGGGCCAGCCCCGCGGGTATCGTCACCAGCCCGAGCAGGCCGAGCAGCGCCCACGTGGGCAGCGACCGGGGCAGCACGCCGTGGATCAGCCCGCCCGCGACGGAGGTGACGCCGAACACGGCCACGACCACGGCGGCCCAGGACACCTGACCCGCCTCCTTGAGCGTGGCGACGATGGCGAGGTCGATGCCGCTGAGCAGCGCCGTGGCGCCGAACCCCATCGTCAGGACGGCGATCATCCGGCCGCCCAGCCACTCCCGGCGCCGCGTACGCCCGGGCGCACCGGCCTCCGGCTCGCCCTCGGCCCGCAGCGGCGGATTGAGCAGCGCGACCCCGATCCCGCCGGTCGCGATCACCGCGCCGAGCCCCCACGCCACCACCTCGGGGGACAACTGCGCCGCGCACAGGACGACCACCGCCGGCCCCACCAGGTACGACAGCTCGCCCTGCACCGACTCCAGCGCGAACGCGGGCCGCCGCTGCCCCGGCGTCGTCATCGCGGCGATCGCCTGCCGGGTCACCGCCTGGACCGGCACCATCAGCAGCCCCGCCACGACGGCCGCGCCCAGCAGCGCCCCGTACGGCAGGACCGGCACGCTCGCCCAGAACACGACCTGCGCGGCGACGGTCGCCAGCAGCACGGTCCGCAGCCCCCGCCGGTCCATCAGGCGGCCGAGCAGCGGCCCGCCCAGCGCCACCCCGGCGGTCAGGGCCGCCACGACGCCGCCCGCCGCCACGTAGCCCAGGTCCAGGCCCAGCACGACGTACATGGTCAGCGCCGTCACGTCGGCGGTGATCGCGGCACGGGCGAGCAGCGAGACGCCCAGCAGCGCGGCCATTCCGGGAACGGCGAGAACCTGTCTGTATCCGGTCACCCGGGCGACGCTAGGTCATCCTCCAGACCATAGGAAGTCGTTGTTTCGTTGGAGGGGCCATAATGAATGCTTATGGTCAGAGACCTGGAGACCGGGCTGCTGCGGGCGTTCGTCACCGCCGTGCGGGCCGGCAGCATCAGCCGCGCCGCGACCGCGCTCGGGCACACGCAGCCCGCGCTCAGCCAGCAGTTGCGCAAGCTGGAGAGCGCCGTCGGCCGCCCGCTGCTCCACCGGTCGCCGTCCGGCGTCTCGCTGACGCGGGCGGGTGAGGAGCTGCTGCCGTACGCCGAGCGCATCCTCGCGCTCTCCGCGCAGGCGCTCACCGCGACCGGGCGGGCGCTCACCGGCCGCTGCGGCGTCGGGCTGCTGGAGGACCTGGCCGCGGCGCAGCTTCCGCAGGCCCTCGCCGACCTGGCCCGGCTGCACCCCGGCGCGACGCTGGAGGTGCTCAGCCTCTCCGGCCCCGCGATCCGGGAGGCCTACGACGCGGGCCGCGTCCAGCTCGTGCTCGACGAGGTGCCGGACCTGCCCGGCCCGCCGCGCTGGACCGTGCGCCGCCCGCTGGTCTGGGCGATCGGCCAGGGCGTCGATCCGACCGCCGACCCGCTGCCGGTGGTGCTGTTCACCGGCACGTGCGCGTGGCGCAGGTCGGTGGTCGAGACGCTGGACGGCACCGGGCGGCGCTGGCGGGCGGTGTTCGAGAGCAACAGCCTGGCCGGCGTGCTGGCCGCGCTGCGGGCCGGGCTCGGCGTCGCGGCGCTCATGCCCGGCAACCTCGAACCGGTCATGGCCTGCCACGATCCCGGCGCCCTGCCCGCCCTGCCGGACGTCGAGCTCGGCCTCGCCCGGCATCCGCGGACCGAGGGCGATCCGCTGATCGACGCCGTGGAGACCGCGTTGCGACGCATGATCTGAGCGCCGTGGCCTCAGAGCAAGAGGGCGATCTTGCCGGTCAGCCGGCCGCGCCGGAAGTGCTCGTGCGCCGCCCGTACGTCCTGGAGGCCGTACTGGGCCTCGACCCGGGCCTGGACCTGGCCCGCGTCGACCGCCTTGGCCAGTTCGGCGAGCCCCGGGCCGTCCTCGCGCACCTGGTTGACGGTGGTGCGGACCGACCGGCCGGACAGGTCCGGCACCGGCCCGGCCTGGGTGGCGACGGAGGCGTAGCGGCCCCCGTCGGCCACGGCCCCGGTGACGAAGGCGCCGAAGGTGTCGAAGACGGCGTCGTAGGCGGCGGACGGAAGATCCGCGGGGTCGGTCGTGGCCCACTCCGCCCCCAGCTCCTGGGCCGCCTCGACCTGGGCCGGCCTGGAGACCAGGGCGTCCACCCGTACGCCGCGCGCCCGCGCCAGCTGCACGGCCAGCCCGCCCACCGCGCCGGCCGCGCCCGCCACCAGCAGCCGTTCGCCCGCCCGCAGGTCCAGCCAGTCGAGCGTCTGCAGGGCGGTGAGCCCCGGCAACGGCAGCGTCGCCGCCTCCACCAGGCTGACCGCCGACGGCGCGACGGCCAGCGAGCCGACCGGCACGGCGACGAGGTCGGCCCAGGTCCCCCGGGCGGTGTCAAGCTGGTGGGACATGCCGAAGACCCGCTCACCCACGGGCAACGACTCCTCCCGGCTGTCCACGACGATGCCCGCAAGCTCCCAGCCCAAGGTCATCGGCAGCGGAGGGGCGCCCTCGCCGATGGCCCCTTCACGGGTCTTGTCGTCAACCGGGTTGAGGGCGGAGGCGACGACGCGTACCAGCACCTCGCCCTCCTGTGCCCTGGGCGCGGGCGCCTCGGCGATCGTCAGAACGTCCGGGCCGCCGAAGCGGGTGATCCGAACAGTGCGCATGTTCAACTCCTCGATATCGGGTGGCAGGCCGGTTCTGCCGGGGACAAGGGGCAGGTCATCCGTCCAGCAGGCCCAGGGCCGACAACGCCGGGACGAGCCGCGGGTCCGCCTGTCCGGCCTCCTCCAGGACGTTCCTGAGCGTCGCCTCGTACGTGGCGTTCGCCTCGGCGTAGCGCGTCCGGCCCGACTCGGTGATGACGGTGTAGACCCCGCGCTTGTCGTCCGGGCACACATCCCGGTACGTGAACTCCGCCGTGTTCAGCCGGGTCACCAGCCGGGTCACCGAGCTCTGGTTGAGCCCGATCTTGTCGGCCAGTTCCTGCATGCGCAGCTCGCCGGCCGCCGAGGTGGCGAGATGCCCGAGCGCCCGGTACTCCGACAGGCCGATGCCGTGCCGCCGCTGGAGGACGACGGCAAGGGCGTTCTCCACGCGGGCGTGCAGCAGCAGGACGTCGTTCCAAGCCTCGGAGAGCGCCGAGGGCGCCGGAGCCGGGGGTGGGGTGGAAGCCGTCGGAGCCATGGAAGCCTCCTCCTTCTTTGAGGACCCGGCCACTCGGACGGGATTGACAAAAGCATACATGCACATGCAAGCTTCTCTCTGTCGCCAGAAGTTTGCACATACATACATATAAGGAGAGGTCCGAGATGGCTTGGATCTATCTGCTCGTCGCCGCCGTCTTCGAGGTCGTCTTCGCCCTGGCCACCAACGCCACCGAAGGCTTCACGCAGCTGTGGCCGTCCCTGCTGACCGCCGCCGCGGCGTCCGGCGGGATCTTCTTCCTGAGCCTGGCGCTGAAGACCCTGGACGTCGGCGTCGGCTACACCGTCTGGACCGGCATCGGCTCGGTCGGCACCGTGCTGCTCGGTTCGGTGATCTTCGGGGAGGAGCTCACCGTCTGGAAGGCGCTGGCCTTCGTCCTGATCATCGGCGGCGTCCTCGGGCTCAAGCTCGCCGACCGCCTGTCCGCGTCGAAGCCCGCCACCGTCTGACCACCCACCACTTCCTAAGGAACGTCACCATGGCCTGGATCTACCTCTCCATCGCGATCGTCTTCGAGATCGGATTCGCGCTCGGCACCAACGCCACCCACGGCTTCACCCGGCTGTGGCCCTCCGTCTTCACCCTGCTGGCGGCCGCCGGCGGCATCTTCACCCTGAGCCTGGCGCTGAAGACCCTCGACGTCGGCGTCGGCTACACCATCTGGACCGGCATCGGCTCGATCGGCACGGTCGTCCTCGGTGCCCTCATCTACAAGGAGAAGATCACTCCGGCCAAGCTCGCGTCGTTCGCCGCGATCATCGGCGGCGTGGTGCTCCTGAAGATCTCGGCGGGGATCTGACCCGCGACAACGGGCTCCAGGTCAGGGGGAACGTTCGGCGCCGGCCGCGCCCGCCCGGTCGGCGCCTTCGTGTGACGCCGGCACGGTGGGCGAGCCCTGGCGGTGCGGCCCGTCCAGCTGCCGCCATTCGGGCCGCAGCCCCGTCAGGCTCGTGGTGAGCGCGTAGGCCGCGCCGCCGGCGAGCAGCACCGGCGTCAGCCCCGCGGCCACCACCGCCGCCCCGCCCACCAGCCCCCCGAGCGGGATACCGGCCCAGGCCAGGGAGTCCCGCAGCGCGTTGACCCGGCCCAGCAGGTGCCGGGGCACCCGCTCGTAGGAGATCGCCCCGAGGATCGGGTTCAGGAATCCGGCGGCGAACCCGCCCACCGCGAACACCGCCAGCATGACCCACAGCGGCGCGTCCACCGCCAGGATGAGGAACCGCGTCGGCCCGGCGAGCAGGAACGCCACGAAGAACACCGGCCTGCGCGGCATCCGGTGCGCCACGGCGGCCGCGACCAGGCTGCCGCCGACGGCCGCGAACCCCGCCACGCTGCTGTTCAGTCCGACCACGGCGGCCCCCTGGCCGGACTCGCTCGCCCAGACGAACACCAGCACCTGGCTGAAGGCCGCGTCGAGCAGATTGGTGATGCCGACCATGACGACCACGGAGAGCAGCAGCGGTTCGCCGCGCAGGAACGTGAACCCCTGGCCGAACCGCCGCCAGTATCCTTCCCGCGCCTCCTGGGCCGGCGCGCTGTGGCCCATGCCGCGCGGCAGCGCCCATGCCACGATCACCGAACCGAGCGCGAAGCAGACGACGCTCACGACCAGGCCGGTCAGCGGGCCGAGCAGTGCCACCATCGCGCCCCCGGCCGCGGGGCCCACCGTCTGGGCCAGCCGCTCGGTCACGCCCATCAGCCCGGTGGCCCGCTCCAGCGGCACCCGTCCGCGTTCGGCCGCCTCGGGGACCATGACCTCCTTGGCCAGGTCCCCGGGGCCGCGGGCCGCGCCGACCGCCGCGACGAGGGCGAGCAGCGCGCCCAGCGGCAGCAGGTCCAGCGCGTGCAGCAGGACGACCGTCCCGGCCGCCGTGGCGCTCACCACGTCCCCGGCCCACGAGATCCGGCGCGGCCCGACCCGATCCACCAGCGGCCCGGCCAGCGCCTTGACCAGCACGTACGGGGCCATCTCCGCGAACGCCACGACCCCCGTCTGCGCCGCGCTGCCCGTCGTGGTCAGGACGAACCAGGGCAGGGCGATGGCCGACACCCGCGTGCCGGTCAGCGAGACCGTCATGGCCGCGAGCAGGCCGGCCATCGGGCGTAAGGACCCGCGCGGCCCCATCACGCGTCCTCGGGCAGCTCGGGCAGAAGCTGGGTGATCAGCGAGACCCGCGCGGCGTCCTCGGGCGCGTCCTGGCCGGGCAGGTCGGGGCGGTAGCGGGCGACGACCTCCGCCAGTTCCCCGCGCAGCCGCTGTGCCTCTTCCGGGGTGAGGCGCAGCGCGACGGAGCTGAGGTCCAGCACGCGCCGCCACTCCGCCGGCATGGTCTGCAGCTCGCTCAGCGTCCGCTGGGTGCGCAGGTTGTACAGGGCGGCGATGGACTGCATGTAGGCCAGCACCGCCTCGGGCTCCCGCTCCGACAGTTCGTCGTCGGTGAGCCGGGTGACCTGGTGGACCGAACGCCACCAGCGCTCGCGGGCGTTGCCGCGCTCGGTGTCCTCCTGCACGAACCCGGCGGCCCCGAGCCTGCGCAGGTGGTAGCTGGCCGTGCCCGAGTTCACCCCCAGGCGCTCGGCCAGGCGGGTGGCGGTGGACGGGCCGTGTTTGCGCAGCAGGTCCACGAGTTGCACCCGTACGGGGTGGGCCAGCGCCCGCAGGCCCTTGGCATCGAGGACGACCACGCTCTCGGGAGGTTCGGTCATGCCTTGAAGCCTAGACCGCAAACACTTCTTCGCAAAGAGTCGTTCGCGAAGAAGTGATTGCAATCGCGGCCCCGAGCCCGACCGGCGTCAGGTCGGCGCTCAGGCTTCGGCCGACGGGCGCCATCCGTCGCACGACTCCACGTCGAAGCCCCGGCTCGGGAAGACGGCGTCCATGAAGAAGTCGTGCATGGCCGGGTCGGCGTCGCCGCAGCCGTCCCGCAGCACGGACACCCGGTAGCCGCGGTCGGCCGCGTCGTAGCACGTCGCGGCCACCATCGCGCTGGTCGCGACCCCGGCCACGGCCACCGTGGTGACGCCGCGCGCGCGGAGCACCAGGTCGAGGTCGGTGCCCGCGAACGCGCTCGCGCGGCGCTTCAGCACGACGACGTCCTGCTCGGTGACCGGCAGGTCGAGCTCGGTCCCGGCCGACCCTTCGTGGAAGGCGTCCCCGGCCTCGAAGAACGACTTCATCAGCGCGCTGTGGGGTGGCACGTCGGTCCTGTTGGCGCGGAAGGCGAAGTGCACGAACACCACGAGGGCACCGGCGGCTCGGGCGCGGGGGAGCAGTTCGGTGAGCGGTGGCACGACCTGCCGGGCGAACGGGAAACCGCCCGTGATGCCCCGCTGGATGTCGCCGATGATGAGTGCAGTGGTCACGACATACTCCGTCCAAGGTGTCCGGCGTTCGCGACGGAGGGATGTGGAATCCCGTCCGCGAACAACTGGGATCACAGTAGGAGGGCGCTGAGATATCAGCAACCCGACCTTGGGCGGGCAGGCCGGGTCAGTTGCCCCAGAGCTGGACGGGACGCAGGTAGGCGGTGTCGTACACCTGGTCGCGCATGTCTTCCCAGCCCGCGCCCCACCTCGGGTCGTAGACCGCGCCGTGCGCCCCCATCCACGAGCCGTTGCCGGAGAAGTCGGGCGCGGTCCGGTTGAAGGTCGTGTTGTTGTAGCGGTACTCGTCGGTCACGTGGCGGCCGTAGGGCGAGTAGTGGTTCACCCACAGCCCCCACTCCTTGAGCTGGTACCCGGCCATCGTCATGACGGCGGTCGTCGGGCCGCACGAGCCGCGGCCGTCGAACGGTCGTCGCGCGTGTCGGGGTAGGCGGCCACGAACGCCGCGCCCGCGTCGTCCGACAGGCCCAGCACCTCGACGCGGGAGCCGTCGTGGTCGGGGATGATGGCGACACGCCCGGGGCAGGCGGCGGTCACGACGCCGTCCGACTCCTCCGGTTGTGCGAGGTGGACGCGTGCCTGGCCGCCGATCAGCACGTCGAACCCGTCACCGGTCCGTACGGTGCTGACGCTCTGGTCGGCGGCAGCGGCAGGGGTGGGGGGCCTGGGCGGTGGCGGCGCCGGTCAGCGCCGTCACGCGGTCAGGGTGACCGCCGCCGACAGTAAGTTCCGGCATTTCCTGAGCTGGAATGACATGACCGTCCTTCGGTAGATCGCGGATTTCGCCTCCAAAGCGTGAACCGCGGCCCATGTCGAAGGCACGTCGTCAATATGTCTGACCGGGACCTGGGGTCGTGGGTGGTTCGGGGGACAAGGCCGGTGCGGCGGAAACGCCCGTCATGCGCGATCGACGTCCGGGGTGGATGGTGCGATCGTGAGAGGGAGGCCGGACAGCAGGCGGTCGCGGAGGGCGTCGCCGCGGACGCCGATCTCGGTGAGGTCGTCGGGGCCGGGGGCGCCGGTGATCAGCAGTTCGGGCACGAGAAGCTCGCCGAGCGGGGCCGGCGGTGACGGGTCGGCCAGAGCGCCGACAGGGACGTCGGACAGGTCGAGGTAGGCCGGCGCGAGGATCCTGCCGTGGAGGGTGCCGGCGACCAGGTCAGGGCAGAACTCGTTCCAGAAGATCGAGACGGTGGTGCGCAGGTCCCCATGGATCATCACCAGCTTGTCGGTCCAGTCGCCGACGAACGTCTCGGACGTCACGTGGCCCTGCACGATCAGCTTGGCGTCGCCGGCCAGGTAGATGTTCCTCGTCCGCAGGTCCCCCAGGACGATCAGCGCGGCGGAGCCGTCGTCCACGTCGGTGACGTTCCCGTCGACGACCAGGTCGCCGTCGATGATGTAGCCGGTCGCCGCCTCGGGGGTGTCCTCCCGCCACGGCGTGCGCCCGTGCTCGTCGAGGGGGAGTTCGCCGGTCACCGCGGCGGGGCCGGGCACGAGGATGTACTCCTCCTCGTACAGGTTCTGGTACGTCTCCTTCGGCAGGCCGCGCCGCTCGAACAGGTCAACGGCATCGTCCCAGGAGAGGTAGCTCGATCGCATGCGCGCGACCATAGCAACGAAACACCCCAATACCGGCCGTAACGCAGACCTACTGTCGGCAGGACGTCGAGTTCCACGCCGCGGGCCGGGCATGCTGCAATGATCGTCGTGGACACGAATCCGTCGATCGATGAATCCGGGCTCATGCTCGCGATGGAGCAGAATCTCGCCGAGCACGCCTGCCACCTGCACCGGAACCTGGAAGGCGCGTCCGTCACCGAGACCGGCGACCTGCTGATCGCCGACAGCGGCCTGGGCGACGACACCTTCAACATCGTCGCGGCGGCCCGCTTCACCCCGGACACCGTCCAGGCCCGCATCGCGGAAACCGTCCGCGCCCTGGCCGCCACCGGCCGCCCGTTCTCCTGGTGGGTGGGCCCGGCCTCCACACCGGCCGGCCTCGCCGAGCGCCTCAGGGCAGCCGGGCTCGAAGCCTCGGAGACCGAGACGGGCATGTGGAAGGACCTGCGCGCGCTGCTCCCTGAAGCGCACGCCGACGGCCTGGACATCCGCCTGGCGACCACCCCCGCCCAGCTCGCCGACCACGCCACGGTTCTGGCTGCGAACTGGGACCCGCCCGCCGCCACCGTGCGCCGGTTCTTCGCCGACGCCGCGCCATGGTCGCTGACCGCCGACTGTCCCGCCCGGTACCTGGTCGGATACGTCGACGGGCGTCCCGTCTGCTCGGCCGAGGTCTTCCTGTACGCGGGCGTCGCCGGGATCTACAACATCGCCACTCTCGCCACCGCACGTCGCCGAGGCTACGGCGGCGCCATCACCCTGGCCGCCCTGCACACCGCCCGCGACGCGGGCTACGAGACCGCGGTGCTGCAGGCCTCCGCCGACGGCGAGCCCGTCTACCGCCGCCTCGGCTTCACCGCCTGCGGCCACTTCACCGAGTACGCCATCGGGTGAGGTTGTGCCGGAGCCTTGTGATGGCCCTGTTCTGGCAGCGCGGGGCCGGGGTCACCGGCATCGCCGAGGTCGTCCAGGCGACCCGACTCAGCCGCTCCAGCCTGTACGCGACCTTCGGCGGCAAGGCCCAGCTGCGAGCCGCCGCGCTGGGCCGCTACCTGGAGCGGCAGTCGCGGCCGGTGTTCGACGCCCTGGCCGCCGACGCCCTCGCCCTGCGCGCCCGCGTGCCCGCCGAGCTGGTCGAGGCCCTGCGCGCGGGCCGGCCCATGACGCCACGGCGCGGTTCGTCCGGACGTCACCCGTGCAGGAGGGTTCGCACCTGCGCCAGGAGGTCCACCTGTCTGCGCCAGTCGCCGCCCGAGATCCCGACGACCGCGTGGCTCGCCCCGGCCTCGCGGTAGTCGTTCAGTCGTCCGGCGGCCTCCTCGGGGTGGCCGATGAGGGGGATCGGCAGGACGTCCTCAAGCGGACGGCCGTAGCCGGCGCTGATCCCGGACGCCACCTGCGCCCGGGACGGGACGTCGGGCCCGGCTCCCAGCGCGGCGGCGCAACCGATGACGACGACCGGAACGGGACGGCCTGCCTGCCCGGCCAGCCCGGCCAGCCGTGCCCTTCCCTCGGCGACCTCCCGCGGGGAGATCAGCGAGGGGAACCAGCCGTCGCCCAGCCGCGCAGCCCGCCGGATCGCCGCCTCCGACGCGTTGCCGACCCACACGGGCGGCATGGCCACGGCCGGGGTCAGCGTGACCGGCGGTTGTCCCGGCTCGTCCGGCAGCCGGGTCTCCTTCCCGGCCAGCAGGTCGGGGAGCAGTTCCAGCGCGGTGTCCGTACGGCGCCCGCGCCGCCCGTACGCCACCCCGGCGGCAGCCCACTGCCCCGGCCCGCCGCCCGAGCCGACGCCCAGCACCAGCCTGCCGCCGGACACGTGCTGCAGGCTCGCGACCTGCTTGGCCGCCCAGGCCAGCGGCCGGATCCCCGGGACGAACACGCTTGCGCCGATCCTGATCCTCGACGTGACGGCGGCGGCGGTGGCCAGCGCGATCGACGCGTCCAGGGTCGGCCCGCCGATGGCCAGGTGATCGCCGTGCCAGACGCCGTCCAACCCGGCGTCCTCCGCGTGCCGGGCGGCCTCCCGTAGGTCGAGGCCCCTTCTGCGCTGCTCGCCGACGCCGGGCAGGATCACACCGATCTCAAAGCTCTCCATGCGGCCGACTATGCAACCTCAGGCACGCTTGAGGTCAATCCCGCTCGCGAGCACGCCGTCCGGTGTCGGAGGCTCGTAGCATGTCGGTGTGCGGTCAGCCGAGCGGGTTCGCGCCCATGTGCCTCAATGGGAGATCACCGTCCCGTCGCGGCCCGGCCGCCTGCCCGGGGTCATGATGGCGGGGTTCAGCGACCGGGACAACGAGTTCCGCGACCTCGCCCTCGTCCCGCACCCCGCGGTCACTCTGCTCCTCGACCTCGGCGACGAGCCGTTCGTCATCGAGGACGACCGCGGCTCGCGGCAGCTCGGACGCGTCGTCGCCGGTCTCGCGCCTCATCAGGTACGGGGATGCGGCCTGACCAGCCGGATGGAATGCCTCCAGATCCGGTTGTCGCCGATGGTCGCGCACGCCGTCCTGGGCGCGTCCGCGGAGCTGGGCGGCACGGTGGTCTCGCTGGACGACCTCTGGGGGCGGGAGTCCGTACGCCTCCAGGAGCGGTTGCGGGCCGCCGGGTCGTGGGAGGACCGGTTCGCGATCGCGGAGGACGCGCTGGCCAGGCGCGCCGACGCGGGCCGCGCCGCCGATCCGGAGGTCGCCTTCTCCTGGCGGCGGATGGCGGCGAGCGGGGGCCGGGTGCCCGTCGAACGGCTCGCCGTCGAGGCCGGCTGGAGCCGCAAGCGCCTCTGGTCCCGGTTCCGCGCCCAGGTCGGCCTCACCCCGAAGCGGGTGGCCCGCCTGATCCGCTTCGACCGGGCGGCCCACCGGCTCGCCGCCGGTGAACGCGCCGCCGACGTGGCGGCCGAGAGCGGCTACGCCGACCAGTCGCACCTGCACAGGGACGTGATGACCTTCGCGGGGGTGACGCCGGCCTCGGTCGCGCTCTCGCCGTTCCTCGCGGTGGACGACGTCGCCTGGCCGCCTGGGCCCTAGCGGATCACGGCCGGTCGCCGCCGCCGCACAGGCGCAGGGCGCTGGCCAGGCACAGGGCCGCCGCCTCCGGGGCGGTGAGGCGGCCGTCGGCGATCTCCTCGGCGGCGGCGTGCTGGAGCCCGATGACGGCGGCGGCCAGCCAGGCGGCGGGAGGCGACCCGTCGAAGTCGCCGGTGTGCTGGCCCCGCCGGATGAGCCGTTCGAGGCGCGGCGGCACGACGTCGTGGGGGTCGTCGTTCGCGGGACGGTGGACGCGGGACACGGTGAGGTCGAGCAGCAGGGGATGGCGGCGCAGGAACTGCCAGCCGGCGTCGAGGAACCCGGCCAGCGCGTCGGCGGGCGGGGCGGTGTCGAGGGCGGCGGCGTCGAGCAGGGCCGCGTACTCGGCGGCCGCGGTCTCGATGAGGGCGGCCAGCAGGGCGTCACGCGAGGGGAAGTGGGCGTAGACGGTCTGGCGGGTGACGTTCGCCGTGGTGGCGATCTCTTCCATGCTGGCGTCGGGCCGCTCGCCGAGGACGACGCGGGCCGCTTCGAGGATCGCGTCGATGCTGCGCCGGGCGTCGGATCGCCGGCGACGGCTGCGGGTGGCGGTGTTGAGTGCGTCGACCATCGCAGCGATGATATCCCGCCGCCGTAATCTTGACAGCGCGTAAGAGATAATCAAGTCTTACGGCATGTCAAAGAAAAGCGGCGATCCGGCGATCGAGGCGTACGGACTGGTCAAGAGCTACGGCCGGAACCGGGCGCTGGACGGGATCGACCTCACGGTCGGGCGCGGCCAGGTGTTCGGCTTCCTCGGGCCCAACGGCGCGGGGAAGACCACCACGATCCGCGTCCTGGCCACCCTGACCCGCCCCGACGGCGGCACCGCCCGCGTCCTCGGCCACGACCTGCTCGGCGAACGGGACGCCATCCGCGCCCGCGTGTCCGTCACCGGCCAGTACGCCGCCCTGGACGAGGACCTGACCGGCCACGAGAACCTGAACATCCTCGGCCGCCTCCACGGCCTGTCCCGCACAGCCGTCCGGCGACGCGCCGGCGAGCTGCTCGACGCCTTCGACCTGACCGGCGCGGCCGGCCGCCCGGTGGCCGGCTACTCGGGCGGGATGCGACGCAGGCTGGACATCGCGGCCGGCCTGATCGTCCCGCCCGACCTGCTGTTCCTCGACGAGCCGAGCACCGGGCTCGACCCGCGCAGCCGCGGCCACGTGTGGGACCTGATCCGCCGGATCGCCTCGGCCGGCACGACGGTGCTGCTCACCACCCAGTACCTGGAGGAGGCCGACCGGCTCGCCGAGCGGATCGCGGTCATCGACCACGGTCGGATCGTCGCCGAGGGCACCAGCGCCCAGCTCAAGTCCCGCGTCGGCGCCGGCACCCTGCGCCTGCGGCTCCTCGACGGCGGGCAGCGCCCGCAGGCCCGGCAGGTCCTGGCCGACGCGCTGGAGGGGACGGTCCACCTGGCCGACGACGACCCGCTCGCCCTGTCGGTGCTGCTCAGCGCCCCCGCCGACGCCGCGGACGCCGGGCGGCTGGTCGGGCACGCCATGACCCGGCTCGCCGACGCGCGGGTGGGCATCGCGGAGATCACCCTGGGCCGGCCCAGCCTGGACGAGGCCTTCCTCGCCCTGACCGGCGATCTCTCCACCCCCGACTTCACCTCGGACCCTGAGGACGTGAACGCGTGAGCACCACGGCCGAGCCCTACCCGATCGACGTCCTGCTCGCCGCGGCCGGGTCACGCCGTCGCGCCGGGGCGCTCACCGCCACCGCGACCTTCGCCCGGCGGGCCCTGCTCAAGATCCGGCACGACCCCAAGCAGCTCGTGGACTCGATCGCGATCCCGGTCCTGTTCACCGTGCTGTTCACGTACCTGTTCGGCGGCGCGGTCAGCGGCTCGCCCGGCGACTACCTCACGCTCCTCCTGCCGGGCACGCTCGCCATGAGCATCGCCATCGTCACCATGTACGGCGGCGCTCGCCTGGCCAAGGACGTGACGACCGGGGCCTTCGACCGGTTCCGTTCGCTGTCGGTGTGGCGGGGCGCGTTCGTGCTCGGCGGGCTGGTCTGCGACGCCGTCCGGTACGTGTTCGCGTCCGGCGTGGTGGTGGTGCTCGGGCTGGTCATGGGCTACCGGCCCGAAGGCGGCGTGACGGGGGTGGCGGCGGCGGTGGCGCTGGTCGTGGCGTTCGGGCTGTCCCTGTCACTGCTGTGGGCGGCGGTCGCCCTGCTCGTGCCCGACCAGGCGGTGGTCATCAGCATCGCGAACGTCGTGCTGATGCCGCTCTCGTTCGCCAGCAACATCTTCGTCCAGCCCGCCACCATGCCCGGCTGGCTGCGGGCCTTCGTCGAGGTCAACCCGCTCAGCCACATCGCGGCCGCGGCCAGGGGGCTGATGAACCACACCGCGGGCGCCGCGGGGGCGGTCAGCTGGTCGCTCGTCGCGACCGCCGTCGTCACCGCGGTGTGCGCGCCCCTGGTCCTCCATCTGTACGGCAGGCGTGGGTGATCTCGTGCACGGCGACCGGCCGGCCGTGCGCGGGGACGACCGTCTCGAACGCGAACCGCAGGCCCAGCTTGTCCATCACCCGGCGGGACCGCTGGTTGTCCACATGACGGATGCTGACGATCCGGTCGAGGCCGCATTCGGCGAACCCGAACCCCAGCAGCCGCCCGGCCGCCTCGGTGGCGTAGCCGTTCCCCCAGTGCTGCCGGCCGAGCCGCCAGCCGATCTCCACGGCGGGCAGGACCTCGGGGAGGAACGCGGGCACGGTCAGCGTGACCCAGCCGGCCGTCCGTCCGGTCTCGCGCACGACGACCGCGAGCAGGCCGTAGCCGCGTTCGTGCCATTCGCGGTGGGCGCGCGCGATCCCCGCCGCGGCTGAGTCCGGGGGCTGGACGGAACCGTCGCCGATGTACCGCATGACCTCGGGGTCGGCGTTCATGGCGGCGAAGGGGGCGAGGTCGTCGTCGTCCGGCAGACGCAGGAGAAGCCGGTCGGTCGTCATGGGGATCACCCGGCGATGATGCCAGAGCCGGGCCGGGTGGTCCGTCCCGGCGCGGCCTCACCGGTCGCCGTGCCTCGCAGCGCCTGCCACGCCGCGAACGCCGCGTACGCGGCCAGGACGGCGAGCCCGGCCCATCCGGGCAGCGGGAAGTACCCCGCCGAGGGCGCGTAGTGGGCGGTCACCTGCGGATACTCCGCCCGCGTCTGGAGCACGGCGAAGCCCGCCGCCGGGGTCAGCCGGAGCAGCCAGCCGGAGACGGCGTCGGGCAGCAGCGGAACCGCCGTCACGCCGTACGGCAGCGCGACCAGCGCGAGCGCGACGACGATCGCCGCCCAGCCCCGCCGCAGCCGCACGCCGAGCCCGTACGCGAGGACGGAGCAGAGCGCGAGCACCAGCGCGACGCCGACGATCACCCGCGCGCCGGTGAGTCCGGGCAGTGGCTGTGCCGGCGTGCCGTTCCCGCTCAGGATCGCGACGCCCACCGGCAGGACGACTCCGGCGGCCACCAGGCCGGTCACGAAGGCCGCCGCCCCGACGACGGCCGCGCGGGCGGCGACCGTCCGCCGCGCACCCGCCCCACCGGCCGTACGGGAGCCGTGGCGGGCGGCCGCCACGAGCACGACGACGAGCGCGATCACCAGCCCGGCCAGCAGGTTCTCGGCGACGCGCGGCGCCTCCTCGTTGAGCGGGCCGATGTCGCCGGTGCCGCTGACCGTGATGATCCCGCCCTTCTGCACGGCTCCGGAGGGATTGTGGTACTTCTCCCAGTCGGTGTGGTTCATCTCGCCCACAGGATCACTGGCCCAGGCGCCGTCGTGACCGCCCTCGACGGCGACCTGGTCGAAGACGCCGACGGCCTGGGTGAACCGGGACTCCTCGATCGCGCCGCCGAGGCCGGTCTCGCGGAGCGTGAGGTCTCCGGGCGAGGTGGCGAAGAGGCCGACCTGCACGGTTTCCGGCAGTCCGGCCAGCGTCGCCGTGCCCACGGTGTGCCATTGCCGGCCGTCGGCGGACTCGGCGCCGGTGACGGTGTCGCCCGAGCGGGTCAGGCGCAGCCAGCGCGGGAGCCGGTCGGGGCTTCCCGCCAGGTCGTGCTTGTAGTCGTACTGGAAGCGCACGCCGTGGGCGCCGGTCATGGCGAGGGCCGCGTATCGGGAGCCCTGACGCAGGCCGTCCTTGACGATGATCCCGGCCTTCGCCCAGGGCACCAGCCGGGCCACGAGCTGGTCGTGGTTCGGCGGGGGATAGGTGATCGTCCCGGTCATGGACGTCATCCGGACCGTGATGCTGCCCTCGCGGCCCAGGCCGCGGTGCAGGAACCAGAACGTGTCGCTGACGGTGGAGCCGTCGGCGGCGACGGGGACGGCGGGGCACGGGCCCTCACAGGAGGGACGTCCGGCGAACGCGGACATCAGGCCCAGCCCGATGACGGCCAGGGCGGCGACGGTCAGGGCTGTCAGGCGGCCGGGGCGGCGGAACGCGGCCCATTCCCCCCGGAGGAGGTCGGTGATCGACATGCCAACGGTTATAGGGACCGGCGCCTAACACGCCCGGAACGACGCCTGTCACGCCGCTGTCACATGGCCCTTGTGGCCGGCCGGGCTTGGGGGCGGTCAGGTGGTGGGGGAGCGGCGGAGGGTGAGGGCGATGAGCGGGCCGACGGCGAGCAGGATCGCGAGGGCGGCGTAGCCGTAGGTCAGCGAGGCGAGGGTGGCGACGCCGGCCACGAGCAGCGGGCCGCCCGCGTCGCCCAGTTCCCGGCCGAGTTCGGCGGCGCCCATCGTCTGGCCCATGCGTTCGGCGGGGGTGCGGGCGGCGAGGGCGGCGAACCCGAGCGGGGTGATGAGCCCGGTCCCGGCCCCGATCAGTACGGCCGCCGACAGGATCCCGGTCAGACCGGGCAGCATCGCGCAGGCCAGCCCGGCCGCGGTGACCAGCAGCCCTGCCAGCAGGCCGGTACGGGTCCCCAGCCGCCCCGCGTCGAGGGCCCGCCCGGCCCTGGGCTGCACGACCGCCGCGCACGCCGCCAGGACGGACACCGCGGCGCCGGTCGCGACCGTGCCGAGACCGGCGACCCTGCCGGACACGGGCAGGAACCCCACGCCGACCGACAGCGCGGCGGTGGCCCCGGCCAGGGCCGCGGTCGGGACGAGGAACGCCGGGTCGGCCAGGCGCCGCGCCAGGTCCAGCACCGTCTGGCGGGCCTTGGGCAGCGGCGGCACGGCGGGCACGGCCAGCGCGGCCCACACGGCGACGGCCACGCCCAGCACCGTCAGGACGGCGAACAGCAGCCGCAGCCCGCCGGCCCACACCAGCACGCCGCCCAGCAGCGGGCCCAGGGTGTAGCCGATCGACTTCCAGAAGCCGTAGCCGCCGAAGGCCCGGCCGAGCTTGGCGGCGGGGTTGAGCCTGGCCACCAGCGCCGAGGCCGACGGTGAGAACGCCGAGGCCGCCGCGCCCTGGCCCAGGCGGGCGGCCCACAACCAGCCGGGGCTGTCGGCGACGACGTACAGGGCGGAGGCGATCGCGAAGGCCACCAGGCCGCCCAGCAGCACCGGACGGGCGCCGATCCGGTCGGCGAGGCTGCCGAGCAGCGGCTTGAGCAGCACCTCGGCGCCGTCGTACAGGGCCAGCAGCGCGCCGAGGACGAGCAGCGAGGTTACCGCGTCGCCGGAGAACCCGCCGAGGTTGGCGGCGATGCCGTGCGCGCCGAACGCGGTGGTGAACCCGGCGGCGTACAACGGCCACATCCGCCGCCCCGACACGGCCGACACCGAAGGCGTCATCGCCCGCCCCCCAGTGCCTCACGCGGGGTAGCCCGGGACGTCTCGGGCGCCTCCGGGGCGCCGAAGACGTCCCGGGCCGCGTCGAACAGCGCCCGCAGGCGATCGTCGTCCTGCCGTGCGCGTCCGGCGGCGACCATCCTAGAGGCCGAACTTGGCGGCCACGGCGTCGAGGACCCAGGCCAGGCCGGTCGCGAAGGACTCATCGGCGTCCACCTCCGTGCCGTCGTGCACGAGCCTGGCCAGCGAGGGGAAGCGGCCCGTGGCCAGCATCCTGCTCACGTGCGGGCCGCGGGCGCGCTGCCAGTCGAGCTCGGACAGGCCCGTGGCGCGCTCGGCCCGCAGGCCCGCGACCTCGCGCCTGATCGCGCCGGTGGTGTACGCGCTGACCGTCTCCACGGCCCGCATGACGGTGTCGAGGTCGGCGACGCCGTCGAGGGCGGACAGCATGCCCTCTGTCGCGGCGAGGGCGTTGGGGCCCAGGCTCGGACGTCCGCCGAGCAGGTCGGCCAGCCATTCGTGCCGGAGGGCGGCCCGTCTGATGCGGTCGGCGTGGCCGCGCAGCGCCTCCCGCCAGTCGCCGGGCGGCTCCTCGGGGAGGATCTCGGCGTAGACCTCGTCCACCATGAGGTCGAACAGCTCCTCCTTGGTGGACAGGTAGCCGTACAGGCGCATCGGGCCGACGTCGAGCCGGGCGGCGACCTTGCGCAACGACACCGCCTCCAGCCCGCCCTCGTCGGCCAGCGCGACGGCGGCGGCGACGATGCGCTCCCGGTCGAGCGGCGCGGGGCGGGTCGGCGGCTCCGGACGGTCCCACACAGTCATGGATACATCGTAGTGTTGCGATACGGTGTATCGAAGAAATACAGTGTATCGACATGAGACATCGTATCGCTGTCGTGGGAGGCGGCCCCGCCGGCCTCACCTTCGCCCGCGTCCTGCACCGACATGGCCATCCCGTCACCGTCCTCGAACGCGATTCGTCCCCTGGCGCCCGTTCTCCGGGCGGCACGCTGGACCTGCACGAAGGGATGGGCCAGCGCGCGCTGGACAAGGCGGGGCTGCTGGCGGGGTTCCGGACGCTGTCCCGTCCGGAGGGACAGGCCATGCGCATCCTGGACACGGACGGGACCGTCCTGCGTGACTGGCGACCCCGTCCGGATGAGCGGGCCAATCCCGAGATCGACCGCGGGCAACTCCGTGACCTGCTGCTCGGCCCTCTGGACGTCCAATGGGGGCGGGGTGTCACCGAGGTGGTGCCCGGCACCCGGGACGGCGTGCTGGTCCGCTCCGCGGACGGGCGGCAGGAGGCGTTCGACCTCGTGGTGGGCGCGGACGGCGCCTGGTCCCGGGTCCGCGCGGCGCTCTCGTCCGCGACGCCGCGCTACACCGGCGTCACCTCCGTCGAGACCTCCCTGGACGACGTCGACGCCCGCCACCCCGACCTCGCCCGCCTGATCGGCGACGGTTCCCTGGCCGTGTACGGCGTGAACCGCGCCGTCGTCGCCCAGCGCAACAGCGGCGGCCACGTCAAGGTCTACGCCCAGTTCCGCGCACCACTGGACGCGGCGGACCCGGCCGATGCCGAGGCCGTGCGGTCGAGCCTGCTGGCCCTGTTCGACGGGTGGGCCGCTCCCGTTCTCGATCTCCTCCGCCACGGCACCACGTTCACCCGCCGCCCCCTCTACGTCATGCCCGTGGCCCACACCTGGGACCACGTACCCGGGGTGACGCTGCTGGGCGACGCCGCCCACCTGATGCCCCCGCTGGGCCTGGGCGCGAACCTCGCGATGCTGGAAGGCGCCGAGCTCGCCGAGGCCGTCGCCGCAAACGCCGGCGACCCGGACGAGGCCGTCCGCGCCTTCGAGCAGCAGATGTGGGCACGGGCCGCCAAATACGCGAAGATCACCGCGGCCGGTCTGGAACGCCTGGTGAGCCCGGACCCCGCCGAAGCCCTCGCCCTCTTCGACGAGCTCCAGCCGTCCTGACCGCCGAACGGCTACCCGACCGGCTCTCCGGGCACCGGCTCCAGCAGCCGGTCGTACGGGACGGCATGGCTGGTGCGGCCGCGCACGCCGGTCGTGGTCGTCGCGGCGAACAGGGAGTTGAGCAGCGCCTCCTCGACCGAGTCCATGACCGCGGCGAACACCGGGTTCAGCCTGGCGTCGGGCAGGGCCGGGACCTGCGGTGACGCGGTGCTGAAGGCGATGGCGTAGTCGCCGCTCCCGTGGGAGTACGACGCCCCCACGCGGCCCATCGCGAAGATCGCCCGCCGGGCCAGGCGGGCGAGCTGACGGGCGTCGAGCGGCGCGTCGGTGGCCACCACGATCATGCAGGAGTTGCCGACCGGCCCCTCGTTCGCCACCCCCGGGACGAGTTCCTCGACCGGCATCGGGACGCCCCGCACGGTCAGCACGCCACCGAAGTTGGACTGGACGAGCGCTCCGACCGTGACCGGAACGCCGTCCACCACCGGCCGCCGGGACGAGGTGCCGATGCCCGCCTTGAAGCCCAGCGCCGTCGTCCCGGTGCCCGCCCCCACGCAGCCCTCCGCCGGCAGCCCGCCGGACGCCCCTTCCAGCGCGTCGAGCACGTGCCGTTCGGTGATCGGGCGGCGCCGGATGTCGGACAGGAAGCCGTCGTTGGTCTCGCCCACGACCGGGTTGAAGGAGATCCCCTCCGGGTTGCCGTCCATCAGATAGGTGACCAGCGCGTCCGCCGCCCGGAACGCCGACAGCGTGGCGGTCAGGACGACCGGCGACTCCAGCACGCCCAGTTCGTCGATCTGGGTCGAGCCGACCAGCTTGCCGTACCCGTTGCCGGCGTACACGGCGGCGGGCAGCCCGCGCCGTTCGGCGGCCAGCTGCCGGGGAACGATGGCGGTGACCCCGGTGTGCAGCTCGGCGCCGTCGTCGAGGGTGGTGTGACCCACCAGGACACCTTCGACGTCGGTGATCGCGTTCAACGGCCCGGTCGGCATGTCGCCGACGACGACGCCCAGCTCGCGCGCCCGCGCGCGACCGCTCATGGATGAGGAGAGGAAATTGTCCATAATGTTCCCATTGTCGCGGCTGCGCCCGGCCGCCGCGCGAGGTGCCACCGTAAGGGGCGACGCGGGCGTATGACGGGCCGATGCACCCACGACCTGGAGTTCCACGACGACGTCGTGATCAAGCGGTACGCCTCGTGGGGACGAGGAGAACCGCACCGGGAGTGGACAGCCCTCACCCTGCTCGCCGAGCACGCCCCCGGCCTCGCGCCCACCCCTGTGGAGGCCGCGCTCGACGCCGATCCGCCGGTGATCGTGATGACCCGGCTGCCCGGCCGCGTCCTGCGCGGCGAGGACATCACCGACGAGCAGCTCCAGGCGATGGCGACCGCCCTCGACCGGCTGCACCGGGTCCCGCGCCGGGTGGTGGACGCGGTCGAGCCCGCCCCCTGGGGACCCGCCGCGGCCGTCACCAAGGCTCGCGCCTGGGCCGGCAGGCGGCGTGACCTGGGCGAAGAGCCCGTGGTGCGGGAGGCGTACCGTGCGGGTGTCGCCTGGCTGGCCTCCACGGCCCCCGACAGGCTCCTGGCCGGGTCTCCGGCGCCCGTTCTGGGGCCGGCTGACGGCAACCTCGCGAACTACCTGTGGGACGAGCACGAGCGTCGCGTCCGGATCGTCGACTGGGAGGACTCCGGCCGCAACGACCGTGCCTTCGAGCTCGGCGAGCTGTGCGAGCACATCTCCCACCTCGACGGCGCCTTGGACGCACGGCGGCTGCTGTCCCGGGTCGGCCTCGCCCCGCGGGAGGCCGAGCGGGTCAGGGACTTCCGCCGCCTGATCGCGCTGGGCTGGTTCCTCCAGCTCGGTCCCGGTGGCCCGGCGACGCCGCACAACCCGGCGGGTGCCCTGGAGACCCAGGCCGAGAGGGTTCTCCGGCTGCTCGGCTAGGGTGCCGTCAGAGCAGGGTGCCGCCCGAGGCGTCCAGCCAGTGGCCGGTCACCCAGCGGCTGTCGTCGCCGGCCAGGAACGCGACCGCGTCGGCCACGTCCGCGGGGGTGCCCACGCGGCCCATGGGGGACAGCGACGACAGCCAGGCCAGCGCCTCCCCGACGAGCCTGCCCTGATGCATGTCGGTGTCGATGACGCCGGGAGCCACGGTGTTGACGGTGATCGCGCGTGGGCCGAGCTGCTTGGCCAGCGTCGAGGTGAGCACGTCGAGCGCGCCCTTGGACATGGCGTAGCTGATGGACTGCGGCATCGCCGAGCCGCGGGTCAGCATCGTGGAGATGTTGATGATCCGGCCGCCGTCGCGCAGCCGGGGCAGGGCGTGCTGGGTGACGAAGAAGGGGGCGGTGGCGTTGATCGCGAAGATCCGCTCGAACTGCTGCCTGGTGACGTGCTCGATGCCCGGCTCGTCGTTGAGCACGCCGGCGTTGTTGACCAGGATGTCCAGCCGGTCGGCGCGGGCGTCGAAGGCGCCCCACAGACGTTCGGCGTCGCCGGGCGTGCCCAGTTCGGCCCGCAGGGCGAACGCCTGCCCGCCGGCCGCCTCGATCGCGGCGACGGTTTCCGCGGCGGCCTGCTCGTTGCCGCCGTAGTGGACGGCGACGCGCGCGCCGTCACCGGCCAGACGCCGGGCGATGGCCCGGCCGATTCCCCTGCTCGCGCCGGTGACGAGCGCGGTCTTGCCATGGAGGTTGCGCATGATGTGTCCTTCTGCCTGCAGCGTGCGAGGCGGTGAACTCGGCCACGGGGGCCGGTGGATCAAGGGGTGTTCTGGAGGAAGCCCAGGGTGGCCAGGTCGTTCACGGTCGTCTGCAGCGCGTCGATGCGGGCGCGGCCGATCCGGACGAGTTCCTCGCCCGCGGCGACCCACTGGTCGAGATCGCGGGAGAGCGGCGGGATGCCGGCGAGGATGTCGGCGCTCTCCTTGAGGGTGATGCCGACGCGCTGGGCGGCGAGGGCGAGCCTGATCCGGCAGACCGCGTCGACGGTGAACCGGCGGGCGTTGCCGCTGGTGCGGTGGCCGCTGATCACGCCGTAGCGCTCGTAGAAGCGGACGGCGTTGGGCGTCACCCCGGCGGCCTCGGCCACCTGCCCGACCGTGAGCGAGGCCGCGCCCGCCTCCAAGCCGGCGTGGTCGGCGCCGGTCGGCTGGTTCACCGTCGGCCGGCCAGGTCGGGGACCCTGATGGGACGCAGCGCCCGCGCCCACGTACGCAGCTCGCCCATCATCAGGTGCAGCGCCTGCGCCGAGCCCGGCGGAGGGACGAAACGGCCGTCGGCGTCCAGGTTCTCCCATGGCATCGGGAGCAGCACCGACTCGCGGACCGTGGTGGCCCGCAGTTCGGGGAAGACCGCGCGCAACTGCTCCACGGCCCTGATGCCGCCGGAGGCGCCGTACCCGACGAACGCGACCGGCTTGTAGGCCCACTCGGTGAAGTGCCAGTCGATCGCGTTCTTCACCGGTGCGGGGAAGCTGTGGTTGTACTCCGGGACGAGGAAGACGAATCCGTCGGCGTTCGCGAGGATGCCGCCGATCGGGGACGCGGCCGCTCCGCCGGGCTGCAGCTCGTGCATCGGCAGCGAGACCGCGGCCAGGTCGATCAGGTCGAGGTCGAGCCAGTCGATCGTGGTGAGCTCGCGCTCCAGCCACGCGGCGAGCGGGTCGGCCATTCTGGGCGTGCGCACGCTGCCGATCACCACGGCGATCCGGAGGCGGGCGTCGGTGATGTTCTCCGTCATGGCGACGACGCTAGAGGTTCGCCTATGGGTGAACTCAAATCGCCGGCCCACGTCGGGTGGCCAGGGTGTTGAGGGGGTCGTCCAGGAGGCCGGCGAAGGCGAGTTCGGCGGCGCCGGCGAGCGTGGTGTCGTCACCCAGGGCCGTCACGGCCAGGCGGACGCGTTCACGCGACACCGGCAGGACATGCGCGTCGATCCGGGCGCGGACGCGTGGCGCGGCGCCCGGGTAGACGTCGCGGAGCATGCCGCCGAAGACCACGAGCGCCGGGTTGAACAGGTTGATGAGGTTGACGACGCCGACGCCGAGCCAGTCGCCGACGCGGTCCAGGGCGTCCCGCGCCCGGGCGTCACCGGTCCCGGCCAGGGTGACGACGGCCCGGATGCCGTCGCGTCCGATGAGGCCGTCGGAGCGACGCGCGTAGTCCAGCAGCGCCTCTTCCCCCACCTCGGCCTCCAGGCAGCCGCGCGACCCGCACAGACAGGGCCGCCCGTCGAACGGGTTGACCAGCATGTGCCCGAGTTCGCAGCCGTAGCCCGAGTCGCCGTCCAGGAGTTCGCCGCCGACGATGATCCCGCCGCCGACACCGACGTCCCCGTGCAGGTAGATGAGGTTGTCGACGTCGCGTCCCGCGCCGCGTACGTGCTCGGCGACCGCGCCCAGGTGCGCCTCGTTGCCCACCTCGACGGGAAGCCCGAGGCCGAGCCCGGCGGCGAGTTCCGGGCCGAACGCCTGGTCCACCCAGCCGAGGTGCGGCCCGTACCGGACGGTGCCGTCGGCACGCCTGATCAACCCGCAGTACGAAGCGCCGACCCCCACGCACGACGCGCCGGGATCGGCCCCGACGACCAGTTCGCGGCCGAAGGCGGCGAGGACTCGGACGACGTCCTCCAGGTCGGCCCCGGCACGGGCGCGGACGGCCTCGCGGCGGTCGAGGACCTGGCCGCCGAGCCCGACACGGGCGGCGAGCAGCCGGTCCACGGCCACGTCGAAGGCCAGCCCGTACACCGTCCCCCGCTCGGGCATGACGACGATGGACGGCCGCCCCGCGCGGCCCCGCCCGGCGGGAACCCCTTCGCGGACGAGCCCGGCGGCGGTGAGCTCTGCGGTCAGGTCCATGATGGTGCTGCGGTTGAGGCCCATCTCGCGGCCGAGCGCGGCCCGCGACACCGCGCCGTCCTTGTGGACGCGTCGCAGCACCTCGCTCAGGTTCCGCTGCCGCATCTGCTCCTGCGTCCGCGCGCCCGCCGCCGCTCCCGTCACCCCGGCCAGCCTAGGACCTGTTCTCACGCGATCACAGCCTGAAAAAAGATCGACTTTTCGCGAAATATACGGCTGTTAGTCGCGTACCACGCGCTTGGAAATTCGATGCGGAATTCGCCGACAGGGCGGTTGAGCAGCCGTCCCATCAGCTATACATCAGCTGCCGCACTCCGCCGATGAAGGGGACGCCCATGGCCAGAGCGCGCCAGAAAAAGCGTGCCACCCCCGTCCGTACGGAGGAGGCCGGAAAGTGGAAGGCCGTGCGGACGTGGCTGGCGGGCATCCTCAGCGCCGTGATCGTCGCGGCGATCGGGGTCGTGTTCACCGCCTGGTTCAACGCGCGCGGCTCCGACACCGTCGACAGCATCAGCGGCGAGCCCCCCGTCAAGGTCGGCTACGTGGCCGTCGAGTACGCCGCCCAGGACACCACCCTGCGGGAGCCGGTGACCGATCCCGCCGACCGGGCCGTCCTGCTGGGCGGCGCGTCCGGCTCGCGGCGCGACACCGTCATGGCGAGCCACGACTGGGCCCCGCTGGAGAGCGCGGAGGTCACCGTCGTCCTCGTCGGCAACCGCAGCAGCCTGCGCATCGTCGACGTCCGGCCGCGCGTCCTCGACCGCAGGCCGATCTCGGACGGCGCGCTGTTCGTGTACACCCCCGCCGGAGAGTCCCCGGCCGTCGAGCTCGCCGCCGACCTCGACCAGCCCGCCCCCCGCTTCACCACCCCCGAAGACCCGGACACCTCCTACTTCAGGAAGAAGCAGATCGACCTCAAGCAGGACGAACGAGTCACGCTCTCGATGACGGTCACCGGCACTGCCGCCTACTACGCCTTCGACCTGCTGGTCACCGTGCTCGCGGGGGACCGGACCGAGCAGCTCACGATCCAGGGGCCGGACCGTACGCCGTTCCGGGTGACCGGCACCTCCGACACCTACCGCGCCTACTACACCACCTCCCCGCTCGGCGGCTGGCGGCCGATCTCCAGGAGCGAGGCGTGCGCGATCGAGCGGAAGCTCGCCAAGGCCGGGCAGTGCTGACCGCGGGCGGGTACCGGTCGGCGGCGACGCTGCTGGTGGTCATCCTGGCCACCTGCTCGGCCGGGGCCGACGTGACCGGGGCCGGTCGCGTCCCCGTCGAGTGGCGGGCGGTGTGGTCGGTGCCCGTCGAGGCCGGGCACGGCGTCATGGCCCAGGAGGCCCGCGGTCACGCCGTGTCAGATCGGGCGGTCGCCGTGGCCACGCGGCAGGGCGACGTACGGATCCACGACCCGCGAACGGGAGCGCTCCGGCTCACCGTCCCCGCCGGTCCGGCCCGGCCCTCGTCCGTCACCGGCGTCTGGCTCGCGGGCGGCACGCTCGTCGTCGCCAGAGGCGAACCGGACGCCCCCGAGCAGACCCTGTACGGCCACGACCTGGCCACGGGCGCGCCCCTGTGGCGGCGCCCGATCATCGTCGCCCTGCGTCAGCCCCGGCTGGACGAGGCCGGCCACTACCACGGCCCGCGGATCCTGGCGACCGAACACGGCATCGTGGTGTTCGAGCAGCCGGACGACCCCCTCCAGATCCTGGCCCTCGACGCGCGGACCGGCACGGCCACGGCCCGTTCCGCCTACCCGCCGGGCTGCCGGCTGACCGGCGCCGCGACGGCCCGCTCGGTGTGGCTGCTCAGCCACTGCCGGGACGGCGAACTGCGGCTGTCCTCGATGGATCCGCGCACCCTGCGGCAGGGACGGACGCGCCCGCTGCCGTCGTCGTCCGCGACGACAAAGGGCGGCGGCCCGTCGATCGAGCTCACGGCCAACGCCGAAGGGTACGTGCGGGCCAGGGCGGCCGACGACGACTTCTTCCTCGGCCCCGACGGCCGCCTGCTGTCCAGCCGCTCCCAGGCCGTCAGGGTCAGCCCGCCCGGCCGCCGGGCCGCGCCCCTGTACGCCGGCCCCGCCACCATGCGGCCCGCCCCGCGATCCTGGCCGCTGCCCGCCTACCTGATCTCCGTGGACCCCGTCACCGGAGAGCCCGGCGGCCTGCCGATCGACCTGCCCGCCGGCCTGGTCTCCTTCGCCGGGACGAGCCAGGGCCTGGCCTTCGTGTTCAGCGACGTCCCGGGAGACGGGCGGCTGACGGCGTACCGGCCGGTCCACGGGACGGTACGCCCGCAGACCGCCTGGCCGGACGCCTGCGGCCTGCTGACCGGGCGCGACCTGGCGGCGTACGCGGACGGCTACCGCCCGGCCCCGGCGACGGACGGCACGGCGCGCTGCGACTGGATACCCCGGGCCGACGACGGCGCCGTCGTCTCGCTGTCAGTGGAATGGGTGGCGCCGTCGGAGGAGAGCGCGCGCAGGCTGTACGCCGCCGACTCCGCCACCGTCAGAGCGGCCAACCCTGTCGACCCCACCACCGAGGCCCCGGGATTCCTGTCCTACACGGTGGACGCGACGGACGGCTTCTACGGCGCGACGCTCGTCAACGTGGGGCCGGCCGTCGTCCGGCTGACCTCGTCGTCCCGGCAGGCGGTGCGGTTGTTGTCGTCGGTGCTGCGCGACCGTCTGCTGGCCCGGTACCGGCCGGGCGTCCGTGCCCCCGTCCCGGTGGGCGAGCGCGGGTGGAGCTTTCCGACGGACGCGGCCATCCGTACCGAACCGGTGGTGACGGGCGGCGTCGTCTACGCGTCCAGCGCCGACGGCACGGTGTCCGCGCTGGACGCCGCCACCGGCGCGGTGCGCTGGCGCCGTCAGACGGGCGGGCCCGTGGGGGAGGACCACGTGGTCGCGCACGGCACCGTCTACGCGGCCTCCCGCACGGGCAGACTGGTGGCGTTGGACGCGGCGACCGGCCGCCCCCGCTGGAGCCGCAGGATCGGCGATCCCGTCGGTCTCGTGGTCGCGGCGGGCCGCCTCTACCTGTGGACCCGGCATCCCGCCTGGTCCTCGAAGGCCGAACTCGTGGCGCTCGACGCCGCCTCGGGCAGGCGGCTGTGGAGCTTCGAACCGGCGGGCGACCTGCTGGCCCCCAAGCCCGTGTCGGCCGGGGACGTCGTCCTCACCGGCGACGACCACGGCGTGATGTACGCCCTGACCCCCGCCACCGGAACCGTGGAACGGCGGTGGCGGCTCGGCGGGCGACACGACCGCGTCCTGCTGCGACGGTCGGGCGCGACCGTCTACGTGGTGAGCGGCAGCGGCGACGTGAACGCCGTGGACGTCGCCTCGGGCGAGGTCCGATGGAGGTCCCGGATCCCCGGCCCCGTCTCCGCCCCTCCGGTGGTGACCGGCGGGACCGTCTACCTGGGCGACGACCGGGGCACCACGCACGCGCTGGACGCCGCCACCGGCGAGCGCCTGTGGAGCTTCGAGGCCAGGGGCGACCAGCCCATGTACCACTGGAGCGTCGCCGTGTCGGACGGCCTCGTCCACACCGTCGGCCGCGACTGCACGCTGTACGCGCTCGACAGGGGCCGGCCACGCCGGCGGCTCCCGCTGCCCGGCGGCTGCGGGACCGGCCCCGTGGCGGCGGGCGGCGCCGTCCACGTCTCCGGCGGCGACGGAACCGTGTACACGCTCGACCCCGCCACCGGCGCCGTGCGGTCGAGGTTCCGGACCGGCGGCGCCGTCGAGACCGTCCCTGTCGTGGCCGACGGCTTCGTCTACCTCGGCGCCTCCAACGGAAACCTCTACGCCCACCCCACATCGGCCCCCTGACGGGCGTCCGCCGCCGGTGGGCCGAACAGTCGCCGGCCGGGGGCGACCGTGGCCCTGACCGGCCCGCCGGGACGCGGGGGCGCCCGCGGGCCCGTGCGTCTAGTCTGCGGCGGCGCGCATCAGGAGATGGCCACGACGGAAGCGTTCGTCCTCCAGGGGCTCGCGCAGCATCCGTCCCACCTCGACGAACTCCTCCTTGCGGGCCAGATCGGCCAGGTCGTCGATCGGCCACCGGTAGGCCGGTGTGACCTTGTGGTCGAACTCCGTCACCGGATCGCCCTCGGCCTCGAAGAAGCCGAGCAGGAGGTGACCGCCGGGGGCCAGCACCCGGCGGAACTCGGCGAAGTACGCCGGCAGCTCCGCCGGCGGGACGTGGATCATGGAGTACCAGGACACCAGGCCGCCCAGCTCGCCGTCGGCCACGTCGAGGGCGTCCATCGAGCCGAGCTCGAAACGCAGGCCGGGGAAGTCCCTTCGGGCGAGGTCGAGCAGCGCGGGGGACAGGTCGATGCCGAAGGCGTCGAGGCCGAGGTCACGCAGGTGGGCCGTCATGTAGCCGGGGCCGCAGCCGGCCTCGACGACGGGCCGGGGTCCTGTGGCCCGTACGAGCTCGGCGAACACGGAGATCATCGCGCGATCCAGCGGCAGGCGGGCGAGCGAGTCCCGGGCGAGATCGGCGTACAGCTCGGCGACGGCGTCGTAGGCGTCGGCGGTCGTGGTGAGGTAGGAGGATTCGGCCATGGCGGACGACTGTAGCCCATCGGCCGGCCGATCAACGGCCGTCGATGCGTTGCCGTATCCTGTGAACAAAAATCCAAATAGTTCACACGGATATGGATCTCCCCATGCTGAACGACCTGCCGTATCTGTCGGCCGGCGAAGGACCACCCCTGATCGTCCTGATCTACACCCCCGAAGCGGCCAACCCGACGGGCCTGACGCGCTGGTCCACGATGCGCATGGTGCGGCCGTTCACCTCTCACTTCACCGTGTACGTCGTCAACCGCCCGCCGGGTCTGCCGCCGACCACGACCATGGCCGACCTCGCCGCGATCTTCGCCCAGGCGATCAGGACCACGTTCGAGGGCCCGGTGGACGTGCTGGCCCTGTCCACCGGCGGATCCATCGCCCTGCAACTCGCCGCCGACCATCCCGGCCTGGTCGACCGCCTCGTCCTGGCGGGCACGGCGTGCACCCTCGGCCCGGCCGGCAGGCGGGCCCAGCGCGGCTACATCGAACGCGCCCGCCAGGGCAGGCGGCCGAGCCCGGCGCTGGCCGAGATCGTCACCGAATCGGCGCTCGGCCGCGTCCTGCTCAAGGGCCTGCTCTGGCTCTCGGACGGCGGCCGCGCCGACCGCACCGACGCCGTCACCGTGCTCAACGCCGAGGACGGCTTCGACCTGCGCGGACGCCTGCACGACATCAAGGCGGCCACCCTGCTGATCCAGGGCGCCGACGACCTCGTCTACCCGCTCGACCTGGCCCGGGAGACGGTCGACGGCATCCCAGGCGCCCGGCTGACCGTCTACCCCGGACGGACCCACAGCGGCACCTTCACTGACAAGCGCTTCGCCCCCGACGCCCTCGCCTTCCTGACGGACAGGTGAACGAGCCTCCTCACAGCCCCGGACTGACCGGACGCAGGCCGTTCCGCACCGGCGCCGGCCGGAGGGCGACGACGCCGAGCACCACGTGCAGGACGCCGGCCACCGCCGCCGCGACGTGCAACCCGGTGACGAAGGCCGTCTTGGCCTGCGTGACCGCCGCCGGCACGAGGGCGGGGAGCTGGAGGGTCCCGTCCAGCGTGGGGGCCAGGTCCGGCCCCTGGAGGCGGAAGACCAAGGCCGCGAGCGAGCCGAGGAGCGCGATGCCGAGCGCGTTGCCGATCTCGTTGCTGGTCTCGGCCAGCGCCCCCGCCGCCCCGGCCCGTTCCGGCGGCACGGCCCCGACGGCGGTGTCGGCCACGACACTGAACGAGATCCCGTAGCCGACGCCCGCGACGACGGTCGAGGCGACGTACCAGCCGACCCCGCCCGTGACGGCCGTGGGGAGCAGGACCAGCAGCCCCGCGGCGATGGAGAAGTGGCAGACGGCGAGCGCGGCCCGCTTGCCGACGCGTTCCACCACGAAGGGGGTGACGACGCAGGTGACGGTGAGCACCACCGCGCCGGGCAGCGCGAGCAGCGCCGCGTGCAGCACCGGCAGGCCGAGCACCGACTGCAGGTAGACACCCGACAGGTACGCCGTCGCCGACCACGCCGCCAGCGGCAGCAGCCCCGTGATGATGGCCACCGTGAACACCCGGTCGCGGAACAGCGAGAACTCGATCAACGGGTGCGGAAGGCTCCGCTGCCTGCGGCCGAACCACACCAGCAGCCCCACCCCGGCCGCTCCCGCGACCACCGGGACGATCGACGGACCTTCCGCGGCGGCGTTCTTGAGTGCGTAGATCGTGAGCAGGAGACCGGCCGCCGAGGTCACGACGCTGGGCACGTCCACGCGGCCGGCACGCGTCGTGCGCACCTCGCGGAGCAGGACCGGCGCGAAGATCAGGAACAGCGCGATGACGGGCAGGTTGATCAGGAAGACCGCCCCCCACCAGAACCGTTCCAGCAGGACGCCGCCCGCGATCGGCCCGACGGCGAACCCGGCCGCGAACGCCGCGGCGAAGACGCCGATGGCCTGCGCCCGTCGCCGCGGGTCGGCGAACAGCTCGCTCAGCACGGCCAGCGCCGACGGCAGCAGGGTCGCGCCCGCCACCCCCATCAGCGCGCGGGCCGCGATCAGGAGCTCGGCGCTGGGCGCGAACGCCGCCGCCGTGGAGCCGACGCCGAACACGGCGGCGCCGATCAGGAGCAGCCGCAGCCGCCCGTACCGGTCGCCGAGGTTGCCGAACGTGATGAGCAGGGAACCGACCGCGAAGCCGTAGATGTCGAGGGTCCACAGGGCCTGGTCGGCGGTCGGCGTGAGGGCCTGGCTGATCCGGGGCATCGCCAGGAACAGGATCGAGCCGTCCATGGAGACCAGCAGGACGGGCCCGAGGATCACCAGGAGGCCGAGCCAGGCCCGCAGGCCCGGAGGAGTGTGCGTGTGCTGTCGAGACATGGGGCCGACACTCGGGCAGGACGCGCCCGGCAACCATCCCCCTGGCGTGGGTGCACCCAGCAGGTGTACCCACGGACCCGACCGGTCGGCCTAGGCTCGACGGTGTGGAGAGTCTCGGAACGTTTCTGAAGAGCCGTCGTGACCGGGTCACGCCCGCCGCGATCGGGCTGCGTACCTTCGGGACGGCCCGCCGGGTTCCCGGGTTGCGGCGTGAGGAGCTGGCGCAGCTCGCCGGGGTGAGCGCCGGGTACTACACGCGTCTGGAGCAGGGGCTCGCGGAGACCGCCTCCGAGCAGGTGCTCGACGCCCTCGCGCGGGTGTTGCGGCTCGACCGGATCGAGACCGTCCACCTGCACAACCTCGCCCGGCAGCCCTCCCGCGCCCGGCTGTCCCGGCCGCCCCGCGAGGAGCCTCATCCGCGGGTGCTCGCGCTTCTGGAGTCGTTGAAGGAGACGACGCCGGCGGTCGTGCTCGGCCGGCGTGGGGACGTCCTGGCGTGGAACCGTACGGGTCACGCGCTGATGGGCGAGCATTTGCCGTTCGAGGCGCCTTGGGATCCGGAGAACCGCCCGTCCATGCCGAGGATGTTCTTCCTGGACCCGCTCTTCCGCGACCTGCACCGCAACTGGGACGAACTCGCCCGCATCCACGTCGCCTACCTCAGGCTCACCGCGGGCCGCTTCCCCACGGACGCCCGCCTGGCCGAGCTGATCGGGGAGCTCACGATGCGCAGCGACGAGTTCGCGACGTTGTGGGCGGTGGGCGAGGTCGCCGACTGCACGGTGGGCACGATGCGCCTGCGGCATCCCACGGTCGGCGCCGTCAGCGTGGACTACCAGGTCTGGCTCCAGCCCGACAGCCCGGACCACCGGGTCGAGATCTACACCCCGTCCGACCCACCCTCCGCCGACGCCCTCCACATCCTGACCCACCAGACCACCCCGTGACCCTGTTGGGATGCCCTTCGGGGGCCCGCCGGGTGCGGAGGTTGTGGGGCCTTGGCAGCCTCCGCGGTGCGTGTCGCGTCCGGCGGGCGGCCCCGAACGGGTCACCCGGGTCGCCGGGGGTCAGATGGTGCCGTTGAAGCGGTTGTAGTACGCGCCCACCTCGTCGCGGTGGGCGTCGTCGTTGTATGTGGCGTCCTCGTCGAACTTCGGCGAGTCCTTGATCTCCTGCTTGGTCCGCGCGAGGTGGACCTTGCGTTCCTGCGGGTCGATCCGCGTGACGGTGCCGGCCGGCAGCACGACCTTCTTGCCGAAGATCCACGGGCCGGTGTCGACCACCAGGTAGCTGTCGCCGACGGTGTGGCTCGTCTCGTCCACCGACCCGATCGAGCCGTCGGTGGCCTCGACGTCGAAGCCGACCACGTCCAGTGTCTTGTCGCCGTAGACGTCGGAACCGTAGCTCCACATGTCCTGAGACAAGGCGTTTCCTCCTGATGATCTAGAGTACGTTGCCCACCCACTCTTCCCGGATCAGCCTCGGCAAACATGGAATCTCAGCTCGTCGTGCGGGCGGCGTACGTGGCGAGGCCGTCGGCCATGCCCCGCAGGAAGCGGGTCAGGTACCAGCGCCAGAACCCCCCCGACAGCGGCAGCTTCGGCTCGAAGACGGCGGACCAGGTGATGTCGGTGCCGCCGCCGGAGGTCGGGACGAGCTCGATCGTCCCGCGGTAGGAGCGGAACGGGCCGCCCAGGTTGTCGTAGACGAACCGCCGGTCGGGGACGAGCTCGACGATCCGCTCCCGGGAGACGTTGCGCCCGGTGCGGAAGACCCGGGTGTCCCCGGCCCGCTGCCGTGCCGCCGGATCGCCGCCCTCGACGTCGGCGGAGTCGATCGGCGACCATGACGGCCAGGTGGCGGCGTGGGTGAGCGCCGCGAAGACGGCGTCGGGGGCGGCCTGCGAGCGCGCGGTCACGGCGAAGGAGTACGGCATGAGCCCCAACGTAGGGACCGGCCGCGTCCGGGGGCCATGCGCACGATTGCCGACGATCGATCGGTTCTTGCGGTCCGGGGGCAGGCGCGCGGCACGCCGGCGGGCGATCAGTGCTTGCGGTACGCCGACGGCCGTACGCCGGTCTGCCGCAGGAAGGCCGCCGACAATGCGCCCGGACTGGCGAACCCGCACCGCCCGGCGATCTGCTCGACGCTGAGGGACGTGGACGCCAGCAGCCGCCGCGCCTCCTCGATGCGCAGCCGGGTCAGGTACCGGTGGGGCGTCAGGCCGGTCCCCTCCCGAAAGACCCGGACGAAGTGGTACACGCTGAGATGCACCTCGGCCGCGATGACGGCCAGCGTCAACGGCTCGGCCAGCCGCTCGGTCATGATGGCGACGCCCGCCCGGACGGCCGCGTGCTCGGGGCCGGGCAGACGTTCGGCCCGGCCCTGGGTCAGCAGGTGCGTCACGAGGAAGGCGGCGGCGGACTCCGCGTACAGGTCGCCCGCTCCGGCGCGGCCCGGCAGCGCGCGCAGCAGCTGCTCGACGACCGGGTCACCGGCCGCCAGCGCGGCGGCCGACGCCTCGAAGTCGGGTTCGCGACCGCCCAGCGCGTCGGCGGCCCGCCGAACGGCGCCCGCGGGGACGTGCACCTGGACGGTGCTCAGCCCGGCCTCGGCCCGGTAGCCGATCGCCTCGGCGCGGCCGGGGACCATGAGCTCCAGCCGCCCCGGGACCCAGCGCCGCCGGACCGGCCGGCCGCCGGACCGTATCCGCAGGTCGGCGCTCCCCGCCACGCAGAGCACGAGATGCAGGTCGGACACGGCGGGCAGGGGGAGGTGGTCGACCTCGGGCGCGTGCCGGAACGTCTGCACCAGCAGTGACCGCCAGCCGGCGTCGTCCCAGCTGTTGTACGTGTGCCGCACGTACGCCGAGGTGTCGAGGCCGGCGTAGGGCGCCAGATCGAAGTCGGCGGAGTCGAACACGTCCCGAGCCTAACGGGATCATCGTGGCGGGGCCTCGGCGAGCGAGAGGCTGTTGCCGTCCGGGTCGAGGACGTCCACGTGGCGCACGCCGTTGCCGTACGTCTCCACGGGCCCGTGCTCGATGCCGTGCTCGGCCAGCCGGGCCAGGATGTCGTCGAGGCCGGTCACACCGAACGTGATCATGGTGCCGCCCACGCGCGCGGCCCGCATGTGCCGGTCGTCGACGACCACCCACGCGTTCTCGCCGACCTGCCACAGGTGCTCCTCGCCGACGATCTCGTCCGCCGGACGGCCGAAGAACGCCTCGTACCACTTCTGCGCCGCCACCCGGTCGCGTACGCACACCACGCTGTACAGATCCACACGGACCACTCCTTGCTGTCGTTCCGTGAGGAAAGACCTCGCCCGCGGCCGGAACTCATCGGCGGGCGGCGGCTGACAGCGGGATGTGTGCGGTTTGTGAGCGAGGGGCCGGAGGGTGGAGGCGTTCGCGTCACTCAGCTCAGGAGGAACCGGTTCATGTACCCATGTGATGTCCCGTCCCGTCGTGCGGCGCGGCCACGGTGGCTGCGCGCGTTCACGGCCGCGGTGCCGGTCGGGAGCCTGGCCGTCGCCGCGCTCTTCCCGGCCGCCGCGACGGCCCGGCCGGCCGGGGACGACCCGCGGGCCCTGCTGTCGCGCCTGGCGCGGGACGTGGTGGCGGCCGGGGCGCCCGGCGTGATCGTACGGGTCGACGACGGCCGCGGCCGGCCCGTCGAGATCGCCGAGCAGGCCGCCTGGACCGCACGCGACCACGTGCTCAGGGCCGGGGACGAGTTCCGCATGGGGTCCAACACCAAGACCATGGTCGCCGTGCTCGTGCTGCGACTCGTCGCCGAGGGCCGGCTCGCCCTGACCGACCCGGTGGACAAGTGGCTGCCCGGCAAGGTGCCCGGTGGCGGGACGATCACGCTGCGCATGCTGCTGAACCACACCAGCGGCCTGTACGACTACACCGACGACCCGGCGCTCCGGGCCTCGATGCTCGGCAGGGACCGGCGGCGGTGGACCCCGGAGAAGCTGCTGGCCGTGGGGGTGCGACACGCTCCGCTGTTCGCGCCCGGCGCGAAGTGGTCCTACAGCAACACCGGCTACGCCGCGCTCGGCGCCGTCCTGGAGAAGGTCACCGGGACGAGCCTGGCCGACCTGCTCAGAGACCGGATCGCCCGGCCGCTCGGCCTCGATCACACCTATTACGCCACCGGCCCCGCCTGGCGCGGCCCCCACGCCCGCGGTTACGAGCCGGACGCCGCCCACCTGCCGTCCGCGGTGCCCGCCGCGTTCCGGCGGCTCGCCGGGCCGCGCCACGACGGCCACGTGGACGTCTCCGGCCACGACCCCGGGTGGGGCGGCCCGGCGGGGGCGGTGGTGTCCACCACGCGCGACTGGTCCCGCTTCCACGCCGCGCTCATGTCCGGCGAACTGCTGCCCGCCGCCCAGCTCGCCCAGCTCCGCACCACCGTGCCGATGGACCCGCGCGAACCGGACGGTCCCGGATACGGGCTGGGCATCCAGACCGGCGCCCATCCGTGCGGCACGTTCTGGGGCCACGACGGCGGCATGCCCGGCTACCTGACCACCAACCTCACCGACCGAACCGGCAAGCGCACGGCGACCGTCCTCATCAGCGCGGAGTACTGGGCCGAGTTCGGGGGCGACCCGAAGCTGGCCAAGGCCGCCCAGGCGCTCCAGATGGCCGTGACCTGCACGATGTTCGGCAAGCCCGTGCCCGGCGCTAGCTGAGCGGCGCGGCGAAGACCGCCGTCACCAGCCCCTCGGCCCCGGACCGCGACGCCGCCGCACCCTCCGCGTGCGCGGCGGCGAACCCGGCGGCGCCCAGCGCTGCTTCCGCCTGCCGGGCGAGCCGCCGAGCGTCGGCGGCGCCGGTGCCGGTCCAGCCGCCCAGCACGGTGGCGGCCCCGAGCAGCCGTCCCGCCCGTTCCGGGCGATCGCGGCACAGCTCGATCCCGGCGGCCACGACCGCGGTCGCGGCCGCGACCGGCGTGTGCCAGGTCAGCGTCAGGCGCACCGCCGGATGGTCGAGCCGGCGGGCCGCGCGGTCGGGCGATCCCTCCGCGAGGTCCACCTGAGCCAGTACGCCCAGCAGCAGCGCGGTCAGAGGTGGCGTGGTGGAACGGCCGGGCGGGGCGGCGGCCAGCCCGGCCAGGGCGTGTACGCGGGCCGTGGCCGGTCGTCCGGCGGCCAGCTCCAGCCGGGCCAGGCCCAGGCGCACCTGGGTGTGCGACTCCGCCGACCCGCTCCGCCCGGCCTGGTCCAGGAGGCCGGTCAGGCGCCGCCGGCCGCCGTCCACGTCGCCGGACTCGGCCCGGTGCAGCGCGGCGGCCACCTCGTTCTCCATGGTGTGCTCGGGCATGCCGAGCTCGCGGAAGTACCGGGTGGCGCGTTCGGCCAGGGCGGGGGCGGTGGCGGGTTCGCCGGACCGGATCAGTGCCGAGCCGAGGGCGCTCAGCGTCATCGCCAGGCCCCACCGCTCGCCGAGTTCCTCGAAGCCGTCGAGCGCGCGGGCCAGTGCGCCCCTCGCCTCGTCGAGGTGGCCGGTGTTCATGGCCAGCACGCCCCCGACCAGCAGCGCCAGCGACCGGCTCCACCGATCCGTTCCGTCTTCCGGTACGACGTGGTCGCCTTTGGCGGCTATGCCGAGCGCCAGACGGGCCATCTCGACGATGGGATGGGCGCCGGGGACGACCTGGGCCAGGGCCGTCCTGATCCGGTCGAAGGCCGCGTCCGCCTCCTCCGGGACGGCGGCCTCGGTGGTGGCCATCGCGTGGGCGGCGGCGACCAGCGCGCGGGACTGCGGATCGACCGGCCCGGTGACCTGGAGCACCCGGCCGAGCAGGTCGAGCGACTCCGGCGGGAAGTCCCGCAGGAGCCAGAACCAGCTCAGCGCGACGCCGAACCGGACGGCCCGCTCGGCGTCGCCGGATTCGGCCGTCCAGCGGATGGCGGCCGCCAGGTCGTCCCGTTCGGCGGACAGGCGGGCGAGAAGGCGAAGCTGGTCCGACGTGCGCAGGAGGGGGTCGGCGGTCTCGGCCAGCCGCAGGAAGAACCGGGCGTGCCGGTCTCGCGCGGCGGCGACCTCGGCGCGCCGGGCCAGCCGGTCGAGGCCGTACTCGCGGATGGTCTCCAGCAGGCGGTAACGCGGCTCGGCCGGGTCGGCGGAGTCGGCCGGGTGCAGCAGCGACTTGTCGACCAACGCCGCCAACAGCTCCGGCACATCACCCGCACCGCCGACCGCCCCAGCGTCGCCGATCGTGCCGGCGGTGCCGATCGCCTCCGCCGTGTCCTCGGTGAAGCTGCCGCGGACGACCGACAGGCGTTCCAGCAGGGCCCGTTCGCCGGGGTCGAGCAGGTCCCAGCTCCAGGCGACGGCGGCGGCCAGGGTGCGGTGGCGCGGCAGCGCCGTACGGCTGCCGCCGGTGAGCAGCCGGAACCGGTCGTCCAGCCGGGCCGCGACCGCCTCGACCGGCAGGGCGCGCAGCCGGGCGGCGGCCAGCTCGATCGCCAGCGGCAGGCCGTCGAGGCGGCGGCAGATCTCGACGGTCGCCGCCAGCGCCCCGCCGTCCAGGGCGAAGCCGGGCCGTACGGCGGCGGCGCGGTCGTGGAAGAGCCGGACGGCCGCGCTGGACCGGGCCTGGTCCGGCGTCGCGCCCGGTTCGGGCAGGTCCAGCGGGAGCACCTGGTGCAGGGTCTCGCCGCCGATGCGCAGGGGTTCGCGGCTGGTGACCAGCACCCGCAGCCGGGGGCAGCGGCCGAGCAGGGACTCGCACAGCGTGGCGACGGCCTCGACCACGTGCTCGCAGTTGTCCAGCACCAGGACCAGGTCGTCGTCCGCGAGGATCTCGGCCAGGTGGTCCAGCGGCGCCCCGCGCGGGGGCGCGCCCTCCTCGCGCGCCCGGAGCAGGTCGAGCAGCACGCGGGGGACGTCGTCCGGGCCGATCGCGGCCAGCGGGACGAACCACACCCCACCGGACGGCGTGAGCCGCCGGCCGACCGTGCTGGCCAGCCGGGTCTTGCCCGCGCCTCCAGGGCCGACCAGCGTGACCAGCCGGGCGCGGCCGAGCAGGCCGATCACGCGGCGCACGTCCTGGTCACGGCCCACGAAGCTGGTGAGCGGAACATCGAGGTTCCCACGCGACGGCCGAGCAAGCGACACCCCCGACGCCCCGGAGTGCCCCGACGTCCCGGAGGGCCCGGACGCCGCGGATGCCCCGAACGGCCCCGGCGGCCGGTGGGGGCCGGGGAGGTCGCCGCGTAGGACCGCCAGGTGGGCCGCCTGGAGGTGCGGTCCGGGGTCGCCGCCGAAGTCGTCGGCGAGCAGGCCGCGGATGCGCTGGTAGGCGGCCAGCGCCTCGGCGCCCCGGCCGTTGAGGGCGAGGGCCCGGATGAGCTGGGCGTGCAGGCGCTCGCGCAACGGGTGCGCGGCGGCCAGCGACTCCAGCTCGGCGACCAGGTCGAGGTCGGCGCCCAGCGTCAGGTCGGCCTCGACGCGGTCCTCCAGGGCGGCCAGCCGGGCACGTTCGAGCCGTTCGGCCTCGGCGGCGGCGAACGGCGCCGCCCGCACGTCGGCCAGCGCCGGACCGCGCCAAAGGCTCAGGGCCTCCCGCAGGGTGGCGGCCGCCTCGGCGGGCCGGGACCGCGCGGACGAACGCCGCCCCGCCCGGGCCAGCCGCTCGAACCGCACGGCGTCGACGGCGTCCGGCTCGACGGCCAGCCGGTACCCGGCCGGACCTGAGGTGACCAGCCCCGGGTGCCCCAGGACGCGCCGGAGCCGGGACACCAGCGACTGCAGCGCGTGCGAGGGAGCCTCCGGCGGCGCCTCGTCCCACAGCGCCTCGGCCAGGGCCTCCGGCCGGACGGCACGCCCGGCGTCAAGAGCCAGCCTGACCAGCAGCACCCGCAGCCGCGCGCCGCCGACCGGCGCCGGGCCGTCGGCGGTGACCAGCGTGAGGGGACCGAGGACGCCCACGCGCACCGGCCCGTCGTCGCCGCCGCCCGGCCCGGTCGCATCCGCCATGACCAGGAGTCTGGCACGCGCCGGAGGATCGCTTGACGAAGCGGACCGCAGTCCGATAGCTTGCGGACACATTCGGACCACGGTCCACTTAACGGGAGATCGACATGCTCAAAAAAATGATCACCGCCGGCGCGCTGGCCCTCATGGTGCTCGGCGCCCCCAGCTCGTACGCCGACTCGGCCCCCGGCAAGGTCGTCCACCACTCCCACAAGGAGACGGGCACGCCCTGCGAGGGGCTCAAGGGCTGCACGTACGTCCAGCTGAAGGGCGACCCGAAGACCGGCCCTTCGGAGGCCATGTTCACCCTCAAGGCCGGCACCCCCTTCGACCCGCACTGGCACACCAGCCCCGAGCACGTCGTCGGCGTCTCGGGCGTCATGCTCTGGAACGTGAAGGGCCACAAGACCTACCGGATCGGCGCCGGCGACTACCTGTACTACCCGTCGAAGGCGGAGCACTGGGGCAAGTGCGCCCCGGGCGCCGACTGCGTCTACTACGTGTACGACTCCAAGCCCTACGACTTCCACCCCGCCGACCGCTGACCCGGCGTCGTCCGGCGGGCGCGGAAGGTGCGGCGGTAGGCGTCCGGAGGCACGCCGACCGTGCGGTTGAAGTGCCGGCGCAGCGTGGCCGCGGTGCCCATGCCGGTGGCCTCGGCGATGGCGTCCACGCTGTCGTCGGTGGTCTCCAGGAGCTCCTGGGCGCGGCGGATCCGCTGGGTCAGCAGCCACTGCAGCGGGGTGGTGCCGGTCATCGACCTGAAGTGGCGGCCGAGGTGGCGCGAGCTCATGTTCGCCCGGCGGGCCAGGTCCTCCACCGTCAGGGGCCGGTCCAGGTGCCGGTCCGTCCAGGCGAGCAGGTCGCTGAGGGGGTGGCCGTGCGGCTCGGGTACGGGCGTGGCGACGAACTGGGCCTGGCCGCCGGGCCGGTGCGGCGCCACGACCAGGCGGCGGGCGATCGTGTTGGCGACCGCCGAGCCGTGGTCGCGGCGGACCAGGTGCAGGCACAGGTCCAGGGCGGCGGCCTTGCCCGCGGCGGTGAGCACGCTGCCCTCGTCCACGTAGAGCACGTCCGGATCGACCTCGATCAGGGGGTGGCGGGCGGCCAGCGTGTCGGTGTGGGCCCAGTGGGTGGTGGCCCGCCGCCCGTCCAGCAGGCCGGCCGCGGCCAGGACGAAGGCGCCCGTGCAGAGCGAGGCGACCCGCGCGCCCGCCCCGTGCGCCGCGCGTACGGCCGCGACGAGGTCGGCCGGCGGCTCGACGTCCACCTCGGCCCAGCCGGGGACGATCACGGTGTCGGCCCGTACGAGCAGGTCGAGCCCGGCGTCGGGTTCGAGCAGGAACCGCCCGTCGGCCCGTACGGGGCCCACCCCGCAGATCACCGGCTCGTACCACCGATCGACGGGGACGGGCGGGGGCGAGCTGAACAGCTCGTAGGCCAGGGCCAGCTCGAAATGCAGGATCCCGTCGGCGACGGCTATCGCGACCGTACTCACGTCCGGAATTGTACGCATCATGTCGTTCCGGACGCTCGTGCGGAACCGCCGGGGATCGCCAGGATGTCCACATGACTGATGCGGACATGAGCCAGATCACGGTGGCGGTTTATGGCGCGTACGGGCACACGGGCCGCTTCGTGGTGGCGGAGTTGCTGCGGCGCGGGCTGGTCCCCGTCCTGGCGGGCCGGAACGGGGACGCGCTCAGGGCACTGGCGGAGTCGACCCCGGGGACGGAGGCCAGGCAGGCGTCGGCGGACGATCCCGCGTCGCTGGACCGCGCGCTGGACGGCGTGGCAGCGGTGATCAACTGCGCCGGGCCCTTCGCCGTCACGGCCGCCCCCGTGATCGAGGCGGCCCTGCGCGCCGGCATCCCGTACGTGGACGTCGCCGCCGAGATCGAGGCCAACGTCGACACCTTCAAGCTGTTCGCCGAACGCGCCGGGGCTTCGGGAGAGGTGATCGTCCCCGCGATGGCCTTCTACGGCGGTCTGGGCGACCTGCTGGTCACGGCGGCGATGGGCGACTGGACCGGCGCGGACCAGGTGCACGTGGCCTACGGCCTGGACAGCTGGCACCCCACGACCGGCACCCGCGTCGCGGGCCGGGTCTCCCGGGAGCGGCGCGGCGGGCGGCGCGTCCGCCACGCCGGCGGCCGGCTGGAGTACCGCGACGACCGGGCGCCGGCCGAGAAGTGGTCCTTCCCCGAGCCGACCGGGACGCGCGACGTCGTCGCGGAGTTCTCGATGGCCGACATCGTGACCGTCCCGAGCCACCTGGACGTTCCCGAGGTGCGCACGTACATGACCGTCGAGGCGGCCGCGGACGTGGCGAGCCCCGACACCCCGGCCCCGGTCGCGGCCGACGAGTCCGGACGGTCGGCGCAGCCGTTCGTGGTGGACGTGGTCGTGCGCTCGGGAGCCGAGGAACGGCGGGCGGTGGCCCGGGGCCAGGACATCTACGCCGTCACCGCGCCGCTCGCGGTGGAGGCCGTCCAGCGCGTCCTCACCGGCCGGACCAGGGCCGCCGGGGTCGCCTCGGCGGGGAAGATCTTCGACGCGGCCGACTTCCTGCGGGCGCTGTCACCCCAAATTGTGGTCGAGCTGGACGTCCCGGCCCACGAGCGGGGCCAGACCGGCTGAACGGGCTTCAGCCCGGCACCACCGACAGCTCGCACGCGTAGGAGTCGGGCGGCGCGTTCAGCGCCCAGACGACCATCGCGGCCAGCGACCCCGGCCGGATGCACACTTCCGGGTCGTACGGGCGGCCGAAGGCGGCCCTGACCTCGCCCAGCAGGTCGGTCGCCGTCGCCGCCGGAAAGACCGTCGTGACCCGGACCCCGTGCACGGCCTCCTCCTCCCGCAGCGAGTCGGCCAGCGCCGCAGCGCGGGCAGCGTGAGCCGGACGAGCTCGGCGGGGGAGGCCACGTTCACCGCCATCGTGCGCCGCCAGGTGTCGGGGTCGCGCCCGACGGCGATCACCCGGTGCCCGGCCTCGCCGAGGGCGGCGACCAGGGCCTGCCCGATGCCTCCGGTGGCCCCGGTCAGCAGCACGTTCCCCATGCCGGCCGATCATCGCGAACCTCGGGTGCGGAAGGCAACCGGATTCCCGCCATCGCGGACGCCGGGCCACATCCATCGGGAACGGTTCGATTTCACCTCTGGTGCATCAAGCGTATTCAGCGTACGTTACTCAGCACTCAGTATTCAGAGTGTGACATGTTACAGATGCAAGAGGTCACCGTGAAGATCCACACAATCGCGGCCGGGCTGCTGGCCACCGGTCTTCTCGCCGCCGGATGCGCCACCGGCGGCACCGGCACGGCCAAGAAGCCGGCCCCCACGATTGCCGCCTCCACCTCCGCCGAGTTGTCCGGCGAGGTAAAGGTGTGGTCGTTCGACGTCGGAGCGACCGCGCTCAAGCGCCTGGCGCCCGAGTTCACCAAGCTGCACCCGAAGGTGAAGGTCGACGTGATCGACGTCGGCTACGACAACATCTACGAGAAGGTCACGGTCGGCATGCAGTCGGGCACGGGCCTGCCCGACGTCGTGCACCTGGAGGACGAGCGGGTCGCCGGCTACGCCAAGAACTTCCCCAACGGGCTGGCCGACCTCGGCCCGGTCGCCGGCAAGCTCAAGGCCGACTTCGACCCGGCCAAGTGGCAGACGGCCTCCGGCGAGGGCGGCAAGCTGTTCGCGCTGCCGTGGGACTCCGCGCCCGTCGGCCTGTTCTACCGGCGTGACTACTTCGAGCAGGCCGGGATCAAGGCCGACGACATCCAGACCTGGGACGACCTGATCAAGGCCGGCGAGACGCTGAAGGCCAAGACCGGCAAGAAGCTCATGGTCTCCGACCTGGGCAACAGCGAGCCGTTGTTCACCACCTTGTTGCAGCAGCAGAAGCAGGGCAGGTTCGTGGACGGCAAGGTCGCGGTCAACACGCCCGCCGCCGTCAAGGCGCTGACGGTGATCAAGACGTTGAACGAGAAGGGCCTGCTCCAGAACGAGCAGGGCTGGGACGGCCGGGTCACCGCCACCAAGGAGGGCAAGGCGGCCGTCGCGCCCACCGCCGTCTGGTGGACCGGCACGCTGGTGTCGGAGATGCCGGAGCTCAAGGGCAAGTTCGGCGTGATCCCGCTGCCCGCGTTCGAGCCGGGCGGGGTGCGCACCTCGGCCAACGGCGGTTCCATGCTGGCGGTCACGGGCCAGACGAAGAACCAGCAGGCGGCGTGGGCGTTCGTCGAGTTCGTCACGGCGAACAAGGACAGCCAGCTGTCGATGATGAAGCAGGAGTCGCTCTTCCCGGCCTACCTGCCCGCGCTGGCCGACCCGTACTTCTCCGAGCCGGTCGAGTACTTCGACGGGCAGCCGGTCAACAAGATCTTCGCCGACCAGGTGCGGAACATCCCGGCCGTGGAGTCCAGCGACGACGACGCCGAGGCCAGCGAGCTGCTGAAGAAGCTGCTGCAGCGTGCGGTGGTGGGCGGCAAGGACCCCAAGGCCGTGCTCGACGAGGCGGCCGAGCAGATCGCGTCCGCCACGAAGCGGGAGATCGCATGATCCTTCGGCGCCGTCTGGTCCCCTGGATCTTCGCGGGACCCGCCGCCGCGCTGCTGGCGCTCTTCTTCGCCTACCCGCTCGGGGCCAGCCTGCTGCAGAGCCTCCAGCGCACCGAGGACGGCCTGACGGAATGGGCGGGCCTGGAGAACTACCAGCGCCTCCTGCACGACGACAGGTTCCTGCAGTCCCTGGTCAACGTCGGGCTGATCCTGGTCGTCCAGGTGCCGATCATGATCGGGCTGGCCCTGGCGCTGGCGTACGTGCTCAACCAGTCGTGGCTGCGGTTCCGTGCCACGCTGCGGATCGCGTACTTCCTGCCCGCCGTGACGACACTGGTCGCCTACGCGGTGGTCTTCCGGGTGCTGCTGCGCACCGACGGAGGCATGGTCAACCAGTTGCTCGGCGCCGAGATCGCCTGGCTGGACGACCCGGCCTGGGCCCGGGTGGCACTGATCGCGTCCATCACCTGGCGGTGGACGGGCTACAACATGATCATCCTGCTGGCGGGGCTCCAGGCCATCGGCAAGGAGCAGTACGAGGCCGCCTCGATCGACGGGGCCGGGCCGTTCCGGTCCTTCGTCAGCGTGATCGTGCCGCAGCTCAAGCCGGTGATCCTGTTCTGCTCGATCACCTCCACGATCGGCACGCTCCAACTGTTCGACGAGAACAAGCTGCTCACCGACGGCGGCCCCGACGACGCGACCACGTCGCCGATCCTGCTGCTCTACCAGGTCGGCTTCAAGCAGTTCGACTTCGGATACGCGGCGGCGATGGCGTGGGTGGTGGTGCTGCTCATCGGGGTGCTCTCCTACGCCCAGTTCAGGTGGTTCGGGAAGGAGAAGTCATGAAACGCCTGCTGCTCTGGCTGTTCATGGCCGCCGGCGCGGTGATCAGCATCGCGCCGTTCTACTGGATGTTCGTCGCCTCCACGCACGACACGAGGGAGCTGTTCCACAGCCCGCCCCCGTTCCTGCCCGGCGACGCCCTGCTGGACAACCTGAGGTCGCTGGAGGAGACCATCGGCTTCTCCCGCGTGGTGCTCAACAGCCTCGGCACGGCCGTCGTCTACACCGCGCTGTCCGTCCTGGTCAGCGCGATGGGCGGGTACGGCCTGGCCAAGTACCGCTTCCGCGGGCGCGGCCTGCTGCTCGCGGTGATCCTGGCGACGATGATGATCCCGTTCCAGGTGCTGCTGGTGCCGCTGTTCCAGATGATGGCCAGCATCGGCTGGGTCGACTCCTACGAGTCGATCGTCGTCCCGTTCCTGGCGAACTCGTTCGGCATCTTCCTTATGCGCCAGGCCTTCCTCGACTTCCCCGACCAGCTCATCGAGAGCGGCCGCCTGGACGGGGCGGGAGACCTGCGCATCTTCTACGGGATCGTGCTGCCCGTGGTCCGGCCGCAGCTCGGCGCGCTGGTCATCTTCACCTTCATGAGCCAGTGGAACTCCTTCATCTGGCCGTTGCTCATGCTCACCAGCGAGGAGAAGTACGTCCTGCCGGTCGCGCTCAGCCACCTCACCGGGCTGACCCGCGTCGACTACTCGGGCCTGATGCTGGGCGCGCTGCTGGCCACGCTGCCGCTCATGCTCATCTTCTTCGTCTTCCAGAAGCAGTTCGTCTCCGGGCTGCTCGGCGGAGCGGTGAAGGGATGAGGTCTATGACGTAACTCACCCCTCCCCGGCGTCACGTCTCGCCCGCGTATCCCGTCTTGAAGGCGAGACGAAAACGAGGAGGGTCCGATGCGCTCACCGGTACGGAAACGTCTGTCGTCGGGGCTCGGTCATTGGTCGTTCATGTTCGCCGAGGTGGCGATCTGGTCCTTCGCCGTCCTGGTGGTGACCGGGCTGTTCCTCATGGTGTTCTTCGACCCGGACATGTCCCCGGTGCTCTACCAGGGCGTCTACACGCCGCTCAGCGGCGTCCCGGTCAGCAGGGCGTTCGACTCGGCCATGCGGCTGAGCCTGGAGGTGCGCGGCGGGCTCTTCGTCCGGCAGGTGCACCACTGGTCGGCGCTGGTGTTCGTGGCGGCGGTCGCGCTGCAGCTGCTGCGGATGTTCGTGACCGGCGCCTTCCGCCGGCCGCGCGTGCGGCAGTGGCTGATCTGGGTGACGCTGCTGGCGCTGGGGATGGCCGCGGGGGAGACCGGCAACATCCTGCCCGACGACATGCTCTCCGGCGGCAGCGTGTGGCTGATCCGGTCGGTCCTGCTGGCCGTCCCCTTCGTGGGGTCGTACGCCACGCAACTGCTCTTCGGCGCCGACTTCCCCGGCAACGCCATCATCCCCACCCTGTACTGGGCGCACGTGCTGGTGATCCCGCTGGTCATGGTCGCCTTGCTGGCCGCCCGCGAATGGCTGGTGCGGCGGCACGGGCACTCGCGGTTCGCCGCGCCCGCGCCGGCCCGCGCGGGCGTCCGCCCGCTGATGGCGGGCGCGACCATCGGGGTGCTCGTCATCCTCGGCCTGACCTTCCAGATCGCCCCCATATGGCTGTACGGCCCCGCCGGCCCCGGCCAGATCTCGGCCGGATCGGTGCCCGACTGGTACATGGGCTTCCTCGACGGCGCCCTGCGGATCATGCCGGGCTGGGAGCTGACGATCGGGGGGTACACGCTCAGCCTCGCCGTCCTGGTGCCCACGCTGGTGGTGCCCGGGGTGTTCTTCACCGTCCTGGCCGGCTACCCGCTGGGCGAGCAGGTCGTCCTGCGGCGTCTCCACCGGAGGGACGCGCTCGGCCGGCCCAAGAGCACGAGCCGCCTGGCCGCCGAACGGACCGGCCCGGCCGTGCTGGACCGGCCGCGCGAGGCGCCCGTGAAGACCGCCGTCGCCGCCGCCGGGGTCGCCTTCTACGGGCTGCTGTGGGCCGCCGCGGCCAACGACCAGCTCGCCCACCAGTTCCAGCTCTCGGTGGAGGCCGTGACCGTCTTCTTCAGATACGCCGTCATCGTCGGCCCGGTCGTCGCCTTCTGGCTGACCCACCGGCTCTGCCTGGGCCTGGGCCTCCAGGACCGGCACGTCCTGGAGCACGGGCCGGAGAGCGGCGTGATCGTCCGGAGCGCGGGGGGCGGGTTCCACGAACGCCCGATGCGCGTGGAGCCCGAGCGGCAGCCGGCCGTCACCGCGCCGCGCGACTGACCGGACAGGTGAGCCCGCTTGACCTTGACACTGTGACAAGGTCTTCACTGGTCGCCGAGGAGGTGGTCGCGATGACCAGGCAGGAACAGGATGCGGACGTGTCCCGCGCCTTCGAGGGGCTGGCCGACGAGGACCCGTCGGTACGGCTGCGGGCCGCCCTGGGGGTCGGCACGACGCCCGACCCGCGCTACGTCGGCAAGCTCGTCGAGCGCTGCGCCGTCGAGCCGGAGTTCCACGTGCGCGACATGCTCACCTGGGCGCTCACCCGCCATCCGGCGGCGCTGACGGTCCCGAGGCTGCTCGGCGAACTGGGGTCGGGGCGCGCGCAGGCACGGAGTCAGGCGTTGCACACGCTGTCCAAGATCGGCGACCGGGGTGCGTGGCCGTCGATCACCCGGGAGCTGCTGACCGACGCCGACGACGAGGTGGCGCGCAGCGCCTGGCGGACCGCGGTCGTGCTCGTCCCCGAGGAGGAGAAGCCGGCGCTGGCCGCAGTATTGTCGACACAGCTCGGGCGCGGCCGGCGTGAGACGCAGCTGAGCCTGAGCCGGGCGCTGGTCGCGCTCGGCGAGGTGATCGAGCCGGCGTTGCGCGCCGCGATGACCGCCCCCGACCCCGGCGTGCGCACGCACGCCGGAGCCACGGAACGGCTGCTGCGTGACCCGGAGGCCGGATTCGAGTTCGCGATCGAGGAGGCGAAGCGCGTCGTGGCACTCGGCGCCGGCGGCCAGGAGGGATGATGGGCTGTGCTGATCGGCGACGTGGCCAGGCGGTCCGGGGTGAGCGCCCGCATGCTCCGGCACTACGACGCCCTCGGCCTGGTGCGCCCGACGGGCCGTAGCGGCGCCGGCTACCGCGAGTACTCCGGCGAGGACATCCGGCGGATCTTCCACATCGAGAGCCTGCGCTCGCTGGGGCTGTCGCTGCGCGACGTCGGGCGGGCGCTCGACGATCCCGGCTTCACGCCTTCGGCCCTCGTGGACGACCTCATCCGCCGGACGCGGGAACGCATCGCGGCCGAGACGGAGCTGCTCACCCGGCTGCGCCGGATCGACGCCGCCGAACCCGCCGGCTGGGAGGACGTGCTCCAGATCGTCGCCCTCCTGCACGCGCTGGGGTCGAAGAACGCCGGCAGCCGCCAGAGCGCGGCCCTGGCCTCGGCCGACGAGGTTCCGGTGCCGGTGGAGGCGCTGGTGGAGGCGGCGCTGAGCGAGAGCGACCCGCACGTCGCCGGAGCCCTGCGATGGGCCCTGGCGCGATCGGGCGACGACGCCTCGGCGCTGCTGGCGGAGGGCCTGCGCGCACCGGCGGCCGAGGTGCGCGCCCGCGCCGTCCGGTCGATCGCCGAGCTCCCGGACGACCGGGCGACCGAGCTGCTGCGGGACGCCCTGACCGACCCCGACGTCGTGGTCCGCCGGCCCGCGGCCCTGGCGCTCGGGGCACGCGGGGTGCCCGACGCGATCCCGGCGCTCATCGACATGGTCGTCGAGGGCACGAACGACGTCGAGGCGGCCGACGCCCTGAGCACGCTGGCGGGCCGTCCGGGCGCGGCGGACCCGATCGCCGCCGGGCTGGTGGACCGCCTCGCCCGCAGCTCCGCCGACCCGTCCGCGCGCCTGCGGCTGACGCAGGCGCTCGCCGACATCCCGGGAGCGACCGCCTCACGTGCCCTCGCGGACCTGTCACACGACGACGACCGCGCCGTGGCGCTCACCGCCACCTACATCCTGGGCATCCGCGACACACGCTGAACGCGCGGACGCCGTGGACGTTCATCCCGCGTTCCGCTGTGCCGCCGCCGCGGCGGCCTGGCCGAGGCCCTGCCGGATGCGGCTCTCGACGCGCGCGACCGCGCCCGTGCCGACCGCCATGCTGTTGCCGGTGACCTGGGCCTGACCGGTGACGAAGATGCCGTTGTTCAGGATGGTCGTCTGGCGGTCGCGCAGGTCGCTCACGTCGACGTTGTGCTCCTCCAGGAAGTCGGCGACGGCGTCCATGATCCGCTGCTCGGCGGCCTTGACGTACATCTCCTTGTCGAGCTGCTGGAAGTAGCGGTGGTAGAGGTGGTCGGTGGCGTGCTCGCGCGGGTTGTAGGCCGCCCCGTAGTTGAAGGTGTGGCCGCGGATGGCCTTGATGCTCGCCTTCTGCTGCCGCCTGCGCCTCCTGGGCTCCGACACCGCGGCGAGGGTGTTGGGCAGGGCCAGCACCAGCCCCGCGAAGGTGCGCCCCAGCGCCGAGAGCGCCATCCGGGCCATCCGCTCCGACGGCGCGCAGTTGACCAGCCGGTCGACCTCGCGGTACGACTCCCGCAGCGGCGGCAGCAGCGAGTAGCCGGCCTCGGTGAACATCATCCCCTTCTCGGCGAGCAGCACGAACCGGAGGAAGATCGAGATGACCACCTCGCCCTCCCAGCCGGTCACGCTGACCGTGAGGTAGGGGCGGGCCCTCGTGCGGGGGTTGTCGCGCAGCTCGTGGATGAACCGCTCGCTCACCGTGGGCACGGGCGGCAGCAGGGCGTCGGGAAGCACGGCCGCCTGGAGCTCGGGGTCGGTCTCGTAGCGCAGGTCGAGGCCGTTGACGAAGAGCTTGTCGCCGACGGTGAGACCGGGCAGGCCGAGGGCGGCGATCTCGGCCGCCACCCGGTCGTAGAGCTCGCCGACGGCGAAGGGCACGACGGTCTCGCCGGGCCTGGCCTTGGCGACGTTCATGGTGAACGACCAGTTGTTGATCCTGCTGCCGTAGCCGACGAAGGGGGAGTAGTCGGCGAACACCGTGACGTTCCCTGCGCCACGGTCGGCGATGTCGACCAGGTGGTCGCGCAGCGCGGGCGAGCTGGGCAGCGGCGCCTCGGCCGGGTCGAAGGAGTCGCGGGTCAGCTTGGTCAGGATGACCGACTCGTAGGCGTCGTAGAGCTCCACGAAGACGACGAGCCAGGCCAGGAAGAGCGGGAGCAGGACGAGCGAGCTGGACAGCAGGGCCAGCGTGGCCAGGGCGAGCACGGCCAGCACGGTATCGCGCACGCGTTGGCGTCTTTGGGCCATCAGGCCGTATTTGAGCATCGTGGCCAGGTCGACGCCGGGGGACTGGGCGACGGCCCGGAACCGGTCATGAAGAATGGAACGAATGGTGGAATTACGCACTTTCGCATCGAGCAGCATGGCGATGCAGAGATATCGCGTCACCTCTGTCGCGGCCGGGCGATCGCGCTGGAAATGGCGGCCACAATTCGCGCAGACCTGGGAATCGGCGAGGTTGGGGCTGTCGCAGTGACCGCAGTTCATCGGCTCGTCCTCTTGTCGGGGAATCCGTGGAGCCTGACGTTACCCCGACTTTAACGAGCGTGTATCGCGCGCCGCCATGCGAGAAGAATGCGCCTTGACGACATCATTTATTAAATGCCGATAAATGAACCGCGGCGGCAGAGGCCCGTCACACGCTTCTCACGGGTGCCAACCTTTCGCCACGCCCACAGCGTCTGGAGGGCATCGAGACTAAGGAGAGACGTTGGATCGCGACACCGCCTTCCGGGCGTTCGTTGATGCTCACCAACGCCCGTTGACGCGCCTGGCCTACCTGCTCACCGGAGAGGTCCACCTCGCGGAGGACCTCCTCCAGAGCGTGTTCGTCAAGATGATCGGGCGGTGGTCGAGGTTACGCCACGTCGGCGACCTTGACGCCTACGCGCGCAAGATGATGGTGAACCAGTACATCTCGTGGCGACGTCGCCGCAGCTCGGACGAGGTGCCGAGCGCCGAGCCGCCCGACCGCGCGTACGTGAGCGATGACTCCACCGTGCTGCGGATCGTGCTGCGCCAGGCGCTCATGCGGCTGACGCCCAAGCAGCGCGCCGTGCTCGTCCTGCGCTTCTACGAGGACCGGACCGAGCGTGAGGTCGCCGACCTGCTGGGTTGCTCGGTCGGCACCGTCAAGAGCCAGGCGCACCACGCGCTGGCCCGCCTGCGGACGCTGGCCCCCGAGCTGGGGCCCAGACTGCCCGTCCTGGACGACCCGGCCCACAGTGAGGGGGCACGCCGATGACCTGGCTCGGAGATCAGCTCGGCCGCATCGCGGAGGACATGCCGGAGCGCGACCTGGCGGCCAGGGCGTTCGAGGCTCATCACCGCAGGCGGCGCAACGTCATGGCCCTGGCCGCCGCCGTGGTGGTGGTCGTCGTCGTGCTCGCCGCCACCGTCGGCGTGCGGGCGCTGCCCGGCGGGCCGCGCGCCGCCGTGCGCCCGGCCCAGCCGCCCGAGCGGTCCGTCGTCAAGGTCGGCGTGGTGGCGAGTGTGGAGTCGGCGCCGGTGTTCGTCGCGCTGGGGCAGGGCTACTTCAGGGAGGAGGGGCTGACGGTCGTCCCGCAGATCGTCTCCGGGGCCGCCGCGGCGGCTCCGGAGCTCGACCTGGGCAGGCTGGACCTGGCGCAGACCGACTACGCCTCGCTCTTCAAGATGAACGAGGGCGGCAAGTCCTTCCGGATCGTCTCCGGCCTGCACCGGGCCGCGCCCGGGAGCTTCGCGATCGCCGTGCACCCCAGGTCGAGGACCCGGACCGTGGCCGACCTCAGGAGGAAGAAGATCGCGATCCCGAACCTCGCGGGGCTCGGGCCATTGGCGCTGGAGGCCGCGCTGAAGCGGGCCGGGCTCACGTCCCGGGACGTCCTGCTGGTCGAGAAGCCCTACCCCGAGATGCTCCTCGCCATGGACAAGGGGCAGGTCGACGCCGCGCTGCTGGTGGAGCCGTACGTCACTGTCGGCCGTGAGACCGGGCGCGCGCGGATCGTGGAGGACCCGATGACCCGCGGGTTCGCGAACCTGTACACCGCCGGCATGTCGGCCACCGACCGGTGGATCAGGGAGAACCCCCGCACGCTGGCGGCCTTCCGGCGCGCGCTGACCAAGGCGCAACACCTGATCGCGACCGACCCCCGGCAGGTACGCGACGCGCTGCCCAGCTACACGAAGATCACCGCGGCGGCGGCGGCACAAGCCGAGATCGGCTCCTTCCCCGCCGAGCTGGACCTCGCGGAGCTCCAGCGGATCGCCGACCTGGCCCGCTCCCACCGGCTCATCGCCCGCCCGGCGGACCTAGGGACGGCCGTCGCGAAGGGCGGCTGAGCTCAGATCTCCTTGAGGAAGACGATCGCGTCCGCCTGGTGGACGGTGGCGGGGTCGAGGGACAGGTAGGTGTGGTCCGCCGGGACGCGGGGCGCCGGCGTGCCGTCGAGCGCCCCGGCCAGGCGGCGGGGGTCCACGACGACGCGGTCCTCGGGCAGGGCCGACAGGATGCCTTCGAGGGTGCCGGGCGCTGGCACGTCGGCGCCCCGGGAGCCGAACCCGGCGGCGGCGAAGGCGTACCGGTCGCCGAGATCGGCGGCGAGGACGGCGCCCGCGCTCCACCATCGCAGCGGCTCGCCCGCGAACCACAGCCGGCTCTCGTCGCGCTGCAGGTGGCGGTTGTGGGCGAAGACGAGGGTCGGGCCCCGGCGGTCCTCGCGCCGGACGATCGCGTCGAGGTTGCCGGCCATCATCGTGTCGCGCAGGCTCATGAGCGTGCCGAGGCGGGCGGGCGAGGGGTCGGCCATGGCGGCGTGGTAGCGCAGCAGCCCGGAGGCGGTGCGGGCGTACAGGCCGGCCCGCCAACGGTCGCCCTCGGACGTGACGGCCGCCAGACGGGGGGCGTGCGCGGTCAGCAGCACGCCCAGGTCGTCGGCGATCAGGCGCAGTTCCTTGACCTCCGGCGTGCCGCCGATCGACCGGGAGGGGTCGGTGAGGGCGGCCGGGTCGGTCCAGCGTTCGTCGGGGCCGAGCAGCGCGTCGAGGGCGTCGCGGGTCAGGGGCAGGTCGAGGTGGGGGGCGAGGTGGTCGTACAGGGCGGTCAGGGCCGGGCGTGGGGCGGCCGGGCCGGTGATCTCCACGGGGGCGTCGAAGCCGTCGAAGCGCAGGGGTTCCCGCGGCGGACGCCGCTCGTTGCGGGCGCGCATCCAGCGCAGGAGCTCGCGGTTGGCGGCCGAGGCGCCGAACCCGTGGCTGAAACCGCGGCTCATCGCCTCGTCGAGGGTGCCCGCGCCGCCGGTGACGTACGCGTCGGCGGCCAGGCCGGCCAGGCAGTCGCTCTCGATGGCGATCGACCGGTAACCCTCGTGCTCGACGAGATGACGGAAGAGCTCGTTGCGCAGCTCAAGGAAGGCCTCCACGCCATGGGTGGGCTCGCCGAGACCGAGGACGCGGACGCCGGGGGGCAACAGCGCGGTCAGGGCGCCGCCGGAGAACGGCTGGGCGGCGTCCCGGATCGGGGTCGTCATGGCTTCAACCGTATCGTTGAACTCGTCATGTAAGCTTTCGGCCGAACTGCAGGCGTTCGGGAAGGCTTACCTTCAAGATGCGGCCCATCGATCTGGCGCGGGGGCACGGGCTGTCCACGCAGGCCGTGCGCAACTACGAGGACGCGGAGATCCTGCCGCCGTCCAAGCGCTCCCCGCACGGCTACCGCGTCTACACCCCGCGCCACGCGGCGGCGCTGCGGACGTTCCTGGAGTTGATCCCCGCCCACGGGCACGCGACCGCGACGGCGATCATGCGGGCCGTCAACGGCGGCGGCGTCGAGGAGGCGCTGCGCCTGATCGACGACGGCCACGCCCAGCTCGCCGAGGACCGGCGCACGCTGGAGGCCGTCGAACGCGCGCTGCGCGACCTGGCGCCGCCGCGCGAGCTGGAACCGGGCGTCACGTTCATCGGCCCGCTGGCCCGCCGCCTGCGCATCAAGCCGGCGACGTTGCGCAAGTGGGAGCGCGCGGGGCTGACCGTGCCCCGGCGCGACCCGCGCACCGGCTACCGCGTCTACACCTCCGCCGACGTCCGCGACGTGCTGCTGGCCCACCAGCTCCGGCGCGGCGGCTACGGGCTGGAGCAGATCCGCCAGGTGCTGGACCAGGTGCGCGCGGCGGGCGGCCCCGAGCCCCTTCAGGCGACGCTCCGCGACTGGCGCGACCGGCTCACGTCCAGGGGCCTGGCCATGCTCACCGGCGCCGCCGCGCTGGACGCCTACCTGCATGAGCGGAACTTTGACACCGGAAGGGGCATCTAACACGCCGTGGAAGCGTCGAACGGCGGGGAACCGCAGCGTATCGGGCAATACTGGCTGGCCGGACGGCTCGGCTCCGGCGGCCAGGGCGTGGTGTACGACGCCTACGACCCCGAAGGCCGCCGGGTCGCGCTCAAGGTCCTGCACATGGCCGACAGCCCGGTCAGCCGCGAGCGGTTCGCCAAGGAGGCGGCGGCGGCGAGCCGGGTGGCGTCGTTCTGCACGGCGCGGGTGCTCGACTGCGACCTGTCGGGCAGCAGGCCGTACATTGTCAGCGAGTACGTGCCGGGCCCCAGCCTGCGCCGCGCGGTCGAGCAGGGACGCCGGTTCGCCGGGGACGACCTGCACCGGCTGGCCACGGCGATCGCCACCGCCCTGACCGCCGTGCACGACGCGGGCGTGATCCACCGGGACCTCAAGCCGGACAACGTGCTGCTGGGCACCGACGGCCCCCGAGTGATCGACTTCGGCATCGCGCGCACCATGGACATGTCGCTGACCAGGACCGGCGAGGTGGCCGGCACGCCCACGTACATGGCGCCGGAGGTGTTCACCGGGCAGCGGGCGGGCGCGCCCGCCGACGTGTTCGCCTGGGGCGCCATCATCGTGTTCGCCGCCACCGGCGCGGACCCGTTCCGCGCCGACAACCTCGGCGGCGTCATGCACCGGGTGCTGTCGGCGCAGCCCGACCTGAGCGGGCTGCCGCCCCGGCTGGCCTCGCTGGTGTCGGCCGCGCTGGAGAAGGACCCGGCGGCCCGCCCCACCGCCCGCGACCTGCTGCTCGCCCTGGTCAGCGGCAACGACGCCGACACCCGCGGGCTGCTGACGGCGGGCAGCCGCGCCGCCAGGGGCGTGCACGTGCCCGAGCAGGCCGACCCGGCGCTCGGCACGATCGCCGAGGACGCCTACGGCGCGCTCGCCCCCGAGGAGCGCGAGCTGGCCGCCGAGGTGTTCCTGCGCCTGGTGACGGTCACCGACGACGGGCACGAGGCCGTGCGCTGGGCGATGAAGGAGGACCTGCTCGCCGGCCGCTCCGAACGGGAGACCCGGGCGATCGAGCACATCCTCCAGGTGTTCTCCTACCTGGTGACGCAGAAGGACGAGGCGGTGGCGCTGTCGCGTCCCGCGCTGCTGCGCGCCTGGCCGCGGCTGCGCGTGTGGGTGGACGGCGACCGCGACGGCCTCGCCGTGCTCGGCCAGCTCAGCGGCGCCGCCCGCCAGTGGGCCGACAACGGCCGCAAGGACGGCGACCTGCTCCAGGGCAGCCGCCTCGACCAGGCGCTGACCTGGGCCGCCACCGGCCGCAGGCACATCACGCTGACCCCGCTCGAACGTGACTTCCTGGCCGCGGGCACCGGCCTGACCAGGCGGCGGGTGCGCCGCCGGCGGCTGACCACGGCGGCGCTGGCCGGGCTGCTGGTGGTGGCGCTGGCGGCGGGCGGCCTCGCCGTGCTGCGCGGCAGGCAGGTGAGCGAGCAGAGCCGCCTGGCGGAGACGCAGCGCGACCAGGCGGTCGGACGGCAGGCCGCCGCCGAGGCCGACCGGCTGCGCACGACCGACCCGGCCAGGGCGATGCTGCTCAGCGTGGCCGGCTGGCGGCTGGCCCCCGGCCCCGGCACGCGGCGCAGCCTGACGTCCTCGCTGACGATGCCGGAGAGCGCGGTCTTCCGCGACCCCGGCGCCAAGGGCCGCCCCGCCGCCGCGTCGGCGGCCGGCGGGCGGGTCCGGGCCATCGCCGGCGAGGACGGCGTGCGGGTCTACGACGTGCACTCCGAGCGGCAGACCGCGTTCTGGCGGTGGCCGGACGGCCTCGACGCGCTGCCGTCGGCGGCGGCACTCAGCCCGAGCGGGCGCACGCTGGTGGTCGTCAGCAGGGACACGGCCTACGCCTGGGACACCATGACCGGCGCCAAGCTGCGCGAGCACCGCGTCGGCGAGGGCGGCCCGAGCGTGCACGTCACCTTCGACGGGAACGAGAACCTGGCCGCGGTGATGCGCGAGAGCACCCTGGAGTTCCTGTGGAACACCAGGACCGGCGCGTCCTACACCCCCGAGCTGGAGGCGGACGTGGCCCCGGTGATCGCGCGCTCGGGGGCGTACATCGCGGGCGTCGGGCCCAACCAGGGCGGGCTGAAGGTGATCCGCCTGCCCGGCCTCACCGTGGACACCCGCCTGCCCAAGGCGTGCGGGCCGGTGGTGGCGTTCACGCCGGACAGCAGGCGGCTGCTGTGCGCGAACGGCGACGTCTCGGCCTTCGACCTGGCCACCGGCAGGAAGGTGCCCGACACCGACCGGCCCTTCTGGCAAGAGTCGGCCCTGGACGACACGCTGAACGGGCGGCTGCGGCTCAGCCCCGACGGGCGCCGGATGATCGCCGTCGAGGGCCGCACCCTGCACCTGCTCGACGCCGACGACGGCGACGAGCTGGCCCTCTACCGGGCGGAGGGTGAGCCGGAGGACGTCTGGCTGGAGGCCGACGGTCACACCGTCCGCTATCTCCTCGACAACTCGACCATCACCGCCGACCTGACCTCCCGCCTGCCCTCGTCCCGGCTGCCGCAGGGCTACGAGCTGGACGCCTTCAGCCAGGACGGCCGCCTGGCCGCCGCCACCAAGGACGCCGGACCGGTGCGCGTGTGGGACGGCCGCCGGCTCGGCGTCCCGATGGCCGGCAGCGCGGGCGTCGCCGGGCAGTTGTTCGACCCGGCGGGCGCGCGGCTGGCCGCCGACGGCCAGGACTCCTCGACCGGCCTCTGGGACGTCGCCACCGCCCGCCGCCTGTGGCGGCACCCCGTGCCGCGCACGCAGAGCGTGGTGTCGAAGGCGTTCACCCCCGACGGCGGCCGGCTGGTGCTGTCGCTGAAGGAGCTGAGCGAGCGGGACGCGCTCAACGAGCTGGTCGTCCTCGACACCGGCACCGGCCGGGTGCTCGCCCGGCACCCGCTGGGCACCGGCACGGGCACCATCATGTCCACGCGCGCCGGCACAGCGGTCGTGACCAGCAGCGGCAAGACCTACGACCTGCGCACCGGCAAGGCCGTCGGCCCCGGCTTCAACCGGTCGGGCCCGGCGATCGCGCTCAGCCCCACCGCCCAGGTGCTCGCCCTCGGCTCGGCCACGGTCGAGCTGTGGGACGTCGCCAAGGGGGCCGAACTGCCGCCCGCGCTGCGCGTGGCCGCCCGTGCGCAGGTCGAGACCGTGCTGTTCAGCCACGACGGCTCGCTGCTCGCGCTGATCAGCAGGTCCATCGGGGAGACGTTCGACGACGTGTACACCGTCCAGGTCTGGGACGTCGGCTCGCGCGAGCGCATCGGCTCCTTCCCCATCGGCATCCTCGACCGGCTCGCCTTCAGCGCCGACGACCGGACCCTGTACGTCTCGGGCAACACCTCGGGGACGATCATCCGGATCCCCGTCGGTGCCGAGTCCGTGGCCCGCCTGGTGTGCGAGCGCGCGGGCCGCACGATGGGCGAGGAGGAGTGGCGGCAGTACCTCAAGGACGTGCCCTACCGCGACGTGTGCCCTGGCGCGCGGCGCCGACGGTCGTGACCCTGGGCGGCACGCGCAGGGTCAGCATGGCGACGTCGTCGTCGTTGTCGTCGGGCCGTACGCGCTTCAGCAGCAGGTCGCCGAGCGCGTTCAGCGGCCGGTGGGTGTGGGCGGCGGCGTACCGGCTCAGGCGGGCCAGCCCCTCGTCCAGGGAATGCCTGGGCGACTCGATCAGCCCGTCGGTGTAGAGCACGAGGGTGGACTCCGGCGGCAGCTCGACGACCGCGTCGGTGCGATCGCCGCGGAGGCCGGTGCCCAGCAGCAGGCCCTGGGCGTCCTCCAGGAAGCGGGTCCGGCCGTCGCGCTCGACCAGCAGCGGCGGCGGATGGCCCGCGTTGCTCCAGCTCAGCAGCCAGCGGCCGTCCTCGGCGTGCTCCAGCCGGGCCAGGACGACGGTGGCCATGGTGGCCTGCGCCATGCGCACCACCGCGCGGTCGAGGCGGTCGAGGATCGCGCTGGGCAGGTCGCGCTCGGCGCCGGCGTAGGCGCGCAGCATGTTGCAGACCTGGGCCATCCCGGCGGCGGCCTCCAGGTCGTGGCCCACCACGTCGCCGATCACCAGGGCGGTGGCGCCGTCGGGCATGGTGAAGGCGTCGTACCAGTCGCCGCCGACCTGCGAGGCGCGGGGGGCGGGCACGTACAGGGCGCTCATCTCCAGGCCGGGCACCGACGGCAGCCGGGGCAGCAGGTGGCGCTGCATGGTCTCGGCGACCCGGCGCTGCCGCTCGTACAGGCGGGCGTTGTCCAGGGCGAGGCCGGCGCGGCGGGCGATGTCCTCGACCAGCAGCAGGTCGGCGGTGGTGTACGCGCCGGCCCGCTCGGCACGGCCCAGGGTCAGCGCCCCGACCACGTCGCGCACGCCGCGGATGGGCGCGATGCCCGCCGAGTGCATGCCGGTCCTGCGGAACAGCTCCTGCTGGAAGACGGCGATGCCGGAGTCGGGCGCGCCCTGGTACGTCTCCGGCCCGGCCAGCGTCGCCGTGACCCCGCGCAACGCCCGCGACAGCGGCATCGGCGACTCCTCGGGCACGGCGGGCATCGGCCCCTCCAGATCCTCGTGGTGCACCAGGGCGCCGTCCTCATGGTGGACGACGGCGGCGCGCGTCACGCCGCCGTGCTCGGTGAGCAGGTCCACCACCACCCAGTCCGCGAGCAGCGGCACCACCAGGCGGACGAGCTGGCGCAGCGTCTCGTCCACGTCGAGGCTGGCGGCGAGCGTCGTGGTGGTCTCCGCCAGCAGCGCCAGCCGGTCGAGCTCGGACATCGACGTCTCGTGGCCCGGCTCCCGCGCGTTCGCGCCGGGCTCCTCGGCGTCGTGGAAGAGCACCAGCGCCCCGATCCTGCCACCGCCGAGCTCGCACGGGGTGACCAGCCAGGACGCCGGCAGCAGGGAGCCGTCGCCGCGTTCCAGCCATTCCCGCTCGCCCTGGGAGGTGCCGCCGGCGATGAGGGGACGCCGCATCGCGCACCGGCTGCGCGGCAGCGTCTCGCCGCGCGGGCCGCGGTGGAGCAGGTCGTGGGCGTCGCCGCCGAGCAGTTCGGCGGCGGGCCGGCGCAGCAGCTCCTCCGTGCGCGGGGAGACCTCGACGATCCGGCCTCCGTCGTCCACGACGTACGCGCCCGCGTGGGTCAGGTCGCCCAGCCGGCGGGGACGCTCGTCCTGCGGCGGGCGCGGCCCGGCATCGGGTTCGGGCACGTTCACGGTGTCGGCTCCTCCCATTACGCGGTGTCGATATGGCTGACCCTATGAGGATCTAATCAGCCTTGTCGGCAGGCGCGTAATCCACCCGGCCGCCTCAGGACGGGACGAGCCGCATGCGGTCGCTGCCGCCGTCGGACAGGAACGACGCCAGCGCCCCTCCCTCCTCGGCCACTGCGGCCCGCTCGGCGGTGGAGAGGCCGCGCAGCGGGGTGACGAGCACGGTGTCGTCCTCGACGGTCCAGGTAGCCGAGACCCGGCCGTCGACCAGCACCACCCGGGCGCCGGCGACCGACAGGCCGCGGTGGACGTCGTCGATGATCCGGCCGCGGTCGTCGTAGCCGAGGATCGCGTTGTCGAAGGCCGGCAGGAACCGCACCGGGGCGGGCGCGCCGGGGTCGGGGCGCGGCGCGCCGGGCAGGTCCAGCAGTTCCCGGCCGCGCTCGTCCCGGAAGGCGACCAGTTCCTCGCGTACCGCGGCCACGGCCGCCGGCAGGCCCGCCAGGCCGGACCAGGCGCGCAGGTCGGCCGTGGCCGCGGGGCCGTACGCCGCCAGGTAACGCCGTACGAGCGCCTGGCCCACGGGGTCGGAGCCGTCGGCGGACGGCGGGTCGACCTCGCGGCCCAGCCAGGACGACAGCGGGAGGTTGCGCACGGCCGCCCTCGTCCGCCACAGCCCGCGCGGCGGGAGCTGTGCCATCGGGACCAGCGCGGCGACCAGCATCTCGCCCAGCGCCCGCGGCCCCGGCGCTGGCCAGCGGCCGGCCACCGCCCGCGCCAGCTGCGACATCGAGCGCGGCTCGCCGTCGGCCAGCACCGCCCGTCCCGCCGCCGCGAGCTCGTCGAGGTCGACCCCGGCGAGCTCGCGGCGGTAGACGCCGAGCACCCGCTGGCGCAACATCGCGTCGTGGCGGCCCCGCCAGGCCAGGACGTCGGCGGTGGTGACCAGGTGGACCGTGCGGCGCATCAGGTGGGTGCGCACCACGCCCCGGCCGGTCAGCAGGTCCGCCAACGCCGCCGGATCGAAGGCGCGCAGCCGCGACCAGAGCCCGGTGAAGGGCTCCTGCGGCTCCTGCGCCTGCAGGCCGCACAGGTGCGCGACGGCGTCGGCGACCGGCAGGGCGGCGCGGTCGAGCAGCAGCTGCCGGGCGAGCGTGGCGCGGTTGAGCGCCCTGGTGCTCAGAACGGTCATCTCTTCTTCCCTCTGGTTCAGGACGCGCCGTGCTCGACGATCCGGGTCACCCCGAACCGGTCCTTCACCATGCCGTGCAGCGGCACCCACTGCGCGGGCCCGAGCGGCCGCACGACGCTCGCGCCCGTGGATCACAACAGTGACGGACATGGCAGGCTCCTGGCCGGTTCGGCTCGTGGTCGCCGGGGGCCGTCCGGCTCCCGGTTGCGCCGCCCATGCTGGCCAAGGAAGCGGTCAGGTTGTGGCCTCTATTTGCGGCACCATGGAGAAACTGCGGAAGACCTCGGCACGCCTGCCGGCCCTGCTCTCGCTGCTGCAGATGCGCCGCGACTGGCCGGGGGCGCTGCTCGCCGAGCGGCTGCGCTACACCGCCGCCGTCTCCTGACTCGGTTCACTTCTTCGGCAGGCGGGCGACGTCGGAGACCGGGCCGAGGTGGGCGAGCTTGTCGGGGTTGACCACCGAGTGGATCGCCTGGACGACTCCGTCGGCGACGTCCAGCTCGACCACGCCCGCCACCCGTCCCTCGGCGTCGTACATGACCGCGCCCGGGCGGCCGTTGATCCAGGCGATCCGCGCCGAGACGCCGAGCGCGCGGACCCGGCGCAGCCCCGCGACCAGCATCTTCACGACGCGCGACGCCCCGGCCGCCGGTCTGGCCATCGCCTGCGCCTTGCCGCCGCCGTCCCCGTGCAGGACCACGTCGGGCGCGAGCAGGCCGAGCAGCGCGTCCAGGTCGCCGCCGTCGGCCGCGGCGAAGAACCTGCGGGCGAGTTCCTCGCCCTCCGCCCGGCGCGCCAGGGGGCGGGCGCCGTCGCGCGCCTGCCTGCCGGTGGCGATGCGCTGCCTGGCGCGGGTGAGGATCTGCCGGCAGTTCACCTCGGTCTTGCCGGTGATCCTGGCGACGTCCTGGTAGCCGTACCCGAACACCTCGCGCAGCATGAGCACCGCCCGCTCCACCGGCGAGAGGGACTCCAGCAGCACGAGGAACGCCATCGACAACGAGTCGGCCAGCTCGGCGTGCTCGGCCGGGCCGGGCTCGCCGGTGTGCGCGACGACCGGCTCGGGCAACCATTCGCCTACGTACGTCTCCCGTCGCACCCGCGCCGAGCGCAGATGGTCGATGCCCAGCCGCGTCACCGCGGTCGTCAGGTACGCCTTCGGTTCGGTGACCTCGGTGCCCACGTTGCGCGCCCTGGTCAGGCCGAGGAACGCGTCCTGCACGATGTCCTCGGCGTCGCCCACGGACCCGGTCATCCCGTAGGCGATGGAGAACAGCAGCGGACGGTAGCCGGTCACGTCCGGTTCCCGCGCCTCGCCTGCCGGTGTGCCGCGGCTCATCTTCTCGGCCTTCTCGTTCGGGGACGCCTCCATACGGTAGTCGCACGCCGGAACCTCCTCGTGCGGAGGGCGGGTGCGCCGGCGCACGCCGGTCACCACGCGATCGGGCCGAGACGATCGACGAAGACGCCGGTCGGGCCGTCGGAGCCGGCGGTCGCGAGCCCGACGATCGAGTCGGTGCCCTCGGTGACCGTGAGCCGGCCGGTGTGGTGGTTCATGTCGGTGGCGGCGAACGTGTGGTTGGCGGTCTCGCCGGGGGTGACGGCGTTGAACCGGATGCGGGGGAGCGCCTGGGCGTACCGGACGGTGATCATGTTCAGGGCCGCCTTCGAGGAGCTGTAGGCGAGCTCGTGCATCTTCGAGACGGGCTGGTCCGGGTCCGTGACGACGGCGAAGGAGCCGGCGGCGCTGGACACCATCACCACCCGCGGGTGCTCGGCGGCCTGGAGCAGGGGCAGGAAGGCGTGGGTGACCCTGATCGGGCCGTAGACGTTGGTGTCGTAGACGGCGTGGATCTCGTCGGCCGTGGCGTCCGCGGGCGGGACGGCGTTGCCCGGCGCGCCGGCGTTGTTGATCAGCACGTCCAGGTGGCCGGTGTGCTCGCCGACGAGCCGGGCGGCCTCGGTCACCGACGCGTCGGAGGTCACGTCCAGGGGGACCATGATCACGTCGATGCCGGCGTCGGCCAGCCGGGCGGCGGCGGCCTTTCCGCGGCCTTCGTCGCGGGAGCCGAGGAAGATCGTCCAGCCGAGCGCGCCGAGGCGGCGAGCGGCTTCCAGGCCGAGGCCCTTGTTGGCGCCGGTGATCAGGGCGGTGGTGCGTTCCGTGTTCGTCATGCGCTCTAAGACGGAACACCCCCTATGCCTGTGACACTTTGTGATCGACCTCACATGACATGGAGGCCGAGGGCAAGATCGGCGCGCTTACGGGCGTCGGCGGACCAGTGGGGGGCGTTCCACTGATCCGCGATGGCGGCGGCCCGGGCGAAGTGGGCGGCGGCCTCATCGGCCCGGCCGAGGAGGAGGGCGAGCTCGCCGAGGGTGTGGGCGACCGGGCGCAGGGCCAGCGACAGGCTCTCCACACCGGCCGGGGGGCCGTCGCGGTGGGGGAGCAGGTCCGCGTAGATCTCCGCGGCGGCGTCGCGGTCGTCCAGTGCGACGGTCGCCATCGCGCGCAGGCTCGTCAGGAACGTGAAGAAGAAGTCGGGCCGGATCGGGCCCGGTGACGTGCGTGCCTCGTCGCCGCGGCCGGCGGCGAGGAGGGCGAGCGCGAGCAGGTCGGTGACCATCGGGCCGAGCGCCTCGTGCAGAGCGCGCACGTCGTCCAGGTGGTCGCCGAGCGTGCCGTCGTTCAGCCAGATCACCGCCAGTGCGAGGCCGCGGAAACCGGCGTGCACCGATCCGGCGCGTTCCATGTGTGCGGTGGCCTCGGTGTAGAGGCGCTCGGCGTCGGTGAACCGGCCCTCGACGAGGTCCAGGGTCGCCAGCGCGATCTCGGCGGCGCTGATCGCCTCCGGCATCCGGTAGGCGCGGGCGAGGTCGAGCGCCTCCCCGGTCACGCGGCGCATGGTCGCGGGGTCGTTGGCCGCGGCGGCGTTCGCGGCCTGGTCGAACAGCCCGGTCACCCGGTAGACGGGCAGGTCGTGCTCGACGCCGATCTCCACCAGCTCGCGGGCGTACTCCTCCCGCCTGGTCTCACCGGACAGGACGAGAAGCGCTGCGGCCCGGAGGCGGGGATCGGCGGTGAGGTCGAGTACCTCCCGTGCCGCCGCCATGACGGTCGGACCGTCCTCGCCCACCAGCTCGTTGGCGTACGCGACGAGCAGCCGGGACCGCACGTCGGGGGCGAGGTCGGTCCGCTTGAGCAGGCGGCTGAGGCGGCCGACGACGGGACGGTCGACCGTGCCGTACGTGCGGGCCTGCCAGGGGGTGGGCTCGGTCCAGGCGGTGAACGCGGCGATCATGAGGTCGTCGCGGCCGATCGACTCGGCGTACTCCACGGCCTGCTCGCGCGTGTCCCTGGCCGCGGCGACGGCCCCGGCCCTGATCTGCGCGCGCAGCAGCCTGCCGAGCAGGCCGACGCGCTCGTCCGGATCGCTGGAGTTGGCGACCGCGTCGGTGAGGAGGGCGGCGGCCACGTCGTGGGCGTAGCGCGCCTCGGCCAGCTCGGCGGCCCGCACGCAGTAGCCGACGGCCTTCGGTGATCCCGCTCGCGCATAGTGATGGGCGAGCGCCGCGACGTCGCCGGTGCCCTCCAGCGCGGCGGCGATCCTGGCGTGCATCCTGGCGGCCCGCAACCGGCTGACGTCGGCGACCAGTGTGTCCCTGACCAGCGCGTGAACGAACCGGACGCGCCCCGGCCCCGGCTCGTCGAGCAACCCGGCGATGACGCCCGCGTCCAGCGCGTCCAGCACGCCGTCCGCGTCGGTGTCGGCGGCCCGCACGAGCACGTCCACCGAGCTTTCCCGGCCGGCGACCGCCGCCAGCCGCAGGACGGACACGCCGCTCTCGGGGAGCCTGGCCAGCCGGCGCCGCAGCACGTCCCGTACGCCCTCGGGGACCTCGGAGAGCGCGACCAGCGCACCCTCGCCGTTCAGCAGCCGCGCACTCTCCCGCACGTAGAACGGGTTGCCGCCGGTGCGCTCGGCGATCCCCGCCACCGTCGCGTCGTCGGCCTCGCTCTCGGCCCGTACGAGCTCGGCCACCGCTGCGCCGTCGAGCCCGGGCAGCGCGAGGCGCAGCGGCGCGGTGCGGGCGAGCGCACCCAGCGTCTCGGTGAGGTGCTCGCTCTCGTCCTGGCGGTACGCGGCGACGACCAGGATCGGGGCCCGCACGCCGACGCCACCGCCGAGCAGCCCCAGCGTGGTCGTGTCCGCCCAATGCAGGTCGTCCAGCACGACGGCGACCGGCCGTTGCGCGGCGGCCGCCGCGAGCCAGCCCCACACGGCCCGCCGCAGCCGGAAGCGCCCGGCGGCGGCGTCGCCGCCCACCGGCATGGAGTCGGACAGCAGCGGCGCCAGGTCTTCCGTGAACTCTCCCGGAGGAACGGTCGCGGCGACGGCCCGCAGCGCCTCGACCCACGCCCACGCGGGCGGCGCGCCGTCGACCTCCGGACAGCGCCCGGCGGCGACGAGCCAGCCGTCGCGCTCCAACCGCGCGCCGAGGTGCTCCAGGAGCGTCGACTTGCCCAGCCCCGCCTCCCCGGTGACAAGAGCGACGCGCGCCCCGTCGGCGGCGGCCTCCCCGGCGGCCGAGACCAGCGCGGCGAGCTCGCCCTCCCGCCCCACGAAAGAGGCGGCGCGGTGCGGGGGCTCGGCGTGCGGAGGCTTGGGGGCCGGGAGTGGGGGGACGGCCGTGCGGAGGATGTCGATGCGCTGGGCGAGGATCGCCTCTTCCAGGGCGACCAGGTCGGGGCCGGGGTCGAGACCGAGTTCGTCGGCGAAGGTGGCGCGCGCCCGGCGGAGCGTCGCCAGGGCGTCGGCCTGGCGGCCACTGCTCCACAGCGCCAGGGCGTGCAGCCGCCAGCCCTCTTCACGCAGGGGTTCGTCGCGGGTGAGCCGCTCGGCCTCGGGGACCACCGAGACGGGGTCGCCCGCCCGCAGGCCCGCCGCGACGTGGAGCTCGCGGGCGACCAGGAGCAGCTCGTGCAGGCGGGCGGTCTCGGCGGCGGCCCACGGCTCGTCGGCGACCTCGGCGAACGCGGGCCCCTGCCACAGGCCCAACGCCTCGGCCAGCCGGGCGCGGGCGGCCCGAGGCTCGGTGAGCGTGCGGGCCTCGTCGAGCAGGTCCTCGAAACGCCAGGCGTCCACCGACTCCGGCGGCAGCCGCAGCGCGTAGCCGGGGGCGGCGCTCACCAGGAGGCGGGCCGGGGTTCGGGGCGGGCGGCCGGGTTCCAGCAGCCGGCGCAGGTTGGAGACGTACGCCTGGAGGGAGAGCAGCGCACGGGACGGCGGCTCACCGCGCCAGAGGTCCTCGATCATCCGGTCGACCGACACGACCTGTCCGCGCGCCGCGACCAGGAGGGCCAGGACGCCGCGCTGCCGCGGGCCTCCCAGGGGGACGGGCTCGCCGTTGACCTCGGCGCCGAAAGAGCCCAAAACCCGGATCAAGACCATGACGTGCAACATCCTACGCGCGGGGCGTTCCCAAGCGGTTCCAAGTCCCCGCCCAACGCCGGGAGCAGGCTTGACCCGTCGAACCGATAGACCGGCTCACCCGTCCTCAAGGGGGCAGGTGAGCTGCGACGTCGTGGGCATGGGAGGTCGACTTTCCGAATGGCGTTGCACCCCTGTCACGTCGGCTCGTCGTCCCGGCTCATACGGATGAGTGCAACCACATGAGGAGGAAAACATGCAGTTCGTAGAAGCCGACGAAGCGACGATGCGGTCGATGCCGGCCCCTACCAGGAGCTGACCTTCCGCGGCACCTGCTCCGGCGCGGACTACACCATCTACGCCCACCTGTCGTCACCCGTACGCCCGCCGGTCCCTCCGCCGGCCCTGTCAGAGAGAGGGTCGGCGTCAGGTCACCGGTGAGGTCGGCCGGGCCGGAGTCCCTTGCTGATCCGGGTGCGCAGGGAGTGCAGGGCCTGCCTGAGTTCGGCAGGTTCGATGTCGGTGAGGTCGGCGTCGAAGGTGAGGAGCAGTCCTGCCAGTCCTGGCCATGACCATGCGCCGAGTGTGAGCCGGCATGTGGCTTCGGTGGCGTACTCGACGGTTGATCCGCCGGGGGCGAACCGGGCGACGGTGGAGGCGGGCAGGGCGAGGACGGCTGAGCCGCGGCACGGCCATTCGGCGGCGGCGTCTCCGCGGTCGTGTGCGGTCATGACGAAGGTGACGGGATCGCCGTGCGGGATGTCACGTCGGCCGAAGGGCGTGTGCGTGGGCATGTGTGCCGTGATGCGATCGACGCGCATCGCGCGCCATCGGCCCGCATCGGGGTCGAAGGCGACCAGATACCAGCGTCCGGCCCACACCACGAGATCGTGCGGCTCCAGCCTCAGCGTGACGGGTTCGCCGTCACCGGTGTAGTCCACGCGAACAAGGTGCCGCCGGTTGATCGCGCCGCCGACGGCACGGACGATCTCGGCGTCGATCGGCGGCGCGGGGAACTCCCAGTAGTTGCGGGCCGAGGAGATGGTGAAGGCCTCGGCGTGCAGGCGGCTACGCGCGGGCATCGCCTGGCGCAGCGTGGCCAGAGCACGCGCCGCGTTCTCGCGGATGCCGGACAGGACCGCCGGCACGGTCTGGAGCGCGACGGCCGCGGCGACGGCCTGATCCTCATCGAAGACGACCGGCGGCAAGCGGGTGGCGCGACCGAGCCGATACCCTCCCCCCGCGCCGCGGACGGCCTCGATCTCGTACCCGAGTTCCCGGAGCGTATCGATGTCGCGACGTACGGTTCGTACCGACGCTCCGAGCCGGGTGGCGAGCTCCTCGGCGGTCAGGGTCGCGCCGATCCCGAAGATCGACAGCAGCTTGAGCGCCCGCGCGGAGGTAGCAGCCATGATTCGCCGATTCTCTCACCGGTAGCGGTCACTCGATGGCAACTATGCCGACGATGGTGGCCGCCATGACCGCTTCACCGAGCCCTCGAAAGGGCACCCCCGTCACGGAGGCTTCTCCGACCCCCATCGTCGGCGCCGGCGCGACCGCGGCGCTGCTGGTGGTGCTCTTCGGCTCCTTCGTGGACCTTCTCGACGCCACGATCGTCACCGTCGCTGCACCGGCGTTAGCGCAAGATCTGGGCGCCGGCGACGCTCAGATCCAGTGGACGATCGCCGCCTACACCCTCACCCTGGGCGCGGGCCTGATCACCGGCGGACGGCTCGGCGATCAGTACGGACGCAAACGGCTGTTCATGATCGGGCTGGCCGGGTTCATGGTCACCTCGGCGCTGTGCGCGCTGGCCGTCGATCCGGGCATGCTCATCGGCATGCGGGCCGGGCAGGGACTGACCGCCGGGATCCTCGTCCCGCAGGTGTTCGGGATCATCCGGGCATCGTTCGCGCCGGCCGAGCGTGCCAAGGCGTTCGGCGCCTACGGAGCGGTCCAGGGTCTCGCCTCGGTGGCCGGCCCGCTCCTGGGCGGGCTGCTCGTCGACATCAACCTGTTCGGCCTGGGCTGGCGCACGATCTTCTGGATCAACGTGCCCGTCTCGGTCCTGGCGCTCGTCATCGGCGCGAAGGTCCTGCCGGAGTCCCGCTCCGCCTCGACCGCGCGCCTGGATCTCCTGGGCGCGCTGCTCGCGGCCGCGGGCATCCTTCTCCTGCTGCTGCCGATCATCCAGACCGAGACATGGGGACGGACCTGGGCCGGCTACGTGCTCCTCGCGGCTGGAACCAGCCTGCTAGCGATCTTCCTCGTCCACGAGCGCCGACTCGTCGGAAAGACACCTGTCTTTGACCCGGCTCTGCTGAGAATCCGCGCCTTCGCAGTGGGCCTGGGCGCTTCGGTGCTCTTCTTCGGCGGCATCGGCTCGTACTTTCTCACCCTCTCGGTCTACCTCCAGGAGGGAACCGGCCGAACCGCATGGGAGACCGGCCTGGTGATCCTCCCGTACGCGCTCGGCTCCATCATCACGTCCGGGCTCGGCGTCGCTCTCGCCGCCAGGGCGGGCAGAACGCTCCTGATCGTCGGCTCGCTCACCATCGCGGCGTCTCAGCTCGTCCTGTGGTTCATCGTCAAGGACGGCGACGATCCCGGATACTGGCTCCTCGCCCTCGCACTCTTCGTCGGCGGCCTCGGGCTCGGGCTCGCCGCACCCATTCTCGTCAACGTCGTCCTCGCCGGCGTCCCCGGACGCGACGCGGGCGCCGCGGGCGGGGTGCTCTCCACCGTCAACCAGGTAGGCGGCGCCGTCGGCATCGCCGTGCTCGGCACGATCTTCTTCGCCTCCGTCACCGGTTCGGCCACCGGAGCACCGGCGCTGCCCGACTACAGTCACGCGTTGGGCATCGTCCTGGTCGTCTCCGCCGCGCTGTACCTGATCACGGCGCTCGTGATGCTCGCCCTCCCGAAAGCCGCGATCGAGCACGCCGAGTAGGGCGGCACCGTCCACCTGCTGCCTCGTCTGCTCCGACTGCCGGACGGCGGCACGCAGGGTCCGCTGTTCCTGTCCGCTGGTCATCAACTCCTGGCGCGGCGACGACGACACGCCGGAGGCACCGTACGTCTGACTGGTCGGCCGGATGTGGGGCGCATGCCCGGCAGGCGTCCAGAGCCACGGCGTTGACCTGCGGCGCCGAGGTTCTGGACGTCGCGGGACGCCGTACGGACACCCCTTCACCTTGCCAGTGCACGCTCACGGTCAATTTCCGTATTTGAATTTCCAGAAATTAGAAACTGTTAGGGTGTCGCCGTGACTGCGGAGGTCGGCGTGGTGACGCCTTGCAAGCATTGTGGAGCTCCCGTCGAGCAGCGGCCGGGCAGAGGGCGGCCCAAGTCGTACTGTCCGGAGAAGGGATGCCAGGCGGCGGCCAAGCGGGAGCGCGAGCTGCGGCGGGCGACCCCGGGGCTGGAAGGCGCGCTGGCCAGGGCCGAGCAGTTGTACGACAGGATGGAGAGCGGCCTCGTCGCGGCCATCGAGCCGCTGGCCAAGGCCCTGGCCGACGAGCTGAGCCCGGCCGGGGTCGAGGCCAAGCTCAGCGCCGTCCAGGCCGAGGCCCACACACGTGTGGCGATCGCCCGCACCGAACGCGAACAGGCCTTCGAGCAGGTACGCCTCGCCCGCGAGGCCACCGAGCACGCCCGCCGCCAGACCGCCGAGATGCGAGAGCGGCTGGAGGAGGCCGAGAACGAGCGTGAGACGGCCCTCCAGGACGCCGAACGTGCCCGCGAGCAGGCCCTGGCCGCGTTGCGCGAGGCGGCCAGCACCGAACGCCAGGCGTTGCAGACCGCCGAGAAGGCGATCCGGCGGGCCGAGCAGGCCGAACGGCGGGTGAAGGAGACCTCGCGCCAGGCGGAGCTGACCGAGCAGACCAGGGATCAGGTCGTTCAGGAGCTGGCCGAGCAGGTAGAGGCGGCCGAGGAGCGGGCCGGGGAGGCGCGGGCGCAGGCCGTACAGGCGGGGGCGGAGGCCGACCGGGCGCGGGAGGAGAGAGATCACGCCCGCGAGGAGACGGCGGCCGCCGGGCGGGCGCGCGAGCTGGCCGAGCGTGCGGTGATCGCGGCCCGGGCCCGGGAGGAGGCGGCCGCGCAGGAGCGGGAGCGGGCCGTGGCGCGGGCCGAGCGCGCCGAACGCGCCGCCGCCGAGGCCGAGCGGGACGGGGCGGTCGCGCTGCGGGAGGCCGCCCAGGCCGCGACCGAGGCGGGCGAGCTGGCCCTGAAGCTGGCGGCGGCCGAGCAGGACGCCGCCACGGCGCTGGCCAAGGAGCGCAAGCAGCACGCGCGGGAGAAGGCGCGGGCCACGGCGGCGGTCAAGGAACGCGATCAGCTGCTGGCGGAGTTGCGGCTGGAACGTGTACGGCTGGCGGACGTGCGGGCCGAGCTGGAGGCGGCACGCGCGGAGGCCGCCCGCCTCCGGGAACGAGCGGTCGCCGCCGAACTGCGGGCGCAGGGACCGGCCCGGCCCCCCGAGCCCGTGTCCGACCATGCGCCGTGAACCGGGGAGCCCAGGTGACACGGCACCCGGATGCCCTCGCTCGGGGCAGATCCAGGGCTCCTCGTCGGTGCCGGTGGAGACTGCGTGCGGGTGCCACCGGAACACGGCAGAGACGGGCCGCGGAGAGAGGTTCGGCCGGGTCAGCCTCGACCGTGGGGATCGCGACGGGCTTGCCGGCGGGTGCGGCAGGTGGCGTGGGGCGCGTCAGGTGTTCGGGTCCGGCTGCAGGTTGGCCAGGCGGCGGGCCAGCTCGTCCCGCTCGCGGGTGACCTGGGCGAGCTCATGCTGCAACTCCAGGATGAGGCGGATGGCGGGCAGGGTCATGCCCTGGTCCTTCATGACGACCACTTGCTGGATGCGGTTGATCTCGCGGCGGCTGTAGCGGCGTTGCCCGCCGGTGGAGCGCTGCGGGGACACCAGCTGCTGGTCGTCGATACGGCGCAGGAAGGCCTGCTGCACCTGAAGCATCGCCGCGACCTGGCCGACGGTGAACAGGGGCGCGTACTCGTCATCGAGGGAAAAGCTCATCCAGGGGGGCTCCCTTCTCCCGGGAGTGGTGATGCCGGCGGGCGCACACCCGCCCCGGCGCTTGTGCTCTGCGCCGCCGGGGGCGGGTGCGCGCCCGCCGTAGCGTTCGGACGCTCCTGCGGAGTGTGGTCCCCCTGGGTGGTCAGCGCTTGATCGCCTTGTGAATGTCGCCGCCATGGTGGATGGCCACCTTGCGCGGCTTGGCGCGCTCGAGCACCGGGATGCGCACGACCAGCACGCCGTTGGAGTAGGCGGCGTCGATCGCGTCGGCGTCCAGGTGCTCGGACAGGTAGACGCGGCGGGTGAACGTACCCATCACCCGTTCGCGGACGAACACTCGCTCGTCCTCGCCGTATTCCTCCTCGCGGCGCGCCGACACCGACAGCACCCCGCGGTCGACGGTCACTTCGATGGAATCGGGGTCGATGCCGGGCAGATCGAAGCGCAGCACCACATCGTCGGCGCGGCGGATCCCGTCCATCGGCATGACCGCGCCGCCGCTCTGTGCGGCGGTCTCGCGGGCCAGCCGGTCGAACTGACGCTCGAACTCCTGCACGAACGGGTCGATCGACGTCAGCAGCATCATCGTCACCTCCGAAGACCCCCGAGCCGCCTTCCCGGCCCGGGCTTCCTGTCCCTTCCCTATGAGGGAACCTCTCGTTCGGATTATAAGAATCTGCAGGCCCGGGTTGTCAAGAATGCAGATAACCCCAGCTCGAAGCAGGCAAACGGCAGCATCACCAACGGTCTCGTGGAGTCAGGGATGAAGGCAGTCCGTCCGACGGCGGGTCCGTCCGGCAGGAAGGCGGAGGAAGCGGGCAGCATGGGAGCCGCTCCGTTTGTTGATCAGGCTGGATGCTGCGGGCTCGCTCCCTGGGCGTGCCCGCAGAAAGGGCGCATCACCGGTGCGTCTACACGGGGTGCGGAAGATCAGCCTCGAGGCGCGGGCACCTGGCAGCGGGGCCCAAGCTCCGCCCGGCGCCGCCTGCTGCGCCGGCCCCCCTCCGCGGAGGGGCTGGTCGTCAGATTGGCTGTGGGCGGCCGAACAGCAGGTCGTAGCCGGGCGGGAGCTGCAGCAGGATCCGCTTCATCAGGTCCTCGCCCGCGGTGTCGGCCACGACGCTGAGCACGGCGCTGACGTCCCACGTCGCGGTCTTCTCCGTGGAACCCTCGATCCAGGCCGCGGTCGCCCGGACGAACCGCTCGGGCGTCAGCGGTTCGTAGGCCGGCAGAGGGTTGAGCAGGACCTGCGCCAGCGTCTCGGGGAGCCAGGCGGCCAGCTCATTGCGCACCTCGCCCACCAGGTGCGCGCCCAGCAGGGCCAGGACGACGCGGGATGCCTGCTCGGCCTCCTCCCGCGAGGGGTATTCGCCGCGCTCCTGGGTCGCGGCCAAGAACGCGTCCCACCGCATCCGCATGATGCCCCTTCCTGTCCGACAGCCGCCGCAGCGGCGGGCCTGTCACACGGGATGGGAGCCCCAATCCCCGGTTCCGGCCCGTCACGGCTGACCGGCACAAGCCCGCACAGTAACCGCCAAGCCATCACCCAAGTCCGATACGTCCCCGTCACCGGTGACCGCTAACCGCTACCGACCACATCACCCTGCCCACCGCGGCCGGCGACGTCCTCCGCCGGGCCCGCGCTGGTGAGAGCGGAGGTGCCCGGATGAGGGTGGTGGTGGTCGACGGGCAGCTCATATGCGAGGGCCACCCCCGTCATCGTGGAGACGACGGTGAGGACGCACCTCGACAACGCCTTCGCCAAGATCGGCGTCCGCCACCGAACCGAGGCGGCGAACCACGTCCGTCAGAGCCTCTGAGCTACGGAGTGCGGGGAGGTGGCGACGCCCCGCCAGCGCTTCCGGGCGTGCGGTTGCCTTGCCGGCCGGTGCCGGGGGCGGGGGACAGCGCGGCGGACGTCCCGTCGATGAACACGCGCAGGCCGTGTTCGAACGCCTTCTCGCCGACCGGCCCACCGCCCTCGCGCAGGGCGGCCAGCAGCATGGCCGGCGCCTGCTCCAGGGACCCCGGCGTCGGCGCCGCAGCCTGCTCCTGGAGGACGAATCCGTTCACGTAGTAGGTCAGGGAGGCGATCGTGTGCAGCGCCAGGGCCGGTGTGAAGCCGCGTTCGACCATGGCCGTCAGCTCCTGATCGAACAGGGCCACGGTCTCGGGGCCCAGTGAGCGGGCGTGGGCGACCACGCGTGCGCCGTCACGCCGGGCCAGCAGCGTGGCACGGTACGCCCGCGCGCGGCGCAGGAGCCAGTCCTGCCAGGACTCGTCGTCACGGGGCGGCCCCATGCCCGGAGCCCGGCAGATCGCGTCGGCCATCCCGTCGAGCAGTTCCTGCTTGGTGCGGATGTGCCAGTACAGCGCGGGGGACCGGACGCCGAGCTCCGCGGCGAGCCGCCGAACCGTGAGCCCTTCCAGCCCCACCTCGTCCAGCAGACGAAGTGCGGTGTCGATCAGTGTCTGCTTGGTAAGGCCGGGCCTCTTGTCGTCGGGCATACGCGTAGCTTAGCGTTGCTAAGTGACGTCCTTAGCAATGCTAAGTGAGGAGGCGCGGTGGGTGTTCACGACGAGGGGCAGGGGCCGCCGATCGTGATGGTCCATCCGGGGCTGTCCGACGGGAGGCGATGCGGGAAGGTGGCCGCGCTCCTGTCCGGCCGCTACCGGGTGCTGCGACCGGACCGCCTGCAGTACCGGCCGGAGCGCGGCGCGCCCGTCCAGGTGGAGCAGGAGGTCGAGGACCTGCTGGCGCTCGTACGGTCCGCCGGGGGGCCGGTGGTTCTCTACGGCCACTCCTCCGGCGCGGTGGTCGCGCTGGAGGCCCTGGTGGCCTCGCCGTCCTCGTTCGCCGGCGCTGTGATCTTCGAGCCGCCCGCGGTGATCGGGCCGCCGCTGTCGGGGGAGGGCGGCGTGGTGCTCCGGCGGGCTCGCGCGGCGATGGCGTCGGGCAGGCCGGGCAAGGCGTTGACGGTCTTCCTGCGGGGCACCATCGGCCTGCCGGGCTGGCAGGCGTGGCTCGGCGGCGCGATCACGGCCCTCATCCCGTACTACCGCCGTCTGATCCCCAGGCAGCTCGACGACCTGGAGGCGATGGACCGGCTGGGCGTGCGCCTCGACGCCTACGCCGCGATCGAGGTCCCCACGGTCCTGCTCGGCGGCGAGCTCAGCCCGGCGCACCTGGCCGAGCGGCTGGACGCCATCCAGCGCGTGATGCCGCGCGCCGAGCGGGTGGTGCTGTCCGGATGTGATCACGGAGCCGACCTGAAGAAGCCGGCCGAGGTGGCCCGCGTCATCCGGGAGCTGGCCGAGAAGGTGATCGTCGACTGAGCCCGCCCCCGAGGGGCGGGGCGCCGAATTCGATGTTGCCGACGGATCTCAGCCGCACGACACTTGGGCCATGCGGCCGGAGACCAAGGCGGCCGTACCGCAGGGACTCCGATTCACCGCGGCGCCTGAGTAGGGGCTACTCAGGCGCAGGGGCTCCTGGGTGGTCACACTCTGTGGGAACGGAGGTGGATCATGCGGTACCGGCTCGACCCCGCGGCCGAGGCCGAAGCAGCGCGCGGCAACCTGCTCGGCGGCCTCTGCACCGGAGGCGTGGCCTCGCTGGCCCACGCCTACAGGAGCGGCTGGGGCCCCGAGCTGAACGTCTACGTGGAGATTCCCCGCGACTCCGCCCTGTTCCCCCTGCTGTCCACCGGCGCCGGCCTGGCCTGCGCGCTGTTCACCGTCACGCTGGTCGTGCGGGTGGCCCGCCTGCGGATCGCGCTGTCGCAGCGACGGCAGGCGCGCGATCCGGTCAAGGCGCTGCTGCTGCCGCCCTCGGCCGAGCACGGCGCCGCCCTGCGGAGGTCGAGACCGGGCCGGGCCACGCTGGGCAACGTCCTGGGGCTGGTCCTGGCGTGGGTGGCCATCCCGCTGGCGATGGTGGGACTGGGCATCCTGCTCACGCCCGAGCGGATGGGACAGCGCGAGGAGGACGCGATCCTGTTCGCCTCCGTGGCCACCGGGGTGGGGCTGGTCGTGCTGATCGTGGTGGGCGTCGACGTCACGCGGCGGCGGCTGCTGGCCTGGCAGGTGCGCCAGCTCTCGCAGGACCCGGCGTTCGCCGAGCTGATGCCGCCCGCCACCGCCGCCCTGTCCCGCTACCGCGCGCCGGTCGTCCCCGAGCTGAGGATCACCAACTACGCGCCGCCCGGCGACGTCATCTTCGGCCTGCCCAAGGTCAGCGCCACCCGCAACGTCTTCGGCCTGCCGCCGCTGAACATCGCCTACTTCCGGCTGTTCGAGAACGAGCTGCGGATGCGCGACTTCGTCAAGGGGGCCTTCCGCCGCTGGGGGTATGTGCACCTGCTGCGCAGCGCCGCCTCCGTGCGCCGGTCCGACCTGGTGCGGATGCGCCGCGCCGGGACGCTCGGGAACCTGTTCGTCGCCTCCGACCAGCGCATGCGGCGCGAACTCGACGCGCGCTCCTTCGAGCCGCTGCCGCGCGGGTTCCACCTCATCAGGGACGTCGGCGGCAGAGCCCTGCCCGTCTGGGACTTCAAGGGCGGCTATCCCATGTCCGCCTTCCTGTGCCACGGCGCCTACTGGAAACGCGCCGTCGACACCCTCCTGGATCTGGCCGACCTCGTCGTCATCGACCTGTCGGGCTTCCAGAAGGAGAACATCGGCACCGGCTACGAGCTGCAGCGCGTCATCGACCGTTACCCCGTCCACCGCGTCGTCGTCCTGGCCGACACCGGCAGCGACACCGGCTACCTGACCACGCACGTCAGGCACGCGTGGTCGAGGATGGCGCCCGGCTCGCCCAACGCCGGCCACGGCACCAGGACCCTGCTGGTCGGCCAGGTCCCGGTCGGCGGCCACAGAGCCACGTACCACATCCTGTCCCATGCGCAGAAACGACTGAGGTGATCGATGGTGACCGCCCCGCGTGCCGAGCTGTCCACGCCGTCCGCTCCCGGCGACGACCTGGCTCCGGTGATCGAGCTCTACAAGCTCGCGGTGGAGATGGCCGACCGGGTCTCGGCCCGGCGCACCCTGGCCAACGCCTTCTTCCTGTCCATCCAGAGCGCGTTGCTGTCGGTCTCGGCGTTGTCGCTGTTCACCGGCGCGCGATCGTTGCCGGTCTCGATGGTGTTCGCGCTGGTCGGGGTGGTGCTGTCGGGCACGTGGTGGGTGCAGTTGCGCAGCTACCGCGATCTCAACCGGGCCAAGTTCGCCGTCATCAACGAGATCGAGCTGCAGCTTCCCGTGCAGCCGTTCGGGAAGGAGTGGCAGGCGCTGCTGGCCAGCCGTACGGGGCCGTGGCGCGGACGCTACGCCGACCTGGGCAGCACCGAGCGGATCGTGCCCGGCCTGTTCGTGATGCTGCATCTGCTCCTGCTGGCAGGCAGACTCTTGGCATGAACTATCTGGACGCCGACGCGCGCCTGATCCGCAGCCTGCTGCCCGCCGAGGCCGCGCCGCCGGACGACGCCGCCGAGCTGTTCGTCCTGTACGCGGTGCTGCTGCGGGCCAAGGGCGAGCAGGTGAGCGCCGAGGACGTCCACGATGCCTGGTCGGCGTGGATGAGCACCCGCGATCCCGGCCATCCGGCGCTCGTCCCCTTCTCGGACCTGCCGCTCTCGACCCGGGCGGCCGACGAGCCGTACGCCGTGGCCATCCGCGCGGCCGCCGCCCAGCGCCTGCGGTGACGCCGTCCGCCGAGGTCAGCGGAGGGGGCGGAAGAAGGTCCTGACGTCCTCGACGAGCAGGTCGGGGGCCTCCATCGCGGCGAAGTGGCCGCCCCGGTCGAACTGCGACCAGTGCACCACGTTGTGCTCGCGCTCGGCGATCCGCCGCACTCCGGCGTCCCCGGGGAAGACGGCGACGCCGTGCGGCAGCCCGGAGTACTCGGCCACCGCGCCCCAGCCCTTCTGCCCCTCCTTGTACAGGCGGGCGGCGGAGGCGGCGGTTCGGGTGAACCAGTAGATGCTCACGTCGGTGAGCATCTGGTCGAGGTCGACCGCGTCCTCGGGCAGCTCGCGGGCGGGGTCGGTCCATTCCTTGAACTTCTCCACGATCCACGCCAGCTGGGCGGCGGGGGAGTCGTGCAGGCCGAACGCGAGGGTCTGCGGCCGGGTCGCCTGGAGGATGGCGTAACCGGCCCGGTCCTGGTCCTGGTACTGGCCCAGACGGGCGAGCTCGTCAGGGGTGAGCCCCTGGAACTCGGCCGGGTCGCCGGAAGGGAATCCGAGCGCGCCGTTGACGTGCACGCCGACGACGTTCGCGGGCGCGGCGCGGCCGAGCATCGGCGAGATCACCGAGCCGCTGTCGCCGCCCTGCGCGCCGTAGCGGTGGTAGCCGAGCCGGTCCATCAGCACCGCCCAGGCCCGCGCGACCCGTTCCAGGTCCCAGCCGGTCTCGGTGGTGGGGCCGGAGAAGCCGAACCCGGGGATCGACGGGACGACGACGTGGAAGGCGTCGGACGGGTCGCCGCCATGCACCGCCGGGTCGGCGAGCGGGCCGATGACGTCCATGAACTCGGCGACCGAGCCCGGCCAGCCGTGCGTGACGATCAACGGCAGCGCGCCGGGCTCGGGCGAGCGGACGTGCAGGAAGTGCACGTTCTGGCCGTCGATGTGGGTGGTGAACTGGTCGAAGGCGTTCAGCCGCTCCTCGGCGGCCCGCCAGTCGTACGTGGTGCGCCAGTGCTCGGCCAGCTTCCTGGCATGCCCGACCGGGACGCCGTAGGACCAGCCCACGCCGGGCAGCTCGTCCGGCCAGCGGGTCGCCGCCAGGCGGGCGCGCAGGTCGTCGAGCTCGGCCTGCGGGACGTCGATGCGGAACGGGTGAATGCGCGGGTCGTCGTTCATGTCCAGCACGTTAGGGGCCGGTTAGGACAGTTCCGGTCCTAGCATGGACGGCATGCTGGAGACGTCGGCACGACTGTTGCGCTTGTTGTCGCTGTTGCAGACCCCCAGGGAGTGGTCGGGCGGTGAGCTGGCCGAACGGCTCGGCGTCTCGCACCGTACGATCCGCCGCGACGTCGACCGGCTGCGCGAGCTCGGCTACGTCGTGGAGGCCACCCCGGGCACGGCCGGCTACCGGCTCGGCGCCGGGGCGGGGCTCCCGCCGCTGCTGCTCGACGACGACGAGGCGGTGGCGGTCGCCATCGGGCTCGGCACGGCGGCGGTCTCCGGCGTGACGGGGATCCAGGAGACGTCGGTGCGCGCTCTGGCCAAGCTCGAACAGGTGCTTCCGTCCCGGCTCCGGAGCCGCGTCGGCGACCTGCGCTCGGTCACGGTCCCGCTGACGGGGGCGGCGGAGGCCGTGGACCCGGGCGTGCTCACGGCGATCGCCGCGGCGGTCCGCCACCGGGAGAGCCTGCGGTTCGACTACCGCTCCCACGACGGCGCGCGGGATCGCCGTGGCGCGGAGCCGTACCGGCTGGTCAACTCCGGTCGCCGCTGGTACCTGGTGGCCTGGGACACCGGCCGGGGCGACTGGCGCACCTTCCGCGTCGACCGGATGCGGCTGCGCACCCCGAACGGGCCGCGCTTCACGCCCCGCGAGCCGCCCGGCCCCGACCTCGCCCGTTACGTCTCCGAGCGGATCTCCGTCGATCCCTACCGTTACCGGGGGCGGTTCACGGTGCGGGCTCCGGCCGACGTCGTCGCCGCCCGGATGCCGCCGACCATGGCGGTGATCGAGCCGGCCGACGACGGCTCCTGCGTGCTGTCCGCCGGCTCGAACTCCCTGGACGAGCTGGTGATGTGGGTGGGGCAGCTCGGCGTCCCGTTCGAGGTGCACGAACCGCCGGAGCTCGTCGCGCACGTCCGCGACCTCGGCGCCCGCCTCCTCGACGCCGCCCGCCCGGCGTGACCCGACGCCTTGGCGGGCGGGGCCGGGGTGGCGCGGCGCACCCCACCCATGTCACACTCACTGTTATAGAACTCTTCCAAGAGTTATAGAACGAGGTGAATGTGCTGCCCAATCTGTCGCCATGGCGTGCGCCCGTCCCGGCGGACGGCCTCATGGGCGAGCCCGGCGCCCGTGGCCGGTTCGGCGAGTACGGCGGCCGGTACGCCCCGGAGTCCCTGGTGGAGGCGTGCCGCGAGGTGGACGAGGCGTTCCGGGAGGCGTGGGCCGATCCCGGCTTCCGAGGCGCCCTGACCGAACTGCTCGCCCTGCACGCCGGACGGCCGACCCCTCTGACCCCGGCCCGCCGGCTGTCGCAGGAGCTGGGCGTGCGACTCCTCCTCAAGCGCGAGGACCTCACCCACACCGGCTCCCACAAGATCAACAACGTGCTGGGCCAGGCGCTGCTCGCCCAGCGGATGGGACGGCGCAGGCTCATCGCCGAGACGGGGGCGGGCCAGCACGGGGTGGCCACCGCGACCGCCGCCGCGCTGCTCGGCCTGGAGGCCACCGTCTTCATGGGCGAACGCGACATCGAACGGCAGAGCCTGAACGTCTTCCGCATGCGCATGCTGGGCGCCGAGGTGGTCCCCGTCAGCACCGGCAGCCGCACGCTCAAGGACGCCACCAGCGAGGCCATGCGCCACTGGGTCGGCGCCACCGGCGACTCCCACTACTGCGTCGGCTCGGTCATCGGGCCCGACCCCTACCCGTGGATGGTCAGGGAGTTCCAGCGGGTCATCGGCGACGAGGCCCGCGCGCAGTTCGCCGCCGAGCTGCGGACCGGCGTGCCGGACCACGTCGTCGCGTGCGTCGGCGGCGGCTCCAACGCGGCCGGCACGTTCGCCGGATTCGCCGACACCCCGGCCCGCTTCGTCGGCGTCGAGGCGGAGGGCGGCGCCGGGGCCACCCTCGGCAGGCTCGGCGTCCTGCACGGCTGCCGCTCGCTGTTCCTCCAGGACGACGACGGGCAGATCGTCGAGGCGCACTCCATCGCCGCCGGGCTCGACTACCCGGGCGTCGGCCCGGAGCACGCCCACCTGCGCGAGCTGGGCCGGGCCCGGTACGTGACGGTGACCGACGAGGAGGCCGTCGCCGCGGCGCTGCGGCTGGCGCGCACCGAGGGGATCGTCCCGGCGCTGGAATCGGCGCACGCCCTGGCCTGGGTGATCCGCGAGGCCGGCGGCGAACTGCCCGCGGGGTCGACCGTGCTGATGACGCTGTCCGGCCGGGGCGACAAGGACATCTCCACCCTGAAGGAGCTGCTGTGACGCACACCCTGACCCCCGGCACGGTCGAACGCCACCTGCGTGCCCGCCGCGACACCGGCCGCGCCCTGCTCATGCCGTACGTCACCGGAGGCGTCACGCCCGGCTGGACGCAGTACCTGCGGGCGTTCGCCGCAGCCGGCGCGGACGCCGTCGAGGTCGGCCTGCCCTTCTCCGACCCCACGCTCGACGGCGTCACCGTCCAGCAGGCGAGCGAGACGGCGCTGGCCCGGGGGGCGAGCACCCGCCGGATCCTCGCCGACCTGGCCGAGGTCCGGGACCTGGGCGTGCCGCTGGTCGCCAGCACCTACTACAACCTGGTGCTGCACGACGGTCCCGAGGCGTTCTGCGCGGCGCTGCGCCGGGCCGGCGTCGACGGCCTGATCGTGCCCGACCTGCCGGTGCACGAGGCCGACGAGCTGGCCGGCGTGGCCGCCGCCGCCGGGGTCGACCTGGTCCTGCTGGCCTCCCCGGCGACGCCGGAGCCGAGGCTGGCCGAGATCGCGCGCCGCAGCCGCGGATTCGTCTACGCGGTGTCGGTGATGGGCACCACCGGCGAGCGGGCCACCCTGGCCGGCTCGGCGGCCGAGCTCACCGCGCGGCTCAGACGCCACACCGACCGGCCGATCTTGCTAGGATTTGGCATTTCCACGCCTGACCAGGCGCGGGAGGCCGGCCGGCACGCCGACGGAGTGGTGGTCGGCGCCGCGGTCATGCGGCGGGTGCTCGACGGAGCGGGGCCGGACGACCTGCGGGCCTTCCTTGCGACCCTGCGGAGGGCCCTCGACCAGGAGTGACGCACCACGATGACCCCCGATGCCGGGCATGAGGCGAGATACCGCGCCATCGCCGCCGACCTCGCCGCGAAGATCCGGTCGGGCCATTACGCCCCCGGCCAGGCGCTTCCTCCGCAACGGGAGCTGAGCGCCTCCTACGGGGTCACTCTCATGACGCTGCGCCAGGCGTTGCGCGAGCTCAGCGACGAGCGGCTGATCGTGCAGCGGCCCGGCAAGGGCACGTACGTGGCTCCGCCGCACCTGGCCTACCAGCTCGGCTCGCTCCGCAGCCTGGCCGACGACCTGCGGGAACAGGGTCATGACGTGCGTACCGTGGTGGCCGGGCGGGCGATGCGCCGGGCTCCCGACCGGATCGCCGCCGAGCTGCGGCTGCCACCCGGCGAGACGGCCCTGCGGCTGGAGCGGGTCCGGGAGTTCGCCGGGCGTCCCGCCGTCCACCAGGTGTCCTGGGTGCGCAGGCCGATGGCCGACCAGATCCGCGACCGCGACTTCACCGCCGTCTCCCTCTACACCGCGCTCGCCGACGCCGGGGTGGCGGTCGCGCGGGCGTCGGAGGTGGTCCGGCCCGGACTGCTCGACCCGGCCGCCGCGCGCCGCCTGCACGAGCCCGAAGGCAGTGCCGTGCTGGTCAGCACCCGGATCACCTACCTGCCGGACGGCGTTCCCGTCGTGTCCGACCATGCCACCATCCTGGGCACCATGATGGAGATCCGGACCGAACGCGCCGCCACCGGGCTCTCGCTCACCTGGCGGGCGACCAGCTGACGCCTTCGCCTCACCGCAGGGCGGCGATGGCCTGGTCGGTGTTCTCGTGGAAGGAGAGCAGGCGGGTCAACCCCATGATCTTGAACGCGTGCTCGATGTCGGAGCTGAGCCCGGCCAGCGCCAGGCCGGCGTCCGCCTCCTGGGCCCGCTGGTGCGCGCCGACCAGCACGGAGATGCCGGTGGAGTCGCAGAACCGCAGCCCCGACATCTCGATCACCAGGCCGTCGCCCGGCGCGAGGCCGAGCTCGTCGAGGGCCTCGCGCAGGCGGGGGGAGGTGTGGTGGTCGAGGTCGCCGGCCACCTCCAGGATGCGGATGCGGCCGGAGGGCGGCCGGGTGGCGATGTTCAGGCCGTGGTCGTGCTGCACTGGGGCTCCTCGGGAGAGACGCCCGTCGAGCGGGCGGGGACGGACAGGGCGAGCACGGCGGCGCTGACGTCCGGCTCCTTCCGCTCGCTCCGCCGGCGCATGCGCCGAGCAGGGGCGGAGGCCCGACCCCCGGAGTGGTCTGGCCTATTCTACCTACGGTCGAGGTGACGCCTGACCTGCCGGTCCACCGCATTGAAGGCGCCATCGCGGGCAGAGCACGTGGCGCACTCGAACCGAAGGGGGACCCGGATGACAGGCGACCACCACGGTGAGCCGGGACCGGCGGCGGCCGGGGCCGGGATCTTCACCGTGGACGACGAGGTCGGCCGCGACCTGGCCGAGGTCGACTGGGAGGCGACCCCGCTGGGCCGCCCGGAGCAGTGGCCGCAGAGCCTCAAGACCGCGGTGAGCATCCTGCTGTCGTCCCGGTTCTCCATGTGGATGGCGTGGGGGCCGGAGCTGACGTTCTTCTGCAACGCCGCCTACCGCCGCGACACGCTGGGCCAGAAGTACCCGTGGGCGCTGGGCCGGCCGGCCGGCGAGGTGTGGGCGGAGATCTGGGAGGACATCGGCCCGCGGATCGACGCCGTCCTGTCCACCGGGAAGGCCACCTGGGACGAGGCGCTGCTGCTGTTCCTGGAGCGGGCCGGCTACCCGGAGGAGACGTACCACACCTTCTCCTACAGCCCGCTGCGCGACGACAACGGCTCGGTGGTCGGCATGCTCTGCGTGGTCAGCGAGGAGACCGAGCGGGTCATCGGCGAACGCCGCATGGCCACCCTGCGCGACCTCGGCTCCGACCCCAGCGTGGTGCGCACCGAGCAGGAGATGCTCACCTTCGCCTGCCGCCAGCTCGGCCGCAACCTCCAGGACCTCCCCTTCACCCTGACCTACCTGTTCGACGGCGACGGCCGGGCGCGGCTGGCCGGGGCGACGGGGCTGCCCGCCGGGCATCCGGCCGCCCCGGACACCGTCACGCCCGGCGACCCTGAAGCGGTGTGGCCGGCGCAGGCCCCGGCCCGCGGCGAGGCGGCGCTCGTGGCGCTCGACGCGGCCCCGTACACCGCGCTGCCGCCGGGGAACTGGCCGGAGCCGCCCACGCGGGCGCTGGTGGTGCCGCTGCTGCAACAGGGCGGCATGCCGTACGGGTTCCTGGTGGCCGCGCTCAACCGCTACCGCTCCCTGGACGACGCCTACCGCGGGTTCATCGAGCTGGCCGCCGGGCACGTCGCCACCGGCATCTCCTCGGCCCGCAGCTACCAGGCCCAGCAGCGGCGGGCCGAGGAGCTGGCCGCGCTCGACCGGGCCAAGACCGTCTTCTTCTCCAACATCAGCCACGAGTTCCGCACGCCGCTCACCCTGATCATGGGCCCGGTGCAGGAGTTGCGGAACACCCTGACCGGCGCGGCCCCCGAGGTGCGCCAGGACCTGGAGGTCGTCCACCGCAACGCCCTGCGGCTGGGCCGGCTGGTCAACACGCTGCTCGACTTCTCCCGCATCGAGGCCGGCCGCATGCAGGCCCGCTACGAGCCGGTCGACCTGGCGGTGGTGACCGCCGACCTGGCCAGCGTCTTCCGCTCGGCGGTCGACAAGGCCGGCCTGTCGTTCGAGGTGGACTGCCCGCCGCTGGACGAGCCGGTCTACGTCGACCGGACCATGTGGGAGAAGGTCGTGCTCAACCTGCTCAGCAACGCGCTGAAGTTCACCTTCGAGGGCTCGATCGCCGTCCGGGTGGGCGTACGGGACGGCGGGGCCGTGGTGACCGTCTCCGACACGGGCATCGGCGTCCCGGCCGAGGAGCTGCCGCGCCTGTTCGAACGGTTCCACCGGATCGAGAGCGCCCGCTCGCGCTCCAACGAGGGCAGCGGCATCGGGCTGGCCCTCGTCCAGGAGCTGGTCGGCCTGCACGGCGGCACCATCACCGCCGAGAGCGCCGAGAACGAGGGCACGACCTTCACCATCCGGCTGCCGTTCGGCGCCGGCCATCTTCCGCCCGGCAGCCTGATCCCGGCCCGCCCGGCGGACGCGGTCTCGGCCGGCGCCGAGCCGTTCGTGCAGGAGGCGCTGCGCTGGCTGCCCGAGGACGACAGCGCCGCCGGGACGTCCTCCTCCGACGTCTCGGCGGACGGCGACGGCCCGCCGGGGCTGAGCGACGGCACGCCGGCCCGGGTGCTGATCGCCGACGACAACAGGGACATGCGCGAGTACCTCGTCCGGCTGCTCAAGGGCGCCGGTTACCAGGTCACCGCCGTCGGCGACGGACTCCAGGCGCTGGACGCCGTGCACGCCGACGAGCCCGACCTCGTGGTCAGCGACGTGATGATGCCGCGCCTGGACGGCCTGGCCCTGGTCGCGGCGCTGCGGGCCGATCCGCGTACCGCGGGGGTGCCCGTGCTGCTGCTGTCGGCCCGTGCCGGGCAGGAGGCCTCGATCGAGGGCCTGGAGGCGGGCGCGGACGACTACCTGGTCAAGCCGTTCTCGGCCGCCGAGCTGCTGGCGCGGGCGCGGGCCAACGTGGAGCTGGCGCGGTTGCGCAACCACCACACCCGCTGGCGCAACGCCATGATCGACTCCTTGCAGGAGGCGTTCTTCGTCACCGACGCGGACGGCGCGGTGATCGAGATCAACTCCGCGTTCACCGACATCCTCGGCTACGGCCCCGAGGGTCTGCCCTACACCCCCCGGCACCCGTGGTGGCCGGAGGAGGAGAGCACCCCGCAGGCCCACGCCCAGGTCGCCGCGGTGTTCGACCGGCTCGTCGGCGACGGCAGGGGCAGCGCGATCATCCCCCTCACCCACCGTGACGGGCACCAGGTGTGGGTCGCGGTCACGTTCAACGCGGTCACCGACCCCGACACCCGCCGCCGCCGCGTCGTGGGCACCATGCGCGACGTGACCGCCGAGCACTACCTCGTGCAGCGCGAGAGCGCGCTGGCCGCGCTCAGCCTGCGGGTCTCGCAGGCCGACAACCTGAACGACGCCCTGGCCGGCGGGCTGGACGCGCTCCAGGAGGTCTGGCACGCCCGCCAGGTCGCGGCCGTCGTCTGGGACGAGGACGGCGCCCGCGACCCGGTCGGCGCGCCGTCCGGGCCCGGCTGGCGGGACCTGCCGGAGCAGGTGCGCGCCCGGCTCGCGGGCCTGCGCGGGCAGCCGCCCCTGCGGGCGGTCGCCTCCGAGGCCGACGGCGCCGGCATCACCCTGGAACATCCCGAGGGCCTGCTGGCCGTCTGGATCGACCTGGGCCAGAACCGGCCGTTCACCCACGAGGACCAGACCCTGCTGGCGCTGCTGGCCGGACACCTGGGCCAGGGCCTGCACCGGGTGCACCACCTCGACCAGCAGCGGGAGGCGGCCGTGGCGCTCCAGCGCGCCATCCTCGGGCCGTCCCGGCTGCCCAGCGGCTTCGCCGTGCGCTACGAGCCGGCCACCCGCCCGCTGGAGGTCGGCGGCGACTGGTACGACATCGTGCCGCTGTCCGGGGAGCGCATCGGGATCGTCGTCGGCGACTGCGTGGGGCGCGGGCTGGGGGCCGCGGCCGTCATGGGACAGCTGCGCAGCGCCTGCCGGGCCCTGCTGCTCCAGGACGCCGGGCCCGCCCAGGTGCTCACCGCGCTCGACCGGTTCGCCGCCCTCATCCCGGGCGCCAGGTGCACCACCGTCTTCTGCGGCGTCCTGGACACCGTCGCCGGCGACCTCGTCTACGCCAGCGCCGGGCATCCCCCCGGTATCCTGGCCCACGCCGACGGCACGACCGCGCTGCTGGAGGGCGGCCGTTCGACCCCGCTGGCCGTACGGTCCACGCGCGGGCGCACGGAGGCCGGCTGCACCATGCCGCCCCGGTCCACGCTCCTGCTCTACACCGACGGGCTGGTCGAGCGGCGGCGGCGTCCGCTGACCGACGGCATCGGCGAGGCCAGCACCGCCGTCCAGGTCGGGCGGTCCACCCCGCTGGAGGAGCTGGCCGGCGCCGTCATGTCCTCCCTCGCCCCCGACGGCGGGTTCAACGACGACGTCGCGCTGCTGCTCTACCGCCAGCCCGGCCCGCTGGAGGTGGACTTCCCCGCCGAGTCCAGTCAGCTCGCCCCCGTCCGCTCGGCCCTGCGGGAGTGGCTGGCCCGCTGCCAGCTCGCCCCTTCGCAGGTGCAGAACGTGCTGGTGGCGGCGGGGGAGGCGTGCGCCAACGCGATCGAGCACGGCCACCGCGACGCCCCCGGCGCGACGATCCGCCTGCGGGCCGTCGCGACCCCGGGCGACCTGCGCCTCATCGTCGCCGACTCCGGCCGCTGGAAGCCTCCGGAGCCCGAGGCGAGCCTGCATCGGGGCCGTGGGGTGGCGCTCATGCGCGCCCTGATGAACGAGGTCACCATCAACTCCGGCGCGGCCGGCACCACCGTCGACATGCATGCGAGGATCAGCTCATGACCACCCCTCTGACCCTGACGGCCTCGACGCGTCCCGACGGCACGCTGGTCGTCGCCGCCACCGGTGAGATCGACATGAGCAACGCCGGGGCCCTGGAGGAGGCGCTGATCAGGACCGGCGAGAGCATGGTGCTCGTCGACCTGCGCGGGGTGGAGTATCTGGACAGCGCGGGCCTGAGCGTCCTGTTCACGCACGCCCCGCGGATCCGGCTGGTCGCCAACCCGTTGCTCGAACCCGTCCTGACGATCGCGGGCTTCGCCGACGTGGCCGCCGTCGAGGAGATCACCTACGCCGAGCCGTCACCGGACGGGCACGACGCCTGAGAAACCAAGGGCTTTCGGTCATCTGGCATGGCATCTGCGAGGGCTGCACTGTTTTGGCCTCGCAGGTAAGTGTGTCATGGAGTGAACTCGACCCCGAGTTCGGCAACACGCCGGCGATGCCGGCCGTCGGCATGGACTGCCGGCCCCTCGACGACCAAGGGCCGCACCTGGTGATGCCGGGCGACCGGTGCGGCGGCCGGCACGTCAGCGGCGTCACCGGCATCAGGGTCTGCGTGGACGACCGACTATGGGAGCACCGTGCGTGGCCCGACGTACGGCGGGAGCTCGCTCATGCGGGGTAGGCGTGCGTCTCGGTGGCCTTGACCGAGGCCCAGATCCGCTGGCCGGGGGTCAGGTCGAGGTCGGCGACGGCGGCGGGGGTGATGTCGGCGAAGGCGGTGAGGGGGCCGTCGAGGTGCACGCGCACGTTGTCGCCGTGCCGTTCGAGGCCCTCGATCCGGGCCTGCCAGAGGTTGCGCGGGCTGCCGTCGGGACGGCTGCGGTACAGCGCCACGGCGGCGGGCGGGAACGCCACGAACGCGGGCCCGTCCAGCTCCTCGGACGCGTGCAGCAGCACCTCGCCGACCTTGACCCCGGCGCCGTCGGCCACGCCGCGATAGAGGTTGAGCCCGACCAGGCGGGCCACGTAGTCGGTGCGCGGATGGCGGGCGACCTCGGCCGGCGAGCCCTCCTGGACGACCGCGCCGCCCTCGATGACGATCAGCCGGTCGGCCAGCACCATCGCGTCGAGGGGGTCGTGGGTGACCAGCACGGTCGCGCCGTCGAAGTCGGCCAGGTGGCGACGGAGCTGGGAGCGGATCTCCAGCCGGGTGTGGGCGTCGAGCGCGGCCAGGGGCTCGTCCAGCAGCAACAGCTCGGGCCGCACGGCCAGCGCGCGGGCGAGCGCGACCCGCTGCGCCTGGCCGCCCGACAGCCGCCGGGGCCTGGCGGCGGCGTGGGCGGCCAGGCCGACGCGCTCCAGCAAGGCGGCGGCGATCCGGCGGGCCTCGGCCTTGGGCACGCCCTGGCAGCGCGGCCCGAAGGCGACGTTGTCGAGCGCCGACAGGTGCGGGAAGAGCAGGTAGTCCTGGAAGACCATGCCGATCGGACGGTCCTCGGCGGGCAGCGTGTGCAGCGGCGCGCCGCGCAGGCCGATGTGCCCGGCGGTCATCGGGGTGAGCCCGGCCAGGGCGCGCAGGGCGGTGGTCTTGCCCGCGCCATTAGGGCCGAGCAGCGCCACCACCTCCCCGGCGGCGACCCGCAACGCGACGTCGAGGGTGAAGGCGGGCCGGGTGACGACCAGGTGGGCGTCGAGGGTCATGGCGTGCTCACCCACCGGTCGCGCAGGCTCGCCAGGATGACCACCGAGACGGCCAGCAGCACCAGGCTGAGCACGATCGCCGCCTCCGGCTCGGTCTCCAGCGCCAGGTAGACGGCCAGCGGCATCGTCCGGGTCGTGCCGGGGAAGTTCCCGGCGAACGTGATCGTCGCCCCGAACTCGCCCAGCGCCCGCGCCCAGCACAACACGGCCCCGGCCACCACGCCCGGCATGACCATGGGCAGCGTCACCCGCCGGAACACCGTCCAGCGGGAGGCGCCGAGCGTCGCGGCGGCCTCCTCGAAACGCTGGTCGGCGCCGCGCAGGGCGCCCTCCACGCTGATCACCAGGAAGGGCATCGCGACGAACGCCTCGGCGACGATCACCCCCGCCGTCGTGAACGGCAGCGAGATGCCGAAGGCGGACTCCAGCCACTGCCCGGCCAGGCCGCGCCGGCCCAGCACCAGCAGCAGCGCCACCCCGCCGACCACCGGCGGCAGCACCAGCGGCACGGTGACCAGCGCGCGCACCAGCCGCCGCCCCGGGAACGTCACCCGGGCCAGCAACCAGGCCAGCGGCACGCCGAGCAGCAGGCAGAAGGCCGTGGCGACGGTGGCGCAGCCCAGCGAGAGCCGCAGCGCCTCCAGCACCTGCGGCTCGGCCAGCCGCTGGAGCAGCGTGGACCAGGGGGCCCGGATCAGCAGCCCGGCCAGCGGCAGCACCAGGAACGCCAGCCCCGCCAGCGCTGGCAGGACCAGCATCCACGGCGCCCGCCCGGCGATCTCGCGGCCGGTGGCGGGCTTGCCATGCGGTTCCGCCACGGGCCGTCCGGACGAAGAGGTCACGGGGCCTCGAAACCGGCCTTGGTCAGCACGTCCTTGCCCTGCGGGGACAGCACCAGGTCGACGAACTGCTTGGCCAGGCCGGCGGCCGGCGCCTTGGTCAGGACGGCGATCGGGTAGTCGTTGATCGCCTGGCCGGCCTCGGGGAAGTCGATGCCGGTCACCTTGCCGCCGGAGGCGATCACGTCGGTCCGGTAGACCAGGGCGGCGTCCACCTCGCCCAGCTGCACCTTGGTGAGCGTGGCCTTGACGTCCTGCTCCAGGGTCACCGGCTTGACCGTGAGGCCGGCCGCGCCGAGCGCCTTGACGGCGGCGGCGCCGCACGGCACCTGCTCGGCGCAGAGCGCCACCTTCACCTTCGGGTCGGCCAGGTCCTTCAGCTCGTCGACCTTGGCCGGGTTGTCGGCCGGCACCGCGATCTGCAACTTGTTGCGGACGAAGGTGGTCGGCGCGCCCGCCAGGGAGGCGTCGGTGACCGTCTTCATGGTGGCGGGGCTGGCCGCGGCGAACACGTCGGCCGGGGCGCCCTGGACGATCTGCTGGGCCAGGGTGGCGCTGGAGCCGAAGTTGAACTTCACCGTCGTGCCCGGGTGGGCGCTCTCGAAGCTCTTGCCGAGCTCGGTGAACGTGCCGGTCAGCGACGCCGCCGCGAACACCGTCAGCTCTCCGCCGCCCGCCGACGACGCGGGGGCCGAGGAGGCGGACGTGGCCGGCGTGCCGGAGCCGCAGCCGGCCAGGCCCGCCAGCGTGACCGCGACGGGCAGGACGATCGCCCATCGGGAAAGACGCCTGAACTTCAAGGGGGGCTCCTCACACCTGAGTGGCCACGCGTTCGTGGCCGGGGATCTCCACGACGACGTTGGTGGACTTGATCACGGCGACCGCCACCACCCCCACCTCCAGGCCCAGCTCGTCGGCCGCCTGGCGGCTCATCAGCGACACCACCCGGAACGGCCCGGCGGCGATCTCCACCTGGGCCATCACCGCGTCGCGGATCACCTCGGTCACGATCCCGCGGAAGCGGTTGCGCGCCGAGGAGCGCCCGCCCTCGCCGTCGGCCTCGATCTGCGAACGGGCGAAGGCCGCCAGATCGGCGCCGTCGACCCGCCGGTGGCCGTGCTCGTCGCGCCCGGCCGCCAGCCGGCCCGCGTCGACCCACCGGCGGACGGTGTCGGAGCTGACCCCGAGCAGCGCCGCGGCCTCGCTGATCCGAAACGTCGTCACAAGCCCACACCCTACCTTCCGCATATTCCACCCTGAAGACCGGTCAGGCCATGCAACAGCGACCTGATCGCCGGGTGTGCCCTGGCATCCACGAGAGCACACCCGGCGACCGCGTCCGTCACTGCCGCCGGACCATCTTCCCCTCTCGCTCAGCGGGGCGTGACGCTCGCGGACGACCTGTGGGCCAGGGCCGCCACGGGCAGGGCCGCGACCACCAGCAGCGCGCTGACCCACAGCGCGGACCGGTAGCCGAGCCCGGCGGCGATGGCCGCGCCGCCGAGGGCCGGGCCGGCGGTGGCCCCGACGTTGAGCGCGGCGGTGGCGAAGGAACCGCCGAGCGAGGGCGCTGCGGCCGCCGCGTACAGGACGCGGGCGATCAGGGTCGAGCCGACCGCGAAGGACAGCGCCCCCTGGACGAAGACGAGTACGAACACCGCGACCGGATGACCCGCCGCGTACGCGAAGAGCGCCCAACCGACCGGAAGGGCGAGCCCGCCCGCGACGAGGACCAGCGCCGGGCGAGTGTCGGACAAGCGGCCGGCGGCGGTCACCCCGGCGAACGACCCCAGCCCGAACAGCGCCAGCAGCACCGGAACCCACCCCTCCGAGAACCCGCTCACCTCGGTGACCAGCGGCGACAGGAAGGTGAAGGTGCAGAAGGTGGCGGCGTTGACCAGCGCGCCGAGCGTCAGCGCGACCGCCAGGCGCGGCTCGCGCAGCGCGCGCAGCTCCTGCCGGGCGCGGGGGCGGGCCGTCTCCTGCCCGCCGCCCGGCACCGACCGCACGACGGCGAGGACGGCCGGCAGCGAGATCAGGGCCACCGCCCAGAACGCCGACCGCCAGCCGAACGCCTGGCCGAGCACGGCCCCGGCGGGCACCCCGGCGACGCACGCCAGCGTGATCCCGCCGACCAGGACGGACGTGGCCCGCCCCTTGGCGTCCGGCGCGACCATGCCGGCCGCCGTGGCCAGGCCCACGGCGAGGAAACCGGCGTTGGCCAGCGCCCCGAGGATCCGGGTGACCAGCAGCACGGCGAAGTCATCGGTGAGCGCGCCCACGACGTGCACGAGCACGAACGCGACGAGGAAGACGAGCAGGGACTGCCGGCGCGGCCGGCGCAGGCTGAGCAGCGCCATGAGCGGCGCCCCGACGACCATGCCCGCGGCGAACGCGGACGTCAGCGCGCCGGCGGCCGGGACGGACACGCCCAGGTCTGCGGCGATGGCCGGGACCAGCCCGGACAGCATGAACTCCGACGTTCCCTGGGCGAACACGGCCAGCCCGAGAACGTAGATGGCGAAAGGCACGAGCGGAACTCCAAGAGCTGCACGAAGGAACGCGGCGCGCCGGCGGCACAGCAGGGCGCGGGCGCTACCGCGAAGGGGAGAGGCCCGGGTTCGACGCCACGACGGTGGCGGAACGCCCGGGAGGAATCGGTCCGTGCGAAGGTGATCCGGTGACGGGAGGGCGCGCGGTCTCAGCGACGGCGCTGCCGTTTGACATCACGAGAAGCCACCGACGATCGGTGGCTAGAGTCTTGACGCCTCGGGACCGGACATGCGCCCTACCCTAATCCAAGATCACGGAACCCGTCCACCGGGATTCCCGCGGCCTCACGCCGTCTCGGCGCTGAGTGCCTGGGCCACGGGCCGGCGGGCGGCCAGCCGCGCGGGCAGGGCGGTGCACGCCATGGTCGCCAGGAGGGTGGCGAGCGCGGCGCCGACCAGCCAGGAGGAGGGGGCCGGCACCGAGTTCCCGGCGGCGAAGAGCGAGAGCAGGCCCAGCCCCAGGGGGATGCCGGCGACGGCGCCGGGCAGGCTGGGCAGGAGCTGGGCCGCGGACAGCCCCGCGGCGACCTGCCCGGGGGTGGCGCCGAGCGTGCGCGCGACGGCCAGGTTGGCGCGGGCCTCCATGGCCGTGGTCCAGGTGAGCGTGATGGTGTTGACGACGGCGAGGGCGATCAGCAGGACGGTGACGGCGAGCATCAGCCGGCGGTCCTGCTCGCCGCGCAGGTTGGGCAGGACGGAGGAGCCGTCCAGGCCGTAGCCCCGCTCGGGCTGGACGTGCAGGGTCAGCAGGGCGACGACCGCGATCACCGTGGTGGCGGTGGAGCACGCCTGGAGCACGGCCCGGCCGGGCCTGCGGGCGGTCAGCCGCAGGCCGAGCAGGAGCGGCGTGGGCAGCAGCGCCGACAGCGCGGTGAGCCAGGGCCGGTGACGCGGCGGGCGCGCGGTCGCGGACAGCGCCGTGACGGTCGCCGTCCGCATGGCTCGCAACGTGGGACGCAGCGTGGACAGCACCGCCACCGCCACGGCGAGGACGGTCGCGGTGACGACGGGAGCGCCGCCGAGCTCGGCCGCGTCGCCGATCCGGCTGGCCGTGGGGCTGGCCAGGCCGGGCGCGGCCAGGCGGGCGATCATCAGCCCCAGCGCGTCGCCGGCCAGCGCCAGCGCCAGGTATTCGGTGAGCAGGACGGTGGCGATCAGCCCCGGCCCGGCGCCGACGGCCTTGAGCAGCCCGGCCCGGCGCGTCCGCTCGGCGGCGCGTCCCGCGGCCAGCGCCGCCACGCCGGTGACGGCCAGGAAGCTGAGCAGCCAGCTTCCGACCACCAGGATCGGCCGGCTGTCCTTGAGGATGACGGTGTCCTGCGTGGCCGTGAACTGCCAGGAGTGGAAGTCGACCCGGACGTCGGGGTCGCGGTGGGCCTCGCGGAACGCCTCGGTCGCGGCGGGGTCGCGCAGCTTGAGGTCGATGGCCGTGGTCACCGGGAGCCGCCGGGAGGAGGCCAGCGTGCGGGCGTCCGACCGGGTCATCCAGGCCAGGCCGCCGGAGTCGCTGGGGCCGCCGCCGGGGCCGATCTGCGCCGCCCACGGGTAGATCGAGGTGGCCGCGGTGACGGCGATCCCGACGACCGGGTACGACCGGCCGGCGATGGTGACGCGGTCGCCGACGCCGGCGCCCAGGGCGGTGGCGAAGCCGCGTTCCAGGACGGCGCCGCCGGGGCTCACCCAGCGGCCCGAGGTCACCAGCGGCCGGTCGACCGCGCCGGGCCGCTCGGCGAAGCCGTGCACCACCACCCCGGACGACGTCGCACCGCGCGTGGTGAGATTGGCGTAGACGATGCGGTAGGGGCCGTGGGCGGCGACCACGGCGGGGTCGTCGGCCAGCGCGGCCAGGGCCGAGGTCGCCGCGCGGCCCGTGTCGCCGGACAGCGCGACCACGTCCGGTCCGGCGGTGGCCGCGCGGGTCTGCTCGTACATCGACCGGCTCGCGTCGCCCAGGGACAGGCCCAGGGCCATCGTGGCGGTGGCCACGGTCACCGCGAGCAGCAGCATCAGGGCCTGGGCCCGGTGCCGGCGCAGGTCGGTCAGCACCAGACGGGCGACCAGGACGACGGCGCCCATGACGTTCAGCCCTCCAGCCCGATCAGCCCGCCGAGCCCGTGCGGGTGGGCGGCGGCCAGGTGGGTGTCGTCGACGAACATGCCGTCGCGCATCGAGACCAGCCGGTCGGCGGTGGCCGCCACCCGCTCGTCGTGCGTGACGATCACGAGGGTCTGGCCACCGGCACGCAGCTCCTCGAAGATCCTCAGCACGTCGAGGGTGGCGGCGGTGTCGAGGTTGCCGGTGGGCTCGTCGGCCAGCACGACCAGCGGCTCGTTGACCAGCGCGCGGGCGACGGCGATCCGCTGCCGCTGGCCGCCGGACAGCTGCGAGGGCAGGTGCCGGGCGCGCGCGGCCAGCCCGACCCGTTCCAGCAGCAGGGCCGCGCGCCGCCTGGCCTGGCGGCGCGAGCGGCCGGCCAGCAACGCGGGCAGCTCGACGTTCTCGGCCGCCGACAGCTCCTCCACCAGGTGGAACGCCTGGAAGACGAACCCGACGGACCGGCGCCGCAGGCGGGCCAGGGCCCGCTCGCTCAGCGTGTCGATGCGCCGCCCGGCCAGCCACACCTCGCCGCCGGTGGGCCGTTCCAGGCCGCCCAGCAGGTGCAGCAGGGTCGACTTCCCGCAGCCGCTGGGGCCCATCACCGCCAGCGTCTGCCCTTGGGGCACCTCAAGGTCGACCTCGTCCACCGCGCGGACCCGGCTCTGCCCTTGACCGTGGGTTCTCACCAGGCCGCGGGCCCGTATCGCGTTCATGCGCCCTCGAATTCGTCGTCGCGCCCGGACCAGGACCGTTCGCAGGCGTCGAGCCAGCGCAGGTCGGCCTGCAACCGCAGCACGACCCCTTCCAGCAGCAGGCCGGCGGGCGATCCGGGCGGCTCGGCCAGCGCCGCCCGCTGGACCTCGCGCAGGCGGCGCAGCAGCTCACGGCGCTGGGCCGCCACCAGCTCGACCGGGTCGGCGAGCCGGGCCGCCGCGGCGGCGGCGAGCTTGAGATGGAACTCCGCCAGGTCGGGTTTCGGCCAGCCCACCTCGGCCAGCCAGGCGGCCACCCGCCGCTGGCCGTCGGGGGTCAGCGCGTAGACCTTGCGGTCGGGCCGCTCGGGCAGGCCGTCGGCCCGTTCACAGACGACGAGCCCGGCCTTCTCCAGCCTGGCCAGGGTCACGTAGATCTGGCCGGGGTTCATCGACCCGCCCAGCGGGCCGAGGCTGCGCCGCAGGCGGTCGCGCAGGGCGTAGCCGTGCGACGGCTCCTTGGCGAGCATCGCCAGCACCGCGTCCTGCACGGCCTCACCCCCTAACGGTTAGCCAATAGATAGCGGTTAGCCGTAGGAGGTGTCAAAGCCTAGGTGGCCGGTCGCGGCTTGATGATCCACAGGCCCAGGCCGTACATCGCCAGGCCGAGCAGGACGAACCCGGCGGCGACCGGGTAGCGCAGCCCGGACGGCATGTAGGTGGCCAGGAACCAGGAGTGACGCAGCATGTCACTGGACACGAAGAAGGCCGCGAGGATGCCCTGCGGAACCAGCGGGATGGCGCCGAAGCCGAAGCACCACCAGACGAGCGTGCGCTGCGTCGTGGACAGCTGGTCGAAGCGGGACGCCACGGAGGCCCGCTGCCTGCGGCCGGTGCGCATCAGGTCCAGCAGCTCGGGGCCCTGGGCGCGCAGGCGGCGTTCGGCGAGCAGGCCGAAGCCCCAGGCGCACAGCGCCCCGGTCAGGACGCCGACGGCCACGCCCGCCCACCCGTACCGCAGCGCGACCAGCGCCGCGGGCAGTCCGGTGACGAGCACCAGGGCGAGCGTCAGGTAGGCCAGCCCGGTCAGGCCGCTGTCGTCCTCGCTGGTGCGCAGCGGGTTGCCCGCGCGACGGTGGGGGTCGGTGCCGGGGACGAGCCCGTAGACCGAGATCAGCGGCACCAGCCCGGCCGCGCCGCCCAGCAGGGCCGCCAGCAGCGCCAGGACCAGCGGCCAGGGACCGCCGGTGATCGAGGTGAACGCGACGGTCAGCACGACCCCCACCGGCGCCTGCGCCGCGAGCCAGGCGAGCTGCCGGCCGCGCACGTCGCTCGCGCCGGGGGTCATCACGGTCAGCCACAGCGCGGTGCCGTCGGCGCCGTACTGGTTGGCGGCCATGGCGGCGGCCATCACGACGAAGATCGGGCCGGCGTACGGCAGCATGCCGTTCCAGCCGACGATCAGCGGGACGGCGGCGAAGCAGACGGCGTACGACAGCGCGAAGGTGAGCTGGTGGGTGCGCACCAGGTCACGCGACCAGGTGCGCAGCTCCTTGGCGATGATCGCGCCGTTGGCGGTGGCGGCCGTCATCGGGCGCCGGCTCCGCCCGGAGGGTTGCCGCGCCCCCGCGCGCCGGCCCAGCAGCACGGCCCACGCGCCCAGAAGCAGGAGAGTCAGGAGCGCCAGCGCGCCCAGCGCCCACCACTCGCCCTGGACGGCCAGCAGCCCCCACCCGGAGGGCAGATACCGGACGACGGAGGGCACGCCGGTCTCGCCGAAGGCGACGAAGAAGATCCAGATCTGCCCGAGCGCCGCCAGGATCGCGCCGTTGAGCATGCCCGAGGCGATCGCGCCCGACCGGGTGCGCAGCGCCTGCCCGACCACCGCCACGGCGAGCTTCGACAGCAGGACGAACACGGCCAGTTGCAACACCATCGCGGGCACGGCCATCAGGGCGTTCGGCAGCCCGATCAGCGCGCCCGCGACCGGCAGGCCGGCCAGCGCGACCAGGCTGACCAGCGGCGCGACGCCGACGAAGGCCGCCACCAGCAGCCCGGTCGCCAGGCGGCGCGGCGGCAGGCCGAGCATGGTGAAGTACTCGGGCCGCAACGTCTCGTCGCCGCCGCCCATGAAGACCGGGCCGAGTATCCAGCCCAGCAGCCAGATGGCGTAGGCGGCGGCCAGCAGGTCGGGGTCGGTGAAGGCCAGGTAGATCGTCCCGGCCGCGAGCAGCGAGCCCAGGGTGGCGCCCGTGCTCGCGGTCTGGGCCCGGGTGCCCCGGAAGGCGTGCCGCAGGATGGCGACCTTCATCCGGGCCATGGTGAGAGTGGTCAGCGCGACAGCCACGACAGCTCCTTCACGCCGTTGTCGTGGTTGCCGACGAGGGCGACGAAGGTGTCCTCCAGCGAGCGGCCGCCGCGGACCTCGTCCAGGGGGCCGGACGCCGCCACCGTGCCCTTGTCGATCACCGCGACCCGGTCGCAGAGCTGCTCCACCAGCGCCATGACGTGGCTGGACAGCACGATCGAGCCGCCGCCCGCGACGAACCCGCGCAGGATGCGCTTGATCGTGGCGGCCGAGACCGGGTCGACCGCCTCGAACGGCTCGTCCAGCACGAGCAGCCGGGGGGCGTGCAGCAGCGCGGTGGCCAGGCCGATCTTCTTGCGCATGCCGGTGGAGTACTCGATGACCAGTGTCGTCTCGGCGCCGTCCAGCTCCAGGACGGTCAGCAGCTCGTCGGCGCGCCGGGCCACCTCGTCCTTGGGCAGGCCGCGCAGCAGGCCGAGGTAGGTGAGCACTTCGCGCCCGGTCAGCCGTTCGGGCATGGCCATGCCGTCGGGCAGCACGCCGACCAGGGCCTTGGCCTGCTCCGGAGCCGACCAGACGTCCTCGCCGAAGATCCGGGCGCCGCCCGCGTCGGGACGCAGCAGGCCGACGGCCATGGACAGGGTGGTGGTCTTGCCGGCGCCGTTCTGGCCGACGAGTCCGAAGAAGGAACCCTGGGGGACGGTGAGGTCGATCGCGTCGACGGCGACCTTGTCACCGAATCTCTTGGTCAGCCCACTGATCTCCAGCGCCGGTGTCATGGTGTTCTCCTGGTGGCGAGGGTGAAGATGGTGGCCAGTTCGGCGGCGAGGGCGCTGACGTCGTAGTCGGGGTCCTTCAGCAGGTAGCTCGGTACGGCGTCGATGGCGCCGCGGATCGCGATCGCCATCGGGCGCAGCTCGAACCGCCGGAACTCACCGGTCTGCTGACCCCAGGCCAGCAGCTTCTCGATGTCGGTGATGGCGCTGCCCTGCTGGCCCGCGTAGGGCCCGTCACGGTCGTGGACGACGATCTCCACGAGCGCCAGCAGGGGTTTGCGGTGCAGGCGCATGAATTCGAGGTTCGTCTCGAAGTACACGCGCAGTGCGTCGGTGGCGGAGGTCTGCGCCAGGATGCGCGGCAGCATCAGGTCGGTCGCGAGCTTGGCGGCGTGCGCGACGACCGCCTCGATCAGCTCGTCCTTGCTGCCGAAGTAGTACGCGATCAGGCCCGGCGTGATGCCGGCGAGCTTGGCGATCTTCGCCATCGACGCCTGCTGGTAGCCCAGCGTCGCCAGAGCCTCGACGGCGCAGTCGATGATCTGCGCCCGCCGGTTCTCCTCGACGAAGGTCCGTCCTCCTGATGGCATGTTCAAAATATTAAACGGTCATTCAATGCTTGGCAAAGTCCAACCCTGGAACGCCGTACGGCAGCCCTACCCGGCCAGTCCGAACCGGGTGGTGATGGCACGCAGCCCTTCGAGCACGTCGGCGGCCGAGGGGGCGGCCCGCGGGTCGTTGAGCCACTGAGCCATCACGCCCAGCAGCAGCGCGAGCTGCACCGAGCCGACGGCGCGCACCTCGCCCTCGGCGAGCTCCTCCTCCGGCCGGCCGGTGAGCTGCGCGGCCATGCCGCGCCGCCCCTCGCGCTGACCGGCCACGAGCTGCTCGCGCAGCTCCGGCGAGTACTCCGCCTGGACCAGCGCCTCCAGGTTGGCCAGCCACAGCGTGCGGTGCTCGTTGATCGAGCCGATCAGTTGCGCCCACATCGTCTCGAAGCGCTCGGCGGACGGCTCGTCGGCGTCACCCGCGCCGTCCAGGGCCGACAGTGCGGCGCCGACCTGGTGGCCCCACTCGTCCATGGCCTCGACCAGGGCCGCGTTGAGCAGCGCCTCGCGGGAGCCGAAGTGGTAGCCGATGGCCGCCATGCTCACGCCGGACGCCGTGGCGATGTCGCGGACGGTCGTGCGCCCCCAGCCCTTCTCCTCCAGGCAACGCCGCGCCCCGGCCAGCAGGTCTTCCCGATTTCCCATGGCCGGCAGCCTAGCACGGGCGCCTTAGACAGCCGTCTTGCGCGTTCGCCCAAATCTGCGTACGGTGTGGAGCGTTCACCGACGAAAGAGGACATTCCGATGCGTATCCTGATCTCCGGCGGCAGCGTCGCCGGGCCCGCGCTGGCCTACTGGCTGCACCGTCACGGCCACGAGGTCACCCTCGTCGAGCGCGCCCCGGCCCCGCGCGGCGGCGGCGCGGCGATCGACTTCCGCGGCTCGGCCCTGGACGTGCTGGAGCGCATGGGCCTGCTGGCCGAGATGCGCCGGCACGCGACCACGATGACCGCCATGACGATGGTCGACGAGGCCGGCGACGTGCTCGCCGTACTGCCCGCCGCCGCGATCTCCGGCGAACTGGAGGTGCTCAAGTCCGACGTCACGAGCGTGCTGTACGAGGCCACCCGGGACCTCGCCGAGTACCTGTTCGACGACACGATCACCGCGCTCGACCAGGACGCGACGGAGGTCCGGGTGCGGTTCGAGAAGGCCGCGCCGCGCACGTTCGACCTGGTCGTCGGCGCCGACGGGCTGCACTCCAAGGTGCGCGCGCTCGCCTTCGGCCCCGAGTCGCGCTACGTGCGCAACCTCGGCATCTACGGCGCGCTGTTCACCACCGGCAACCTCCTGGGCCTGCGGGACGCGGGCCTGATGCACAACACGCCCGGCCGCAGCGCCCTCGCCTTCACCGCCCACGGCAACAGCGAGCTGCGCGTCGGCCTGTCGTTCACCGCCGAGGACCTCGCCTACGACCGGCGCGACCGCGCCCAGCAGGAACGGCTCGTGGCCGAGCACTACGCCGGAGCGGGCTGGGAGGTGCCCCGGCTGCTGGCGGCCATGCGGGAGGCGGAGGAGTTCTTCTTCGACTCCTCGGGCCAGGTCGTGATGGACACCTGGACGAACGGCCGGGTCACGCTGCTGGGCGACGCGGCCTACTGCGCGGCGCCGACCTCCGGCCGCGGCACCTCGCAGGCCCTGATCGGCGCGTACGTGCTGGCCGGCGAGCTGGCCGAGGCCCCCGACCACGTCACCGGCCTGGCCGCCTACGAGAACCGGATGCGCGAGTACGTCGAGCGCAACCAGCGGCACGGCCGGGCCGCGGCCCGCTGGTTCTTCGGCTCGTCGGAGGAGCCCATGCCGGACGAGACCGACGACGCGGTCCCGCTCAAGGATTACGCGGTCTGAACCCCGCACGCACCCCTGGCGGCTCAGAGCCAGCCGGCGTCGCGGGAGATGCGGATGGCGTCGATGCGGTTGCGCCCGCCGACCTTGCTGATCGCGTTCGACAGGTAGTTGCGCACGGTGGCCTGCGACAACGAGAGCTGGGTGGCGATCTGCGCGGTGCGGATGCCGGACGCGGCGGCGCGCAGCACCTCGGTCTCCCGGGCGGTGAGCGGGCTGCTGCCGGTCTCCAGCGCGGCGGCGACCAGCTCGGGGTCGATCACCCGTTCGCCGCGGGCGATGCGCCGGATGCCGTCGGTCAGGGTCTGGGCGGGGGCGTCCTTGACGATGAACCCCTTCACGTGCACCTTCAGCGCGCGCAAGAGGTTGCCCGGCTGGCTGAGGCCGGTGAGCACGAGCGTGCGGCAGCCCGGCAGCCGCTCCGACAGCTGCTCGGCGGCCGACAGGCCGTCCAGTCCCGGCATGTCGATGTCGAGCACCGCAACGTCCGGGCGCACCCGGAGGGCGGCGGCCAGCACCTCGTCGCCGCGCTCGATCTCGGCGACGACCTCCATGTCGTCCTCCAGCGAGAGCAGGGCGACCAGGGCCGATCGGATCATGTGCATGTCCTCGGCGATCAGTACGCGGATCACGGGCCTTCCTCGGGAACCTCGACCGACAACCGGAAACGGCCGTCGTGGACGGCGGTGGACGACGAGCCGGACGCCGCGCGGGCGCGTTCGGCGACCCCGGCGAGCCCCGAACCCGGGCCCGCGACGCCGCGCACTCCGTCATTGACGATCTCCAACCGTACCGCGCCGCCGTCGCGGGACACGGTGATGGCGCAGGTGCCGGCCTCGCTGTGGCGCAGCAGGTTGGTGGTGCCCTCGCGGATGGCCCAGGCCAGCGCGTCGTGGGCGGGGCCGGACAGGGGCGGCAGCGCGGCCACGTCCAGCCGGGTGTCGACGCCGGCCGCGCCGAGCAGGGCCGCCGCGCCGTCGATCTCGGTGCGCAGCGACACGGCCAGCTCGTCGCGGGTGATCGCGCGTACGTCCCTGAGGGCGTCGCGGGCCACGCCCGTCAGGCTCTCGATCTCGGCACGGGCCGCGCCGGCGTCCTTGACGAGCAGCCGCAGCGCCAGGTCGCCCTTGAGGGAGATCGCCGACAGGCTCTGGCCGAGCAGGTCGTGCAGGTCGCGCGAGACCCGGACGCGTTCCTCGCCGACCGCGGCGGCGGCCAGCTCGGCCCGGGTGGCCTCCAGCTCGTCCAGCAGCAGGACCAGGCGGGCGCCGGCGACCAGCGCCCCGCCGAACACGGTGAGGGCGAGCACGGGGTAGACGGCCAGGAGGAGGGCGTGCGGCACGGTGGTGGAGCCGTCCCGCACCATCTGCGTCACCTCCAGCGCCGCGGGGTGCAGGACCTGCGCGACGGCGGCCACCGCCCGCGCCGGGCCGCGCAGCAGCATGACGATCGAGGCCAGGGCGAAGACGGCCACGGCCTCCCACTGCGTGGCCAGCCACCACAGAGGCAGGTTCGCCAGCAGCAGGAGCGCCGCCAGTGTCCAGGGCCAGCCCGCCGGGCGCGCGCCGCGGGAGGCCGCCAGGCTGTGCCGGAGCTGGAGCGCCAGGGCCGCCAGGACGCCCACCCCCGCCAGCACGGGGTCGCCGGGCGGGCCCTCCAGCCCCATGCCGATGTAGACCGGAACCTGGGCGGCCAGCGGGAGGTGCAGCGCGATGAACGGCCGGTGCGGATGCCGCAGCACCCAGGACGGCGGGATCTGCGGGGTCATGCCGGCACCTCGATCGTCTCGGTCACGTCGTCGGCGCGGACCTCCAGCAACACCCGGCCGCCCTCGACGGTGGCGGCGATCGTGCAGGCGCGCACGCCGTCGGCGCGCAGGAGGCGGGTCACCGTGGCGCGCAGGGCGGCGCGTGGGCGCGGCGGGATCGTCTCGGGAACACCCTGTCTGGGCAGCTCAAGGCGGGTCGGCACGCCCGCGGCCGACAGCAGCGTGGCGGCCGTCTCCAGCTCGGCGCGCAGCGACGGCTGCCGGTAGCCGCGCACCCGCCGCCTGGCCTCGGCCAGCGTGCGCCGCGAGTCGTCGGCGAGCCGCCCCAACTCCTCTGCCAGCCCTGCGTCACGAGCCGGCCCGATGTCATGCGGGCTGGGGGTGTCCGGAGGTGGTCTCAGAGGGTCGGGGGCCAGGGCCGCCGCCGCGCGTTCGCCGCGGGCGGCGATCGACTCCAGCGCGCCGCCGAGCGTACGGCGCAGGTCGTCGTCGATGCGCCGCCGCTCCTGCGCGACCGCCTGCTGGGCCAGCTCCTCCCTGGCCGCCTGGAGCCGGGTCAGCGCCGCGGCGAGCCAGACGAGCAGCAGCAGCGCCCCGCCGCCGCACAACACCGAGAACGCCGGCCACGCCGCCGCCCGCCACGGCAGGTCCAGCAGCGACGCCACCGGCGCGGCCACCGCCACCAGGCCCACGAAGAACAGGTACGACCACGGCCCCGGCAGCACCAGCACCGCCGACGCCGCGAGCCCCGCGTACGCCCGCGGCCACATGTTCCCGGCAAGCGGCGTCACGCCGAGCACGATGACGGCCATGGCCGCGAACGTCCACAGGCCGGCCGGCGGACGGCGCGCGTGGGCGGCGTACCAGACGTGGCGCAGGTGCGGGGGGAGGTAGGCGGCGGTCGCGGCCAGGCTCCACAGCCCGGTGCGGCTGCCGTTGCCCTCGTAGCCGAACGACAACGTCACCTGCAGCAGCGGCAGCAGGGAACTGCACACGACCGCGGCGACCGGCGCCAGCCGGACGACCCGGTCGGACCGCCAGAACCCCGCCACTTCGCCCACCGCCCGTCGACGTTCCCCGGCTGACCAGCGTAGGCGGCCGGGCCGGACGGCGGCGCGGCCGGACAGCCGGGGCCTGACCGGGGTGAGCGGGAGGGCCATGAGGGGAGCCCGTCCCGGCTCAGCCGTCGACGCGCGTGGTCGCGGACACGACGGGGCTGGCCATGGTCGGGCTCCGATCGGCTCGTCGAGGTCGGCCGGCTCGCCGGGCGAGGCCGCCGCCTTCCTCCGGGGGGTGTCGAAGGCATCAGCCTTCACCCGGAGGCCGGCGGCGAACAGATGCAAATGTCATCGCCTGGCCCGTGAATCCCGCCGGATCAGCCCGTCCTGCGGATGGCCAGGCCGTGGTCGCCGCCGGCGGCGATGAACGTCACCCCCGGCCCCCAGGCGTTCGGCCTCGGCGGCATCGGCACCGGGACGCCGGTGCCCGTCTGGCCGGAGTTGTACTGCCCCCAGCCTGTGGGCGGCTAGTTCACGCGGGTGACCCGGTTCAGGGCGGGAGCGGGCAGCGGGCTCTTGGCCCGGATGTAGGACTCGAACGCCTCGATGTCGCGCACCTTCTCCACCCGCTCGGTGCCCTCGGTCAGCACCGAGAAACCGTCGCCGCCGGAGGCGATGAAGGAGTTGGCGGTCAGGCGGTACTTCGCGGCCGGGTCGACGACGGCCCCGTTGAGCTTGACGGTGGCCGGGTCGATCTTGTCGCAGGCGGGCCTGGCGTTGTCGTAGGTGTAGGTGAGGCCCTGTGAGACGCCGAGCACGCGGGCGGTGCCCTGACCGCACCACTGCTGCTCCAGCAGCCGTTCGAGCTGGGCGCCGGTGAGCGTCATGGTGACGAGCATGTTGCCGAACGGCTGCACGCGCAGGGCCTTGCCGTGCGTCACCAGGTTCGACATCTCGTTGCCGGTGGGGTTGACGATCAGGTCGCCACCGATGCCGCCGCCGTAGGGCGGCTGGACGGCGATCTGGGCGCCGCCGTTCTCGGCCGCGGAGGTGGCGAACAGGCGGGCGTCGGCCAGGGCGTGGCCGACGGTGGACTCGCCGGCGGCGTTGCGCTGGGCGGTGAGGTCGCGGGCGAGCAGGCCGACCGGCCGGTCCAGCAGCTTCTGCGCCTGCTCGTCGGTCTTGCGGCGCAGGGCGGCGATCCGGGCGTCGGGCTTGACGTCGTGGGTGACGGTGACGTTCTCGGCCTTGCTGGAGGTCGGGTTGCCGGTGGCCCGGTCGACGGTCAGGACGATCTTGGTGAGCTCGCGCGTGTGAGCGGACGTCTGCGTCACCGGAATGCCGTTGACCAGGCAGTTGTACGGGTTGTGCGTGTGCCCGGAGATCACGGCGTCGACCTCGGGATCGAACTTCTGCACGATGTCCTTGATCGGCCCGGCCAGGTTGTTGCACTCGTTGGGCAGGCCGCCGCCGGTCTGCCCGCCGCCCTGGTGGATCAGGACCACGATCGTCCGCACGCCCTTGGCCTTGAGCTCGGCCGTGTAGGTGTTGACCGCCTCGGCCTCGTCGCGGCCCTCCAGCGGCTTGGTGGGGCCGGGGGCCTCGTTGAGCGCGTTCTTGAAGTCGACGCCGATGATGCCGACCTTGACGCCCTTGACCTCCTTGACGATGTACGGCGTCAGGGCGGGCTTGCCGGTGGTGGTGTCGACGATGTTGGCGCCCAGGTAGGGGAACTCGGCGCCCTTGAAGTTCGGCAGCGCGCACCCGTCGATCGGGTGGCAGCCGCCGTTCTCCATCCGGCGGAACTCGTCGATGCCCTCGTCGAACTCGTGGTTGCCGACGGCGGAGGCGTCCAGGCGCATCAGGTTGAGCGCCTGCATGCCCGGTTCGTCGTGCAGGGCGGTGGCGTTCATGGTGCTGGAGGAGTAGTTGTCGCCGGCCGAGAGCCGCAGCGTGCCGTCGGGGTTGTCGCGCTGGAGGCGGTCCATGTGGGCGGCCAGGTACTCGGCCCCGCCCGCCTCGACTGGCCCGGACGGCGTCATGGCGAAGCTGGTCGGGAAGCCGGAGTGGAAGTCGTTGAAGGCCAGTAACTGGATGTCCACGGCGTCGGCGCGGGCGGGCAGCAGGCTGGTGCTCCCGAGCACCAGCGCCAGGAGGAGGTTGCGCATGGCCATGAAAGTGACATAGTCCCAACGAGTCACACAAGAGGGAAATTTTCTAACATTGGATGTCGAATGTGAACTATTGACATAACTTGCGGGAAGCGGGAGGGTTCCTCCCATGTCACCGATCCTGGCCAGAATCCGAGGGATCGAGCCCACCCTCACGGCCACCCACCGGCGCATCGCCGAGACGATCCTCGCCGAGCCCGCCACCGTGGCCGCCTCGACCATCGGTGAGCTGGCGGAGCGGTGCGGGACCTCGCTCACCACCGTCACCCGCTTCTGCCGGCAGCTCGGCCTGGCCGGCTACCCCGAGCTCCGGCTGGCCCTCGCCGCCGAACTGGGCCGCAACGACGCCACCCCGCGCGAGCAGGGCCTGATCGCCTTCTCCCCGGACGACCCGGCGAGCCTGGTGCTGCGCAGCCTCCTGTCCAGCGACATGCGCGCGATGGAGGAGACGGCGGCCCAGCTCGACCTGGCGGCCGTGGACCGGGCGGTGGACGCCCTGGTGCGGGCCCGGTTCATCGACTTCTTCGCGGTCGCCGGCAGCGCGGGCGTGGCCATGGACCTGCACCTGCGACTGCACGCCATCGGCCGGCCCGGCGCGCTGTGGACCGACGTGCACAGCGCCGTCTGCAGCGCCAACGCCCGCGACCGCGAGGACGTGGCGCTCGGCATCTCGCACTCGGGCACCACGGCCGAAGTCGTCGAACCGCTGGCCATCGCCAGGGAACGCGGCGCCACCACCATCGCGCTCACCAACTTCCCCCGCAGCCCGCTGGCCGAGGCGGCCGACATCGTGCTGACCACCGCCGCGCAGGACACCCCCTTCCGGGCCGGCGGGGTGGCCGCCCGTCACACCCAGATGCTCGTCCTGGACTGCCTCTACATCGGCGTCGTCCAGCGCACCCACGAGACCAGCAACCAGTTGCTCACCGCCGCCACCCACGCGGTCAGCAAGCACCGCCTGCCCCCACGCTAGGAGCCACCCATGCGCCTTGCCGCCGCCGCTGTCGCCTTGGCGATGGCGGTCACCGCCTGTGCCCCTTCGGCCACGACGAGTGCCGACCCCGGCAAGATCACCCTCTCGGTCTGGGGCTGGGGCCCCGAGGCCAACTACGACAAGATGTTCGCCGAGTACGAGAAGCTGAACCCCGGCATCGACGTCGACGCCCGCTCCTTCACCACGGCCACCGAGTACGACACCATCCTGTCCACCGGCCTGGCCGGCGACAGCGGCCCCGACCTGGCCTGGCTGCGCGCGGGCGCCAACCTGCAACCGCTGGTCGAGGCCGGCCGGCTGCTGCCACTCGACACCAAGGACGTGCCCGGCCTGGCCGCCTACGACGAGAAGGTCCTGCGCTACGCCAAGGGCGACAAGGACGGCAAGGTGTACGGCGTGCCGTTCGCCGTCCAGACCCTCCAGGTGATCTACAACAAGAAGATCTTCGCGGACAACGGCCTCACCCCGCCGAAGACGTACGCCGAGATGATCTCGGCCGCCGACAAGCTCAAGGCCAAGGGCATCGTGCCGTTCGCCTTCGGCGGCAAGGACGACTGGATGCTGCCGGTCGTGGCCGCCATCTTCGGCACCGCCCACTGGGGCGGCGACACCTTCCTCGCCGACGTCAAGGCCAAGCGCAAGAAGTTCGCCGACCCGCGCTTCGTCGAGGGCATCGACCAGCTCAACAAGCTCAAGCCGTACTTCCCCGACGACATGGCCGGCGTCTCCTACACCGACGCGCAGATCCTGTTCTCCTCCGGCAAGGCCGCCATGTTCCCCGGCGGCCTGTGGGAGCTGAACTTCTTCGGCGAGAACGCCAAGGGCGTCGACCTGGGCGTCTTCACGCCACCCGTGCCCGACGGCGCGGGCGTCATGCCCGGCTTCACCGACGGCTCGTACGGCATCAACGTCAAGACCAGGCACAAGGCCGAGGCACTGAAGTTCGCCGCCTGGCTGGCCTCCAAGGACTACGGGCAGCTCTTCACCGACACCCTGCGCATCTTCTCCGCAGTGCCCGGCGTCACCCCCAAGGACCCCCTGCTCGGCGAGGTCTCCACCACCTTCGCCCAGCACGGCGGCACCTACTTCATGAACGAGTTCGCCTACGGCAACCCGACCTCGGCCACCGTGTTCTCCAAGGCGCTGCAGGAGATGCTGCTGGGCCGCATCAGCGCCAAGGAGGCCGCCGAGCAACTCGACAAGAGCGTGTCCACATGGCTCTAGCCACGCGGCGGGGATCGTCGTACGTCTTCCTGATCCCCGCCTTCCTCCTCTACTCGGCCTTCGTGGTCTATCCGCTGTTCACCGGGCTGACCTACAGCTTCTTCTCCTGGAAGGGCACACTGCGCGACCAGCCGGTCGGGCTGGGCAACTACGCGAACCTGCTGTCAGGCGCCTTCCTGGACCAGCTCCTGCCGGCGCTGGGGCACAACGTCCTGCTCTTCGCCGGCAGCATGCTGGTGCAGAACACGCTGGGCCTGGCCTTCGCGCTGGCGCTGTTCCGCGTACGGCGCGGCAAGCGGGCCCTGCAGACCATGTTCGCGCTGCCGTATCTGGTCAACCCGCTGGTCATCGGCTACCTGTGGACCCTGCTGCTCAGCCCCGCCTTCGGCCCGGTCAACGCGCTGCTCAAGCCGATGGGCCTGGCGATGCCGTGGCTGGGCGACCCCGGCACCGCGCTGCCGACCGTCATCCTGATCACCACCTGGCAGTGGGTGGGCTTCCCGATGCTGCTGTTCAGCGCCGCGCTCGGCGGCATCCCGCAGGAGTACGCCGAGGCCGCCAGAACCGACGGCGCCGGCTCCTGGCAGGTGTTCTGGCGCGTGACGCTGCCGCTGCTCAGGCCCGCCATGGCCACCGTCACCATCCTGAGCTTCATCGGCAGCATGGGCACCTTCGCCCTGGTCTACGCCCTCGGCGGCTCCAACGGCGCCCCGGCGGGCGCGACCGACGTGCTCGGCCTGCTGTTCTACCGGACCGCCTTCGCCTCGGGCGACGTCAACGCGCTGGGGACCTCCTCGGCACTGGCGGTCTTCATGTTCACCTTCATCTTCGGCTCGACGCTCCTGCTCGAACGGGTCCTGAGGAGGAATCGATGAGGACCCCGCCCGGACGGGTCCCGAGGAGGACATCATGAGGGCTCTGGCGATCCGGGTCCTGCTGTGGGGCTACGCCGTCTTCTCCATGTCGCCGCTGCTCGTCATGCTGCTCAGCTCGCTCCGGCCGACCAGCGAGATCTTCGACCAGCCGCTCGGCTGGCCCAGCGGGCTCGGCAACTACGCCAAGGCGTGGACGGACGCCTCCTTCTCCACGTACGTGGTGAACTCGGCGATCGTCGTGGTCTGCTCGGTGCTGCTGGGGGCCGTGGTCTCGTTGCTGGCGGCCTACCCACTGGGGCGCCGGGAGTTCCGGGGGCGCGGGCTGTTCGCCGCCTACTTCGTCTCCGGCATGACGCTGCCCGCCCACCTGGGCGTGCTCCCGCTGTTCTACCTGCTGGAGAGCATGGGCCTGGTGGACTCGCTGGCCGGGCTGGTGCTGGTCTACGCGGCCGGGTCGGTGCCGTTCAACGTCTTCGTGCTGACCGCGTTCTTCCGCCAGCTCCCGCACGAGCTGGACGAGGCCGCCGCCCTGGACGGCGCGGGGCCGTTCGCCACCTTCTGGCACGTGATGCTGCCGCTGGTACGGCCCGCGCTGGCGACCGTGGTGGTCTTCCAGTTCGTGCCGATCTGGAATGACTTCTTCTACCCCCTGGTCCTGATGCGGGACGAGAGCAAGCTGACCCTGCCGGTCGGCCTCACCCACTTCTTCGGCCAGTTCCAGAACGACTGGGGCACGCTCTTCGCCGGCCTGGTGATGACGACGATCCCCCTGGTCGTGCTCTTCATCCTGGCCACGCGCCAGATCGTCGCCGGGCTGACCGCCGGCATGAACCGTTGAGGACAGTTTTGATGGATCTTGTGATGGCCTTCGCCGACGAGGCACGCTCCCGATTGGACCGCCTGACGGCCGAGCAGTTGCCCGCCATCAGGCGCGCGGGCACGCTGATCGCCGCGACCGTGCGCGCCGGGGGCGTCCTGCACGCCTACGGCACCGGGCACTCGGAGGCGGTGGCGCTGGAGGTGGCCGGACGCGCGGGCGGGCTGATCCCGACCAACCGGCTCACCCTGCGCGACCCGGTGGTGCTGGGCTCGGCCGATCCCGGCGAGTTCGACCCGCTGGCCGAGCGCGACCCGCTGACCGCGCGCCAGGTCCTGGCCCTGCACACGGTGGAGGACGCCGACGCGTTCGTGATCGCGTCCAACTCCGGCGGCAACGGCTCGACCGTGGAGATGGCCCGGCTGGTCAAGGAACGCGGGCTGCCGCTGATCGCGATCACCTCGCTGGCCCATTCGACCGCGATCACCTCGCGCCATCCGTCGGGGGAGCGGCTGTTCGAGCTGGCCGACATCGTGATCGACAACCTGGCCCCGTACGGCGACGCCGTCCTGCCGACCGAACACGGCCCGGTCTGCGGCATCTCCTCGATCACCTCGGCGCTGATCGTGCAGCTCATGGTGGCCGAGGCGATCGGCGAGCTCCAGGCGGACGGCCTGGTCCCGCCGGTCTACCTGTCGGCCAACATCCCCGGCTCGGACGCGCACAACGACGCCCTCGTGGCCCGCTACGCCGGCCGGATCAGGACGGGCGCGCTGTGAGCCTGACGATCGCCGCCTTCTGGCCGCCTCCGCCGCACGAGACGACGGCCGCCCGCTACCGGGAGATCGCCGAGGCCGGGTTCGACCTGGTCATCACCGGCAATTACCTCGGCGACCGGGTCATCCTGCGGCACGCCCTGGCCCTTGCCGAGGAGGCCGGGCTGGGCGTGCTGGTCGCCTCGGACCCGCGCGTGGACGTCCTCATGCGCGACCTGGACGTGGACCCGGGGCCGCTGATCGCCCGGGTCGTCGAGGAGTACCGTCCGTTCCGCTCCTTCCGCGGCGTCGGGCTCATGGACGAGCCGGTGGCCGAGCAGTTCCCGCGGGTGGCGGCCGGGGTCGCCGCCGTGCGGGCGGCCGGCGCGTTCGCCTACGTCAACCTGCTGCCGGGGCACGCCACCGGCCCCTACGACGCGTACGTGGGGGACTTCGCCCGGCTGGTCCGCCCGGACGTGCTCTCCTTCGACCGTTACCCGTTCCTGGCCGACGGGTTCGACGAGGGCTACCTCGCCGACCTGGCCACCGTACGGGAGCACGCCCGCAGGGCGGGGCTGCCCGCCTGGATGCACGTGCAGACGCTGGCCTACGACGGCCACCGCGAGCCGTCGGCCGCCGAGCTGGCCTGGCAGGTCAACACCGCCCTGGCCTACGGGTACACCGGCATCCAGTACTTCACCTACTGGACGCCCGACCCGGCGCGCGGCGAGGGCTTCCGGCCGGGGCTCATCGGCGGGGACGGCGTGCCGACCGAGCGCTACGGCATCGTGCGCGACCTCAACACCCGCTGGTTGCGCCCGGTGGCGGCCGAGCTGACCGGGTGGACGTCGGTCGAGCACGCCGGCGACGTCCTGGTGGGCCACTACGGCGAGGGGCGGCGGTTCGTCTGCAACGCCCGCTTCGACGGGCCGACGGAGGTCACACTCGACGGGATCACGCAGGCGTTCGACCCGGCGAGCGGCTCCTACCAGGCGTGCGGCGCCACCTTCACGCTTGCGCCCGGCGCGGCGCGGCTGGTCCGGTGATGCTCTTCGCCGGCGTGGACGCGGGCGGCACCACGACCCGCGCCGCCGTCCACGCGGCGGACGGCACCAGGCTGGGGCACGGCACCGCCGGCCCCGGCAACCCCGCCGCGCACGGGCCCACGGCGGCCCGCGTGGCGATCGGCCAGGCCCTGCGGCGCGCGCTCGACGGCCTGGACCCGCGGTCGGTGGCCGCCTCGGTGGCCGGCGTCGCGGGCGGGGACGACGCCTTCGCCGCGACGCTGGCCCGGACCTGGGCCGAGTGCGGCCTCGGCACGCCGCCGCGCATGGTGGGCGACGTCGAGGTCGCCTACGCGGCCGGGACCGCAGCGCCGTCCGGCACGCTGCTGCTGGCCGGGACGGGGGCCGCGGCGGCCCGCTTCTCCGGCCGGGCGGTGACGGCGGTGGCCGACGGGCTCGGCTGGCTGCTCGGCGACGAGGGCGGCGGCTTCTGGATCGGCCGGGCGGGGGTGCGCGCGGCCGTCCACACCCTGGACCGCTCTCAGGAACGCGCCCGCGACAGCGCCCGGGACAGCGCCCGTGACTGCACCCGCGACAGCGCCCGGGACAGCGTCCAGGCCAGGCTCCGTGACAGCCCTCAGGATCGCGGTCTGGACTCGAGCCCGGCGTTCGGGCCGCTGGTGGAGCTGGTGAGCGTCCACTTCGGCGTGACGGGTGAGCCGCGGCGGCGGGCCGACCGCATCGTCCGGCTGGCGCAGGCCGACCGGATGCTCGTGGCCGCCGCCGCGCCGCTGGTGTCGCGGGCGGCCTCCGCCGGGGACGAGGACGCGGCCGGCATCGTCGCCGAGGCCGCCCGGCGGCTGACCGCCACGGCTGCCCGGCTGCCCGGCGACGGGCCGCTGGTGCTGGCGGGCGGCGTCCTGACCACGGACGGCCCGGTCCGCGCCGCCGTCCTGGCCCGGCTGGCCGGGCGGCAGGTGACGACCGCCCGCGACGGCACGGCCGGGGCGTGCTGGCTGGCCGCCCTCGACCGGCTGGGCGAGCGGGCCGTCCACGAACGGTTCATCGCCTCCGGCGGACGATGACCTGACAGGACGCTCTCAGGGCTCGACGGTCAGGCGGACGCTCACCACGTCCCCCACGGCGAGCCCTTCGGCCGTGCGCACGCCCGCCTTGACCGGCACGAGGTAGCGGCCGTCCTTGGGGAACAGCGACGTGCGCCACCGCGTCGCGCGGATCTGGGCGGTGACGGGGATCATGCCCCAGCCGTAGCTCACCGAGCCGGCCGTCATCGCCAGGTCCTGGCATTCCTCGTCGGGGACGGTGACGAAGTGCCAGGGCGCGGGCCCTCTCCAGAACCACACCTCGCCGCTGAATTCCATCTGCATCGGCCCAGGATAGAAGCGCCCCTCCGGCCCCGGCAGCCCCGCGCGGCCGGACCGGCCTCAGCCGGGCGGCTCCACGGCCGGACCCTTGGTCGGGCCCGTCTCAGTCGGGCGGTTCCTCGGCCGGGAACAGGATCGGGCTGACCAGGTGGCGGGTGCGCTCGGGCGCGGGCGGGTTGCCGATCCTGGGCACGAGCGCCGCGCGCAGGTCGGCGATCAGGGCCGCGCGCTCGTCGGGGCTGAGCCAGATCGCGTGCTGGCGGTAGCCGACCAGGTCGGCGGCCGGATCGGCCTGGTCGCGGTCGAGGTAGGCGTTGAACTCGGCCAGCAGCGTCGCCATGGCCACGGCGAAGGCGCGGCGGTGGTCGTCCGGGGAGGCCGCGGCGGCGGTCTCGGCGTCGACGGCCGCCCGCGCCGGGCGCAGCCGGTACCGGCGCTCGACGGCCCCGCGTACGCGCTGCTCGCCCTCCACGTCGAGCAGCCCGCTCTCGGCCAGCAGGCCGACGTGCCGGTAGACGGTGGCCTTGGACACGTCGGGCAGCAGGTCGCACAGGTCGGAGGTGGTCAGCGTGCGGCCGCCCGACATGGCGTGCACGATGCGCAGCCGTACGGGGTGCAGAAGCAGGTCCACCGTGTCCATGGACGTACGATCTCACACCTGCTACCTTTCTCAAACCTGAGAAAGGAAGAGACCATGACCAACCACGCCCTGGACACCCCGCCACTGGGCCGCCTGTACGACGTCGCCGGCCGCCGGATCATGGTGCACCGCTCGGGCGCCGGCGGGCCGCCCGTGGTGTTCCTGCCCGGTGCCGGAGCCGTCGGCCTGGACTACCTCAACGTGCACGACCGCGTCGCCGAGCTGACGACCAGCGTGCTCTACGACCGGGCGGGCACCGGCTGGAGCGAGCCGGTCGAGCTGCCCCGCACCGCGGCCGAGGTCACCGACGAGCTGCGCGAGACGCTGACGGCGGCGGGCGTGCCCGGCCCGTACGTGCTGGCCGGTCACTCCATGGGCGGCGCCTACGCGCGCCACCACGCCCGCCGCTTCCCCGGCGACGTCGCGGCGCTGCTGCTGCTCGACCCCTTCCACGAGGACATGGCCGCCCGCGCGCCGCGGCAGGCGCGCGAGATGCTCGACCAGATGAAGGACCAGGCGCTCCCGGAGCCGACGCCGGAGCAGCTCGACGCCGCGCGACCGGCCGTCACCCGGCTGCTGGCCGCCTGGCCGGACGGCGTGCGCGAGGCCCTCGTCGACCATCACATCTCCACCTGGCGTACCGGCTGGCTGGAGGGCCGCAACCTCTACGACCAGGTCTCCGAGGAGTTCAGGACCGCGCCGCCGGACCCCGACGTGCCGGTGATCGTGCTGTCGGCCATGGGGGCGGACGCCACCCAGTCCCAGCTCTGGCCCGAGGACGTGCTGCGCGAGATCAACGCCGGCAAGCTCGCCCTGCACGCCGAACTGGCGGCCTCCTTCCCGCGCGGCGAGCACCGCGTGCTGGACGACGCCGGGCACGGCTGGCTGCACGAGGAACGGCGGGACGCCGTGCTCCAAGCCCTGGCCGACCTGCTGCGGGCCCTGTGAGGCTCAGGGCTGCAGCGCCTTGAGCGCCAGGTCGACCAGCGCGTCGGCGTACTGCGGGGTGAGCGGGCCGGAGCGCAGCAGCCAGCGCTGGTAGAGGGGGGCGTAGAGCAGTTCGAGCGCCAGGTCGAGGTCGGCGTCGGCGGCGATCTGGCCCGCCCGCTGGGCGCTGCGCAGGCGGGCCTTCTTGGCCTCGTCGACCGGGCCGGCCAGTTTCTCCCGGTATTGGGCGGCCAGCTCGGGGTCGCCCACGATCTCCAGGTTGAGCGCCCTGATCGGCGCCTCGAAGCCTGGGTCGGCGAACTCCGCCACGGTGGCCCGCATGACGGCCTTCAGGTCGGCCTCTATGTCGCCCGTGTCGGGCAGCACCACGCCCTGGTCGCCCTCGCTCAGCGCGAGGAAGGAGTCGAAGACCACGGCCCCCTTGGAACGCCACCACCGGTAGATCGTCTGCTTGCCGACGCCGGCCCGCGCGGCGATCGCCTCGACGGAGACCTTGGCGTATCCCACCTCGGACACCAGCTCCCTGGCGGCCTGGAGGATCGCCTGCCGGGAGCGCTCGCTGCGGCGCGCGGGATCGGGCTTCTTCACGCCGGTCATCATACACCCTCAACGAGACGATACGGTTCGTCTTGACAAGACGGTGGTCCTTGATGGCACACTGACGGACCTATGGCGAGACGAACCGTCTCGTCTTGAACGAATGAGGAGGCGAGAGCGCATGCGCGTTTGGTTCATCACGGGCGCGTCCCGGGGGCTGGGCCGGGCGTTCACGGAGGCCGCCCTGGACAGGGGCGACCGGGTCGTGGCCGCCGCCCGCGACGTCGGGCCGCTGGCCGAGCTGGAGACCCGGTACCCGGGCGCTCTGGTGCGCCTGCCGCTCGACGTCTCCGACCGCGCGGCGGTGCGGGCGGGCGTGGAGAAGGCGGCGGCCGCGTACGGCCGGCTCGACATCGTGGTCAACAACGCCGGCGGCCTGCTGTTCGGCATGCTGGAGGAGGCCACGGAGGAGCAGATCAGGGCCCACTTCGACGTCAACCTGTTCGGCGCGATCTGGGTCACCCAGGCGGTGCTGCCGTACCTGCGCGCCCAGGGGTCCGGGCACATCCTCCAGGTGACGTCGATGGCCGCGGGCGGCGGCGTCGCCGCGGTCGGCCTGTACGCGGGGGGCAAGTCGGCGCTCGACTCGATCACGCAGGCGCTGGCCATGGAGGCCGAGCCGTTCGGCGTCAAGGTCACCAACCTGCAGATGGGCGGCTACGACACCGGCCTGTTCACGCTGGGCACCACGGCCACCGAGCCCGACCCGGTCTACGACGGGCTGCGGGCCGAGCTGGCCGCCATGTGGGGCGAGGACGCCGGCCCGCCGGCGGCCAACGCCGCGCCCGTCGTCATGGAGCTGGTGGACCTGCCCGAGCCGCCGCGCCGGCTGATCGTCGGCAGCCGCTCCTACGACCTCGTCCAGCAGATGGACGAGGCCCGCGGCGCGGAGTACCGCGCCTGGGAGCACCTCAGCCGCAAGGCCGACGGCTGACCCGCCTCCGGGAAGCGGCCCGCGACACGTCTCTGACCTGCGGTGATGGCGACCGAGAGGCCGGGGCGGGGCGGAAGTGGGCCGGGGCTTGTCGCGGTTCCGGCACAATTGCGGGTGTGCGAGTCGGATTGCTTGGGCCGTTCGAGGTCCGGAACCCTGAAGGAACCACGGTCGAGGTTCCGGGCGTCCGGCTGCGCGCGTTGCTCGCCGCCCTCGCCCTGGAGCCCGGCCGGATCGTGACGCGTGCGCGGCTGGTCGACTGGATCTGGGGGGCGCGGCCGCCCGCCGACGAGGTCAACGCCCTTCAGGCGCTGGTGTCCAGGTTGCGCAGGTTGCTGCCCGAGGGCGTGATCGAGGCCGACTCCGGCGGCTACCGGCTGGCCGTGCCGCGCGAGGCGGTCGACGTGTGCCGGTTCGAGCAGCTGATCGTCCAGGCCCGCTCCGCCGAGCCCGCCGACCGGGCCGACCTGCTGCGCTCGGCCCTTGAGCTGTGGCGTGGCGCCCCCATGTCCGACATCGTGATGCAGGACAGCGACACCTTCGACGCCGTGGTCACGCGGCTCGACGACCTCCACGTCGACGCGATCGGCGACCGGGTCGAGGCCGACCTCCGGCTCGGCCGGGGCGCGGAGCTGGTCTCCGAGCTGACGGGGCTGGTGGCCGCGTACCCGCTGCGTGAGGGGTTCGTGGCGGCGCTGATGCGGGCGCTGGCCGAGGCGGGCCGCGGCAACGAGGCGCTGACCGTCTACCAGCGCACCCGCGAGCGGCTGGCCGAGGAGCTGGGCGCCGACCCGTCGGCCGAGCTGTCGGCGCTGCACACCGCGCTGCTCCGCGGCGAGCTCGGGGAGCGGACCGACAACCGCAGGACCAACCTGCGCGCCGAGCTGACGAGCTTCGTCGGCCGGCACGACGACGTCGCCGCGGTCGCCGGTCTGGCCGCCAGATACCGGCTGGTCACCCTGACGGGGGCGGGCGGCTCCGGCAAGACCCGGCTGGCCACCGAGACCGCCCGTACGATGCTCGCCGAGCTGCCCGACGGCGCCTGGCTGGTCGAGCTGGCCCCCGTCCGGGCCGGCGGCGAGCTGGCGCAGGCCGCCCTCACCACGATCGGCCTGCGTGACCAGGGGTTGCTCGGCGGCGCGCGGGGCGGCGACCCGATGGACCGGCTCATCACCGCGATCCGCGACCGCGCGATCCTGCTGATCCTGGACAACTGCGAGCACGTCGTCGAGGCCGCCGCCGCCTTCGCCGACCGGCTCCTGGGCGAGTGCCGCGGCCTGCGCGTCCTGGCCACGAGCCGCGAGCCGCTCGGCATCACCGGCGAGGTGTTGTGGCAGGTCGAGCCGCTCCCGCTGCCCACCGAGGGGGCCGCGCCCGCCGAGACCGGGGCCTCGCCCGCGGTGCGGCTGCTGCGCGACCGCGCCGACCTGGTGCGCAAGGACATCGGCTCCGACGCTCCCACCCTGGCGGCCATGGCGCGCATCTGCCGGGCGCTCGACGGCAACCCGCTGGCCATCGAACTGGCCGCGGCCCGGCTGCGCACGATGTCCGTCGACCAGCTCGCCCGCCGCCTCGACGACCGCTTCCGCCTGCTGACCAGCGGCAGCCGTACGGCGCTCGCCCGGCACAAGACGCTGCGCGCGGTCGTCGACTGGAGCTGGGACCTGCTGAGCGAGGCCGAGCGCGGCGTGCTGCGCCGGATGTCGGTGTTCTCCGGCGGGGCGAGCCTGGAGGCGGCCGAACGCGTCTGCGGCGACGAGTCCTTCGCCGGTGAGCAGGTCTTCGACGTGCTCACCGCGCTGACCGAGAAGTCGCTGCTGATCACCGACGACGAGGGCGCCCCGCGCTACCGGCTGCTCAACACCATCAGGGAGTACGCCGCCCACCGGCTCGCCGAGGCGGGGGAGACCGAACGGGCCCGGCGGGCGCACCTGGCCTACTTCACCGAGCTGGCCGCCACCGCCGACCCGCACCTGCGCCGGGCCGAGCAGCTGGAGTGGCTGCTCGTGCTCGACGCCGAGCACGACAACATCATCACGGCCCTGCGCGGGGCGATCGCCGAGGGCTGGGCGCACGAGGCGATGCGCCTGGTCGGAGCCGCCGGCTACTACTGGTTCCTCGGCGGCCACCGGGCCGAGGGCGCCGAGCTGAGCGTCGCCGCGGCCTCGCTGGAGGGCGAGGTGCCCGACGAGGTGCGGGCGATGGCGTCCCTCATGGTGACCATGTTCCTGACCTCAGGTGTCGGCGGCGACCAGTTCCAGGCGCGGGAGTGGATCCAGGAGGCCCACCGGCTGACCTTGAGCAGCGGGTCGCGTCAGCCGCTGCTCGGGTTCGCCGCGGTGCTGGAGCGTACGCTGCAGGGCCCGGCGGCGTTCCTGCCCGCGTTCGAGCCGCTGATCGCCGACGCCGACCCGTGGGTGCGGGCGCAGGCCAGGCTCGCCCGCGGGCGGTTCCGGCTCACGCTCGGCGCCGACGAGACCGACGTAGACGCCGACACCGAGACCGCGCTCGCCGAGTTCCGCGCGCTGGGCGACCGCATGGGCACCTCCCTCGCGCTGACGTTCCTGGCCGACCGGCTGGCCATGCGCGGGGACTTCGCCCGTGCCTGCGAGTGCTACGCGGAGGGCGCCGTGGCGCTGACCGAGGTGGGCGCGACCGAGGACGTCGTGGGCGTGCGGGCGCGGCAGGCCCAGCTCCACTGGCTGCTCGGCGACGAGCGGAGCTGCGCCCGCGCCCATGCCGGGGGGGCGCGGGGCCCCCCCGGGGTGGGCTGGGCGGCCAACCAGGGCCCGCGGGGGCGCCACCCTGCACATAGGA
>NZ_JBSFGF010000007.1:0-512934 GCF_053596455.1 Nonomuraea sp. NPDC001699 | reverse complement strand
CCTCCCCCCACCCCCCCCTCTCCCGATCGGGACGCCGGGGGGGGGCGGGCGCGGCCGGCCCCGCTCCCCGGGCGGCTCGGCGACGAGCGGCGGGGCGCCTCGGCCAGGGCCGAGGCGCAGCGGCACGCCGACGGGATCGTCTGGCCGGACTCCCTGGCCGAGCTGGCGCTCAAGCAGGCGCAGCTCGCCCACTGGCGCGGTGAGCCGGACAAGGCGCGCGAGCACCTGGCCTCGGTGCAGGAGCTGCTGGGGCGCACGGAGATGGTCAGCTCGGTACGCGCCAAGATCATGGACCTGTACGGCTACCTCACCGACGACGTCGAGCAGGCCCGCGCGCACCGGCGGCAGGCGTTCGAGGCGGCGATGGAGAACATGTACCCGCCCACGATCGCCGAGTCGCTGGTCGGGATCGCCGACGTCGCGCTGCGTGAAGGCCGGTACGAGCAGGCCGCGCGGCTGATCGCCGCGAGCGACGCGGTACGCGGCACCCCGGACCGCTCCCTGCCGGACGCCGCCCGCATCGCCGAGGAGGCACGCGGACACCTCGGTGAGACCGCGTTCGCCGAGGCGACCCTCGACGGCCGCCGACGGGACCTCCGCGAACTGGCGGAGATCACCCTCACCCGCTGACCCGTCCGGACTGGCGCAGGCTCAGGTGAGCGTGGGCAGTTCGGGGTGAGGTGTCGGCGGTGCCGGTTCCGTGGAAGGGCGGGGGAAGGCGCGGTGCGGCAGCCACGTCATCGGGCTCGTGCCGGTCGCCGCCCGCAGGGTGCGGTGGAAGCCGGGACCGTCCGCTGAGCACTCCGGCTTCGCGCCGAGACGGCCGGACCGGAGTCGACGGGATCCCGGCGTTCGCTCTGCGCCGGGAGGACAGTCGGGTCGCGGCCGCCCCCGCACCCTGGCCTGCTCCGCCGCGCTCAGGACCGGCTGTTCACGCCCACTCGCTGCCGAGCAGCCGTTCCAGCTCGGCCTGCGTCCGGCCCGGGTCGTAGCCGGGGACGGCCTCGCGCATGAGGTCGTGGGTGCGCCGCCGGCCGTCGGCGGCCGCCGCCCGTACCGCCGCGAGCGTCTCCTCGGCCAGGTCGTGGCCGCCCAGCCGCAGGGCGCGCTGGTCGTAGCGCACGTCGAGGACGCGTCCGTCCGCGTCGACGGTCACCCGCACATGGCCCGACGGCCCCTCGCCGGTGCCGATGACGGCCCGCAACTCCTCCTGCGCCGACTCCAGCCAGGCCAGCATGCGCTCGCCTCGTCGGGCGGCCTCGTCCAGCTCGCGTTCGCTGATGTTGGCGGGGTCGATCTCCGGCCCGAACACGCTCGGCCTCCTAGTAAAGGTCGTTGATTGCCTGCTCGACCCGCGCACGTACGAAGGTCTCGTCCAGAGGCGCCGCCACGGCGGCGGTGGTGTCCCGCACCCCGTCGGCGATCTGCCGCGCCTGCCGCGCGGCGTCGTCCTGCGCGGCCCGCAGCACCTCGGCGGTCTTCCTGCCGAGCGCGGCCTCGTCGAGCCGCAGCGCCCGCGGGTCGATGCGCAGGCGGGTGGGGACGCCGTGGCCGTCGGCGGACGCCTCGACCAGGCCGTCGTCGCTCTCCGCGCGGCCCTCCACCTGATCGATGGACGCGCGGGCGTCGTGCAGCGCCTGGATGGCGCGGCGGCTCTGGGCGACGTACTGGTGCAGGTACTCGGCGTCGTCCTCCGGCGCTGGTGAACGCATGTCGACCTCCGACAGCCAATCGAGTGAACGTTCAGTGTAGAGGTAAACGTCTGTGACGGAATTGACTGGATATGCTTTCTGGACATGACGGGATTTGAGATCGCCACGGGGGCGCTGGGACGGGACGGCACGTACGTCACCGGTCATGGGGCGAACTACGACGCCGCGGTCATGCGGCTGCGGCAGCGGGGGAGCGGCGCCCGCACCTTCGGCGGCGACGGGCTGTTCGCCACCATCATCGCCTCCTACAACGAATGCCTGCAGACCTCGCTCGACGCGCTGACGGGGATCGGCGGGCAGATCGCCGAGACGGGCGAAGGACTGCGTACGGTGTCGAGGAACACCCAGGCGGCGGAGAGCGCCACCATCGAGAGCCTCGAGAGCCCTGCATGGCGGTGACTCTCGACCCGCAGGTGGCGGGCTTCCTCAACCTCATCGGTTTCCCCTGGCCGAACGACAACGAGGACGAGTGGCGCCTTGAGGCGGACGACTGGCGCGTCGTCATCGCCGCGTCGGACAGCCAGGGGGCGGCGGCCGGCGAGACGATGCGCAGCGCGCAACAGGTCTACCAGGGCGACTCGGCCACACACCTGGCGAGCCACTGGAACCAGGTCGGCGACGGCGGCGGCCACATCTCCCAGGCCGCCTCCGCGGCGAAGGTCGCTCCGGCCGTCCTCGACGGCACCGCGAACGTGGTCAGCGCGGTCAAGCTGGCCGTGGGCACGCAGGCCGCCTACGGACTGACCGTCGCCACCCAGGCGTTGCTGTTCGGCGGCGCGGCGGGCGGCATGCTCGCCCTGGCACGCATGCAGATGACCCGCCACGCCGTGGGCAAGGTGGCGATCGAAGGCGCCGAGGGCACCGCCAGGGGGCTGGCCCCGGTGCTGAGCGGCCGGGTGACCGAGAAGATGCGCCGCATCATGAAGGAGATGGAGAAGCGGCCGCACGCCCGCGACGGCATGCTCCAGATCCGGCGCAGACGCGGCGGCGGCGGTGGCAACAAGGGCGGGAAGGGCGGCGGCTACGACCCGAACGCCTCGGCGAGCTACGACTCGGCCGCGCAGCGCATGCACGGCAGGTTGCCCGACAGCAGCGACGTCAGCAAGATGACACCGGAGCAGGCCAGGCAGGCTGCGGCGGAGGTCAAGGACAGCATCCTGACGCGGAAGATGAACGAGGCCCGGCTGGGCCGGGACCCCGGCCACGCCGCCCGGCTGGAGAATGAGCAGAAGCTCCTGAACGACCTTGAGCGCAAGGCCAACGAGGGGAAATAACGCGAGATGCAGACACAGACGGGCGACGACCTGATGGCGCGCATCCTCGCCCGCCCCATCGACGACGAGGCTCTCGGCCAGGCCGCCAACGACCTGCTCGACGAGCTGTTCGGCGGCTATCCCGTCGAGAACCTGCGCATCCTGCTGCGCAGCGGCGACGACGACGCCGTGCAGACCGGGGCGTGGCTGCTGTCGGAGCTGGGCGAGCAGGCCGCGCCGCTGCTGGACGAGGTCCCCCGCCTGCTGGCCCACCCGCGGCACCAGGTGTGTTTCCACGCCGTGGAGTTCGTGCTGCTGGCCGCGGACGAGCGGCACGCCGACCTCATCGCCCAGACCCTCACCCTGAGCCGGGCCTCCGACACCTCCATCCGCTGGAAGCTCCTGAACTTCCTGGCGGCGGCCTCGACCGAACAGCTCATGGCGGGGCTGTCCCGGCTGGCCGACCCCGAGGTCGGGCGGCTCACGGCCGGGCTGATCGCGTCCGACACCGAGGATCCCGACCCGGGCGAGGTCGTCGCCGCGCTGGAGGGCGACGACCCGAAGGCCCGCCTGTTCGCCGCGGCGATCGCGACGCGCATGGCCGAGGACGACGCGGCGCTGCTGCGTCTCGCCGCCAGGGTGGGTGACGAGGAGGTCAGCTCGTTCGCGCAGTGGCAGCTCATGAGACTCCAGGAGTAGCGCCTGGACATGGCCTGACATTTGAGCATCGGCCTACTCAGCCCAGCAGAAGGTCGCCCACGCCACGGCCGAGGCTCTGCTGACCTCGATCAACCTCAACCTCAGCCCACGCTACTGACCCGGTACGGGGAACGGCGGCCGCGACGGCGTCGCGGCCGCCGTTCCCTGCCGGACGCCCGCCACGTGCCGCCTGCCGGGGCGGCTCGGCCGGCCGCCTGCCCTATGGCGATAAATACTGACTTTCTGCTGTTTACCACGTTATTGACCTCTTGTGGTTCATCAACTCAAATGCAGGTGACCCCATTCACCGCCCGCCTGCGCAAAGGAGCGACCACGTGAGACGCAACGCCGCGTTAGCCCTGGTCACGAGTGCCGTATGTGTGCTCGTGGCCACTTCGGTCCCCGTCCCGGCGAACGCCTCCAGGAGCGATCCCGCCGACCTCCTGGTGAAGGCCAGGCCCGCGCTGCTCCACAGCTCACCCAAGGACACCTACGTACGGCAGGGTGTGATCGAAGGGCAGGGCGGCCTGCGCTACACGACCTACACCCGCACGTACGCGGGGCTGCCCGTCTACGGCGGCGACTTCGTCGTGGTCAGCGGCGCCACCGGCGAGGTCCTGAGCACCTCCGTCTCCCAGGACAGCCCCCTGGACGTGGCCACCACGCCCAGGCTCGGCCCCGCCGACGCGATCCGGGTGGCCCGGAGCCAGCTGCCCCAAGTCTCCTCGATCACCACGCCCCGGCTGCTGGTCATGGCTCAAGGACGCGGCCGGCTGGCCTACGAGGTGGTCGTCCAGGGCGCCGCCAACGGCAGGGAGAGCAAGCTGCACGTCTTCGTCGACGCGCTGACCGGCGCGGTCGCCGAGAAGTCCGACGAGGTCCGGGCGGGGGTGGGCAACAGCTACTACAACGGCAACCCGGTCACCATCGGCACCACCGGGTCCGGCGCCACCTTCTCCATGGTGGATCCGGTACGGCGGGGCGTGCGCTGCGGCGGCCAGAACGGCGCCGCCTACACCGGGCCCGACGACTTCTGGGGCAACGGCTCCGGCACCAACTTCGAGACCGCCTGTGTCGACGTGCTCTTCGCGATCGACACCGAGTGGGACATGCTGAAGAACTGGCTGGGACGCGTCGGCTTCAACGGCCTCGGCGACGGCTACCCCGCCCGCGTCGGCCTGAACGACGTCAACGCCTATTGGACCGGCTCCTACGCCTCCTTCGGCCACACCTCCGACAACCTGCGCCAGCTCACCTCGATGGACGTCGTGGCGCACGAGTACGGCCACATCGTCTTCGCCACCACGCCCGGCATCGACCTAGGCGACAACGAGAAGGCCATACTCAACGAGTCCACCGGCGACATTCTCGCCGCGCTGACCGAGCAGTACGCCAACGAGCCCGCCGCCTTCGACCCGCCCGACTACATCGTCGGCGAGGAGATCAACATCACGGGAAGCGGCCCGCTCCGCTACATGTACAAGCCGTCGCTGATGCCCGGCGACCCCGACTGCTTCAGCAGCGCGGTGCCGACGATGTTCCCCCAGATCGGGGCCGGGGTCCAGAACCACTGGTTCTACCTCCTGGCCGAGGGCACCAACCCGACCAACGGCCAGCCGCCCAGCCCGACCTGCAACTCCTCCACCATCGTCGGGCTCGGCGCGCGCAAGGCCGGCCAGATCTACATGGGCACGCTGCTGCGCAAGACCACTTCCTGGCCGCACACCGCGGCCCGCCGAGCCTCGATGCAGGCGGCGCTGGACCTGTTCCCCGGCTCGTGCCTGGAGTACAACACGGTCAAGGCCGCATGGAACGCCGTGCGCGTGCCCGCCCACGGCGGCGAGCCGTACACGTGCGAGTTCTCGGTCGGGGTCGCCCCCGATGCGGTGACCGTGCAGCCCGGCCAGCAGGTGAGCGTCACCGTCAACAGCAGCACCGTCTCGCGCGCTCCGCAGCAGATCTCACTGGTCGCCAAGGGGCTTCCGGCAGGTATGACGGCCTCCTTCAGCCCGGCGAGCATCACCACCGGCGCGACGTCCACGCTGACCTTCACGGTCGCCGCGAGCACCGCGCCCGGAACCTACACGATCACGGTGCTGGCCGACGGCGTCGCCGTCGACCACACGGCCACCGTCACCCTGACCGTGATGCCATGAGCCGATGACCTTGCCGCCAGGGGGCCGCCAGGGGGCCGGACACCCTGGCGGCGACGCGCCCGTGTGGGCTGTCGAGGACGCGGCGCCTGCGTCAGCAGTTGAGGGCGACGGTGGACCGGGGCCTGCCCGAGCCGGGATCCAGGGCCACGGGGAACGTGCGCCCGTCGCCCACCCGGATCTCGATCGAATTCGGCCCCGTCCAGCTGACCGAGGCGAAGCCGTCGTCGGGGTCGTCGTCGTTGAAGCAGCCGAGATCCCACTCCCTGCTGAGCAACCCGCCGTCCCTGCGCACGCTGAGCCATATCACCGTGTCGGGCCCGAGCCCCGCCATCGACTTCTGCAGCCTGATCCGGTACGGATCCGGCCCGTCGACGAAGCCGGCCTCCTCGGTGGAGGTGAACGACAGGATCAACAGCCCCCCGAGCATCGCGACGGTCGCGACCAGCCCGGCGACGATGCCGATGAGGAGGCGCAGCCACCTCCACCGCAGCCCGGCGGCGGCCCACGCCATCAGAAGGCAGGCCAGCGCACCGAGCGCGAACGGATGGTTCAGATGTTCCCTCAGAAGCACCAGGTCGGACTCCTGGAAGTACACCAGGGCGGCAAGGCCCCCCGCGCAGAGCGAGGCGCCCACCAGTACGAGCGAGCGGACCGGCGACATGGGATCCCATCGGTAGAGGTGCCACGAAGGATCATGACAGCCCCGCGACGCCACAACTCCGAGATGCACAGAATCACGACGATTCCCGCACAACCTCAGCGGATGCCCCGCTCCCGCGGCCAGCCAGGTCAGCGCACCCAGATGGCCGGGCGTGAACAGGCCCCGGGCCACCGTGATCTGCCGGGTGATGACACACTGCTCAGACAGCGGAACTCCGCACGAAGAGCGATCTTGGTCGAATGCCCATCTACCGGAGTTCCGCTTCTTCGTTCCACAGCAGTCCGCTCACCGAGACGGTCTTGCCGTCGAAGACCCCGTCCTCAACTTCATGGACCTGAGCTTTGGGCATGAGGCCCGTGGGGTTCAGGTCATCCGGCAGTCGGAGGGACCTGCGACCCGGCGGGCATCATGCCCACGATCAGCGTCTGGGGGTCACGGATGCCGGCGAGGTGGCCGAAGCCCTCCGCGTACGCGGAGATGGCGGACTGGAGCAGGCGCAGATGGGCGCGGCACTCCTGGTCGCCGGGCCAGGCCGACTCCGGTTCGCTTGGATGCGCCCGTTCCCAGGCGGTCAGCAGCGGGTGCCACTTGGACAGGAACGGGCGCAGTTCCTTGTTGAGCATCGAGATCGCGAAATACTCCACGGTCTGCCCGCCTGGCACGGGGGCTGAGGGGCGGCTGGTCTTGAGGGCGTCGCGGGTGGTGGCGAACAGGCCATACAGAGAGTTCATGGCCTCCCTGACCAGGCCCTCCTCGTCGTCGAGCGACTGAACGGAGACCCGGGTGACGGTCTCGACGAACAGGTGCCAGGCCACCTGGCGGCTCTCGTTGTTCACCAGGAAGGTGAGCTCGCTGAGCTGCGGCACGGTGACCTTCACCTCGGTCAGCCTGGCCGTCCTGGCATAGAACTGGACCATGATCACGGCGGCCATGCCGGCGACCGCACCGGTGACGACGAAGATCCACCGGCCGCCCGCCTCGGTCATCTCGAAGATCGCCAGACCCACGACGGCGCCGACGAGCGCCGACGCGAGCAGCCGCACCCACCGAACCTGCATGATCGCGACGACACGTGCCTTCATCCGGGGGGTCCATTCCTCGGCCGACTGCGACGATCAGACTTTACGTGTGATCCGCCCTCCGGCTGTAGGGGGTCGGCAGTGGTTTCAGCAGACCTTCTCGAAGGGGGTGCCGGACGGCAGGTAGCGGCCCCACTCCTGCTCGGTGAGTGAGCGACCGGCCGCCGCGCAGAGCGAGGGGAACGGATCCGCCGGGACGTTCACCTTCCATTGCAGGATCGTTCCGTTGTCGTAGGAGCCGGCCAGCGTCCGGCCGTCCGGGCTGAAGGCCAGCGACGAGACAGCTCCCTCGTCGCGCTGGAACGGATTCCCGATCGGCTTCGCCGTGGCCGCGTCCCAGAGCTGGACGCCTGCGGCGGCGTCGGTGGCCAGCGTTCTGCCGTCCGGGCTGAACTCGACCGTGGAGATCGTGCCCGTGCGGTCCTTGAAGGCGCCCATGGGGCGGCGGCCCGCCGTGTCCCAGATCCTGACCGTTCCCTGCTCTCCCACGGTGGCCAGGAGCTTGCTGTCCGGGCTCAACGCCAGCCAGGTGACGCTGGAGCCCCCGATCGGGGCACCGATCGGCCGCCAGGTGGCGGTGTCCCAGAGCCTGGCCGTGCCGCCTCCCGCGGTGGCCATGATCCTGCCGTCCCGGCTGAAGACGATCCGGTGGAGGACCTCGCTGTGTGCCCTGGTCGGGCCGGTGACCGGACGGCGGGTGGCGAGGTCCCATAACTGGAGGAGTCCCTGGCCGGAGGCGATGGCCAGGGTCCTGCCGTCCGGACTGAACGTCAGCACGGAGATGGTGCCGGCCGCGGCCTTGACGGGGGCGCCGATTTGCTGCCGGGTGGCCAGGTCCCACAGGTGGAGACCGCCGTCGTCGTCACCGACGGCCAGCGTCCTGTCGTCCGGGCTGATGGCCACCGGCCATGTGTACGGGTACCTGCCGCGGATCGGCGGGCCGAGTTGCCTGCCGGTCAGCCGGTCCCAGACGCGGATGGTTGCGTCCGCTCCGCTGCTGACCAGGATGTCGCCGTTCTTGCTGTACGCCAGCTGCGAGACTTCGTCCTCGTGACCGGTGAGCGGGTCGGTGACCGGCCGCCGGGCGGCGGCGCGCCAGAGCCGGGTGGTCCCGTCCCCGCTGACGGTGGCCAGGGTTCCGCCGTCCGGGCTGAGAGCCACGCCGAAGACGTAGCCGCTGTGGCCGGTGAACGCGTCGCCGGCCGGGCGCCGGGTCACCAGGTTCCACAGCCGGGCGGTCCCGTCCCGGCTGCCGGAGGCCAGAGTCCGGCCGTCCTTGCTGAACGCGAGTCCGGTGACGGCGTCGGTGTGAGTTGTGAGAGGTCGTCCGACGGGTTTCCCGGTGGCGGGGTCCCACAGCCGGATGTCTCCTTCGAAGCCGCCGGTGGCCAGCGTCCGGCCGTCCGGGCTGAACGCGACGGCCCAGATCTCGTCGGTGTGGCCCTTGAGGGGCTTTCCGACGGGTCTTCCCGTGGCGGGGTTCCACAAGCGGGCGATCTTGTCGCGGCCGGCGGTGGCGAGGACTCTGCCGTCCGGGCTGAAGGCCACCCCGCTGACCTGGTCGGTGTGGCCCTTGAGAGGTCGTCCGACGGGTTTGCCGGTGGCGGGGTCCCACAACCGGGCGGTGTGATCCTGGCCCGCGCTGGCCAGGGTCCGGCCGTCCGGGCTGAAGGCCAGGGCCCACACGACGGACCGATGACCCGTGAGCGGGACCGCTGTCCTGGTCGAGAGGTCCCACAGCCTGATCGTCCCGTCGAGGCCGGCCACGGCGAGGGTCCGGCCGTCCGGGCTGAAGGCCAGGGCGAGGCCGCCGTCCTTGATCGGATTCCCGGCGGGCCGGCCGGTCGCCGGATCCCAGAGGCGGGTGGTGCCGTCCGTGCCGCCGGTGGCCAGGGTCCGGCCGTCCGGGCTGAAGGCCACCGCGCCGCCGTGGTAGGAGCCACTGTCCAGGATGGCGCGCACCGGGGAGGCCAGGGCGGCCACCATGCCGTAGCGGGCCTCGGGGGTCCTGGCGAAGTGCCAGGCGGTGGCCGACAACAGGCCGGAGACGACCGGATCACTCTCGCCGATCTGGATGCCGCGATCACTGGCCAGGTACGACAGGGCCTGATCGCGCTCGGCGTCGGCTCTGACGCGTTGGGCGTCGGCGACGTCGGCCGCGTGGACGGCCACGGCGGCCGCGACGACCGCCGCCGCGGTGAGGACGGACAGCCCGGTCCACGAGAGCCGCCGGAAGCGCCGGACCAGCCGGTGCTGCCGGACGTCTTCGCCGACGAGTTCGTCCTTGGCCCGGCCGTGCAGGGTGGCGGCGAGCGTCGCGACGGCGTCGAGGAAGGCCGGGTTGCTGAGCGAGAGGTCGCTCTGGCTGCGGATCGAGCGCAGGTCCGCCCACAGGGGGACCTCGGTGAACGACGTGAGCAGCGACTCGGGCAGCGCCGTGGTCAGGGTCTGGTCGAAGTGCCCGGCCGCGTGGTCCCAGACGAGGTCGCCGCCGGTGAGCACGAGGAAGATGGGCCGCCCCGGTTCGAGCGAGCTCCAGTGCTCGATCTCCCGCCGCACCCACACCGAACGCGCCGACTCGGGGGAGGCCAGCAGGACGAAACAGCGCGAGGCATCGAGCGCGGCCTCGATCGTCGTCCACAGTCCCGGTGACGCCGACAGGCTGCGGGCGTCGCAGAAGACCCGCAACGCCCGCAGTTTGTACCAGGGACGGGCGAACTGGTGCAGCCCATCACGCAGAGCGGGGCCGAGCAGCCCGTCGGCGACCCGGCTGTAGGAGATGAAGGAGTCGTACGGAATCGGCGTCGAAGTCCCGCGGATGCCAGGCACGTTCACGATGATAAAGACGCGCGGCTTTGAGTACCCGGTTACTCACGCGCCTTGTTTCGCGCCTTCGCATACTGAGCTGGATACACAGTCTGGAGGGGACGCGGAATGAGGAGCATTCGTGCGTTAGCCGCATCGTTACTGGTGCTGGCGTGGTTGGCGTATCTCGGTCCGAGCCCGGCCCAGGCGGCGACCGTGGAGGTCACCGTCAGCCTGTACCGGGTGGTCGAGCTGTCGTGCGACGAGGGCGCGGGCGAGTCCTGCGGCAACGACTACTACCCCAAATTCAAGATCGGGAACGAGGACCTGTACGACGGCGAGGACGATTACTGCTGTGCCCACGGCCCCGACTTCCGGACCAACTGGGTCCACAAGGCCACGGTCGACACCAGCCAGAATCCCGTCGACATCCACCTGGAACTGTGGGACCAGGACGACCTGAGCCAGAACAACGTCATTCACTGGGCCAAGAACGGCGATTACCTGGATCTCAAGTTCGACCTGGACACGTGCGTCTTCACCGGCGGCGGCCTGACCGCCGAGCAGGGCGCCGGCGCCCTGACCCTGTCGGGGGAGAGCGAGACCACCGGCCCCGACTCGGCCCGCGGCTTCTTCACCATCACCACACCCGCCTGCATCACGCTGGCCAGGACCGCGGGCGGCGCCGCCGACAGCGACGGCGACGGCATCATGAACGCCTGGGAGACGCCGGGCGTGGGCTACGACGTCAACAACGACAACCACGTCGATCTGGCCCTGGGCGACCCGCCGTACAACGCGCTGCCCTACCGCAAGGACCTGTTCGTCGAAGCGGACTACATGAAGGACAACGAGCCCGACTGGTTCGGGCTCGGCGACGTCGTGGACGCCTTCGCCAGAGCACCGGTCGACCCCTATCACCCCGACCCGGCCCATCCGGCGGCGACCAAATATCTGGGCGTCACTCTCCACGTGCTGAAGGATGAGGAACTGCCGAAGACGTCCAACATCCGGTTCGAGAGGTCCGATCCGGTACTCGTGGACTTCAACGAGCTGAAGAACGGCGAACCGGCCGGCCCCTGCACAGGACACTTCGGCACCCTCGCCGACCGCAACGACGGGAACTGCGCGAACATCCTGAAGGCCAAACGTGACGTGTACCGCTACATGATCTTCGCCGAGAGCTACCTCGAAGATCCCGACTCCTCGGGCAACTCCGAGTGGTACGCCGTCGGCCCCCAGGGCGGCAACGACTTCATCGTGACGCTCGGCACGTGGGGCGCCAAGGCGATCAACGACGTCGGCGGACTGAGGGTCGCCCAGGCGTCGACCTTCATGCACGAGCTCGGGCACACGCTCAGCCTGGGCCACGGCGGCGACGACGCGGTCAACTGCAAACCCAATTATCTGAGCGTGATGAACTACGCGCTCCAGTTCCCCGACATCAACTTCACCCGGCCCATGGACTACAGCAGCACGGCCACCGGCACCGCGCTCGGCACCACCGACGCCACCCGGCTCGTGGAGAGACATCTCAACGAGAACCTCGGCGTGCGCGGAACGCCGCACCCCGACCGCTACACCGTGTACGGGATCAAGGGCAAACCCCACGTCGAGCCCGCCAACAGCGGCCCGATCGACTGGAACGGAGAAAAGGGCAACACAGAGGGCGACATCCCCGCCGACATCAACTACATCGAGTCCATCGGCCTCCCGGGCAAGGGATGCAACATCACCGATGACACCCAGACGCTGCACGGCTACGACGACTGGGCCCACCTGCAGTACAACCCCAGGCTCAACGCCGACGGCTTCAACGACGGGGTGCCGCGGAGCATGCCCGACGAGATGACGGAGGAGATGGTCCTGGCCCTGTCGCAGCAGGCCGACCTGAAGGTCACCAAGTCCGCCGACCAGGCCGAAGCCGACGGCGGGGACACCGTGACCTACACCGTCGACGTCACCGACCTCGGGCCCGGCAAGGCCACCGCCGTCTCGCTCACCGACACTCTGCCCGACGGCACCACCCGGCAACGCCCGGTGCCCGACCTGAACAAGGACGACGTGCACACCGTCACGCCGAAGTTCACCTACCGGGTGCCGTGCGACACGACCGACGGCACGGTGCTCACCAACACCGTCACAGTGACCGGTAAGGACACGAACGGCGTGCCCGACCCGTACACCAGCGACAACACCGCCCGCGCCACGACCACGGTGCGCGCCCCGGTGCTGACGGTGAGCGAGACGGCGACGGCCACGGTCAACGCCGGTGAGGCGATCACGTACACCATCGCCTACGCGAACACCGGCGGTGGCGGCGCCTCCGACGCCGTCATCACCGGCACGCTGCCCGCCGGCGTCTACTACAGCAAGGCGCTCGACCTGGGCGCCGGGCCGAAGCCGGACTCGGTGACGCTCAACGCCGACGGCACCAGGACGCTGGTCTGGAACGTGGGCGCCCTGCCCGCCAAGTCCGGCGAACGGAACATCGTCTTCACCGCGCGGCCGACACTGCTGGCGACGGCGGGCACGGCGTACACGAGCGAGGTGTCCGTGACCTACAAGAACACCGGCGGGGCGTGCACCTTCGACCCGGTCTCGGACTCGGCCACGACCACGGTCACGGCCGTTCCGCCCACCAGGGATCCGCTGTCCAAGGGCTACTGGACGAACCATTCAGGACAGTGGACGGCCGAGTACCTGGCCCGCATCCAGGCCGCCGACCAGCGCTACGACAGCGACCAGAGCGGCGCCCTGTCGGCGGCCGAGATCGACTCCGCCTTCCACGACACCAAGGGGCCCAAGACCGTGCTCCGCGAGCACGCCCTAGGCACGTACTTCAACCTGGCGACCAGGCGCGTCAACGCCGGGACGGCGATCGACTCGGCGACGACCAGGCGGCTGAGCCTGGGCACCGTACGCGCCGCGATGATCTACGCCCAGGAGACGATGGCGCTGCCGATCGACTCCGGCACCTCGGCTCGCTACAGCGACATCATCGGGGTGCTCGACGACGTCAACGCCAACAAGATCGAGGTGTACTGACACGCCCCTGACGGCCACCACGCGAGTCGCGTGGTGGCCGTCCTCCATGAGGTACGGGGTCTCGACGTGACCGGCGCCGCTCCTGGTCACCGCGGGGTTGGTGACGATCGTCTACGGCCCGGTCATAAGCGGCAGCCGCTGTTCGTCCTCTACGAGGGTCGGGGCGCCCGTGCAGGACCGAGCCGCGGCCTTCGCCGCCGACCCGCCCTGAAGCTGACTCACCAGGCCGCCACGAACACGGACCTCGCGCGATGCATTCGGCGTGGAGGGCTGCGAGGGCCGCCTGGAGCCACGTTCGGAGCGGAGGGCGAGCTCCGCGTCGGCGCCGAGCGTCTGATGTCAGGCTGGGTACGTTCGATTCGATCCTTTGGGCCTTGGAGATTTTGATGCGTGCAGGCGTCGTGGTCACCGCAAGCCCCGGTGTGGAAAATCTCGCCGTACAGGCCGAGGAGTTGGGCCTGCACAGCTTCTGGGTCCACGACACCCCGATGGTCCAGGGCGACCCCTGTGTCGCCCAGGGACTGTGCGCGAAGGCCACCAGTCGCCCCCTGCCTTGGGCTAAAGCAGGGCGGCGACGAGCTCGGCGAACTCCTCCGGCGTGGCGATGCGTACGCCGAGGCTTTCCGCCTTGACTCGCTTGGAACCCGCCTTTTCGCCTGCCACCAGCAGCGACGTCTTGGCGGACACGCTGGAGGACGCCTTCCCGCCCGCCCGCTCGATGAGTTCGTTGACCTCGTTGCGCGTCAGGGCCGCCAACGGCCCCGACATCGCGCCGGTGACCACCACCGACATCGAGGCCAGCGGCAGCTCCATCGCCACGTGCTCCTCCGACGTTCCCTGGGCGGGCGGCCGAGCGCCGGGCTCGACCATGTTGACGCCGGCCTGGACGAGTTTGTCGATGAGGGGGGCGAGCTCGATCAACTCGGCCACCACGACCGGGGCCTTCTCCGGCCCGATGCCCTCCACCTCCTGGATGGCCTCGGCGTCGGCCGCGCGGACGGCGTCCATCGTGGCGAAGTGGCCGGCGATCCGCCGGCTCATCGAGCGGCCCGTGCCCCTCACCCCGAGCGCGGCGAAGGTCCGGCTCAGGGGCTTGGTCTTGGCCTGCTCGATGGCGGCCAGCAGGTTGTCGGTGCTGGTCTCGCCCATGCGCTCCAGGCCGAGCAGCTGCTCGCGGGTCAGGTAGAACAGGTCGGCGAAGTCGGCGATCAGACCGGCGTCGAGCATCTGCTTGATGCGGTTCTCGGCCAGGCCCTCGATGTCGAGCTGGTCGCGTCCGGCGGCGTAGACGATGGAGGCGATCGCCCGGCAGGCGCGGCCGCGCACGCACCGCCACCGCTCCTGCGAGCTGTCGATGGCGTCGCCGCAGGACGGACAGACCTGCGGGATCGGGATCGGCCGCTCCTCGCCGGTGCGCAGGTGCACCACCGGGGACTCCACACGCGGGATCACGTCGCCCGCCTTGTAGACCACCACGCTGTCGCCCAGCATCAGGCCGCGGCGGGTGATGTCGGCGACGTTGTGCAGGGTGGCGTAGGTGACGACGCTGCCGTCGAGCTCGACCGGCTCCAGCACGGCGCGCGGGGCTATGACGCCGGTGCGGCCGGTGTTCCACTCCACGCCGACCAGCTTGGTGATCTTCTCCGTGGCGGGCAGCTTGTAGGCGATCGCCCAGCGCGGCGCGCGTGAGCTGAACCCGGCCTCGGCCTGGTCGGAGGCCAGGTCACACTTGATCACGATGCCGTCGATGCCGAACGGCAGCCCGGCGCGGGCCGCGGCGATCTCGCCCACGCGCTCCTGCACCCGCTCCAGGCTGTCGGTGACGATGCCGGCGACCGCGGTGACGGCGGTGGTCTGCACGCCCTGCCCGGCCACCCACTCCATGACCTGGCTGTGCGGCAGCTCGCGCAGCCGCGTCGCGAGGTCGGAGTCGTCGCCGGGGGCGGGCAGCGCGCCGTAGCCGAAGAACGTCAGCTCGCACACGTAGGGCCGGTCCTGGGCGCGCAGCGTGCCGGCGGCGGCGCTGCGCGGGTTGGCGAACGTGGTGCCGTCGTGCGCCGAGCGCTTGGCGCACGCCTCCTCGAACTGCGACGTCGTCATCATCACCTCGCCGCGCAGCTCGACGGTGACCGGCTCGGCCAGCCGCTCGGGCAGGCCGACGATGGTGCCGACGGCGTGCGAGACGTCTTCGCCCGCCGTGCCGTCACCCCGGGTGACGAGCTGGGCCAGCCGGCCGCCGCGGTAGCGGGCGGAGATGGCCAGGCCGTCGAGCTTGGGCTCGACGCTCCACGCGGTGACCGGACGGCCGAGCCTGCGCTCGACCGAGGCGGCCCAGTCGGTGAGCTGCTCGGCGCCGAACACGTTGTCGAGGCTGAGCATCGGCACGGTGTGCGGCACGTCGCCCACGACCGCGCCGCCTGCGACCTTGCCCGTCGGCGAGGCCGGCAGCACCTGCTCGGGATGGGCCTCCTCGTAGGCCTGGATGCCGCGCACCAGCCGGTCGTAGGCGTCGTCGTCGAGGGTGGAGGTGCCGTCGGCGTAGTAGGCGGCGGCGGAGTCCACGGCCAGTTGCACGGCCTCGGCGTAGGCCGTCTCGTCGGCGAGTGCGGTGAAGGGAGGGGCGTCGCTCATAGTCACATCCTGCCTGGCCGGACCGACAATCTCGGACCGCGCAGGGCCGCACGGGCGAGCTCGCGCGGGCGCGTCGTCAACTGCCGCGAGCCTCGCGGGGACGGCCAAGGGATGATCGCCGTGGATCCGCGCGCCATGGGCGGCTCGGCCTGCGGGCGGTGCTGCCGGGCACGGGCACCGACGTCGAGGTGGTGCTCGTGCCCGGCAGCGGCCACTACATCCCCGAGGAGCAGCCCGAGTTCGTCGTCAGGCGGCTGAGCGACTTCTTCGGCTGAGCCGTCCTCGGAGCCGCCGGTGGCGTCAGGCGGGTGGCACCGCGCCGTTCTTGGACATGGGTACGGCGAGCTGCGTGGCGCCGGTGAGCCTCACGTCCTCGGCGGGCAGGTTCGCCAGCACCGGGTTCAGGTGCTTGAGGTTCAGCCCCACGATGGGCGTCGCCGGGCCGGTGACGTCGAACTTCTCCAGGTCGACCCAGCGGACGATGTCGAACACGTCCGACGGGATCTGGTCGCCGCCCTTCTGCACCGGGACGCAGAGCTGACGGGCGGCGCCGACCTGCACGGTCCTGGGCGGGATCTGGTTGACCAGCACCGGGTTGAGCTGGGTCAGGTTGAGCGCCTTGTTCATCAACGGGTTCGGCGTGTGGCCGTAGCACAGCAGGTCGATGTGCGAGACGACGCGCAGCACGTCAGCCGGTGGGACGACGCCGTTCTTGGCCACCGGCACGCACAGCTGCTGGGGCGTGTTCAGGGTGACGTCGAAGCCCGGCAGGCCCTGCAGGACGGGGTTGAGGTGACGCAGCCCCAGCGGCTGGTTGATCTGCGGCCCGGTCACCTGGTAGCAGGACAGGTCGACGTACCGGACGTAGTCGAGCACGGACGCCGGCGGGATGACGTTGTTCTTGGCCACCGGCACGCACACCTGCGTGCGCTGGCCGAGCGTGACCTGCACGGGCGGCTGGTTGGCGAGCACCGGGTTGATGTGCCGCAGCGACAGCGTGACGGCCGGCGGCTGGTACGTCGTGGTCTTGTAGCAGTCCAGGTCGAGGTTCGACACGAACTCCTTGGCCGTCGGCAGTGCCAGGGCCCCCGCGGGGGTCGCGACGAGGAAGGCGGCGGCGAACACCGCGAGACCAGCGGATAAGAGACGTCTTACCGCGGTCGTCGCGTAGCGGTGGGGGGCGGGTCTTGCGTTCATCCATCCTCCTGGGCTGGGCGATCGTGCCTTGACTGTGCGCCCGCGCGCCCTGCCCGACAAGGTGGATGGCCGCTGTTTGACATGCCCTTGTCAGCGGGCCGGAGACGTTCATGTGATCTTCGGGCGGCGGCTCCCGGGACGTCCCGTGAAGGGCGTGTGCACGCCACCCGTCCACCTGCCCGCCTTCGCCGACCGGCCGGGCTCAGGACAGGGTGACGGTCCCGACCAGCACGCGGTGGTCGGAGCACAGGCCGCCGGGGTTGCCCGTGCACGTGGTCGCGGGGGCGAGCGAGTCGGCCGAGTAGGCGCCGCTGATCCTGTCCTCCCTGGCGAAGATCATGTCGAGTTTCGTCCCGGAGGCGCAGGGGCCCTTGCCGTCCGGGGTGCTGACGGTCAGCTCGCCGTAGCCGGGGCAGTTGCCCGCGTCGGCGTCGTCCAGCTCGTGGTAGCGGCCGGTGTTGCCGCGGTTGTTGGCGGTGTCCACGGTGGTGGAGTAGTAGCCGTTCAGCCGGGCGGCGTCGGGCGGGAGGTTGAGGTCGCCCGCGACGACCACGGTGTCGCCGGCCGCGTGGTAGGCCTCCAGCTTGGCCAGGACGGCGTTGAGCTGGGCGGCGCGGTAGGCGTCGACATACGTGGTGTGCGTGACGCAGAACCGGAGGCCGGGACGGGCCTGCATGGGGGCGCAGAGCATCTTCCGCTTCTCGGTCTTGCCGTCGTCGGGCAGGGTGACCCTCTCCGCGGCGCCCAGGGGCTGCTTGCTGAACAGGGCGTTGCCGTACTCGCCGCCGCCGCACGGGCCGCCGGACTGGGCGGGGTACGTGGCGACGAACCGGGCGAAGTTGCTCCGGTCAGCGGGCCAGCCGGCGTCCCGCAGGCCGGTGACCAGCGCCTGGTACTGGCTCGCGCACAGCTCGTTGAACGAGACGAGGGTCGCGCCGCGCGCCACGATCGAGCTCACGGCGGCCCGGACCATGCCGTTGCCGGTCGAGCCGTGATTCAGGGTGTTGCCGGCCGCGTTCCAGTGCCAGACGACGGCGGGCGTGGCGGCTCGGGCCGCGCCGGGCACGGCCGAGGCCACCAGAACCGATGAGACGATCACGGCGGCCAGGCGCCTGGGGAACCACACGGGGCACGCTCCGGGAGTCGATGATCAGGAGGGTCCAGCGGACCAGAGCCGGGGCCGTCGCGTCAACCGCCCGCAGGCGTCAGGCGCGCTCGTTCCAGCCGGATTCCAGGAGGTCGAAGACGGCGTCCAGGGCGGCACGGGGGTCGGGCTCGGCGCCGGCCAGCTCGGGGATCTCCAGCACGTAGCGGGCCAGGGCGCGCACGGTCATGTCGGCGGGCTCGCGCCCGGTGGCGGCCGCGATCGCCTCGGCCAGCGGGCCTTCGGCGGCGATCCAAAGGCGGCGCGAGTACTCCCGCAGAGCGGGCGTGCCGACGATCAGGTCGCGCTTGCGCCGCTGCTCGGGCGGCAGGTCGCCGGCGAACGGCCCCCGCTCGGCCAGGCAGCGGCGCAGGGCCTCCAGCACGCTCTGCCCCGGGGACCGCTCGCGGACGGCGTCGGCCAGCCAGACGTGCCGCTCGTCGCCGTCGTCGAAGATCAGCGCGTCCTTCCCGTCGGGCACGTGCGCGAACAGGGTGGCGATGGAGACATCGGCCTCCTCGGCGATGCGGGCGACGGTGACCCCGTCGTAGCCGTGCTCGGCGAACAGCCGCACGGCGGCCTCGGCCAGGGACTTGCGGGTCTGGGCCTTCTTGCGTTCGCGGCGTCCTGTCGTCATGCTTCCAGCGTAGCGGAAAACTAGAATGATTCTGATTTCATAGTCATTACAGAAGGAGACGACATGTCCTCCCACCCCGCCCCCTGGGACGTCGGACGCCTGCCGGCCGCCCCGGGCAGGCACTTCCTGGTCACCGGCGGCAACGCGGGCATCGGTTACTTCGTGGCCGAGCAACTCGCCGGCACCGGCGCCACCGTGATCCTCGGCAGCCGCGACCCCGCCAAGGCCGAGACGGCCGCGCTCTCCATCCGCGGCCGGGTCCCCGGCGCGCGCGTCCGGCACGTGCCGCTGGACCTGGCCGATCCCGCCTCGGTCGAGGCCGGCGTCCGGGCGCTGCGGCTGGAGAGCCTGGACGCGGTCGTGTGCAACGCCGGCGTGCTGCTCGACCACCCGCCGCGGCGCGAGACGCCGGACGGCCACGAGCTGATGTTCGCCACCAACCACCTCGGGCACTTCGCGCTGGTCGCGCGGCTGGCGCCGCTGCTGGCCGCCGCTCCGGCCGCCCGGGTGGTGACCACGGGCAGCCTCACCGCCCGGTCGGAGACCCTGGACTTGGACGACCTCCACAGCGTCGGCGACTACCGGCCCAAGCGCGCCTACGCACGCTCGAAGCTGGCGCAGATGCTCTTCGGCTTCGAGCTGGACCGCCGCCTGCGCGCCGCCGGGGCCACGACGGCGAGCGTGGTCACGCATCCCGGCGGGGCCCTGGACTGCCTGACGCCCTCGCGGCCGGTCCGTCCGCGCACCGCGGGCGAGCGGCTGCGCGGCCTGCCCGCCGGGCTGCTGTTGCAGGGCAAGGAGGCCGCGGCGTGGCCGGCGGTGCGGGCCGTGCTGGATCCGTCCGTGCGCGGGGGGCAGCTCTGGGGGCCCCGGGTGCTGGGGATGCGCGGCCGGCCGGTCCTCGAACCGCTGCGCGGGCAGATGGCCGACGCCGAGCTGGCGGGCCGTCTGTGGGCGGTGAGCGCCGCTCTGACCGGGCTCGACCCGTTCGCGGACGCTTCCGGCGGGCCGCGCCCGGTTTCCCGGCGCGAGCGCTGACACGACATCCCGGTGCTACGCTTCGACGACCGTGCCCCGGTGAGGGCTCAACAGCGGCTCAACACAGGCTCAACGCCCCGATTTCCATACTCAGGGCAGTCCCACCCGTTCAAGGGGAGGGCGGCCGGGAGGAGATGCGATGACGGGCATCATGGACAAGGCCGGGCCAGCTCTGGCCGGGGAGCTGGAGAGCGTCTGCGGCCGGTGGTCCGAGCGCACGGGCGTCGCCGTGGAGATCTGGGCGCTGCCCGCCGGTCCCGTGGCGGCGGCGTTGCGGCGGGCCGTGCTGGCCGTCGTGGGCGAGGCGCTGGACAACGTCGAGGCCCACAGCGGCGCGAGCACCGCCTCGCTGGCCGCGACCGCCGGGGCGGACGGCCTGCGCCTGACGGTCAGCGACAACGGCCGCGGCTTCGCCTCCACGGCCCCGGGCGGCGGCACGGCCCGCATGCGCGCGGCGTTCGCCGAGCTGGGCGGGCGCCTGTCGGTGCGCGGCGTGCCCGGTGAGGGCACGACCGTCAGCGGCACCGTCCCGGTCTGACCCCACCGTTCCGGGCCCTCACTGTGCCGGGTTGACGAACTCGGGCTGGTCGAGGACGCGCAGCCAGCTTCCGTCGGGCTGGCGGCGTACGACCTGGGCGCGGGCGCCCGAGCCGTCCTTGGGCGGGGTGGAGGTGAGGGCGAGGTCCCCGCTGACCAGCGTCGGCAGCGGCTGCTCCGGCTCGAAGTGCGGCCGGCCTGCCAGCACCTTCTCCCACAGGGCCTGGATCGCGGCCCGCCCGACGGTCTGGCTGCCGGGCGGGTAGGCCAGCACGGCGTCCTCCTCGTAGAGCGCGGCGACGCCGGCCGCGTCACCGGCGTTGGACCGTTCGACGAACAGGCGGGTGATGTCCTCGGGGCGCATGGCCTTCTCGTATGTGGTCATGGTTCCAGCCTGCCGCCCTCCTTTCCAGAAGTCCAACAGATGGTTGTGATGGCTTCTAGAATCTGTGGTTATGGAACTGAGGCAGCTGGAGTACTTCGTCGCGGTGGCCGAGGAGCGGAGCTTCACCCGGGCGGCCGAACGGGTGCACATCAGCCAGTCGGGCGTCAGCGCCCAGATCCGGCAGCTCGAACGCGAGCTCGGGGCCGAGCTGTTCGACCGTTCGGCCCGGGTGGCCACGCTCACCGTCGCGGGCAAGGCGGCGCTCGAACACGCCCGCGCGGCGCTGGCCGCCGCCGGGGCGGTGGGCCAGGCGGTGGGCGAGGTGACCGACCTGATCCGCGGCACGCTGACGGTCGGCATGGTGCTCGGCTGCACGGTCACGCCGCTGTTCGACGCGCTGGCCGCCTTCCACCGGGCGCATCCGGGCGTCGAACTGTCCCTGCTGGAGGACAACTCCGACAAGCTCGTCGAAGGGGTCCGCGGTGGTGCGCTCGACCTGGCGCTCATCGGCACCGCGAACGCCGTCCCCGAGGGGCTGGAGGCGTTGACGGTCGTCAGCGAGCGGCTGGTCGCGGCGGTCCCGCCCGGACATCGGCTGGCCGCCCGGCCGCGGATCGCCCTGGACGACCTCGCCGACCACTCGATCGTGTGCATGCCGCGCGGCACGGGGCTGCGCGCGGTGTTCGACGAGGCGTGCGCGGCGCGGGGGCTGCGGCCGCGGATCGCGCTGCAGGCCGGCGCCGCCGACGCCATCGCCGACCTGGCCGTGCGCGGCCTCGGGGTGGCGATACTCAGCGAGTCGATGGCCGAGCGCCACCGCGACCGGCTCACCGCGCTGCTCCTGGACGACGTGCCGGCGCCCGCGCTGCTCGCCCTGGTCTGGCGGGAGGGCGGCGGCCCGGCGGTGCGGGCGCTGCTGCCCCACGCCCGCCGCGCGTTCTCCGCCGGGCCCCTGTAGCTGTCAGCCCACCCTTGACACGGGGGGCCGTCAAGGTCAGGCTGACAGCATGATGACACGCAGCAAGAGCGCCCGAGAGGTGACGCCCGTCGACCAGCTGGCGACGCGGTGTTCGTTCTGCGGCAAGCCGCACGAGGAGGTCAGGAAGCTCGTCGCCGGGCCCGGCGTCTACATCTGCGACGCCTGCATCCAGCTCAGCCAGGACATCGTCACCGGCGAGCTCGACAAGGCCGAGCAGGAGGGCGACCGCGAGCCCCGCGCCCACTGGGGCCCCGATGCGTCCGACCAGTACGTGACCGGCATGTCCGACGAGGACGTGCTGGCCGCGCTGCCGCGCCAGGCGCTCACCGTCGAGCTGGCCGAGCGCGACCTGCGCGCCTGGGTGGGCATCCTGCGCGACCGCAACGTGACGTGGGCCAGGATCGGCGAGGCCCTCGGCATCACGCGCCAGGCGGCGTGGGACCGGTTCGCCGCCGACATCGAGTCCCGGTGACGGCCGGAAAACAGTAATCCACTTCAAATTTGCAGTAGAGTCCTGTCATGACCGAAGGGCTTCGCGAGCGGAAGAAGCGCAAGACCCGCCGGCACCTCGCCGACGTGGCGATCGGCCTGTTCGTGGACCGCGGGTTCGACCAGGTCACGATCGCCGAGATCGCCGCGGCGGCCGAGGTGTCGGTGAACACGCTCTACAACTACTTCACCTCCAAGGAGGACCTCGTGCTGCCGCCCGAGGACGCCTCGCCGCAGCGGCTCGCCGACATAGTGCGCGAGCGGGCGCCGGGCGAGTCGGCGGCGGGGGCGGTGCTGGCCCGGCTGCGCGAGGAGGTGCACGCGCGTGAGCGCAGGCTGGGCCTGACGGCCGGGTTCGGCCAGGTGCTGGAGATGATGCTCGCCGCCCCCACGCTGCGGGCGCGCCTGGAGGAGCTGGGCCGGCAGATGACCGACGCGCTGGCCGACGCGCTGGCCCAGGAGACGGGGGCCGCGCCGGGCGATCCGCTGCCGCGGGCCGTCGCCTGGCAGATCGGCTGCCTGCACTCGCTGGTGTACGCCGAGGTCGGCAGGCGGGTGTCGGCCGGGCAGCGGCCCGACGACATCGCCGAGGCCGTGCTGGAGCTACTGGATGTGACCGAGGGGCTGCTCGCCGAGCGGTTCCTGACCTATGCCGTACGGGAGGGCTGAGCGTTGTTCCGGGTGACCATCCGCGGGAAGTTCGACGGACTCGACGAGGAGGGACGGGCCGCGGTGCTGGGGGCGCACGACACGGCGTTCACCGAGGCGGGCACGTTCACCCACGACGGGACCCTGTCGGCGTTCACCTTCCGGTGCCAGGTGGCCGCCGGGCCGGGCGACGGCGAGCACGAGGCGACCGGGCGGGCGGTGGCGGCGCTGGAGGCGTACGGGGTGCCGTACCAGGTGTTGCAGGTCGCGGTGACGGACATGCGGGACATCAAGATCCGCCGCAAGGGCCGCGCCTGACACCACCCGTGTCCCGGATCTGGGATATAGTCCCGAATATGGGACATGATTTGGACGACCGCCTGGCCGCCCGGCTCGCCGAGCTGCGGGTCGAGCGCGACTGGTCGCTCGACGACCTGGCGCGCCGCGCCGGGATCAGTCGTTCGACGCTGTCCCGGCTGGAGCGCGGGGAGATCAGCCCGACCGCCGCCCTGCTCAACAAGCTCTGCGCCGTCTACGGGCGCACGATGTCGCGCCTGCTGGCCGAGGTGGAGTCCGAGCCGGCGCAGGTGGTGCGGGCCGCGGCCCAGGCGGTGTGGCGGGACGAGGACTCGGGCTTCGAGCGCCGTTCGGTCTCGCCGCCACATCCCGGGCTGCGCGGCGAGGTCGTCGAGGGGCGGCTGCGGCCGGGCGCGGACATCGCCTACGACGAGCCGCCGGTTCCCGGGCTCGAACAGCACGTCTGGGTGCTGGAGGGCGTCGTGGAGATCACCGCCGACGGCCTGGCCCACCGGCTGGAGGCGGGCGACTGCCTGCGTTTCCGCCTGTGGGGGCGGTCGCGGTTCCGCTGCCCCGGCCCCTCGCCGGTCCGTTACGCCCTGTTCGTCGTCCTGCCCTGAGCTCGGAAGGAGCCCCCTCGTGCACACCGTCACCCGCATATCGGCGCAGGAGTTCGCCGCCTGCGTCGAGGAGCTGGCCGCGCTCCTGGCCGACGCCGTGGACGGCGGCGCCTCGGTCGGCTTCCTGAAGCCGTTCGGCCCGGCGCAGGCCGCGGCGTGGTGGCGGGAGCAGGCGGCGGCGGTGGCCGAGGGCGGCATGGCGGTGTGGGCCTGCCGCGACCCGGACGGCTTCCTGGCCGGCACGGTCAGCCTGGTCATGGCCCGCAAGCCCAACTCGCGTCACCGCGCCGAGCTCGTCAAGCTGCTGGTGCACCGCCAGGCGCGCGGGCGCGGCCTGTCCCGTCTGCTGCTGGCCGCCGCCGAGGAGGGCGCCGTCGCGGCCGGGGCCGGGCTGCTGGTGCTCGACACCGAGACCGGCAGCACCGCCGAGCGCGTCTACCTCACCGGCGGCTGGACCCGGTACGGCGTCGTGCCCGCCTACGCCGGCGCCCCCGACGGCACCCTGCTCGACTGCAGCTTCTTCTACAAGCGCCTCACCACCCCCGCCTGAGCCCGTCGAGGGGCCGCGCCTAGAATGGGCTTCGGATCTTCGTCGGGGGGTTGACGTGCCGTCCTGGGCAGAGCAGGCGATCTTCTGGCACGTCTATCCGCTGGGCTTCCTGGGCGCCGAGCGCGCGGCCGTGCCGCAGGTCACCCATCGGCTCGGGGGCCTGGTGCCGTGGCTGGACCACGCCGCCGCCCTGGGCGCCGACGGGCTGCAGCTCGGCCCGATCTTCGCCGCCGAGACCCACGGCTACGACACCCTCGACCACTTCCGCGTCGATCCGCGCCTGGGCGACGACGGCGACTTCGACGCGCTGGTGTCGGCCGCGCACGACCGCGGCCTGCGGGTGCTCCTCGACGGCGTCTTCAACCATGTGGGCCAGGGCTTCCCGCGCTTCCAGGAGGCCCTGCGCGAGGGGCCGGACTCGCCGGCCGCGCGCTGGTTCCGGCTGCGCTGGCCCGCCGGCGGCGGCGCTCCCGCGCACGACGACTTCGAGGGGCACCAGTCGCTCGTCGCGCTGAACCACGCCGAGCCGGCGGTGGCCGAGCACGTCGCGGCGGTGATGGCCCACTGGCTCGACCGCGGCGCCGACGGCTGGCGGCTGGACGCCGCCTACGCCGTGCCGCCGTCGTTCTGGGCGCGGGTGCTGCCGCGGGTGCGCCGCGGGCGGCCGCAGGCGTACGTGGTGGGGGAGGTCATCCACGGCGACTACGCCGCGTTCGTGGCCGAGACCGGCATGGACGCCGTCACCCAGTACGAGCTGTGGAAGGCGATCTGGAGCTCGCTCAACGACCGCAACGCCTTCGAGCTGGCCTGGGCGCTCAAGCGGCACGCCGCCTTCGCCGAGTCCTTCACGCCGATGACGTTCGTGGGCAACCACGACGTCACCCGCCTGGCCAGCCGCCTGACCGACGAACGCCACCTGCCCCACACCCTGGCCGTGCTGATGACGGTCGCCGGCACGCCGTCGCTGTACGCCGGCGACGAGTACGCCCTTCGCGGCGTCAAGGAGGAGCGCGAGGGCGGCGACGACGCCGTACGCCCGGCCTTTCCCGCCTCCCCGCGCGAGATGCCGCCGGACGGCCTGCCGGTCCTCGGCCTGCACCGGCGGATCGTCGCCGTGCGCCGCCGCCATCCGTGGTTGTCGCGCGCCCGCACCACCGACCTGACCCTGTCCAACCAGCTCTACGCCTACGAGAGCCGCTCCGGCGGCCACGCGCTGGCGGTCGCGCTGAGCACCGCCGACGAGCCGTCGCAGGTCACGCTGCCCTTCCCCGGAAGCGTCGCCGCCGGGGACGGCGAGCTGGACGGCGCGCTGCTGACCCTGCCCCCGCACGGCTGGGCCGTCGTCGAACCCTGAACAGGGCGACCTACCTGCAATCACTACGAAAAGTAGCGTTCTAGCAACGTTCCGCTACTAACTTCTCCGGGCATGAATCTCGCGACAAAGCCGACGTGGTCGCCGATAGCGCGAAGCAACCCGTCAAAGCGGGCCCGTCGTGCGTTCCCCGCGAGAGGAAACCCTTCTCATGCCCCTGACCCGGCTTCCCCCTGTCCTGTGCGCCGCCGCCCTGGCGCTGGCCACCCTGACCGGCCCCGCGCAGGCGGCCGACACCGACACCGCCGCCTGCGTCCGGCAACTGGCCAAGAACCACACCTACAAGGACGGCCCCCGCACCTACACCACCGACGGCGCCGGACGGCCCGCCCAGGCCCTGGCCCCGCAACTGGCCAGGAAGGCGGCCGCGCGCAGCGGGTGCGAGGCCACCGTCGGCAACTGGGGCGGCAGCGGCGACTGGCAGGGCGGCCATCTCATCGCCTCCTCCTTCTCCGGCTCCAGCATGCGCTACAACCTGGTCCCGATGCGCGGCAGGCAGATCAACCAGGGCCTGATGCTGCGCGTCGAGAACGGCGCCCGCGCCTGCCTGGCGGCCAAGGGCGGCGCGGTGGCCGACTACCGGGTCCAGGTGCACTATCCCGACGGCACGACGGTGATCCCCGACCGCATCCACGTCTCGATGGCCGCGAAGATCGGCGGGGTGTCCCGGCAGGTCAACGTGACCTTCCCGAACGCCACCCTGTCGGCCGGCGACCTGGACTCCTGGCATACGAAGATCGGCAACGCGTTCCGGGCGGCGCACTGCATGAGCGGCTCTGACAAGGCGTAGCCACCGGCGTTGTGGGAACCCTGCATGCGGGATCGACCCGTTCTGGTGTGGGATCGTCCTCATGACGAACGCAGGAAGACAGCGACGGTTCCCCACCGGCGACCTGGCCAGGATCGCGGTGTTCGCCGCGCTGATCGCGGTGCTGGGCGCGCCGGGCGCGGTCAACGTCTTCGGCAACGGGGTGCCGATCACGCTGCAGACGCTCGGCGTCATGCTGGCCGGGGCCGTGCTCGGGGGCTGGCGGGCGGCGCTGGCGGTGGTCGTGCTGCTGGTCCTGGTCGCGGCCGGGCTGCCGCTGCTGGCGGGCGGGCGCGGCGGGCTGGGCGTGTTCACCGCCGCCTCCGCCGGGTTCCTGATCGGCTGGGTTCCCGGGGCCGCGGTCACCGGGCTGCTGGTGGAGCGGGCGGGCCGGACGCCGGGCCTCCTGCGGCTGCTGGTGGCCTGCGCGGTGGGCGGGATCGGGGTGGTCTACCTGGTCGGGGTGCCGGTGCAGGCGCTGGTGACCGGGCTGCCGCTGACCAAGGTGATGGGCCTGACCGCCCTCTTCCTGCCGGGCGACGCGCTCAAGGCGGTGGTGGCCGCGCTGGTGGCCCGGGGCACGCAACGCGCCTATCCCGACGCCGTTCCCGCCGTGCACCGCGAGCGGGTGCGCTGATGCCCGTCGCCGAGCACGTCCTGCGGCACGCCGCCGAGAGCCCGTCGCGGGTCGCGCTGCGCGGTCCGCGCGGCAGCCTGACCTACGCCGAGCTGGCCGAGCGCGTCCAGGGCGGCGCGCGGCATCTGCGGGGGCGGCTTCAAGGGCGGGGCGCGCTGGTCGCCATCGCCCTGGAGGACCCGGCCGAGCTGCTGGCCGCCGTGCTGGCGGCCGATCTGGCGGGCGTGACGCCGCTGGTGGGCGACCCGGGCTGGAGCCCGGAGCGGTGGGCGCGCGTGGCGGCGGCGGCCGGGGCCGACCTGCGGGTCGGCGAGCCGCTGCCGTGCGTTCCGGGCGCGCCGCTGACGCCCGATCCCCGTCCCGATGACCGGGCGTGGGCGTGCTTCACCTCCGGCAGCACGGGCCGGCCGCGCGCGGTCGTCCGCACCCGCGCCTCCTGGACGCGTTCCTTCCCGCACCTGTGCGAGCTGACCGGGATCGGCCCGGCCGACGTCGTCCTGGTGCCCGGCCCGCTGGTCTCCTCCCTGTACGCCTTCGCCGCGGTGCACACGCTGGCCGTCGGCGCGACCGCCCTGGTGCCGGGCGGGCGGCCGGCGTCGGCGGAGCTGCGGGCGGCGACCGCGATCCACCTGGTGCCGCACCGGCTGCCCGAGGCGCTGGAGCAGGCTCCCGGCCTGCGTACGGCCGTCGTCGGCGGCGCGGCCCTGAGCCCGCGGGCGCGGGACCTGGCCGGGCGGGCGGGGGTGCGCGTGGTGTCCTACTACGGCGCGACCGAGCTGTCGTTCGTGGCCTTCGACGCCGACGGGGGCGGGATGCGTCCCTTTCCGGGCGTCGAGATCGAGGTCAGGGCCGAGCCGGGGCGCGCGCTGGGCGAGGTGTGGGCGCGTTCGCCGTGGCTGGCCGAAGGCTATCTGGGCGGCGCGAAGGGTCCGCTGCGCCGCGACGGCCAGGGCTGGATGACGGTGGGCGACCTGGCCGAGCCGTACCGGGCGGGGCAGGTGCTGCGGGTGCGCGGGCGCGGCGACGGCGCGATCCAGACCGGCGGCGCGACCGTCGTCCCCGAGGACGTCGAGGCGGTGCTGCGGAAGGTGCCGGGCGTGGGGGACATCGTGGTGATCGGCTCGCCGCACCCGTCGCTCGGCTCGGTGGTGACCGCGGTGGTCGAGGGCGCCTGCCCGCCGCCGCGCGCGCTGCTGGAGGCCGTCGCCCGCGGCGGGCTGGACGTGGCGCAGCGGCCCCGCCGCTGGTACGCCGTCCCCGCGCTGCCGCGCACCGGGTCGGGCAAGCCCGCGCGCGGCCTGGTGGCCGACCGGCTGGCCGGCGGCGACCCCGAGATCCGGCGGCTGGTCTGACGTGGGCGGACGACCCGTCGTCGTGGCGGCCCGCCGTACGCCGATCGGCACGGCCGGGCACGCCTTCAAGGACGTGACCGTCGACCGGCTGGCCGCCCCCGTGATCCAGGCCGTGACCGAGTCCGTGACCGGCGAGACCGGCCGGCCGGTGGACGACGTCGTGCTCGGCAACTGCATGGGCCCCGGCGGCAACGTGGCCCGGGTGTCGGCGCTGGCGGCCGGGCTCGGCCACGGCGTGCCCGGCCTGACGGTCGACCGGCAGTGCGGCAGCGGGCTGGCGGCGATCCTGGTGGCCGGGCAGGCGGTGGCCGCGGGCGAGATGGGCCTGGTGATCGCCGGGGGAGCCGAGAGCGCCTCGACCGCGCCGCTGCGTACGCCGCGCGGCGCCGACCGCCCCTACGAGCGGGCGCCCTTCGCCCCCGACGGTCACCCCGACCCCGACATGGGCCCGGCCGCCGACGCCCTGGCGGCCGCGTACGGCATCAGCCGCGACCGCCAGGACGACTACGCCCGCCTCAGCCACGCCAAGGCGCTGGCCGCCCGCGCCGCGGGGGCCTTCGACCAGGAGATCGTGCCGATCGGCGGGCGGGCGGAGGACCAGCGGCCCAGGGTGCTGCGGGCGGCCTCGCTGGCCCGGCTGCCTGCGGCGTTCGTGCCGGGCGGTACAGTGACGGCCGGTAATTCCTCCCCGGTCAGCGACGGCGCGGCCGCCGTGGCGCTGGTTCACGAGCGGGCCGGCCTGCCGGGGTTGCGGCTGGTGGCCGGGTCCGTCGTCGGGTGTGATCCGGCGCTGCCCGGGTGGGGTCCGGTGCCCGCGGTCCGCCGGGTGCTGGCACGTGCGGGGGTGGACATGGGACGGGTGGCGGCGGTGGAGATCGTGGAGGCGTTCGCGGCGCAGGTGCTGGCCGTCACCGACGCGCTCGGCCTCGACCCGCTGGAGGCCGACCGTGAGCGGGTGTGCGCCGGCGGGGGCGCGCTGGCGCTCGGCCATCCGTGGGGCGCGACCGGCGCGGTGGTGGTGACCAGGCTCTTCTCCAGGCTGGTGCGCGCCGGGGCGCCGGCGGGCACGCTGGGGCTGGCGGCCGCGGCGGTGGGCGGCGGGCTGGGCGTGGCCGCGCTGTTCGAGGTGGTCGCGTGATCGAGTTCGCCGACGTGCACGTCCGGCTGGGCGGGCGTGACGTGCTGCGCGGCGTCACCGCGAGCCTGAGCGAGCGCCGGGTGGGCGTGGTGGGCGCGAACGGCTCGGGCAAGAGCACGCTGGCCCGGCTGATCAACGGCCTGGCGGTGCCCACCTCGGGCGAGGTCACCGTGCTCGGCCTGGACACCCGTCGTCAGGCCGCGCGGATCAGGCGGCGGGTGGGGTTCCTGTTCACCGACCCCGACGCGCAGATCGTCATGCCGACCGTAGCCGAGGACGTCGCCTTCTCCCTTCGCCGCAAGGGCCTGCGGCGCGAGGAGGTCGAGCGCCGCGTGCACGACGTGCTGGCCCGGCACGGCCTGGGCGGGCACGCCGACCATCCCGCGCACCAGTTGTCCGGCGGCCAGAAGCAGTTGCTGGCCCTGTGCGCGGTCATGGTGCTCGAACCCGACATCCTGGTCATGGACGAGCCCACGACGCTGCTCGACCTGCGCCATTCGCGGCAGGTGGCCGAGCTGTTGCGGGAGATGCCGCAGCAGGTGGTGGCGGTCACGCATGATCTGCCGCTGCTGGCCGGGTTCGACCGGGTGCTGGTGCTGGACGAGGGCCGGGTGGTCGCCGACGGCTCACCGGCCGAGGCGATCGGCCACTACACCGAGCTGATGGCGTGAACGGGCTCACCGGCGCGTACGTGCCGGGCGGTTCGTGGCTGCACCGGCTGCCGGCCGGGGTCAAGCTGGCGGGGCTGGCGTTGTCGTGCACGGCGCTGGTGCTGCTGCGCCCGCCTGTGGCGCTGGCGGGGGCGGCGGTCGTGGCGGCGGCGCTGTACGCGTCGGCGCGGGTGGGGGGCCGGGCGGCGTGGGCGCAGGTCAGGCCGGTGCGCTGGTTCGCGGTGGTGCTGTTCGTCGTGCAGCTGGTGTTCGCGGACCTGGACGCGGCGGTGTCCTCGACGTTGCGGGTGGTGCTGGCCGTGGCGCTGGCGGGGCTGGTGACGCTGACCACGCGGACGGCCGACATGCTGGCGACGCTGGAGCGCGGCCTGTCGCCGGTCCGGTTGGTGGGGCTGGACCCGTTCCGGCTGTCGTTGCTGCTCTCGCTCACCGTGCGCAGCGTGCCGGTGGTGGCGTCGCTGGCGCAGCGGGTGCGGGAGGCGCAGCGGGCGCGGGGGGTGGAGCGCAGCGTGCGGGCGTTCGCGGTGCCGCTGGTGGTGGGGGCGCTGCGGCACGCGGACGCGCTGGGCGAGGCCCTGTCGGCCCGCGGCCTCGACGACTGAGCCCACACTTCATCACAAAGCGAACATAAGGCAGTTACAACTTATACCTGCACTTTTGGGCAAATATAGCCTTCTTGCGTAAATAAACGACAAAGCGGACGTCGATCGTTCGTTGCGCAAGGAGTCCTTCCCCCGTGCTGCCCACAAGAGCACTGCTCGCCGCCTGCCTGCTGGCCCCCCCTTCCCGCCGTCCTGCCGGGCACGGCGCACGCGGCCGCGTACTGCTCGATCCCCGACACCCCCGCCCTCACCGCCCAGGAGTCGGGGCCGCGTGAGGGCTACCTGGCCGGATCGGGCAGCGACGCCTTCGTGGACTGGATCTACCCCAGCCCGCGCCCGGCGGCCAAGGAGCCGACGGCGGCCCAGCGCCGCGACTACGCCAGCTTCCCCAACCTCACCGCCGTCGACGTCGTCAGGCCCGACGGCACGCCCGGCCAGAAGCTGATCGCCACCTGGTCCACCAACGTGGACGCGGTCATGGCCCAGACCAGCGGCATGGCCGTCTCCGACGACGGCGGCCTGACCTTCGGCCCGCCGCGCGCCACCCCGCTGCGCGAGGCCCCGGTGCAGCTGCACGACGGCCGCCTGTTCGGCACCGCCTACTACCTGACGAAGGTCGACGCCCGCACCAACGAGCTGGACGTCCACACCTCCACCGACCTCGGCCAGACCTGGGACACCGCCAGGGCCACCTTCACCAGCCCCGACGAGCTGGTCGGCGGCGGCGTGGCGCACGGCGTGCCGGTGCAGCTCGCCGACGGGACCGTCCTGGTGACCGTCTATGCCCGTTACACCGCCACCGGCGGCAAGAACCAGGCCGAGCTGTACGCCAGTGCCGACGGCGGCAGGACCTTCGCCCGCCGCGGCGTCATCGCCCGCCCGGCCGGGGAGACGACCTACAACGAGACGGCCGTCGAGCAGACCGCCGACGGCAGCCTGCTGGCCGTCATGCGCAAGGACGGCGGCACCTACTCCACGCTGGCCTGGAGCCGCTCCACCGACGAGGGCCGCACCTGGTCGGCGGTGCGTGACCTGCAGCTTTCCGGGCAGAGCTGCACGGTGCGCGGCGTGGCCCCGCGCCTGCTGCTCATGCCCAACGGCGTGCTGGTGCTCAGCGCGGGCCGTCCGGACAACTGGCTGGCGATCTCCTCCGACGGCCGCGGCGACTCCTGGACGCAGCAGCGCGTGACGTACCACAACCGCGACGGCGTCTACGACACGCACGGCTCGTCCGGTTACACGGCGCTGGCCGCCGTCGGCACGAACCGGCTGGTGCAGGTCTTCGACAACTGCAAGCTGCCCGGCGTCAACGCCGGCGGGACGCTGAACGAGACCGCCTGCCCGGCGAGCGGCACGTTCGAGAACGGCGGCTGGTACGGCGTCAGGCGCCGCCACCTGGACGTCCTGGCGCCCGGCGCGGGCCGGATCGACCTGGCCGCCAGGCAGCGTGCCGGCGAGCTGACCGTCGAGACGAACATGACCTGGGCCGGCGCGAACCGGCCGCGGGTGCGTCCCGACGGCGCCTTCGACGGCAGCACCGCCTATTGGTCGAGCGCCGTCTCCCAGGGGCCCGGCGAGTACGTCGTGCACCTGGACCGCGAGCAGACCTTCAACCGGATCGGCCTCAGCCTGCGCCCGGGGCATCCGGCCTCCGCCCGCGTCTACGTCTCCAAGGACGGCGCCGACTGGGGCCCCGCGGTGGCCACGGTCAGCGGGCGCACCGACTACGCGCTGCGCTACCAGCCGGTCAACGCCACCGGCCGGCACGTCAAGGTCGTCGTGGACGCCACGCAGGGCTGCGATGCCGAGATCGGCCAGAGCTGCGCGATGCTGAACGAGGTCGAGCTGTACTCCACGACCGACACCTTCGACAACGACCCGATCTGGCTGCGTCCGCGCGGCTACCAGAGCCTGTCGGCGGCGTGGGTGTCGCCGTACGAGGTGGGCGCCGACCGCGCGCTGACCCTGTCCGACAAGTCCACCACCCTCATGGCCAAGGCCGCCCGCACCACGACCGCGAGCGCCCGCAAGACCCTGGAGTTCCGCTACCGGCCGGTCAGCGTGACCAACTCCTTCCTGTTCACGGTGACCAGCGGGACGACCTCGGCCTACCACCTGAGCATCAGCAGGGCCGGCGCGGTCAGCCGCTACGACGCCGCCACCAAGAAGTGGACGACGCTGGCCCCCGCCGGGACGGTCGGCGAGGGCTGGACGAGGATCCGCCTGGAGGCCACCACGTCCGCCGCCACCCTGTACGCCGGTGACCGCCAGATCGCCACGCTGCCCCGCACCGCCGCCGTGACCTCGATGGACGGCTACGCCTTCAGCAGCGCGGGCACCGCCCCCACCGGCGACGAGGCGCTGTTCGACGACGTGCGCTTCGAGGATCGCTGACCTCGCGTGGCGGCGCGGGAGCGTGCCCGCGCCGCCACCTTGGCCTGCCTTGCGCCGCCTCGACGGGCCGTGTCTATGATCGCGCCATGCCTCCCCTGACGCTTCCCCGCCAGCACGCCCGGACGGCCCGCTTCACCTACGGCGTCCCGCGGAACTTCACGATCTCCCCGGACGGCGCGCGCGTGATCTTCCTGCGGTCCTCCTCGGGCGAGGACCCGGTGCACCGGCTGTGGTCGTTCAGCGTGGCCACGGGGGAGGAGCGCCTGCTGGCCGACCCGGGCACGCCGACGCCCGGCGCGCGGCCGTCGGAGGCCGAGCGGGCCCGCAGGGAACGCACCCGCGAGCAGGCCTCCGGCATCGTGGCCTACGCCACCGACGCGGCCGTCACCAAGGCCGTCTACGCGGCCGAGGGCGCGCTGCACACCGTCGACCTGCTGACCGGCGAGGTGACGGCGCTCGGCCTGAGCGGCTCCGACCCGCGGCTCGACCCGACCGGCGAGCACGTCGCGTTCGTCTCCGGCGGCGCGCTGCACGTCGGCGAGCGGCCGCTGCTCGTCCCCGACGGCACCGACGTGACGTGGGGGCTGCCCGAGCACGTGGCCGGCGAGTCGATGGGCCGCCACCGCGGCTACTGGTGGGCGCCCGACGGGAGCAGGCTGCTGGCCGCCCGGGTGGACAACGCGGCGGTGCAGAAGTGGTGCCTGGCCGAGCCGGCCGAGCCCGGCAGGCCGCCGCGGACCATGGCCTACCCGCCGGCCGGCACGGCCAACGCCGACGTGTCGTTGTGGCTGGTCACGCTGGAGGGCCGGCGCACCCGGGTGGTGTGGGACCGCGTGGCCTTCGAGTACGTGGCGGCGGTGTCGTGGACCGGTCAGGGCCTGCTGGTGCTGGTGCAGAGCCGTGACCAGCGCACCACCCGCGTCCTGGAGGTCGATCCGGCCACCGGCGCGACCACCCTGGTGCGCGAGGACACCGACGACGCCTGGCTGGAGCTGGTGGGCGGCGTGCCGTCGCGCACGGCCTCGGGCGAGCTGGTCTGGACGGTCGACCGCGACGACACCCGCCGCCTGATGGTGGGCCAGGACGTGGTGACCCCGCCCGGCCTCCAGGTGCTGCAGATCCTGGCCGTCGACGGCGACACCGTGCTCTTCCAGTGCTGCGAGGAGCCGACCGAGCGGCACCTGTGCACCTGGTCCAGGGCCGAGGGCCTGGTCAGGGTGACCGCCGAGCCGGGCGTGCACACCGGCACGCGCGCCGGCGGGGCGACGGTCGTGGTGCGCCGCGCCCTGGAGGAGCACGGCGTGCGGGTGAGCGTGGGCGATCGGGTGATCGCCTCCCACGGCGCGGTGCCGGTGCTGCGGCCGCGGGTGGAGCTGGTGTCGCTGGGCAAGCGCGACCTGCGTACGGCGGTGCTGTTCCCGTCCGGGCACGTGCCGGGGTCGGGGCGGCTGCCGGTGCTGCTGTCGCCGTACGCCGGGCCGATGGCCGCGCGGGTGCTGCGCGGCCTGGACGGCTTCGCGATCGAGCAGTGGTTCGCCGAGCAGGGCTTCGCCGTGCTGGTGACCGACGGGCGGGGCACGCCGGGGCGGGGGCCGGCCTGGGAGCGCGCGGTGCGCTTCGACAAGCTGAGCGCCGCGCTGGAGGACCAGGCCGACGCGCTGCTGGCCGCCGGTGCCCGCCATCCCGACCTGGACCTGGGCCGGGTGGCGATCCGCGGCTGGTCCTACGGCGGTTATCTGTCGGCGGCGGCCGTGCTGCGCCATCCCGACGTCTTCCACGTGGCCGTGGCGGGCGCGCCGGTGACCGATCCCCGCCTGTACGACACCCACTGGCAGGAGCGTTACCTGGGCCACCCCGACGAGCATCCCGAGGCCTACGACCGCTGCTCGCTGCTGCCCGACGCGCCCCGGCTGACCCGTCCGCTGATGCTGGTGCACGGGCTGGCCGACGACAACGTCTTCGCCGCTCACACGCTGCGCCTGTCGGCGGCGCTGCTGGCCGCGGGCCGCCCGCACACCGTTCTGCCGCTGAGCGGCGTGACGCACATGACCCCCCAGGAGGACGTGGCCGAGAGCCTGCTGCTGCTGGAGCTGGAGTTCCTGCGCCACCATCTACCTCAGGTTTGACTTATATAAGGCTGTCTTGAAACACTGAGGTCGTGCACGCGTTCGACGTCCTCGGGGATCCGGTCCGCCGCCGGATCCTGGAGCTGCTGGCCGGCGGCGAGCAGAGTTCCGGCGAGGTCACCTCAGTCATCCAGCGAGAGTTCGGCATCTCGCAGCCGGCGGTCTCCCAGCATCTGAAGGTGCTGCGCGACAACGGGTTCGCCAGCGTGCGGGCCGAGGGCACGCGACGGCTCTACGCCGTGCAGGCCGCGCCGCTGCGCGAGGTCGACCTCTGGCTCGACCGTTTCCGCGGGTTCTGGGACCAGCGCCTCGACGCGCTGGCCACCGAGCTGGCGCGGGGCAGAAGAAAGAAGCACGATGGACAGCCTTGACGAGATATCCCGGATCAGGCGCGAGCTGAAGGACGGCGAGCGCAAGACCGTGTCACTGACCCGCCGCTACGACGCGGAGGTGGAGGACGTCTGGGACGCCTGCACCGACGGCGAGCGCATCGCCCGCTGGTTCATGCCCGTCTCGGGCGACCTGCGGCTGGGGGGCACGTACCAGCTGGAGGGCAACGCGGGCGGGGAGATCCTCGACTGCGAGCCGCCCTCCTACCTCAGGGTGAGCTGGCTGTTCGGGCCCGACCCCGGCTTCTCCGAGGTCGAGGTGCGCCTGTCGCCCGAGGGCGGGGGCACCCTGTTCGAGCTGCGCCACACCGCCGAGGTGCCGCCGGAGATGTGGGGCAGGTACGGGCCCGGGGCGGTGGGCGTGGGCTGGGACCTCGCGCTTCTGGGCCTGGGGCTGCACCTCTCGGGTGCGCCGCTGCCCGACAAGGCCGGTTTCGAGCTGACCGGCGAGGGCCGGAGCTACATCACGGCCAGCAGCAGGGCGTGGGGCGAGGCGTTCGAGCAGGCGGGGGCCTCGCCCGAGTCCGCCGCCACCGCGGTCGCCGCCACCACCGACTTCTACCTGCCGACGGAGGACCAGTCATGAGCCAGAAGACCACGACGTTCCTGATGTTCCAGAACCGCGACGCCGAGGAGGCGATGAACTTCTACGTGTCGCTGTTCGAGGACTCCAAGGTGGTGGCCGTCTCCCACTACGGCCCCGGCGGGCCGGGGCCCGAGGGCACCGTCATGCATGCCACGTTCACCCTGGCCGGCCAGGAGTACATGTGCATCGACAGCAGTGAGCAGCACGCGTTCGGCTTCACCCCCTCGATGTCGATCTGGGTCGCGTGCGACACCGAGGAGGAGATCGACCGGCTGTACGCGGCGCTGCTGGAGGGCGGCCGGCCGCTGATGCCGATCGGCTCGTACGGCTTCAGCACCAAGTTCGGCTGGGTCAACGACCGCTTCGGCGTGTCCTGGCAGCTCAACCTGGCCTGACGGCCGCGACGGAGGTCAGACCAGGCTCTGGCCTCCGTCGACGGTCAGGACGGTCCCGGTCACGAAGTTGTTGGCCATGAGGAACAGCGAGGCCGAGGCCGCCTCCTGGGCGGTGCCGAACCGGCCCAGCGGCGTGCCCGAGCCGGCCGCGGCGACCGCCTCCTCGCCGTCGAGGCCGAAGGTGCCGCGCGAGAGCGGGGTGTCCACGATGCCGTACCTGACGGTGTTGACGCGCAGCCGCATCGGCGCGAGCTCGACGGCCAGCGTCCTGGTGAGCCCTTCGACGGCGCCGAGGATCGCGATGGCGGCGGCCGCGCCGGGGATGGGCCGCTGGAGGTAGAGGCCGGAGCTGAAGGTGATGGAGCCGCCGGGGGGCAGGACGCGGGCCGCGGCGCGGGCCGCGCCGTAGGCGCCCCAGAAGCGTCCGTCCACGGCCTGGCGGAGCTGCTCGACGGGGGTGTCGAGGAACGGGCCGCCGGCCAGGTCGCCCGCGGTGACCAGGACGTGGTCCACGGGGCCGGCCTCGTCCAGCACGCGTCGCAGGTCGTGTTCGTCGCTGCCGTCGGCGGCGATGCCCGTCACCACGGCGGCGGGCGTGCGTACCTGGTCCACGGCGGTTGCCAGGCGGTCGCGGTCGCGGGCCACCAGCGTCACGCGCGCTCCGACGGAGGCCAGCAGCGCGCCGGCCGCCAGCCCGATGCCGGAGCTGCCTCCGACGACCACCACGCCGCGGCCGGCCAGCGCGGCGGGCAGGGGCGGGCTCATGGGGACGGGGGCAAGGGTGTTCACGGTCATCGATCTCTCCTCCAGAAATAAACCATACAGTTGGTTTAGAGAGAACCCTGGCGCGCTTCCGCCCAAATGTCAACTGGATGGTTTAATTGCCGGTATGACCTACGACGCCGAAGCGACCAGGCGGCGGATCCTCGCGGCCGCCACGGCCGAGTACGCCGAGCACGGCCTGGCCGGCTCCAGGATCGACCGCATCGCGACCGCCGCCCAGGCCAACAAGCAGGCCATCTACCTCTACTTCGGCGGCAAGGACAAGCTGTTCGGCACGGTCGTGCGGGCCAAGCTGGAGGAGATCTGCCACGCCGTGAGCCTCGACCCGCGCACGCTGCCCGAGGCCGTCGGCCAGCTGTTCGACTGGTACCAGGAGCATCCGGAGCTGGTCCGGTTGCTGATGTGGGAGGCGCTGGAGGTCGGCGACGCGCCGGTGGAGGGCGAACGTGAGCGCCGGGAGTCCTACGTCGGGCACGTCGAGGGCCTGACGGCGGCCGGCCTGCGCGACCGGGCCACCGCCCAGGACTGGCTGTTCACCGTGCTGGGTCTGGTGGCGTGGAACTTCGCGGCCCCGCAGATGCGCCGGCTCATCCTCGACGAGCCCGATCCCGGCCGGGCGCTGGCCCGCCGCCGCGCGGCGGTCGTGGAGGCGGCGCGCGCCCTGGCGGCGGCCCACGTCCCCGTCCCCGCCGGCTGAGGGTGGGGCGAGTAGGGTGAGTAAGTGTTCACCCACCCTCTCGCGAAGGGCACGACATGAGGCTCGTCATCTTCGGCGCGACCGGCCGCACCGGGCTCGAACTCGTCCGTCAGGCGCTCGACCTGGGCCACGAGGTCACCGCCGTCGTCCGTGATCCCGCCCGGCTGCCGGACGGGCTGCGCGGCCGCGTCGAGACCGTGACCGCCGACCTGGCCGACCCGCAGGCCGTCGCCCCGGCGATCAAGGGCCGGGACGCCGTCCTGATCGCGCTCGGCCCGCGCGGGCGCGGCCCGACCACCGTGCACTCGTCGAGCATGCGCTCGATCACCCAGGCGATGGCGCGGGTCTCGGCCCGGCGGGTGCTGCTGGTGAGCGCCGCGGGCCTGGTCGCCGACGCCGGTGACGGCGCGGTCACCCGGTACGTGCTCAAGCCCCTCATCCTGCAGCCGCTGCTCAAGAACTCCTACACCGACCTGGCCGAGTCCGAGCGCCTGCTGCGCGCCTCGGGGCTGGACTGGACGATCGTGCGCCCGTCGCGCCTGCTCGACGGCGGGCTCACCGGCCGTTACCGCACGGCCCGGGATCTCAACCTGCGCGGGGGCCGCTCCACCACCCGCGCCGACCTGGCCGACTGCATGCTGAAGCTGGCCGCCGACCCGGCCTCGGCGGGGCACGTCGTGTCGGTGGCCACGTAACAGGGCTTCAGGCCGCGATCGAGGCCAGGAAGTCGTCGAGCAGGGCCGTCTGGGTCTCTTCGGGGAAGCGTCCGGGGTCGAACAGCGCCTGGACGACGAGCCCGTGGACGAAGGCCACGGCACTGGCCGCCAGCCGTTCGGGGTCGGCCGCCGGAGGCAGTTCGCCGAGGTCGCGGGCGGCCTCCAGATGGGCGCGCAGCGCCGAGCGCAGCCGGGTGTAGCGGGCGGCCTGGCCGGCGCCGAGGTCGTCGTCGGCCAGGGCCAGGTCCCATGAGCTGACCCAGATGCGGTTGCGGGCGACGTCGGCGGGGGCCAGCGGCAGGATGTCGAGCAGCGCGGCCCGCAGGGCGGCCAGGCCGGCGGCGGGGGCCCGGCGCCGGGGGCGGCCGGCCGTGCGCCGCTCCAGCAGGTCGAGCGCGTGCCCGACCAGGGCCCGCTTGGTGGGGAAGTAGTGCATGAGCAGGCCGGTCGAGACGCCCATGGCGGCGGCGACGGCGCGCAGGGTGAGCCCGCCGAACCCCTTGTCGGCCAGCACCTGCCAGACCGCCTGTGAGACGTCCTCGCGGCGGGCTTCACGGTCTCCGGCTGCGGGTGGCATGCTGCTACCTTACATACCGAACGCTCGTTACGTACCTTTGGACGGTGTCCGTGTTCACACTGCCGCTCGGCGACGACGCCGAGCTCCGCCCGCTGGAGCCCTGGCAGGCCCAGGAGTTCCTGGACCACATCGACCGCGCCCGCCCCTTGGTGGACCCGTGGATCCCGTGGGCCGAGCGCAGCACCGACCTGGCCTCGGCCACGGCCGTCCTGCAGCGCTATGCCGACGACCAGGCCGGCGACGGCGCCCGCATCTACGGGATCTGGCTGGCCGGCACGCTGGTCGGCGGCGTCATGTTCACCCGGTTCGACGCGGTCTCGGGGGTGTGCGAGATCGGCTGCTGGCTGGAGGCGGCCGGGACGGGCCGTGGGCTGGTGACCCGGGCCTGCCGGCTGCTGATCGACTGGGCGTTCGCCGAGCGCGGCATGGCGCGCGTGGAATGGTGGGTCTCGCCGGGCAACACGCGCAGCGTCGAGGTGGCGCGCCGGCTCGGGATGACCCGCGACGGCGTGCTGCGCAAGCGTTTCCCGTACCGGGGCGAGCGGCAGGACAGCGAGGTCTGGTCGCTGCTGGCCGACGACGGGCCGCCCTGCGGCGTCAAGGCCGAGCTCGACGGGCTGATGGCGGCGTTCATGGGCGCCTTCACCAACACCGGCGGACGCCGCCCCGACGTCGGCGTCGTGCGCGACCTGTTCGTCCCGCAGGCGATGATCGTCAACAACACCGGGCCCGAGCCCGTGGTCCACGACCTGGACGGCTTCGTCGAGCCCCGGCAGCGCATCCTCACCGACGGGACGCTGACCGAGTTCCGCGAGTGGGAGGTCGCCGAGCGCACCGAGATCTTCGGGTCGGTGGCGCACCGGTTCAGCGACTACCGCAAGTCCGGTGTACGGGACGGGGTGCCGTTCGAGGGCGGGGGCCGCAAGACCACCCAGTTCGTCCGGACGCCCGCCGGGTGGCGGATGAGCTCGATGGCCTGGGACGACGAGTGAGGCCGGGTCAGGCGGCCACCTTGTCCAGGAAGGAACGCACGTTGGCGTGCGTGCGGGCGATCTTCTCCGCCGGCGTCAGCGACTCGTCCACGACGCCGGCGCCCGCGGCCTGCTTCCTGCCGCGCAGGTAGAGGGGGCAGGCCAGGTCGGCGCACAGGTACTGGCCGACGGTGTTGCCCTGGCGGCCGGGCTCGCCGGTGCGGCGGGCGGTCATCAGGGCGACGCCGCCGCTGGTGTGGGTGGTCAGGCAGAAGGAGCACATGCTGCGCGAGGTGAAGGCCCGCGGGGCGCCGGAGGTCACGCGCAGGGCGACGCCCACGAGGGTGTCGTCGCGTTCGGCGACCAGGTAGGCGCGCTCGGGGGCGCCGGGATCTCGCCAGCCGAGGAAGTCGAGGTCGTCCCAGGGCAGGTCGGCCAGTTCCCTGGGCAGGCCGACGCGTTTGGCCTCGCCTTTGGTGCAGTTGATGAACGATGTGCGGATGTCGGGTTCGGTCAGCGGTCTCATGGTTGTGGAGGCTAGCCGTTCTTAACGGTAGTATGCAAATACTTAAAGCCTTTAAGAAGGAGTGCTGTGGTGGCCCGCGCCGGAGTGACCGTCGACCGTCTGACCAGGGCGGCCGCGGACCTGGCCGACGAGGTCGGCTTCCAGAACGTGACCGTCTCCGCGCTCGCCCGCGGCTTCGGCGTCAAGCCCGCCGCCCTGTACGCGCACGTCAAGGACCTCCAGGAGCTGCGGCTCAGGGTGGCGGAGCTGGCCTTGGGCGAGATGGCCGACCGGGCCGCCGCCGCGCTGGCCGGCCGGTCGGGCAAGGAGGCGCTGGTGCCCTTCGCCAACGCCTACCGCGGCTACGCCAAGGAGCATCCGGGCCGCTACGCCGCCACCCAGCTCGAGCTCGACTCCGAGTCGCTGGACGTCAGCGCGGGCCGCCGCCACGCGGAGCTGACGCGGGCCGTCCTGCGCGCCTACGGCCTGTCCGAGCCCGACCAGACCGACGCGCTGCGCATGATGAGCAGCACGCTGCACGGTTACGTGACGCTGGAGACGGCCGGCGGGTTCCGCCGCCATCCCCGCGACGTGGAGTCCTCCTGGTCCAGGACGCTGGACGCCCTGGACGCCGTCCTGCGGAACTGGCCCCCAGCCTGAGAACCGGCCGGAGAACCGCGCTCAGACGGCCGCCCATAGCTGGGCCTTGTTGGTCAGCCCCGGCGAGCACGGGAAGATCTTGACGAAGGTGTCCAGGGTGTCCAGGCAGCTTCCCGACGCCAGGGCCGAGCGGATCTGGTTGAACCCCGAGCCCTTGACGAACGGCACCCCGCCCAGCGTGAACCATCTGACGGCGGGGTCGGACTCGCCGCAGGCCCGTTCCACCACCTGCGCGCCGAACCCGGCCGATTCGGCCGCCACGCACATCCGGGTCAGCGGGTTGCGCAGCAGGAACGCGTCCCCGGCCAGCGGGAGGATCTCCCACTGCTGCTCGTTGACGCTGTGGCAGGTGAAGCGCTGCAGCCGGGCGCCGGGGACGAAGATGTCGTCCTCGGTCCGGATGTCGAGGCATTTGCTCTGTTCTGCCTCCTTGACGTGGACGGGCGTCGCGGCGTGGGCGGTGGCGGGGATCAGGCCGAGGGCGAGCGCGGCGCCCAGCGCGTACCCGATCCGGCGCAGGTGTCTCATGGGGGTCTCCTTCTGGTCGTTGCGGGTGTCCATCTGTCTGGGCGTTCCATGGCGTTCCATCGGGGTGCGTGTTGGCCGCGGGGCCGCCGGTGCCGCACAGTGGCCGGGTGAGCGATGTGACGACGGATCAGGCCCTGTCCGGCGGGATGGGCGGGGCGGCCGCGCTGGAGCCGCTGCTGCGTGACGTGCTGGCCGCCCTGGCCGAGGGCGCGCGACGGCGGGCCGGTCCGCTGCCCGCCGGCACGCCCGGTGAGCTGGCCGCCGAGGTGGCGCGGGCGTTCGCGTCGGAGGGCGGCGGCCTGACGGCGCTGACCGAGCTGCTGGCCTACGGGAGCGCCGATCCGGCCGATCCGTTCTGCGCGGCGCATCTGCACTGTCCGCCGCTGGCCGTGGCGGTGGCGGCCGATCTGGCGGTCTCGGCGCTCAACCCGTCGCTGGACTCCTGGGACCAGGCGCCGGCCGCGACCGCGCTGGAGACGTCGCTGCTGGCCGAGCTGGCCGAGCTGGTGGGGTTCGGGTCGGCGGCGGCCGGCGTGCTGACCTCGGGCGGCACCGAGTCCAACCTGATGGGCCTGATGCTGGCCAGGGACGCGGTGGTGGGCCGGGCGTCGGGCGACAGGGTCGAGCTGGCGGGCCTGCCGGGGCGGGGGCCCGCCGGCTCGGCCCGGCCGCGGATCTTCGCCTCCGAGGCGGCGCACTTCTCCGTCCGGCGGGCCGCGGCGCTGCTCGGGCTCGGGGAGGAGGCGGTGGTGGCCGTCCCGGCCGACCGGGAGCTGCGGATGGACGCCGGCGCGCTGGCGGGGGCGCTGGGGGCGAGCGTGCGGCGCGGGGAGCTGCCGGTGGCGGTGGTGGCCACGGCGGGCACGACGGACACCGGGGCGATCGACCCGTTGCGGGCGTGCGCGGCGCTGGCCGCCGAGCACGGCGCCTGGCTGCACGTCGATGCCGCCTACGGTGGTGGCGCGCTGCTGTCGGACCGGCTCGCGCCGCTCCTGGACGGTCTCGCGCTGGCCGACTCGGTGTCGCTGGACTGGCACAAGCTCGGCTGGCAGCCGGCCGCGGCGGGGGTCTTCCTGGTGCGCCGGGCCGAGACGTACGCGTCGCTGGCCCGGCGGGCGGCCTACCTCAACCCGGCCGACGACGAGGAGGCCGGTTACCCGAGCCTGCTGGGGTACTCGCTGCGCACCACGCGGCGGGCCGACGCGTTCAAGATCGTGGTGACGTTGCGCACGCTGGGCCGGGCGGGGCTGGGCCGCCTGGTGGAGGCCTGCCATGACCTGGCCCGGCACGGCGCGGCGGCGGTGCGCGCCCATCGGCGGCTGGAGCTGCACGCCGATCCGGTGCTGACCGCGTTCCTGTTCCGGTACGTGCCGGCCGATCCGGCGCGCTCGGACGAGGTGAACGCGGGGTTGCGGCGCAGACTGCTGCGGGAGGGGCGGGCGGTGGTGGGGCGTACCGAGCTGCCGGGGGCGGGGCCGGGGCGGGTGCGGCTCAAGCTGACTCTGCTCAACCCGTACGCCACGCCGGCCGACCTCGACCGGCTGGTGGCGACGGTGGCGGCGGCGGGCGAGGCCGAGGAGCTCACCCCCTGACCGGCCCCACCCCGGCCCCACCCCGGCCCGCCCCCGGCGCAGTCAGTGGAGGAGGGTGGAGGGGTCGCGTTCCGGGGGGCCCGCGGGCCACCAGTGGCCGTCGTGCCGGGTGAAGGGGTACCAGCGGCCGTCGCGGCCGTAGCGGACCTGGCGGGGGCCGAGGGTCCAGCGGTTGCGCCAGGTCTCCAGGCCGGGCGGGGGTTCGCCGTCCCAGCCGGACTCCAGCAGCGCCTGCGCTCTGGCCAGGTCCTGGCGGGGCGGCGTCCAGGGGGTTTCGAGTGCGTCGAGGCCGGGGGCGCCGCCGTAGCGCCAGGCCTGGACGGCGGGTTCCAGGCCGAGGTCGAGGTCGTGCTCGGCGGCCAGGCGGACGCGGTCCTGGTGTTCGGTCAGCGGTTCCAGGCGGCCGCGCTGCAGGATCTGGCGGGCGCGGCCGGCGGCGGAGGCGGCCAGCACGGCCAGGGCGGCCACGTCCACGCCGGGTGCGGGGTCCAGGGCCAGGGGGGTGAAGGCGCTCTCGTGCGGCGGGGGTTCGGGCAGCGGCGGCCGGCCGACCGCGAACGCCTGCGCCGCGGGCACGCCACCGGCCGCGGCAGTGGTCCCCGCGCCGGCGGCGGGGGGCTGGGCCGGGGGCAGGTGGCGGGTCTGCAGGGCCTCGATCAGGTCCCGCTCGCCGCGTCCGCGCAGCAGCAGCAGGACGAACGGGTCGCCGTCCAGCAGCCAGGACGCCTGGTAGCACAGGGCGGCGGCGTGCTTGCACGGGTGCCCCCAGTCGGGGCAGGAGCATTCGGGTTCCAGGTCGCCGACGGTGGGCAGCAGCGGCACGGCGGCGTCCTCGGCGGCCTCGACCAGGTCGTGCGGGACGTCGCGGTCGAGCAGGGCGGCGATGTGCCCGGCCTTGGCGGCGACCTGGTCCAGGAAGCGTTCCCAGGCGGCGTCGGTGAGCTGTTCGACGCGGACGACGGTGTCGTACTCGTGCTCGGTGACGGCGGCGAGCCTGCCGGGGCTGACGGTGATCGGGCCGACCTGGCCGGTCTTGGCGTAGGCGCGGCCCTTGCGCAGCAGGGTCTGGTCGAGCGAGGTGTCCTCCAGGGCCTTGATCCACGCCTGGCCCCACCAGGTGGTGGCGAAGCGGGCGCCGGCGCGTTGCGGGGGGAAGGCGGCGAATCCGCGTACGGCGGTCATCTGAGCTCCACGAGTGCGGCGAGTTCGGCGTCGGTCAGCTCGGTGAGGGCGGCCTCGCCGGAGGCCAGGACGGCGTCGGCGAGCGAGCGCTTGGCGCTCAGCATGGCGGCGATGCGGTCCTCGATCGTGCCTTCGGTGATGAGGCGGTGCACCTGGACGGGCCGGGTCTGGCCGATGCGGTAGGCGCGGTCGGTGGCCTGGTCCTCCACGGCGGGGTTCCACCAGCGGTCGTAGTGGATGACGTGGTCGGCGCGGGTGAGGTTGAGGCCGGTGCCGGCGGCCTTGAGGGAGAGCAGGAAGACGGGGGCGTGGCCGTCCTGGAAGCGGGCGACCATCTCCTCGCGGCGGGCGACCGGGGTGCCGCCGTGCAGGAGCTGGGTGCCGACGCCGCGGCCGGTCAGGTGCTTGTCCAGGAGCCTGGCCATGGCGACGTACTGGGTGAAGACCAGCACGGCGCCGTCTTCGGCGACGATCGTGTCGACGAGCTCGTCGAGGAGTTCGAGCTTGCCGGAGCGGCCGGTCAGCCGGGGGGACGATTCGTGCAGGTAGTGGGCGGGGTGGTTGCAGATCTGCTTGAGGCCGGTCAGCAGTTTGACGATCAGGCCGCGTCTGGCCATGCCCTTGGCGTTCTCGATCTGGGTCATGCTCTCGCGGACGACGGCCTCGTACAGGGCGGCCTGTTCGGTGGTGAGGGGGACGGGCCGGTCGGTCTCGGTCTTGGGTGGCAGTTCGGGGGCGATGCCGGGGTCGCTCTTGCGGCGGCGCAGCAGGAACGGGCCGACGAGCCTGGCCAGCCGGGCGGCGGTGTCGGCGTCGCCGGACTCGACCGGTTTGGCCCAGCGGGCCCTGAAGCGGGACAGGGGGCCGAGCAGGCCGGGGGTGGTCCAGTCGAGGACGGCCCACAGTTCGGACAGGTTGTTCTCCACGGGCGTGCCGGTGAGGGCGACGCGGGCGGCGGCGGGGATCTCGCGCAGCGCCTTGGCGGTGCCGGAGGCGGGGTTCTTGACGTGCTGGGCCTCGTCGGCGACCAGCAGGCCCCAGGGGTGGGCGCCGAGGGTGGCGGCGTCCAGGCGCATGGTGCCGTACGTGGTGAGCACGAACCCGTCGTCGGCCAGGGTGCGGGCGGCGCCGTGGTAGCGGCGGACCGGGACGCCGGGGGCGAACCTGGTGATCTCGCGTTCCCAGTTGCCCAGCAGCGAGGCCGGGCAGACGACGAGGGTGGGGCCGGTGCCGGCGCGGTGCAGGTGGAGCGCGATCAGGGTGATGGTCTTGCCCAGGCCCATGTCGTCGGCCAGGCAGCCGCCCAGGCCGAGCGAGGTCATCCTGGCCAGCCAGCGCAGCCCTTGGAGCTGGTAGTCGCGCAGGGTGGCGGCCAGGCCGGGCGGCGGGTCGACGGGGTCGGGGTCGGTGAGCCGGTCGCGCAGGTCGGCGAGCCAGGCGGTGGGCTCGACGGCGATCTGTTCCGGTTCGCCTTCGGCGTCGATCTCGACCGTGCCGGTGAGCGCGGCGCCGAGCGCCTGGAGGCCGGTGAGGGGTTTGAGGTCGCGCAGGCGGGCCTTGCGGGCCAGGCCGGGTTCGATGAGCACCCATTGGTCGCGCAGCCGTACGACGGGCCGGTGGGACTCGGCCAGCAGGTCCATCTCGGCGGCGCTCAGCGGGGCGCCGCCGAGGGCGAGCCGCCAGTTGAAGCTGGTCAGGTGGTGGCCGCCCAGGAAGGAGGGCAGGTCGGAGGGCGCGCTGTCGCGTTCGCCGACGACGGCGTGGGCGCTCAGGCCGCGGACGAGGGAGCGCGGCCAGTGGACCTCGACGCCGGCGGCGGTGAGCCGGTCGGCCGCGCCGGCCAGCAGGTCCTCCACGTCGCCGTCGGTGAGGGCGAGCTCGTCGGGGACGGCGTGGTCGAGCAGCCGTTCCAGGCGGGGCCAGGCGCGGGCGGCGCGGCGCAGACCGAGGGTGACCTCGATCCTGGCGCCGGGGCCGAACCCGGGGTCGTGTCCCTGCCACAGGTCGGCGGCGTCCACGACGAGCGAGGGGTCGGCCAGGCCGTGGACCTGGACGACGGCCCGGAAGTCGGCCTGGGCCAGGTCGTCGGCCTCCAGCCGGAGCGAGAGCCGGACGCCGGAGTCGAGCCCCGCCGAGACCTCCTGGGCCCAGGACCGCAGGTGGGGCACCTTGACGGGTTTGACGGCGGCGAAGGCGGTGGTGCCGGTGGCGCGTACGGCTCCGGGCGAGCGGGGCATGGCGTCGGCCACGGCGTCGAGGAAGGCGCGCACGAGCGGCTCGGCGTCGGGCAGCAGCAGGTCGCCCACGGGGAGGGCGCGGGCGGCGGCGGGCATGGCCTCGGCCAGTTCGCGCACCCGGCGGGCGTCGGCGGCGTCGAGGGGGCCGGCGCGCCAGGAGTCGTGGCCGTCGGGTGAGACGGCGGGCAGGATGCGGCCGCGGGTGACGAGCTGGAGGGCGACCAGCGCGACGGCGCCCCAGAAGCGGGTGGCCGGGTGGGCGGCGGCGTCGGCGCGCGCCCTGGCCAGCACGGCGACGGCGTCGGCGACGGGGATCTCGGTGACGGCGCGCTCGCGGGGGCGGGGCGAGCCGTCACCGTCCTGTTCGATCACCGTGGCCGTGCCGTCGCCTTCGTCGTCGAGGAAGACCAAATGACCGGACCTGGGGGGATCGCCGGGTCGGAAGATCGCTGGGTGTCGTGCCAGATCCGGAAGAGGACTCATAGACCGTACAGTGTACGGTACGTGGGGGTGTGGTTTACCACAGAGCACATCCGGCAGTCCGCCTCATTACCGGTCTACCCGATCATTCGTAGCCTGGGGGACATGACGGATTGGTTGATTGCGTTGATGGAGAACCTCGGCGCCTTCGGGGCCGGGCTGGCGATCATGCTGGAGAACCTGTTCCCGCCGCTGCCCAGCGAGGTCATCCTGCCCTTGTCCGGCTTCACCGCCGCCAGGGGCGAGCTGGCCCTGCTGGAGGTGCTGGTGTGGACGACGCTCGGCTCCGTCGCCGGGGCGCTGGCGCTGTACGGGGTGGGCGCGATGCTCGGCCGCGAGCGCACGCTGGCCATCGCCGCCAAGCTGCCGCTGGTCAAGGTGTCCGACATCGAGAAGACCGAGGCGTGGTTCCTGCGGCACGGCCGCAAGAGCGTCTTCTTCGGCCGGATGATCCCCGTCTTCCGCAGCCTGATCTCGGTGCCGGCGGGTGTGGAACGTATGCCGCTGGTGACGTTCACGCTGCTCACGACGGCCGGCAGCGCCATCTGGAACACCATCTTCGTGCTTGCGGGATACTTTCTCGGCGAGAACTGGTCGCTGGTGGAGGCCTACGTGGGCATCGGCACCAACGTGGTGATCGGCCTGGTGGCGCTGGCGATCGTGGTCTTCGTCACGGTACGGCTGACGGAACGGCGCAAAGGACGGCATGCGAACCGCCGCTGAAGGGCTGAAGGTGCTGGGCGCGGTGGTCCTGGGCGGGCTCACCGCGCCGGCCGGCGCGCTGTTCCTGCTGCTCACCCTGCCCGTGCTGGGCCGGCCGCGGGTGCGGGAGCGGGCGGCGCGGCTGGCCGCGTTCGAGGCGCGCCGCCTGCGCCTGGACACCGCCGCGCTCGACGCCCTGTCCGGGTGGGACACGCGGCCGGCGCGCTACCTGGCCGCCAGGATCCCGGCCGGCGTGCTGGGCGGGCTGGTGGTGGCGCTGCTGGTGCTGGGCGCGCGCGCCGGGGTGCTGCTGCTGGGGGCCTGGGCCCGGGGCGAGCCCTACGACGGGATGACGCCGACGCCGCCGCTGGTGCTCTACTTCGTGGTCGGCGGGTGCGTGCTGCTGTTCATCGCCCTGTCGGGGCTGGCGGGGGTGCACGCGCTGGAGCGGCGGCTGGCCGGGCGCATGCTGGGGCCCGACCGTACCGAGGCGCTGGAGCGCAGGATCGCCGAGCTGGCCGAGAGCCGGGCCGGGATCGTGGCCGCGGTCGACTCCGAGCGCCGCCGGATCGAGCGTGACCTGCACGACGGGCTCCAGCAGCGCCTGGTGGCGTTGTCGATGCTCATCGGGCGGTCCCGGCGGGGGCGTCCGGAGCTGCTGGGGCAGGCGCACGAGCAGGCCCAGCAGGCGCTGGCCGAACTGCGCGAGGTGGCCTGGCGGGTCTATCCCAGCGGGCTGGACTCCCTCGGGCTGGGCGAGGCGCTGGCCGGGGTGGCCGAGCGCGCGGGCGTGCCGGTCACGGTGGTGTGCGAGCTGCCGCTGCGGCCGCCGATGGCGGTGGAGACGGCGGCGTACTTCGTGGTCAGCGAGGCGGTGACCAACGCCGCCAAGCACGCGGCCGCCACGCTGGTGACGGTCGAGGTCAGGCAGGAGGACGACAGGGTGCTCGTACGGGTGGGCGACGACGGGACGGGCGGCGCGCGGCCCTCGGGGGGCGGCCTTTCCGGGCTGGCCAGGCGGGTGGCGGCGCTCGACGGCGCCTTCGAGGTGGTCAGCCCGCCCGGCGGCCCGACGACGGTGTCGGCGGTGCTGCCGTGCGGGTGATCCTGGCCGAGGACTCCACGCTGCTGCGCGAGGGCCTGGTACGCCTGCTGGGCGAGGAGGGCCACCAGGTGCCGGCCGCCGTGAGCGACGGCCAGGCCCTGGTGGCGGCGGTGGCCGAGCACGCCCCGGACGTCGTGGTGGTCGACGTGCGCATGCCGCCGACCCACACCGACGAGGGGCTGCGGGCGGCGCTGGAGATCCGTCGGCGCTGGCCGCACATCAAGGTTCTGGTGCTGTCGCAGTACGTGGAGAAGCGGTACGCCACCGAGCTGATGAGCGCCGACGTCGAGGGCGTGGGCTACCTGCTGAAGGACCGGGTGGCGCAGGTCGGCGACTTCCTGGACGCGCTGGAGCGGGTGGCGGCCGGCGGCGCGGCCTTCGATCCGGAGGTGGTGCGGCAGTTGCTGGCCCGTACCACGCAGGTCGATCCGCTGGCCCGGCTGACCGCGCGGGAGCGGGAGGTGCTGGAGTGCATGGCCCAGGGCATGACCAACGCCTCGATCGCCGCGCAGTTGCACGTCTCGCAGAGCGCGGTGGAAAAGCACGTCAACTCGCTGTTCGACAAGCTGGGCCTGTCGCACGCCAGCGGGTACAGCCGCCGGGTGCTGGCCGTCCTGCACTTCCTGAAGTCCTGAAGGGGTCCGTTGTGCGCGTGCGTGTCTTCCGTCATGAGGATCTGCCGTCCCTGCGGTCGGTCATGGCGGGGTGGATCGGCCAGGCCGGGCGGTGCGGTTACGACCACGTCGGCGAGCTGCCGCACCGCGTCTATGACAATCTGCGCGACCGCCGTCCGGCCGCCGAGCTGGTACGGCTGTGGGAGGACGGCGACGGCCTGGCCGGGATCGCGATCCTGCTGCGGTTCGGCTGCGCCTTCGACGTCTTCGCCGCGCCGCGGCTGCGTGGCGGGCCGCGGGAGCTGGACATGCTGGAGGAGGCGGCCGGGGCGACCGCGCGGATGATGGACCCGGGTGAGCCGTACGTGCTGACCGACGTCTTCGACTGCGACGCCGCGCGGATCGGCCTGCTGGGCCGGGCCGGTTTCGAGCGGTTCCGGGTGTGGGACCACGTCAACGAGCGCGATCTGCGCGACCCGGTGCCCGAGCCGGGCGTGCCGGCCGGGTTCGTGGTGCGGCACGCCGTCGCCGAGGACGCCTTTGGGCTGGCCGAGGCGCGCAACGCGGCGTTCGGCGACGACTGGACCGGGCCGCTCTACCGCGCGGCGGTGATGGAGCGGCCCGGCTACGACCCGGCCGACGAGATCGTGGTCCAGGCGCCGGACGGGCGGATCGCGGCCTTCGCGGTCGGCTGGATCGACGAGCGCAACGCGATCGGTCATTTCGAGCCGGTCGGCACCCATCCGGCGTTCTGGCGGCGGGGCCTGGCGCGGGCGGCGATGCTGCACGCGATGCGCCGCATGCGGGCGCTGGGCGTGGGGGTGGTGACGGTGAACCACGACGCGACCAACGTGGCCGCCCGCGAGCTCTACCGTTCGCTGGGTTTCGTCCGGCGGCACGAGACGTTCGGCTTCCGCCGCCCGGTGGGCTGAGCGGCCTACTTGCTCTGGATCTGGCCCAGGGGGTGGGGGGCGGCTCGCAGGGCGGCGCGGGCGTCGGGCCAGGCGGTGTCGCCGGGGTCGAGAGCGCTGCGCAGGTAGGCCGTGGTCAGCCGCTGCAGCAGGGCCAGGCGTTCGGGGCTCTCGTCGGTGGTCTCGGCGACTTGGTGTCCGGCGACGCCGCCGAGGGTGTGCTCGGCGCCGAACAGGGTCAGCAGGCTCTTGTCGCCGGGGCTGAGGTGGTAGCCGTCGGTGAACCAGTCCGGCCCTCGCGTCGACAGCGGGGAGTCGTCCTTGTCGCCGGCGACCAGCAGGGCGGGGGTGGTCATGCCGTCGAAGGCGGGGTTCATGAAGGGGAAGTGCTCGGCGGCGAACGGTGACAGGTCACGGCCGCCCAGGCCGGGGAGGGCGAGCAGCACGCCTGCCTTGACGCGGGGGTCGGACAGGTCCTGTCCTGGCGTGCCGTCGGCGTCCAGGACGCGGGCGCCGAGGAGCATGCCGGCGCTCTGGGCTCCCCAGGAGTGGCCGGCGACGGCCAGGCGGTCGTGGTCCAGGCGTCCGGCCAGGCCGGGGAGGGCGGCTTCCAGGACGTCCAGGTCGTCGATGACGCGCCTGAGGTCCTCGACCCTGACGCGCCAGATCGTGGGGGTGCGGGGATCGTCGGCGGGCAGGGCGAGGGTGCGGGAGTCGAGGTGGGTGGGTTGCACGACGGCGAAGCCGTGGGCGGCCCAGAAGTCGGCCAGGGGGGCGTAGCCGTCCATGGACCAGCCGTGGCCGTGGGACAGGACGATGACGGGCAGGCGGTCGCCGGTGGCGGGGGCCGAGACGCGGACCTGGAGGTCCTCGCCCCGTCCGGGTGCGGGCAGGACGACCGGCCTGACCGAGACGACCGGGGTGCTGGGCGATGATGTGGGCATGGGTGTGCCTTCCGGGTGGGTGGTGGCAGGTGGGCGTGGCGGAGGGCAGGGCTTTGCCGGCGGCGCTCCGCTCTGACATCATGAGCAAGCGGGACCGTGTCCCGCTTTTGACGATACGGGACCGTGTCCCGTTTAGCAATCCGGAGGGAACGGCGTGGACCACTCGCGTCCGAAACGGGCTGATGCCCGGCGTAACGAGGAGAACCTGCTCCGCGCGGCCGCCGCGGTGTTCCTCACCTCGGGCGTGGAGGCGCCGATCCGTGACATCGCGGCCGAGGCCGGGGTCGGGACCGCCACGATCTACCGCCATTTCCCGACCCGGGCCGACCTGGTCATCGCCGTCTACCGTCACCAGGTCGAGTCCTGCGCCGAGGCCGGTCCGGCGCTGCTGGCCTCCGCCGCGAGCCCGTACGCGGCGCTGGGGCAGTGGATCGACCTGTTCGTCGACTTCCTGGTCACCAAGCACGGGCTGGCCGCGGTGCTGCAGCCGGACAACACCGGCTTCCAGACGTTGCACGCCTACTTCCTGGACCGGCTGGTGCCGGTGTGCGCGCGCCTGCTGGAGGCCGCGGCGGCCGCCGGTGAGATCCGCGCCGGCCTGGACGCCTTCGAGCTCATGCGCGGGGTGGGGAACCTGTGCATCGGGGCCGGCGCCGACCCCCGCTACGACGCCCGCCGCCTGGTCGGGTTCCTCGTGGCGGGGCTGGGCCGGTGAAAGGGTGACCGTAGGAGAACCGTTAGCCGGACCCGCGAGACTTCGGGCACATCACGACACGGCGTGGCCGGACGGCCCCGCCCCCGCATGGAGGGTCATCATGAGGACGATCAGCGCAAACCTGTTCATCTCGCTCGACGGTGTCATCCAGGACCCGGCCGACTGGCACTTCCCGTACTTCAACGATGAGATGGGCGCGGCGGTGACGTCGCAGATGGCCGACACGATGCTGCTGGGCCGCAAGACCTACGACAGCTTCGCCGGGGCGTGGCCGCAGCGCGAGGAGGCGGGCGGCGAGGACGCCGATTTCGCCAGGACGATCGGCGACGCGCGCAAGATCGTGGTGTCCCGTCAGCCGCTGGAGTTCACCTGGCGCAACTCCGAGCTGCTGCAGGGCGACCTGGTCAAGGCCGTGACCGCGCTGAAGTCCGAGCCGGGCGGCCGGATCGCGATGAGCGGCTCGGTCTCGGTGGTCCGCCGGCTCCTGGCCGCCGGGCTGCTGGACGAGCTGCACCTGCTCGTGCATCCGATCGCGGTGCGCAAGGGCGAGCGGCTGTTCGACGAGGGGGACACCCCGATCCCGCTGGAGCTGGTCAGCTCCCAGGCGTTCACCACGGGCGTGTTGTACCTGGTCTACCGTCCCGCCGCGGCCGTGGGCGAGGGCTCCTACGACGACGCCAAGGCCCATCTGCCCCAGGACGTCCGGTAACGCGCGTCGCACAGGTCCGGTCCCGTCTCGCGCGGGGCCAGGCCTGTGGCGCGTCTCGGGCGGGATCGGGCCTGTGGCGTGTCCGGTCCCGCCTCGGGCCGGGTCTGTGGTGTGTGCCGGGTCAGCGTGCCAGCAGGTCGTCCACTTCGGCGGCGAAGAGCAGGGCGGGGTCGAAGCCCATGCCGGTGAAGTGGCCGGCCAGTTCCAGGGACAGCACGCCGTGGACCCGGGTCCAGAAGCTGAGCGCCTGGTGCAGGACGGCGGGCGGGGCGGGGTGGCCGGCGGCCCAGTCGCCATGGTCGGCCAGGTGGCGCTCGAGCAGGCTGGCGGGCTGCTCGGGCTGCCCGGGCGGGGTGGCCGAGCCGGCGTCGAGCAGGAGCGTCATGATCTGGGATGAGATGGCGGTGACGTCGTCGGGGGCGTGGTAGCCGGGGACGGGGGTGCCGTAGATGAGCAGGTACCGCTGGGGGTCACGCAGAGCCCAGCCGCGTACGGCGTGAGCAAGCACGGCCAGGCCACCGCTTTCCTCGCTGCCTGTCCCGCCGTTTTTCCCGGCGGCTTCTTCGGCGGCTGTTCGGAGGGTGTCGGCGAGGCTGCGGTAGGCGTCGCGGATGAGTTCGGTGATCAGCTCGTCGCGGTTGGCGTAGTAGCGGTAGAGCGCGGGGCCGCTCATGCCCATCTGTTTGGCGATCGCGTTGAGGGACAGCGCGGAGGCTCCGGTGGTGGCGATCTGCCGCCAGGCGTGCTCCTTGATCTCGGCGCGGACCTGGGCGCGGTAGCGCTCGCGCGGGGTCGCCGTGCCGGTGTCCGCCATGGTCATACCGCCTTCCGCTACACCTCAGAAATTTAGTTAGAGGCTATCACGAACGTTGTTGACACTCCTCTCGCTGCACGGTTATAACTTCTAACGAACGCACGAGCTTCTAGCCGCTCGTGGCCGTCCAGGTGAAGGGGAAACGTCATGACCAGCACGTACCAGCCGCCCGCCCGTACCGGCCGCGGCACGCCGGTGGCGGTGAGCGTCGCCGCCTGGGCGGTCGCCGTCATGGTCGTCGGCCAGTTCGCGCTGCTGGCGGCCGTTCCGGTCGCGGTCGTGCTGGTCGGCGCCCTGCGTCACGCCCGGGACCGGGCGGTGCGACGGGCGGCCGTGCTGGTCGCCCTCACCTACACGGCGCCGCTGGCCGTGTGGCTGGTCCGGTCCGACGCGGCGCCGAGCCTGTCGAAGGACCTGCACCCCGCCTTCGCCGTGCTGATCGTCGCCGCCTGCGCCGCCCTTCTCGCGGCCGTCCTGCGGGCCGGCCGCCGCTGAGGCGTCCCCCTTCGATCTCGATCCCTCAACGAGAGGAACACCACCATGTTCAGCAACATCCGCATCGCCTCGTTCCTGATCCCGCTGGCCGTCGCCGGCGTCCTGGCGGGCAACGTCCCGGCCGCCCAGGCCACCACTCACGGGTCCCGGTGCCGCGGGGAGGGCGTGGACGCCTCGGCCCGCATCCGCTACCACGCCGACATCGTGATCAAGGCTCCGCCGAGCAGGATCTTCCGGCTGCAGACCCGGGTGGAGGGGTGGCCCGACTGGCAGAAGCCCGTCCTGTCCAGCAAGCGCCTCGACCACGGCCCGCTGCGCGCCGGGTCGTCGTGGCGCTGGACCACCCCGGCTCCGGCCACCGCCACGACCCCGGCCACCACCATGCACATCACCTCCACCTTGCGCCGCCTCAAGAGCGAGGACTGCCTGCTGTGGAGCGGCCCGGCGGTCGGCGAGGGCGTGCGCATCGACCAGGGCGTGCACCTGTGGACGTTCACCCGGGTCAAGGGCGGTGTACGCGTGCACACCGAGGAGACCTGGACCGGCGCCCAGGTCGAGGCCGACGTGGCCACCTCCACCAAGCTCCTCGGCGCGGGGCTGGAGGCGTGGCTGCGCGACCTGAAGACCGCCGCCGAGTCCCGCTGACCGCCCGCGCCCTGTGACGCAGGCCCTGTGACGCACGCCACCGTCGCCGGATGTCACAGGGCGGCGGCGGCCGGCGTCCTGTGCGTGTGGCAGGGTCGAGAACCGACAGGCAGGAGCAGATTGTGAGCCAGAGCGCCGAACCGGCGGACCAGTCCGACAGCGCGACCCAGACGTTCGTCGCCCATCGCAACCTGCTGTTCACCGTCGCCTACGAGATGCTGGGCTCGGCCGCCGACGCCGAGGACATCCTGCAGGAGACCTGGTTGCGGTGGGCGTCGATCGAGCTGGAGGGCGTGCGTGACCGGCGCGCGTTCCTGGTCCGCATGGTCACCCGGAAGGCCCTGACCCGGCTGCGCACCCTGCGCCGGCGTAAGGAGTCCTACGTCGGCCCGTGGCTGCCCGAGCCGCTGCTGACCTCGCCGGACGTGGCCGAGGACGTCGAGCTGGCCGAGAGCGTCTCGATGGCCATGCTGCTGGTGCTGGAGACGCTCCATCCCACCGAGCGCGCGGTGTTCGTGCTGCGGGAGGTGTTCGGCCTGGACTACGACGAGATCGCCGAGGCCGTCGCCAAGACCCCGGCGGCGGTGCGGCAGATCGCCCACCGCGCCCGGGGCCATGTGGCCGCGCGCCGTCCCCGCGCGAGCGTCTCGGCCGAGCAGGCCCGCCAGGCGCTGACGGCCTTCCAGGGCGCGATCGAGACCGGCGACCTGCGGGGCCTGCTCGACCTGCTGGCGCCGGACGTCGTCCTGCTCACCGACGGCGGCGGCGTGGTGCGGGCCGCGCTCGCGCCGGTCGAGGGCGCGCTCACGGTGGCCGAGGTGCTGTCCAGGATCGCCGGCGCGGCCCGTCTGCGCCCGGCCCAGGTCAACGGGCATCCGGCGTTGATCGTCGAGATCGACGGCGAGGTCGACTCCGTCCTGGCCATCCGCCTGGACGACGGTCTCATCAGCGGCCTGTACGCCGTGCGCAACCCCGGCAAGTTGTCGCGGGTCGAACACGAAACCGTCGTGACCCGCTGACACGCGCCGACATCGACATCCGGGTGCGGCAGGCGCCCGGTCGCCGATCATGTCCCGTCACAGGACGCGGTCCAGGAAGGCGAGGATCGTGCGGGCCAGGGTGACGCGGTGGTCCGACAGGGCGTGGTCGGTGGGGAAGAGGTGGTGTTCGAGGCGTTCGACGGGTTGTGCCTGGTAGGCGGCGACGAGGGGATCGTGGTGCAACTCGTTCGGGGTGACGGCGTCGTGGCCGGTGCCGATGAGGAGCACGGGGCGTCCGGCCAGCCGTGGTGCGAGCCGGGCCAGTTGCCAGGCGTCGCCGGCCGCCTCCATCTCGCCGACCAGCGCCTGCCCGCTGGTGCCGCGCAGGGGAGCCAGTTCGCCGTCGAACGCCTTGACGTACCGGGCGCGAACCTCGGCGTCGTCCCGGCACAGCGCGGCGGCCGCGCCGAGGTCGAACGCGGCGACGGCGGCCACGGCGGCCACGGCGGCCACGGACGGATGGGCCGCCGCCGTCATCAACGCCGCGAACCCGCCCATGCTGTGACCGACCAGCGCCAGACGCCGCAGGTCGAGCCGATGAGCCTCGGCGAGGCCGGGCAGCCCGGTGACGACGGCGGCCGCGTCCTCCAGCACGTGCCCCCAGGACCACGAACCGCCGACGCCCCACGATCCCCGGTAGTGGAACACCAGGCCGGCGTACCCGGCGCGACGCAGTGCCTGGGCGAGGTCGAAGTTGCGTTCGTTGCCGGGGAATCCGTGCAGCAGCACGACGGTGGGGTGCGGGCCGCGTCCGGCGGGCACGTGCAGCACGCCGAGCAGGCGCTCGCCTCCGCTGTCGAACGTCACCTCCGGCGTGGTGGCCGGGAATTCGGGGTCACGCGGCGGGTCGGCGGCAAGCGGATCAAACATGGGTGAACTCCCCGAGATCGAACCGATCGGTACGAGCCGAGACGTTAGCATCGGATCGAACCGACCGGTACTATCTGTGCCATGCCCGTGGTCAAAGGCTCCACGATCGACCCCGCCCGCACCCGCGCCGCCATCCTGGGCGCCGCCACCGAGCTGCTGTACGAGCACGGCCTCGACGGCATCGGCGTCGCCGGACTGTGCTCCGGCATCGGCATCTCCAAGGAGACCCTCTACCGCCACTTCGGCACCAAGGACGGCCTGGTCGAAGCCGTGCTGCGGGAGCGCAGCGACCGGGTCGCACGCCGGCTGGCCTCCTGCGCCCAAGCCGCGGGCGACGATCCGCGCGCCCGGCTGGCCGCGGTGTTCGACGCTCTGCGGCAGTGGTACGACGACCCGGTCTTCCGCGGCTGCGCCCTGCTGAACGCCGCCGCCCAGCACCACACCGACCCCGTACGGGCCATCACCGCCCGCCACCTGGACCGTTACCTTGAGCTGCTGACCGGCATCGCCGAACGCGCCGGGGCCGCCGATCCGCGACTTCTGGGACGGCAGCTGCTGATGCTGGTCGAGGGCGCTACCGTCGTGGCAGCCCACCACGACAGCACCGACGCCGCCGACCAGGCCCGCCAAGCCGCCTTGACCTTGCTCTCCGCCGCCACACCCCACACCTAGCAACCCCAGTCCCCGGCCCGCCCGCCTCTCCCTGTCGCGCTCCGCCCTGCCCTGCCCCGCCTGGCTGCGCTTCGCCTGGCTGCGACCGGCCGCGCCCAGGGCCGCCCCGCGCAGTCCCGAACTCAGCCGACCGTCCCTGGTGCGCGATGGGGGCCGTTCCGTAACAACCGGCGGCGGGGGCCCTCCGCCCGCCTTCGAAGCCGTTCTGCGCGCCCGACAATCCGCACCCACGCGGGGGCTCTCGCGTGCTCACCACCCCGCCCGTCTTCACCACCCCACCCGAACGCCACCCCGCCTTCGCCTCTCGCCGCCCGCCCAGGGCCCCGCCCGCGCGGAGGCTTTCGGGTGTCGCCGTCCGGCCCGGGGCCGCTCCGCCGTCGCCTTTCGCGGTCCCGCCCCCAAGCCCGTGCCGTCGCCGCGTTTCACGGCCCGCTCCCGTGGCCGCTGCGCCGTTGAGCAGCGCATATCCCAAACCACCGGCCACCTCCACGCCGCCGAATCTCGGACAAGGGAAGTCGTCTTGACAACTTCATTTGTCGGTGGGAAGGTTGAGCCACCTCAAGGACTCAAGGAGAGCGACAATCATGAGAAAGATCACCGCGGGCCTGTTCATCTCCCTCGACGGCGTCGTCGAGGCCCCCGACACCTGGCACTTCCCGTACTTCAACGACGAGATGGGCCAGTCGGTCGGCGAGCAGATGCAGGCCGCCGACGCCATGTTGCTGGGCCGGAACACCTACGAGGAGTTCGCCGCCTACTGGCCGAACCAGGACCCCGAGAAGGAGCCGATGGCCGAGGCGATGAACTCGCAGACCAAGTACGTCGTCTCCACCACGCTGACCTCGCCGTCCTGGCAGAACACCGAGGTCGTCAGCCTGGCCGACCTGGCGGCGCTGCGGGAGCGCCCCGGTGGGAACATCTCCGTCGTGGGCAGCGGCACCCTGGTCGTCTCGCTGCTGCGCGAGGGCCTGCTCGACGAGCTCAACCTGCTGCTCCACCCGATCGTCGTCGGCTCGGGCAAGCGGCTGTTCGACGACGCGCGCGAGCAGATCCCGCTCCGCCTGACCACCTCCACCACCTTCAGCACCGGCGTGCTGAACCTGATCTACACGAAGGCATGACATGACCGCCAAGACCGTCGCCGACAAGCTGCTCATCAAGCCGCGAAGCAGCGTGTGGGTCTCCGACCCCGCCCACCGGCCGCTCCTGGGGCCGCTGCCGGAGGGCGCCCAGGAGGCCGAAGCCGTCAAGGACGCGGACGTCGCGCTGATCTTCGCCTCCGACGCCGCCGCGGCCCACCGCATCCTGGACGAGCACCGCGACGAGCTCACCACCCCGCCCGTGGTCTGGGTGGCCTACCCCAAGGGCAACACGTCCGACATCAACCGCGACACGCTGTGGCCCATCGTCGGCGAGTACGGGCTGCGTCCCAACGGCCAGGTGGCGGTGGACGAGGTGTGGTCGGCGCTGCGCTTCCGCGCCCTGAAGGAGGGCGAGCCCCCGTTCACCGGCGGCCGCGGCTGACCCCGCAACCCCGTCGGACGCCCCCGCCAAACCCAGCCCCCCAGGCGAACCAGCCCCCGCGCCGGAAGCCGGTCGGCGACGGCCCCGCCCGGTAAAGGCCCACCCGAAGTCAGGCGGGCAGGTCGTCGCCCAGCACCATCAGCGGATGCTCGTCGTCGCCGTGCAAGACCGTGCCCGCGTGCCGGAACCCGTGACGTTCCAGCAACCGCACCGAACCGGTGTTGCCGGCGAAGGGGTCGGCGTGCAGGGGCCTGGTCCTCTCCTCCGCCAGGAACAGCCCCAGCGCCATGGTGCCGACGCCGTGGCCCCAGTGGGAGCGGCCCAGCCAGTAGCCGACGAACCGCCGCCTGCCCTCCCACCAGGACACGATGTTCCCGGCCACCTCCCCGTCGACCGTGACCGCGCGCACCAGGACGGTGGGATCGCCGAGCACCTGGGTGGCCCAGTGGGTCATGAAGGCCGCCCGCTCGCGCGGGACGAACCTGGACCGCCGGACGGCCTCCTCGTCGTGCTCCTGCTCCAGGAACACCTCCAGATCGGCCTCCTGGACGGGCCGCAGCCGCACGTCATCGCTCATGCCCGCCGAGTGTGGCACCAGGTACCGACAGTTCTCCGGCGGCACGCGCGCAAGGCGGCCGTTTCCATCACCCAACGTGATCGCCGCCCCGGCCTTGAGCTGCGGACGAGGGATTTTACCCGGCCATCGAGCTTCACGGAGAGTGACATGGGGTAGTCACGGTGCAGAGTCGCCCGCTCGGGCAGGGAGGAGGAGCGCATGACAGGCAGAGCCGTCAGCGAGCCGGGGGCCGTCGTCGAGGTGCCGGCGGCCACGCTCGCAGGCGGCGGTGTCGCGGCCCAGGTCGCGACGGGCCCGGGCACGTTCCCGGGCAGGGCCGCGGGCCGCTGCGGCCATCACGGTCGCCCCGACGTTCACCCCCATGACGCGGGGCAGGCCGTTGTGCGCAGCAGGTCCGCGTACCGCCGGGCCGGGCACGCCAGGCCGTACCTCACCGCGTACGGTCTGGCTGGCCACGGCGGGAGCTCCTTGCCCGGGTCGTGATCCCGAGGCCGGTCCCGCCGCCGATGCTGACTTCCCCAGTCCTCAGCCCCGGCGGCGGGGCCTTCTCATGCACCCGCCCGTGTCACCTCCGCCAGCCGCCTGGCCAGGTAGCGGCGCTCGGCCTCGGCGGGGGCCAGGCCGAGCGCCCGCCGGTAGGCGGTGGCGGCCTCGTCCCGGCGTTGCAGGCGGCGCAGCAGGTCGGCCCGGGTGGCGTGCAGCAGGTGGTAGTCGCCGAGCGCGCCGGTGGCGGCCAGGCGGTCCACCAGCGCGAGCCCCGCCGCGGGGCCGTCCGCCATGGCGACGGCCACGGCGCGGTTGAGCTCGACCACGGGGGAGGGCAGCAGCGTGGCCAGCCGCCCGTACAGGACGGCGATCTGCGGCCAGTCGGTCGCGGCGGGCTCGGCCGCGGTGGCGTGGCAGGCGGCGATGGCGGCCTGCACCTGGTACGGCCCGGCCGCCCGCCGGGCCAGTGCCGTCTCCAGCACGAGCAGGCCCTCCTCGATCTCGGCGCGGTTCCACAGCGTGCGGTCCTGCTCCTCCAGCGGCACCAGCGTGCCGTCGCCGGAGGTCCTGGCGGGGCGGCGGGCGTGGTGCAGCAGCATGAGGGCCAGCAGGCCGCCGGTCTCGGGCTCGCCGGGCAGCAGGCCGGCCAGCAGCCGGGCCAGCCGGATCGCCTCCTCACCCGGCCCGCGCGGCCCGACACCGGAACGGACCTCGCTCTCACCCGGCCCGCCGCCGGAGCGCCCCTCGCTCTCGTCCCATGCGGGCAGGCCGGAGTAGCCCTCGTTGAACAGCAGGTACAGAACGCCCAGCACGGCCTGGAGACGTTCGGGCAGCAGGTGCGGCGGCGGCACGCGGAAGGGGATGCCGGCCTGGCGGATCCTGCGTTTGGCGCGGACCAGGCGCTGCGACATCGTCGCCTCCGGCACCAGGAACGCCCGCGCGATCTCGGCGGTGCCCAGCCCGGCCAGCGTCCGCAGGATGAGGGCGACCTGCGCGGGCAGCGGCAGCGCCGGATGGCAGCAGGTGAACATCAGCCGCAGCCGGTCGTCGGGGAAGTCGTCGGCCGGTGGGGGACCGGCCTGCGCGGCCAGGGCGGCCTGGCGGAGTTTGACGGCTCCGGCCCGCTCGCGGCGCAGCCGGTCCAGGGCGCGGTTGCGGGCGGTGGTGGTCAGCCAGGCCCCCGGCCGGTCCGGTACGCCGTCGCGCGGCCAGCGTTCCAGGGCGGCGGCGAAGGCGTCCTGGGCGCACTCCTCGGCCAGGTCCCAGTCGCCGGTGAGCCGGATGAGGGCGGCCACGACCGTGCCCCATTCGGCGCGGAAGACCGCCTCCAGGTCGTTCACGGCTCCAGGACGGGCCTGATCTCGATGGAGCCGTAGCGGGCCACCGGGTGGGCGGCGGCGATCTCGACCGCCTCCCGCATGTCCTCGCACTCGATCAGGGTGAACCCGCCGATCTGGTCCTTGGTCTCGGCGAACGGCCCGTCGGTGAGCAGCACGTCGCCCGCGCGCACGCGCACGGTGGTGGCCTCGGCGGCCGGTCGCAGCCCCACGCCGCCCCGGACGACGTCGCGTCCGGTCATCTCCGCGCTCCAGCCGCCGCACCCGTGCAGCGCGATCTCCTCCGGCACGTCGGATTCGTCCAGCCCGATCATGAGCACGTACTTCATGTCCCCGAGGATAGCCAGCACGAGGAGGCGGGCGATGAGACCGGTGTACGCGGGTGCGGCCGTGCAGGTCGCGGCGCCGCCGCAGGAGGTGTTCGCGCTGATCACCGACTGGCTGCGGCATCGCGAATGGATGTTCATGACGTCGGCTCGGCAGGTGGGCGAGCGGCGGGTGGAGGCCTACACCGGGGTGCGGCCGGTGGGGTTCCTGGACACGATGACGATCCTGGTGTGGGAGCCGCCGTCGTACGTGCTGATGGAGCACACCGGGCGGCTGGTGCGCGGCCGGGGCGCGATCCGGGTGCGGCCGTGGCGGGGCGGCAGCCGGGTGATCTGGGCCGAGGAGCTGCTGCTGCCGCTGGGCCCGGCCGGACGGGCGTTGTGGCCGGTGGCGCGGCCGATCGTGACGGCCCTGGCCCGGCTTTCGCTGCTCCGGCTGGCACGCCTGCTGCCGCCCGGCCCGGACTAGGTGGCGTCGTGGACGACCAGGGCCAGCTGCACCCGGTTGTCCAGGCCCGCCTTGGTCAGGATGCGGGAGATGTACCCCTTGACGGTGCCCACGCTCATGTGCAGCTCGCCGGCGATGACCGCGTTGGGCTTGCCCTGCCCGACCGCGAGCGCCACCTGCCGCTCGCGTGCGCTGAGGGCCGACAGCACGCGGCGGGCCTCGGCGCGCCGCCGGTCGTCCTCCTCGGGCATCAGGTGGGCGATCAGGCTGCGGGTGACGCTGGGCGACAGGCTGGGCTCGCCGGCCATCACCCGCCTGATCGCCTCGACGATGCCCTCGGGAGGGGTGTCCTTGAGCAGGAAGCCGCCGGCTCCGGCGCGCAGCGCCCGCAGGACGTGCTCGTCGGCGTCGAAGGTGGTCAGGATGATGACGTGCGGGGCGCCGGTGCGGGCGCGCAGACGCCGGGTGGCCTCGATGCCGTCGAGGCCGGCCATGCGGATGTCCATCAGCACCACGTCGGGGGCGTGCTCGCCGACGGCGGCCTGGACGTGGGCGCCGTCGGCCACGGCGGCGACCACGCGCAGGTCGGGGGCGCCCTTGAGCATCAGCGTCAGCCCGGTGCGGACGAGCGCGTCGTCGTCGACGATCAGCACCCGGATCGGGCCGGGCACACTCGGCGGCTCACTGGGCGGCTGGCTCACGGGGCCATGGTAGCCGTGCGGCCAGCCGGAACCCGCCGTCCGCGGCCGGTCCCCGTTCCAGCCGGCCGCCGGCCAGGGTGACGCGTTCCTCCAGTCCGGCCAGCCCGGCTCCGGCGCCGGTGGCGGCCAGCGCCGGAGCCGGCCCGGCGGGCGCGGGGTTGCGCACCTCGACGGTCAGCTCCCGGCCGGCGGCGCCGCCGACCTCGACGGTGACGGGACGGCCGGGGGCGTGCTTGCGGGCGTTGGTCAGGCCCTCCTGCACGACGCGGTAGGCGGTGCGCCGGGTCGCCTCGGGCACGTCGGCGAAGCGTACGCCGTCCTGGCGCAGGTCCACGCGCATCCCGGCCCGCCGTGACTCCTCCACCAGCGGCGCCAGGGCCGCCGGCGCCGGCGGCGTGGACGGGCTCTGCCGCAGCACCCCGATGACGCCGCGCAGCTCCTGCAACGCCTGGTGGGCGCTGGAGCGGATGACCTCGGCCGCCTCGGCGACCTCACCGGGGGTGGCGGCGGCGTTGAAGCCCAGCGCCCCGGCGTGCACGGCCAGCAGCGACAGCCGGTGGGCCAGCACGTCGTGCATCTCGCGGGCGATGTCCAGGCGTTCGGCACGGCGGGCCTCCTCGGCGCGGCGCCGCTGGTCGGCCTCGGCGCGGCGGGCGCGTTCGGCCAGCGAGGCCAGCAGTTGCCGCCGCGTCCTGGCCAGGATGCCCCAGCCGGTGACCGCCCCGCCGAACAGCACGGCGACCAGCGCCCACACCGGGTACGGCGCCAGCCCCGGCGGCCGCAGCGCGAACCTGGCCAGCGAGGCGGCCACCCACGCCAGCCCGACCGCGACGGCGGCGGGCGGGCGCCGGTGGAGCGCGACCAGGAGCGTGGCGATCCCGGCCGCCACCGACGCGGCGGCCGCCGGCACCGACAGCGCGACGGCGACCAGCCCGGCGGCCACCGGACTGCGGCGGCACCACCACAGCGCCGCGCACGCCGCCGCCCCGCCCGCCACATCCGCCCACAGGTACCAGCCGGGCGTGCCGGGGGTCAGGTCTCCCCCCACCACCGAGGCGGCCGCGGCCAGGGCGAGCACGATCCCGCCCGCGGCGGCCGCCCCCGCCCGCCACGACCGCCCGCCGACCTGCCCCACCAGCGCCCGTCTCCCCGCCGCCTGCCCGGCCTGATCCTCGCCGCCCGTCTGCGGGCCGCCCGCCCCGAACACCATGGCCGATCGTAGCCCGCGCCCGCCGAGCCGGCCGGCAACCCCGGTCACCGGCCATGACAACCAAAGTCACCTCCGGCTCGCGACCGCGGTGGCCACGGACCGGCCGCAAGGCAGCAGCGCCGAGCCCCCGCCGCGGGCGAGCGTGGGGTCATGGTCTCCCTTCGGGCACGCGGCCGGTGGGCCGCGCTTGTGCTGGCCGGGCTCACCCCGGTCCTCGCCGAGCTGACGCTCGGCAATCCGCCGCTGCGCCAGGCGTGGCTGCTGCTGGTGTGGACGCCCATCTACGGCGCCGGCACCCTGTTGATCCGCGACCTGGTACGCCGGGCCGGCCGCGGATGGGGGTCGGTGCTGCTGCTGGGGGCGGCGTACGGGATCGTGGAGGAGGGGCTGGCGCTGCAGGCCCTGACCAGCCCCACCCTGTACGGCGCCGCGGGCTGGGCGCCGCGCGTCCTGGGCCTCAACAGCGCCTACGCCGAGCTCAACATCCCCTACCACGCGGTGTTCAGCGTGGCGCTGCCGATCCTGCTGGCCGACCTGCTGTTCCCGTCGCTGCGTGAGCGCCCCTACCTGGGGCGGGCCGGGCTGGCGGCGACGGGTGTGGTGTTCGTCCTGGGCGGGCTGCTGCTGCGCTGGACGGCCACCTTCATGGACCCCGGCTACCTGGCGCCGTGGCCGATGACGGCGGGGCTGCTGCTGGCGGTCGCGGCGCCGGCCGTGCTCGCGCTGCGGGTCCTGCCGCCGACCGCACCCCCGCCCGCCGGGGTTGCGGGGGACGTTCCCGCCCCGGCGGTGGTCGCGGCCGGGGCCGCCGTCGTCGCGTTCGGGTACCTGGCGCTGCTGTTCCCCTTCGGCGGCGCCCGCCATCCGGCCTTCACCCAGGGCGGCTGGGTGGTGGCGCCGATGGTGGCCGCCGCGCTCCTGGCGGTGACGGCAGGGCTGCTGCTGCGGCGGTGGGCGGTGGGCGGCGCCTGGCGGGACCGCCACAGCCTGGCCCTGGCCGGTGGCGCGCTGGCCGGGCACACCGCGTTCGGGGTGCTGGCCAATGCCGAGACGGTCGCCGACCGGGCCGGGCTGGCCGTGCTCGGGCTGGCGGTGGCCGCCCTGCCGGCGCTCCTGGCCCGCCGCAGCCGCTGACCCGGCTGCGCTCAGGAGACGGGCACCGGCGGGTGGGCGTGGCGGCGTACGGCGGCGGCGAACGCGCCGATCAGCGGGTGCGGCCGCCGCCCGTCGCCGGCCAGCTCCGGCTGGAACAGCGTGCCGACGAAGAACGGGTGCCCGGGCAGCTCGGCCACCCGCACCATGCCGTCCTCGGCGTGGCCGGAGAAGACGAGCCCGTGCCCGGCCAGCGTCCGGCGGTAGGCGTCGTTGAGGCCGTAGGAGCAGCTGTAGGCCTCCACGACGGAGGTGGCCCCCATGATCTGCTCGACCCGCGAGCCGGGGGTCAGGCGCACCAGGCCCTCGTGCCCGACCAGCGAGCACGACAGCGGCTCCACCAGGAACGCCTGCGCGGCGCCGGGGGTGTTCTCGGCGTGGGCGACGTCCAGCCCGCACACGTTGCGGCCGTACTCCAGCAGCATGTGCTGGAAACCGCCGCACGTGCCCAGGAACGGGATGCCCAGCTCCCGGGCGGTGCGGGCGGCGTTGACCGCGCCGGCCTCGCTGACGTACGGGCTGCCGGGCACGATCCAGATGCCGTCGAAGCCGCCGAGGTCGTCGGCCTCGGTGCTGGGGATCCAGTACGGGTCCAGGGCGATGCCGTCACGCTCACGCAGCGCCTCGATCAGCCGGGGGATGCGGACATGCGAACGGACACTGGGAGAACGGTCTCCCACCAGGGCGATTCTCATGCCCCCATCGTGGCCCCCACCCCCGCTTAAGCGCCAACGATGATGTCTGCACCTGCTATAAGCATTACTGATGGACCCGAATCTGTTGCGCACCTTCGTGACCGTGGCCCGCCACCGGTCCTTCTCGGCCGCCGCCCACGAGCTCGGCTACACCCAGTCGGCGATCTCCCAGCAGGTCGCGGCGCTGGAGGCCGACCTGGGCCTGCCGCTGCTGAACCGCCGCCCGGTGGAGCCCACCGCGGCCGGCGAACGGCTGCTGGAGCACGCGGCGCCGCTGCTGCTGCGCCTGCGGGCGGCACGCGCCGACGTGTTGCGGGCGGCCGCCCAGCCGGCCCACCGCCTGCGCCTGGCCGCCACCCCGCTGGCCGTCAACGCCGTGCTGGCCGAACGGCTGGCCGCCGCGCGCGCGGCCCAGCCGCGCCTGCACGTGGTGGTGCGCACCTGCGGCCGGGAACACCTGGCCGAGCTGCTGGCCGAGGGCGAGGCCGACCTGGGGCTGGCTGATGGCATCGCCGCCCCCAGCGACCCGCTGCGCCTGCCGGAGTCGGGGCCGATGACCACGGTGGGGGTCGGCGAGGAGGACCTGGTGGTGGCGCTGCCGCCGGGCCATCCGCTGGCGGGCAGGCGGGCCCTGCGCCTGGCCGACCTCGTCGACGCCCGCTGGCTGCAGACGCCGCTGTGCCCGTTGCCGCGCCTGCGCGACCTGGCCGGTGACGGCTTCGCCGCCGCGATGGTCTACGAGGGCGACGACGTGCACACCGTGCTCAACCTGGTGGCCGCCGGGCACGGGCTGACGCTGCTGCCGGCCTCGGCCGGGCCGGGGGTGCCGCTGGTGGCGCCACGCCTGGTGCACCGGGTGGAACTGCTGCACGGCACGCTGCCGCCCGGCCCGGCCGGCGCCCTGGCCCGGGCGCTGGCCGGCCCGCCGGGCTGACGCCCTCCCCGACGGGCAGACGAGCCGAAGGGCTCAGGCGTGCCAGCCGGTCACGCCGCCCGGCACCGGCGCGGCCGGGTCGTAGGGTTCGCGGGTGAAGACGAACGTGTTGAGGTCGAGGTGGTCGGCGGCCACGCGCAGCGTCTCACCGGCGTAGTAGCCGTCCAGCCCCAGCCATGTCCCGTCGTCCTGGGGCACGAAGCGGGAGGCGCGCCCGCTGCCGTCGACGGGCGCCAGCGACAACCCGCGCCCGGGCAGCAGCCGCAGCGCGTACGGCTTGGGCCCCCAGTGCCACAGCCCGGTCAGCGCCAGCAGGGCGGGGTCGGCGGGGGCGGGCTGCCACTCCTCGGGCAGGCGCGGCTCGTGCTCGTCGAGGATGTCGAGCAGGTCGGTGGGCAGGGTGTAGCTCATGCCGCTGGTGGTGTTGGCCATGAACAGCACGCCCACGCCTTGGGCCGGGTCGGCCCACACGGTGGCCAGGAACCCGGGCATGGACCCGGTGTGCCCGGCCAGGCGGCGCCCGCCGGCGCGGGCCAGTTGCAGGCCGAGCCCGTAGCCGGCGGTCCAGGAGTCGCCGTCGGCGACGCCGGCCGGTTCGCGCATCTCGGCCAGCGTGTCGGGCGACAGCACGCCGCCGGTGTCGCCGCCGACGAAGGCGGCCCAGCGGGCCAGGTCGTGCGGGGTGGACCACAGCTGCCCGGCCGGCCCCATGGCCACCGCGTCGTGCTCGGGCTCGGTCAGCACGACGTCGGCCCACGGGTGGACGGCGTAGCCGGTGGCGTGCGGGGCGCGGGGACGGGCGGTGGTGGCGTTCATCTCCAGCGGCGCCAGCACCTCCTGCCGCACGGCCTGCTGCCAGCCGGTGCCGCGCAGCCGGGCCACCAGCTCGCCCAGCAGCGCGAACCCGACGTTGGAGTAGTGGTAGAGGCGGCCGGCCCGGTGCTTGACCTGGTCGGGGCCCACCTGCTTGAGCAGGTCGGGCACGTCGAGGCCGGGAGTGCGCTCCCACCATTCGGTCGGCGGCTCGGCGGTCAGGCCGGAGGTGTGCGACAGCAGCTGGGCGATGGTGGCCTGCCCGGCGGCGGTGCCGGGCACGTGGCGCTCCAGCGGGTCGGTCAGCGCGATCTTGCCCTCGTCGCGCAGCCGCATGACGGCCACGGCCACGATCGACTTGGTGATCGATCCCAGCCGGTACTGGGTGGCCTGGGTCGGCGGTCCGTCGCCGACGCGGCCCCGGCCGCCGAACCACACCGTCCGCCCGTCGCGGACGATCGCCGCCGTCAGCGACGGCACCCTGCACTCGGCCTGCTCGACGGCCAGCCTGCGCAAAAGCGCGCGGGCCGTCACCTGTCCCACCTGACTCATGGCGACAGACTAGCGGCGTCGACCGTCCACCCGGTGCGCACCCGTCGGCTCGCCCCCGTGGGCCTTTCCCCGGGACGGCCGGTGGGCGGTCAGTGGGCGGTCAGTGGGCGGGGGCGCGGTCGAAGGTGTCGAGGATGAGCCGGCTGGCGTCCAGGTCGCGGGCGGTGTGGCCGAGCCGGGGCACCTCGATGGGGCCGGGCCAGGTGTGGCCGCCGCCCTCGACCGTGTACAGGCGCAGTGTGGCCCCCCGCGGGCAGGACGCCCACACGCGCAGCCGGACGCGGGGCTGAGGGCTGGTGGTGGCGGGGGGCGAGCAGCGCTGGGCGGCGGCCCAGGCGTCCATGGTCTGCTCCACGGGGGGCAGCACGACGAGCGCGGCCAGGTTCCTGAGCTCGCCGCCGGTCTCGGGGTGGCCGCCGCCGTAGGGGACCAGGCGGTCGGCGGTGCCGTGGAAGGCGACCATCGTGGTGGGGGCGGGGGTGCGGCAGGGCTGGGCGATGGGGATGCCGGCCACGGCGGCCACCCCGCTCAGGCGGCCGTCCAGGGCGCAGACCAGGGAGGCGGCCAGGCCCGCGCCGTAGGACAGGCCGGCGGCGAACTCACGGCCGGGGTGGACGCACTGGCGGCCTTCGACCTCGTCGAGCAGGGCGGCCAGGTAGGCGGCGTCGTCGGGGCCGGCGGTGTGCGGCAGGGTCCAGGCCAGCCGTCCGGGGGCCGATCGGGGGGTGATGACGATGTAGCCGCGTTCGGGGCCGATCCGGGGCAGGCGGCTGTAGGCGGCCTGTTCGGCGGCGTCGGAGCCCAGGCCGTGCAGGTTGAGCAGCACCGGGTGGGGGCCGGGGGAGTCGGGGACGGCCAGCAGGTAGCGGCGGGTCAGGCCGGCGAAGGTGAGCTGGTGGGAGCCGGAGGTGAGCCGGTGCGCAGAGGCGGCGCACCCACGGCTCACCGTGGCCCGCAACCGCTCCCGCGCTCGGCCTTGTGCCTGGGCCGGCGCGGATGCCCGGCCCGGCAGCGAGGTGGCGGCCGGGGACCGCGGCCGGCCGGTGCCCGGCCGGGAGGGGGTCGCGCAGCCGGACGGCAGCACGCCCAGCAGGAGCATCAGCAAGGCCGTGGCGGCGGCGCTCCTGCCCATCTCGCCCCCTTGCGCGTGCCGATGGTCCTACCGCCAGTCTGCCTTGCGCCGCCGGCCGGTACGCGCGCGCCCCGAGGCCGGCCGCCCCCAGGGTGCCTGAGGGGACGGCCGGCCTCGCGGGCGGCTGGTCAGCACACGATGAAGATGCTCTTCCAGCCGACAGGCGTGCGCTGCTCGGCGTTGCGGTTGGAGGCCAGCTCGAAGTGCATCACGCCGGTGGCATTGGGCTGGTTGTACATGCGGCCGCTCTGGCCGTCGCCGTACCACTTGTAGGAGCCGTGGTAGGGGATGTTGGACACGCCGCAGGCGTCCAGGACGACCGAGCGGCCGGTGAAGCCCCGGCCTTCGTAGGCGACGTATTGGGAGGCGTACGCGGCGCCGGCCGAGGCCAGGACGAGACCGGCCGTGATCGCGGGGACGAGAAGGATCTTCTTCAACGTGTTCTCCTTCGGGGTTCCTGACGAATGCCTACGGCCAGTCATCGTATGGCAACCCTCCGTGCACGTCGAGGCGTTTTCGCTGATGGCGACGGCAAAGGCCGGCCCAGCACCGTTCGGCGGACCGCAAAACAACAGCCGCTCACCGCCGCGAATGGTTCGGCGGCGATGAGCGGCTGGAAGACGTCCCGGAGCCGGGGAAGCGAAGGGGAGCGAGGGGGAGCCGGCGGGAACGGGGGAGCGGTCAGGCCTTGGCGTTCAGGGCGCTGCCCTTCTTCCACTGCGAGAAGGGCATCTGCCAAAAGCCCCAGCCGTTGTTCCACTCCAGCTTGCGGTCGGTGCCGGAGATGTCGACGACGTCGCCGCGCTGGAAGTTGTCGTAGAACCACTTGGCCTGGTCGGGGCGGGAGTTGATGCAGCCGTGGCTGACGTTGCGCGTGCCCTGGGCCCAGACGTTGTCCTTGGCGTGGACGTACTCGCCGGAGTTGGAGATGCGCACGGCGTGGTCGATCATCACGTCGTAGTAGCCGGGGTCGCCCTTCTTGCGGCCGGGGGAGATCATGCGCACCGGGTTGCCGCGTTCCATCGTCAGATGGACGCCGGAGGTCGTGGTGTACTCGCGCGTGGTGGCCATGCCGGCGCTGATGCGCATGGTCTGCACGCGCTTGCCGTCCTTGTAGACGTACATCATGTGGGTCTTGGTGTCGACCTTGCTGATGACCTTGGCGCCGATCTTCAGGTTGGCGGTGTAGTCCTTCACACCGTACAGACCCTCGCCGGCCTTGACGCCGGTGATGCGGGCGTTGAGGGTGACCTTCTGGTGGGCGGGCCAGTACTTGGCGGTGCGGTAGATGACGGTGGTGTCGTTGATCCACCGCCAGGCGCCGGCGACGGGCTTGTCCGCCTCCACCTCAAGGGCGCGCTCGATGGCCGCCTTGCCCGTGACGGGCTGGTTGAAGGTGACGATGATCGGCGCGCCGACGCCGAGGGTCTCGCCCTTGGCGTTGGGGGTGACGTCGGCGACCTGCAGCTCCCGCGCGGGCTTGACCGTGGTGAAGGTGCTGGTGGCGTCGGTCGCGCCGGCCTTGGCCGAGACGTTGTAGTTGGTGGAGGGCTTCAACGGCGTCCGCGAGACCCACTTGGTCTTGTCGGCGTTGAATTTGCCCTCGACCGTGTGGCCGCCGCCCTCGACGGTCACCTGCTCCAGCGCGCCGCCGGCGGAGGTGACCACGACCTTCTTGTCGGGGCTGACCTTGGCACTGCCTTCGGCGGGGCTGATGGTGACGGTGGGCGCCTGCGGGGTGGCCACGGTGGTGGCATCGGGCGCCTCGGGCCCGCGCGAGGCGGCGTTGCCGCTCGAGCAGGCCGTCAGGGCCGCCACCGCCAGCAGCGCGAGGCCGGCGGCAGACTTCGTCCATGCGGGCGCAACGTTCAAGACTGTCCTCTCCCCCAGGGCGGCAAACCCACCCCAAAGACTTTAATGCTCCTGCATGTATGACGCAGAATCATTTAGGAGAGTTCGGTCACATTTGCATCACTAATTGCTGTCAACCCCAGGTCAACCGGGGTCAACGCGCCGATCAACACGGCGTCAGGGCCGCTCCAGCCGATGGGTCAGGCTCGTGTGCCGCCGCCCGGCCCCCTTGGTCCGTACGGCCTGGGCCAGCGCCCGCCGCGACCCCACGATCACCACCAGCCTCTTGGCCCGGGTGATCGCGGTGTAGAGCAGGTTGCGCTGCAACATCATCCACGCACTGGTGGCCAGCGGAATCACCACCGCCGGATACTCACTGCCCTGACTGCGGTGGATGGAGACGGCATAGGCGTGAGCCAGCTCGTCCAGCTCGTCGAAGGCGTAGTCGACCTCTTCGTCCTCGTCCGTGCGCACGGTGAGACTGTGGTCGTCGGGACGGATGCCGGTGACGATCCCCACCGTCCCGTTGAACACCCCCGCCGCACCCTTGTCATAGTTGTTGCGCAACTGGGTGACCTTGTCACCCACCCGGAAGACCCGCCCCCCGTAACGCCGCTCGGGCATGCCCTCCCGCGCCGGCGTCAACGCCTCCTGCAACGCCATGTTGAGCGCGCCCGCCCCCGCCGCACCACGATGCATCGGCGCCAGCACCTGCACCTCACGCCGGGCGTCCAGCCCGAACCTGGCCGGGATGCGCCGCGCCACGACATCCACCGTCATCGCCGCGATCTCCTCCGGCTCCTCACACGGAAACAGAAAGAAGTCCGACATACCGGCCAGCACCGGATGATGCCCGGTGTTCACCCGGTGAGCGTTGGTGACCACCCCCGACTCCTGCGCCTGACGGAAGATCTGCGTCAACCGCACCCGGGGCACGTCCGCGGCCGCCAGCAGATCCTTCAGCACCTCCCCGGCCCCCACCGACGGAAGCTGGTCCACATCACCCACCAGCAACAGATGCGTGCCCGGCGCCACGGCCTTGAGCAGCTTGTTGGCCAGCAGCAGATCCAGCATCGACGCCTCGTCCACCACCACCAGGTCCGCATCCAGCGGATTGTCACGATCGAACGTGGCCTCCCCACCCGGCCGCAACTGCAACAACCGGTGAACAGTGGTGGCCTCGTGCCCGGTCAGCTCCGACAACCTCTTGGCCGCCCGGCCCGTCGGCGCCGCCAGGATCACCCTGGCCCGCCTGGCCCTGGCCAGCGTCACGATCGACCGCACGGTGAAACTCTTGCCGCAACCCGGCCCGCCGGTCAGCACCGCCACCTTGCACGTCAGCGCCAGCCGCACCGCCTGACGCTGCTCCGGCGCCAGCTCCGCGCCCGTCCGGGCGGCCAGCCACCGCTCGGCCCGCTCCCAGTCGACCTCGGCGAAGGCCCGCAACCGGTCATGACCACTGTGCAGCAACGACAACAACCCCCCGGCCAGCGACACCTCGGCCCGATGGAAGGGCGGCAGATACACCGCCGGCACACTGTTGTCCCCGGCCGGCACCTGCTCACGCACCACCCCCTCCTCGGCCGCCAGCTCCTCCATGCACCGCGCGGCCAGCTCCGCCGGCACCTCCAGGATCTTCACCGCGTCGGCGACCAGATTGGGCGAGGGCAGGTAACAGTGACCGTCATCGGCCGCCTGCGACAACGTGTACCGCAGCCCCGCCTTGACCCGCTCAGGACTGTCGTGCGGGATGCCGACGGCCTGAGCGATGGTGTCGGCCGTCTTGAACCCGATACCCCACACCTCATCGGCCAGCCGGTACGGCTGCTCACGCACCACCGAGATCGACGACTCACCGTACTGCTTGAAGATCCGCACCGCGATCGAGGTGGACACCCCCACCCCCTGCAAAAAGATCATCACCTCCTTGATGACCTTCTGCTCCTCCCACGCGGCCGCGATCATCTTCGTCCGCTTGGGACCCAGCCCCTGCACCTCCACCAGCCGCTGCGGCTCCTGCTCGATCACCTCCAGCGTCCCGGTACCGAAATGATCGACGATCCGCTCGGCCATCTTCGGCCCGATCCCCTTGATCAGCCCCGACCCCAGATAACGCCGAATGCCCTGCACCGTGGCCGGCAACACCGTCGTGTAGGACCACACCTCGAACTGCCGTCCGTACCGAGGATGAGACGTCCACCGCCCCCGCAACCGCAGCGACTCCCCGACCTGCGCCCCCAGCAGCGGCCCCACCACCGTCAACAGCTCCGCCCCCGACCGCTCGGTGGCCACCCGCGCGATCGTGTACCCCGTCTCCTCACTGGCGAACGTGATGCGTTCCAGCACGGCGGAAAGCTCGGTACCGACGACACCAGACGCACTCTCGCCCACCGCTCGCCCCTCCCACCGATACACCTGCGGTGCCAGGGTAGAGGAATCACCACTTATGAGAACCGTGACCACCCGCCCCCCAGCCGCCGATCCCAAGGCGACCGCGAGACAGGGGAGAGGGCGCGACGACAGGCACACCCGGGGCACCGGTGATCGAGGCCGGAGGAGTGCACCCTGAGGGCCTCGACACGCAATCAGGACCCGACGACCACCCCGTCAGCACCCACCCCCGACGGCACCCCTTACAGTGACACCGGTGAAGATCAGACAAGGCCGCCCCGGCGACGACGCGCTCCTCCTGACCATGTTCGACAGCGCCGTGCAATGGCTCGTCAGCCAGGGACGCACCGGCCAATGGGGCACCCGCCCCTTCACCGGCGACCCCCGCCGCACCCAGCAGGCCACCGACTGGCTGGCCGGCGGCGGCATGCGCATCGCCGAACTCGACGGCGAGCCGGCCGGCTGCATCGTCGTCGGCGACGCCCTGCCCTACGTCACCCCCGCCACCGAACCCGAGCTCTACGTCCAGGTCCTCGTCATCGACCAGCGCCACTCCGGCCGAGCCGTCGGACGGCACCTGCTGCAATGGGCCTTCCAGGAAGCCCGCGACCGCGGCCTCGGACTCGTCCGCGTCGACTGCTACGCCGGCGACGACGGCCGCCTCGTCTCCTACTACGAAAGCTGCGGATTCACCCGCGAGGCGCCCTTCACCGTGGGGGAGTGGCCCGGCATGATCCTCCACCACCGCCCCTGAATCCCGCCCCCCGGCCCGACCCGGGCCAGGGCCTCACACCAGCGCCAGCTGCGCCGCCCGCGGCCCCCGCCCCACCGGCTCCGGCGCACCGCACCGCATCCCATAAACCCGGCACAACTGCGCGATCTGCCCCGTGATGCGCTGCTCATAGCCCGGGGAGGGCAAACCCGCCCGATCGTAGAGCTCCTCATAACGCTCCACCAGGTGCGGATGCGCCCCGGCCAACCACCGCAAATACCACTGACGCGTCCCCGGCGGCAACCGCAACACCACCGGCTCCACCGCCACCGCCCCCGCACCCGCGATCCGCCGCACCGTCGCCGTCAACTGATCAGCGGCATCACTCAGCAACGGCAACACCGGCCCCATCAGCACCCGGCACTCCACCCCGGCCTCCACCAGCGCCGACACCAACTCCAACCGCGCCTGCGCCCCCACCGCCCCCGGCTCCACCGCACGCCTGATCCGCTCGTCCACGAACGCGATCGACACCGCCACCCGCGCACCGGCCCCCGCCAGCACGGACGCGTCCCGCAACACCAACGCACTCCTGGTGTACACCGTGAACGGCACCCCCGCCGCCCCCAGCGCCCCCACCACCCCCGGCATCAACCGGTACCTCTCCTCAGCGGCCTGATAACAGTCGCCACCCACCCCCACCGCCAGCGGCTCACCCGCCCACCGCTCCAGCTCCGACCGCAACCGCTCCACCACGTTCGCCCGGACCACGATCCGCGTGTCGAAATCAGCCCCCGCGTCCAACCCCCACCTGCGATGACCGTCGCGCGCCCCGCACCCCAGACACGCATGCGCACAACCCCGATAAGGCGAGACCGCCCACCGCTCGGCGATGCCCGCACTCCCCGGCACCCGCTCGATCACCGTACGGGCCTGCGTCTCATAGAAACCGTCACGCACCACCGCACGCCGCTCGATCAGCGGCCGGTCGTCGACGGCCTCGACAAGCGCCAGCGCATCCCAACCCACCCGACCAGTGGAACACGCATTCGACTGCCTTTTCAAGCGGAACCCCCCCACTAAACTGGCACACCCGTCCCACTTACCCGCCCCCGAGGAACCCCCATGGCCTGGATCCTGCTCGCCTTCGCCATCGCCTCCGAAGTCCTGGCCACCACCGCACTCAAACTCAGCAACGGCCTCACCCACATCGGCTGGACCATCGCCGTCGCCACCGGCTACATCACCTCCTTCGTCCTGCTCGCCCGCGCACTCAAACTCCAACTCGACATGGGCACCGCCTACGCCATCTGGTCCGGCGCCGGCACCGCCGCCATCGCCCTCATCGGCGCCACCCTCATGGGCGAAACCCTCACCCCCCTCAAAATCGGCGGCATCCTCCTCATCATCGGCGGCGTCATCGTCCTCAACCTCGCCGGCAGCCACTGACAAGCAGACACCCAGGCCACCCGGAAAACGCGTTGAACACCCCCCACCCCCTCCCTACACTGCCCCCCGTGCTCACACCCGAATACCCCATCACCACCCCCCGCCTCCACCTACGCCCCTTCACCCCCGACGACCTCGACGCCCTCCACGCCTACGAATCCCGCCCCGACGTCGCCCGCTACCTCTACTGGGAACCCCGCGACCACCACACCACCGCCACCTTCCTCGACAAGAAGATCACCCGCCACAGCCTCCACGACGAAGGCGACGCCCTCGACCTGGCCATCACCCTGCGCACCACCGGCCAGCTCATCGGCAACACCCTGCTCATCTGGACCAGCAGACAACACCGCCAAGGCGAGATCGGCTACGTCCTGCACCCCGACCACCACGGCCACGGCTACGCCCCCGAAGCCGCCCGCCCCATGCTCGACCTCGGCTTCACCCACCTCGGCCTCCACCGCATCACCGGCCGCCTCGACGCCCGCAACAAACCCTCCGCCCGCGTCCTGGAAAAACTCGGCATGCGCCACGAAGCCACCCTCGTCGACAATGAGATCGTCAAAGGCGAATGGACCAGCGAAACCATCTACGCCATGCTCGAAACCGAATGGACCCCATGACCGTCCACCACCTCGCCCTGCGAACCGACTGGGAACACGCCCAGCAAGCGGGGGAGTACCGCATCTCCACCCTCGGCCACACCCTCGACGACATCGGCTTCATCCACCTCAGCCGCGACCACACCCAGCTGCGCACCGTCCACGACACCTACTACACCGCCGTCACCCAGCCGCTCCTCGTCCTCGACATCGACCCCACCGGCCTGGACATCCGCACCGAGAACGGCTACCCCCACCTGTACGGCCCCCTCCCGCTCACCGCCGTCACCGCCACCCACCCCTACACCCCCTGACCGCCCGTCCACCCCATCGACCGGAACAACCGCAACACATGCGGCGGCGTCCCCACCACCTGCGTACGCCCCGCCCGGCACGACAGCACCAGCAGCCGCGCCCCCTCCACCCCCAGGAAAGCCAGCCCGCTCACGTCCACCACCAGCGACTCGTCGATCCGCCGCGCCCGCTCCAGCGCCTCGGCCAGCGCCGCCTGGTTGGTCGCGTCCACCTCGCCCACCAGCGAGATGATCGACGGCCCGGGCATCGGGCAGCACGTGATGCGCAACTGGTGGTCGACGTAGAGGAGTTGGGGGAGGGACGCGCACCCGAGGGGGTCCGGGGTATTCACGACAAAGCCGCCATTCCCGGGCTCTCACATGCCCGGCTTCGCAAACAGGGGAGTGGACCGTGGACCGTGCGGCCGGTGAGCCCCACCGAGGCCGCCACCCCCCAAGGACCAAGGCAGCCCCACCGAGGCCGGAGGGGTTTCACGCCCCCCATTCACACACCCGCACCCCGACAGCATAGAGCAGCCGTCCGACCGCCGTGCGTAATCGCCGGGATCTCCAGAACGGGACGACCAGCGCTTTTTAAGGACGATTTACCCAAACCAAACAGAATCCACGTTCTGTACGGTATGAGCAGTTTGTCCAGCTAGAGGCGGTTCACGAAGCGGGAGGCGGCCCGCTGGCTCATGCCGGTCTCGCCGCGTACCAGGAAGACGGCTTCCTGGATCTGGCCGACCGCCTTCAGCTCGCGGGCCTGGTCGACCAGGTCGACACTGGGGTTGGGGCGATTTCGGGGGCTCTTGGTGAGCCGGACGGCCAAGATGATCAGCCAGATGACGGCGGCGACGACGACGGCGGTGAGTGCGACGAGGCCGGCCGTCGAGACCACCAGGGCCGTCGGCGCCGTGAGGATCCGGCTGGACGTCGTCAGGCTGGACATGGCAGGAATCTGCCCGGCGTGTGACCGTTCATGCGGGGTGTTTTTGCCGGGTCGTGGTGTGTGGCTGGTTGCTCGATAATGAACATTATGTCAAGTAGATCGGATGGAGGGCCTCCTCCGCCTTCCGGTCACGGCCCGGGGGCGGCCTCGGGCCGGCGGGCGTTGCCCGTGGGGAAGCTGTGAAGTTTTTTCTGCCGTTCCCGCCCCCGTCGTGATCTTGGCGGCCGGATCGGGGTGCGGCGTGATCTGGGGTTTCGTGGGTCCGGCGGTGCTCCCCTGGGTGCTGACGGGGTGTTTGACGCTGTGTTGATTCGCTGTCTTTGTCATGGTGGGTGGATTTAGGGTAGAGCTCCTGCCTATTCGCTCAGCGAGAGGAGCAGCACGTGGGGACCGAATCGGTTTTATGTCCGGTGTGTCAGGGGGTTCTGCCCGCTTCGGGCAGGGAGGCGTACACCCCGCTGCGGGGCCGGTTGATCGTGACGAACGGGTACTGCGCGGGCGGGCACGCCGAGGGGCGTGCCGAGGCGGCGCAGGTCGAGCAGGAGCAGACGCGGCAGGTGGCGCGTCCGATGCCGGCCCAGCCTGTGGTGCAGGGTGTGGTGGCGCCGGTGCCGATGGGGCGGCGCTGAGTTTCGGCTGAGCCTCGGCCGTGTCTCATCGGTGGCCGGGGGTGGTGTGCCAGTAGTCGCGGGTCTGTACGGCCAGCCCGTCGGGGTTGAAGCGGGCGAAGACGCAGCCTGCGAGGGTGACGGGGTGGCCGTTGTCGAGGGCGTGGACCCGGTATTCGATGGCGGCCCGATCGCCGTCGACGATGGGGGTGGTGAAGGTGACGTGGGGGTCGCTTTCGCCGGTGAAGGATTGCCGGATGTAGTCGGCGATGGCGTGTTTTCCGTGGTGGGGTGGGCGGAAGGGCATGCTGGTGTGGGTGGCGTCGTCGCTGTAGAGGGCGATGATGGCGGTGGTGTCGTGGTGGGTCCAGCCGTGTTGCCAGGTGTCGGCGAAGTGCTGGGCGGCTGTCTGGGTGTCCATGGGGACCATTGTGGGTGGGTTGGGGTTCCTGGTCGGGGTTGAGGTGCTCTCCCCCGCCGGGATTTTCCGGGCATATCAGGGCAATATGGCTGCTCAGCGCAGGTGTCTGTGGTGATTTGTCAGCATCGGTGGAAGATTCGTGTCAACATCTAGAGATGTCTGGGCCTCATGGGACTGCCGTTGACGGCGGTACTGGTGGTGTTCCTCCGGTCGCGACCGGTTGACACCCCCGCTCCCCCCTTGCCCGCTGCCCCCTTGACGTCTCCGCGAAGGAAGTTCCGCGTTGCGTATCCTGCTCCTTTGTTCCTCGTTCAACGGCCTGACCCAGCGTGCCTGGCTGGAGCTGCGGCGGGCCGGCCATGACGTGAGCGTCGAGCTGGCGGTCTCGGAACAGGCGATGGTGGAGGCGGCCGAGCTGGCCAAGCCGGATCTGGTCATCTGCCCGTTCCTGAAGGAGCGGGTGCCGCAGGCGTTGTGGCGCGGGCACCGTACGGTGATCATCCATCCGGGGCCGCCCGGTGACCGCGGGCCCTCCTCGCTGGACTGGGCGATCGCCGAAGGCGAGCGCGAGTGGGGGGTGACGGCGCTGCAGGCGGTGGAGGAGATGGACGCGGGCCCCATCTGGGGGTGGCGGACGTTCCCGATGCCGCCGGAGCCGCCGCGCAAGTCGGCGCTGTACAACGGGCCGGTGGCCGACGCGGCGGTGGAGCTGGTGGCGGAGGTGGCGGTCAAGGCGGCCGACCCGCTGTTCGCGCCGGTGCCGCTGGACTACCGCTCCCCCGAGGTGACGGGACGGTTGCGGCGTGCGATGCGGCATGCCGACCGGGAGTTCTCCTGGGAGCAGCCGGCCGAGGAGATCGTGCGGGTGGTGCGGGCGGCCGACGGTTCGCCGGGCGGGCGGGCGCGGTTGTGCGAGCTGCCGGTGCGGGTGTTCGACGTGCACCGGGGTCCCGATCTGGCGGGTGCGCCGGGGGCGGTGGCGGCGCGGCGTGAGGGGGCGGTGCTGGTGCACGCCGGCTCCGGGACGGTGTGGGTGGGTCATCTGCGCCTGGAGGAGGGCGGGGTGAAGCTGCCGGCGTCGATGGTGCTGGGTGAGCGGCTGACGGGGGTGGGTGAGCGGGCCGGTTACCGGGAGATCGCCTATGAGCGGGGCGAGGACGTGGGGGTGGTGAGTTTCGACTTCTACAACGGCGCCATGTCGACCGATCAGTGCCGGCGGCTGGCGGCGGCGTTGCGGTACGCGGCGGCGCAGGACACGCGGGTGCTGGTGGTGCGCGGTGGTGAGGTGTTCTCCAACGGCATCCATCTGAACGTGATCGAGGCGGCGCGTCATCCGGAGCTGGAGGCGTGGATGAACATCAACGCGATCAACGCGGTGTGCCGGGAGATCGTGGCGTGCACCTCGCAGCTGGTGGTGACGTCGATCGCGGGGAACGCGGGGGCGGGCGGGGTGATGATGGGCCTGGGGGCCGACCGGGTGATCGTGCGGGAGCCGGTGGTGCTCAATCCGCATTACCGGACGATGGGGTTGTTCGGCAGTGAGTTCTGGACGTACGTGCTGCCGCGGCGGGTGGGGGCCGAGCGGGCGCTGGAGCTGACCGGGCGGGCGTTGCCGGTGGGGGCGTCGGAGGCGGTGGAGCTGGGGCTGGCCGACCGGGCGGTGGGCGGGTCGCGGCAGGAGTTCGAGCGGCGGGTGCTGGATTACGCTCATCGGCTGGCCCAGGACTCCTCCTATGAGGGGTTGCTGGCGGCGCGGCGGCAGGTGCGGGAGGCCGATGACCGGCGTAAGCCGCTGGACGCCTATCGGGCCGAGGAGCTGGCGGAGATGAGCCGGGACATGTTCGACGATCGTCACGGGTTCCGGGCGGCGCGGCGGGCGTTCGTGGGGAAGGTGAAGGCGTCGGCCACTCCCCCGCATCTGGCGGGTGTTCGGGAGTTGTCCGGCGCGTCGGACCCCTCGGTCCCGTTCGCATCTCATATGTGAGATATGGTCTCGTGTTGTGGCAGATGATTATCTTGTGCGGATCGGCAGGCTCATCCGGGACGCGCGTCAGCATCGCGGTTGGACGCAGCTTCAGCTGGCTGACGCGCTGGCGACGAGTCAGAGCGCGGTCAACCGGATCGAGCGCGGCAACCAGAACATCAGTCTTGAGATGATCGCCCGGATCGGGGAGGCGCTCGACAGCGAGATCGTGTCCCTGGGGTATGCCGGTCCGATGCATCTGCGGGTGGTGGGCGGGCGGCGGCTGTCGGGCAGCATCGACGTCAAGACGTCCAAGAACGCGTGCGTGGCGTTGCTGTGCGCGTCGCTGCTGAACAACGGCCGGACGATCTTGCGTAAGGTGGCGCGGATCGAGGAGGTCTACCGGATCCTGGAGGTGCTGGCCTCGATCGGGGTGCGGGCGCGGTGGATCAACGAGGGCAACGACCTGGAGATCGTGCCGCCGGCCCGGCTGGAGCTGGAGGCGATGGACACCGAGGCGGCCCGCCGTACCCGTAGCGTGATCATGTTCCTGGGTCCGCTGATGCACCGTACGGGCCAGTTCCAGATCCCGTACGCGGGCGGCTGCGACCTGGGGACGCGTACGGTGCAGCCGCACATGTCGGCGCTGAAGCACTTCGGGCTGGACATCACCGCGACGGGCGGTTTCTACCACGCCAAGGTCGACGGCGGGGCGGCTCCGGCGCGGCCGATCGTGCTGACCGAACGCGGCGACACCGTGACGGAGAACGCGCTGCTGGCCGCGGCCCGTCATCCGGGGGTGACGGTGATCCGCAACGCCTCCTCCAACTACATGGTGCAGGACCTGTGCTTCTTCCTGGAGCAGCTGGGCGTGCGGGTGGAGGGCATCGGCACCACGACGCTGACGGTGCACGGGCTGGCCTCCATCGAGCGGGACGTCGACTACTCCCCTTCGGAGGACCCGGTCGAGGCGATGAGCCTGCTGGCGGCGGCGGTGGTGACCAGTTCGGAGCTGACGATCTGCCGGGTGCCGGTGGAGTTCCTGGAGATCGAGCTGGCGGTCCTGGAGGAGATGGGGCTCGACTGCGACCGGACGGGTGAGTACTGGGCGGCCAACGGGCGTACCCGGCTGGTGGACCTGACGGTGCGGCCCTCCAAGCTGGCCTCCCCCATCGACAAGATCCATCCGATGCCGTTCCCGGGGCTGAACATCGACAACGTGCCGTTCTTCGCCGCGATCGCGGCCGCGGCGCAGGGGTCGACGCTGATCCACGACTGGGTCTATGACAACCGGGCCATCTACCTGACGGAGCTGACCCGGCTGGGCGCCTCGGTCAAGCTGCTGGACCCGCACCGGGTGCTGGTGGAGGGGCCCACGCGCTGGCGCAGCGCGGAGATGATGTGCCCGCCGGCGCTGCGTCCGGCGGTGGTGGTGCTGCTGGCGATGATGGCGGCCGAGGGCACGTCGGTGCTGCGCAACGTGTACGTGATCAACCGCGGCTACGAGGACCTGGCCGAGCGGCTGAACGCGCTGGGGGCGCGCATCGAGACCTTCCGCGACATCTGATTTTCGTCGGTGGCGGCCGCTACCGTCTCCTCTGCAGGCAACATCATCTGCATGCGTCGCCAAGATGTGAGGAGGGGAGCCGGTGCGGCCCGCGGAGCTCGACAGGTTGACGGTGGGACAGGCGGCTGACCGCTACGTGGAGCTGGTGGTGGCCAAGACGTCCACGGGGGCGCTGTCCCCGGCCACGGCCGAGGTCTACGCGCGTGACGTGGCCACACTGGTGGCGCTGGCCGGCGCGGAGGTGGTGCTGGACGACCTGACCGGCGAGGACGTCGATGCGATCTTGCTGGCGTTCGCGCGCAAGCCCGACGCGCGGCAGGCGGCCGCCCCCAGGTCCGGTCCCGGGTCAGGGTCGGGGCAGTCGCCGTCCTCGCAGGCGCGGTTCCGGCGGTCGATCTCGGCGTTGTTCAAGCACGCCACGCTGGCCGGGTGGGTGCAGATCAACCCGATGACGGCGGCCACGGTGACGGCCAAGCAGCGGGGCGGGCTGCGTCCGGAGCGGCGGGCGCTGACGCGGGAGCAGGCCCAGGGGCTGATCGGGGCGGCCCGGCAGTTGCGGGAGGCGCCCGAGCAGGACGGCAAGCGGCGCGACCAGCGCACGCAGCTGCGTGACGCGGTGATCGTGCTGCTGTTGTCGACGGTGGGGCCGCGGGTGTCGGAGCTGGTGCGCGCCAACGTGGAGGACTTCTACACCAACGACGGGGTGCGCTACTGGCGGATCTTCGGCAAGGGCGGCCGTACGCGTGACGTGCCGCTGCCCGACGACGTGGCCGAGGTGTTGCAGGCCTATCTGGCGCGGGGCCGGGGGCAGGTGGCCGGCGCCGACGGTGACAAGGCGCTGCTGCTGTCGTGGCGGGGGCGGCGGCTGGCGCGGGGTGACGTGCAGGCGGTGATCGACCGGGTGCAGCGGCACGTCGATCCCGACCAGCGGCGTTCGGTGACCCCGCACGGGCTGCGGCACACCACGGCCACCCATCTGCTGGCCGACGCCGTCGACATGGACGCGGTGCGGCGGGTGCTGGGGCACAGCGACCTGTCGACGCTGGGGCGCTACCGCGACGAGCTACCCGGGGAGCTGGAGGTGGCCATGCGGTCGCATCCGCTGCTGCGTGACAAACCCTCCCGGTGAGCGGTCACCGGGACTTGCGCGGGCCGGTGATCGGGATGGTGATCGGGATGGTGATGGCGGCCATCGGTCCGGTGATTGGCCGGGAGGCGGGCGGGGCTGGTTGGCTCGGCGGCGTGAACGCACAGATCACCACCGGATGGGTGGACATCGCGGGCATGACGGCCTACACGGCCCTGCCCGTGGGAACGCGGCGGCCTGTGGGCGTGCTGGTCGCCGGTGAGATCTTCGGGGTGAGCCGGTACGCGCGGCGGATGGCCGACCGGCTGGCCGGGCTCGGGCACGCGGTCGTCGTGCCCGACTTCAACCACCGGCACGACCTGGGGCCTGCCGCCGATCCGGCGACGGACGTCCCGTGGGGGCGGGTGGTGGAGCTGCCCGCCGACGCCGCCGGTCGGGAGCGGGGTCTGGAGCTGGCCTGGCTGCTGCGACGCGATCAGGTGCTGGCCGACGCGCGGGCCGCGTCGGAACACCTGCGGAGCCTGGGGGCCTTCCCGGCGGCGGCCGTCGGGTTCAGCCTGGGCGGGCACGTCGTGTGCTCGGTGGCGGGCGAGCTGGGGTTGTCGGCGGCGGTGGCGCTCTACCCGGGCTGGCTGACGGGCACCGACCTGCCGCTCAGCCGGCCGGAACCGACACTGGAGCCGGCCGCGCGGGCGCCGGGACGGCTGGTGGTGCTGCTCGGCGCCGACGACCCCATCATCGACGCACGCCAGCAGGAGGCGATCGGCGAACGGCTGGAGACGGTGGTGTATCCGGGCGCCGGCCACGGGTTCGCCGCCGACGAGCGCGACAGCTTCCACCCGGCCTCGGCGCGCGAGGCCTGGCGGCTGATCGAGGACGTGCTGGACCAGGTGCGCCGCTCACCGCAGACGGCCGACTGACCTTTCAGGTGCGGGCGGGGGTGGCGCGCACGGCCAGACGGTCGAGGGAGATGCCCAGCACGTCGGCCAGCGAGGCGATGGTGAAGAACGCCGGCGTGGCGATGCGCCCGGTCTCGATCTTGCGGAGGGTCTCGGCGGACATACCGGCGGCGGCGGCGATCTCGACGATGCTGCGCTCGCCTCGGGCCTGACGCAGCATGTGGCCGAGCTGCTCGCCGCGCAGCCGCTCCTCGGGGGTCAGCGGGGATCGCACCATGCCCCCAGCCTACACCCCCGGGATACTTATACCGGTATTGTTATCGCCCCCGCGGGGGTCGGGTCAGGGGATGCGGGACACCTCCGGGAAACCACCACCCGACCCCTCGAACAGGCGCGTCGCCTTCCCCCGCAGGTGCAGATCGAAGAACGCCCCGACATAGGCGCGCTGAGCCGCCACCGACCGTCGCGCATCGATCGTCCCGACGAAATCGGCCACCGCCACCCCGCCCTTGGGCAGCGCCGCGGCGACCTGCGGCAGCAGCACCTGCAAGTCGGTGAACGAACCGTGCGCGGCGCCCTTGAACCGCAGCTCCCGCTTCCACCCGGTCGAGGCCCGCCAGAACGACCTCCAGCTCGGCTCGCTCTCGCGCGTGTGCGCCTCGGCCGCCAGCTGCAGGAACGGCCTGGCCACCCCGGTGACGGCCACCGGCCCCACATAACCGCCGTCCAGATTGACCCCCGCCACCACCCGCCGGTCGTCGTGGACGAGCTGGGCCGCCACCGACCCGCCCAGCGACTGCCCCAGCGCCCCCACCCGCGACAGATCCGGCGCACCCCGCAACCCGGCGGGCAACGCCACACCCCCGATCGCCTCCCCCCGCCCCAGAGCGGCGACCCGATCCAGCACGAACCGCATGTCGGCCAGCCGCGCCCGCGCATGCCGCTCCAGCAACCCGGCGATGACCCGCGGCGTCAGCTTGGCCGGCAACGGCAACGCCCGCACCACCCGCCCACCGGGGAACTCCACCTGATCGGCCTCAAAGGTGTGATCCACCGTGACGACGAGATAGCCGCGCGAGGCCAGATCCTGCACCAGCGCCGTGCCCAGCGTGCGCGGCCCGCCGTCCCCCGAACCGAACAGCACCACGGGCAGCCTGCCTCCGCCGCGCTCCACCGGCGCGCCGGAACGCGCCGCGGTGACGGTGGCGGCCCAGTCGACCGCCCCCTTGGCGATCCCCATGGGCGGCGCCGAACGACGATCCCAGTCGGCGGCGGCCAGCGGCGCCATGTGCGGGGCCGGCGGCAGCGCGCTGCGCACGGCCGGGTACCACAGGCTGACCATCAGCTCCCGATACCGCTTCGACCTCACCAGCGGGTCGGGACGCGACCGGTCGACCAGCCGCACGGCGACCGTCCCCACCGGGGAAGGACCAGCGGGTGCGGGCAGGGTGAGCGTGACCGCGGGCCGCCCTTGCTGCTCCTGCACGGCGGTGGCGGGCGCGAGGGCCAGGGCGGCGACGGCCAGATGAGCCGCGTACGTCATCACGGACATGCCGGTTCTCCTCCAACGGAACGACAACGGGGATGTGCGCCGACACTGGCAGCCGCGCCCGCCGACCGGCCAGCGGCCACAGGCTGACCTGCGGGTACGACTTTCGGATGAGAGCCCCCGATGTTCATCCCCGAGGAGGATGGGGGGCGCCACGGCCCGGCCTCTAGGGTGGGCGCATGAACCCGGCCGCCCGCCTGACCACGACGATCCGCTCGGTGCCGCCCACGGCCGCCGACGCACTGCTGGCCGCCGTCATCTTCACCGTCACACTGGGCCCCGGACGGGTGACCGAAGGCGGCCCGCACACGCTCGCGCTCCAGGTCGCCCTGGTGGCGCCACTGGCATGGCGGCGGCGCGCCCCGATACTCGTCCTGTGCGCCACCGGCGGCGCGGCCGCCCTCCAATGGGTTGCCGGCGTGCAACTCCCCGCCGACGCCGCCCTGCTGGTCGCGCTCTACACGGTCGCCGCCCACCGCCCCTGGCGGGCCGCGCTGGCCGCCACGCTCGCACTGGAGACCGGCGTCGTGCTGGCCGCCACCCGCTGGGCGCCACCGGGACAGACGCCGTTCACGGTGGCCGCGCTCAGCGCGATGTCGGCCGCCGCCCTGGCCGCCGGCCTGTGGACGCGGGCACGGCAGACCCACCTCACCTTCCTCGAACGCGACCGCGACCAGCGGGCCCGCCTGGCGGTCGCCGAGGAACGCGCCCGGATGACCCGCGACATGCACGACATCGTCACCCACAACCTGTCGGTCATGGTGGCCCTGGCCGACAGCGCCGCCTACGTCCACGACCGGGCACCCCACCAGGCCGCCGCCGCCATGACCCAGATCGCCGACACCGGCCGCCAGGCACTGCGCGACATGCGCCGCTCCCTCAGCGCCGACCACGGGGCCGACCAGGAGACCGGCCAGGAGAGCGACCAGGAGGAGGCCGCCCTCCACCCGGCGCCCGGCATCGCCCAGCTCCACCCCCTGGCCGACCGCATGCGCGCCGCCGGCCTGCCGACCCGCCTCCACATCACCGGGAACCCCGCCGACGTCCCCGCCGCCGCCCAGCTCACCCTCTACCGGCTGGCCCAGGAGGCGCTGACGAACACGCTGCGGCACGCCCCCGGCGCCCACGCCCACGTCCAGGTGCGCCTCACCCCCGCACGGGCCGACATCGAGGTCACCGACGACGGCCACCACCCCACCACCCCCCAACCCGCCGGGAGAGGACTGGCCGGGATGCGCGAACGCGTCACCGCCTACAACGGCACCCTGCACGCCGGCCCCGCCCCCGACGGCGGCTGGCAGATCACCGCCACCCTCGACCTGACCGCCCCGGACACGCCATGACCATCCGGCTGCTGATCGCCGACGACGAAGCACTCCTGCGCATGGCCTTCCGCATGATCCTGGACGCCGAACCCGACCTCCACGTCGCCGGCGAGGCCACCGACGGCGACCAGGCCACCCGCCTGGCCCGGCACCTGCGCCCCGACGTCATCCTCATGGACGTCCGCATGCCCGGCCTCGACGGCATCCAGGCCACCCGGCAGATCGCCCGCGACTGCCCCACCTCCCGCGTACTCATCCTGACCACCTTCGACCTCGACGAGTACGCCTTCGCCGGACTCAAAGCCGGCGCCGCCGGATTCCTGCCCAAGAACACCCCGCCCGCCGACCTGCTCAGCGCCATCCGCAACGTCGCCGCCGGCGAAGCCGTCCTGTCGCCACGCGTCACCCGCCGCCTGCTGGAGAAATTCGCCCCCCAGCTCACCCCAGACCCCCGCGAACAGGACCGGCGGCTACGACAGCTCACCGCCCGCGAACACGACGTCCTCGTCCAGGTGGCACGCGGACTGTCCAACGCCGAAGTAGCCGCCTCACTGCACCTGGCCGAAGCCACCGTCAAGACCCACCTCAGCCGCGTCCTGCTCAAACTCGGGCTGCGCCACCGCGCCCAGGTCGTGGTCTTCGCCTACGAGAGCGGACTCGTCCGCCCCTCCTCCTGACCCCGCTCCGCCCGCTCCACCAACGCGGCGATCCGCGCGCTCACCAGCGGCCACACCCCCGGCGGAAACCCATGCCCCATGCCGTCCACCAGCAGGAACTCCGCCCCCGCGATCGCCTGCGCCGTGGCCCGCCCACCGGCCGGATCGGCGACGGCATCAGCCGCGCCATGGATCACCAACGCCGGCACCGCCACCCCGCCCAACCCCTCCCGCCGGTCACCCGACCCGATCACCGAGGCCGCCTGCCGCAACATGCCCGCCAGCGACCAGCCCCGATCCCACACCCGCCCCGCCAACGCCCGAACCGCCTCCACATCGGCCGCCACACCACCGGTCACGGCCCCGGCCACCATCCGCTCCACATACAACTCCCGCGTCGTCGGCGGCGGCCCGGCAACAGGCGGCCGGGCACCCGGACGCGGCGGCGGCGTCATCCGGTCACCGGCGGTGGACATGATCGACGTCAGCGACCTGACCCGGCCCGGATGCCCGATCGCCACCGCCTGAGCGATCATCCCGCCCAGCGAGGCGCCCACCAGATGCACGCCGTCCAGCCCCAGAACATCCAGCAACCCCACCGTGTCGGCCACCAGATCGTCCAGCGTGTACGCCAGCGACGACAGATCACCCGCCAGCGCCGCCCCGAAATCCGGCTCCCCCGCACCGTCGAACCGCGTCGAGCGCCCGCAGTCACGACCGTCGAAACGGATCACCTGCAGGCCATGCCCCACCAGCGCCGCACACAACCCGTCAGGCCAGCTGATCAACTGCCCGCCCGCCCCCATGATCAGCAACACGGGCGGCGCGCCCCGATCCCCCAGCCGCTCGTACACGATCTCCACCCGGGAAGGCCCCACCCCGAACGCCCGCTCCTCATCCATCCGCTCCCCCCTCCTCCCGCACCGGAACCAGCAGATCCGTCACCAGCTCCTCAACCGGCGTGCACGCCGGATCCGACACGTACACCTCCCGCAAAGGCCCGCTCACCGCCAGCCCCCGCTCGGCACACCACGCCAGAACGGCATGCACCGTCAACGAGATCTGGTCATAAGGCCCCACATGAGTGGCACGCGCGAACACCCCACCCGGCAACACCCCCACCTCGGCCCCGCCACCGGGCTCGGCGTCACCTTCCAGAATCAACCCCACCCGGACCTGCACCACCTCGCCCACATCCACCGGGAACAACCCCACCAACCGAACCGGCCCCCGCACCCCTTCAAGCAACCGCGCCACCGCCGCGGACGTAGCCCGCCCCACATCCTCCAACCCCGCCGCCCGCTCACCCACGAACGCCGCCCGCCACCCCGGCTCCCGCACCAACCCCACCTCAGGCGCCGGCAACCCCTCAGCCAGCACCCGCTCCAACGACGCCAACGTCCGCCGCCGCCGCGCCAACTCCGCCTCCAACGACACCCGGACCGACTCCAGCGCCCCCGTCTCCCCCGACAACACCCGCCCCACCACCGGCAACGGCACATCCAACGACCGCAACAACCCGATCGACAACGCCTCCCGCGCCTGCCCAGCCCGGTAATACCGATAACCCGTCCCCGCATCCACATACGCCGGACGCAACAACCCCAACTCGTCGTAATGCCGCAACTGCTTCACACTCAACCGACCAAGCCGCGCGAACTGCCCAATCGACAGCAACTCCTCATCCACCAGCACACACCCTCACGTAACGTCAGACCCATGACCCTGTCCATCGGCCAAGTCGCCAAACTGGCCGGCATCACCGTACGAACCCTCCACCACTACGACGAGATCGCCCTCCTCACCCCCAGCCAACGCACCACCGCCGGCTACCGCCGCTACACCGACCACGACCTCCTCCGCCTCCAGCAAATCCTCCTCTACCGCGAACTCGGCTTCCCCCTCGAAGAGATCACCGACATCCTCGACCACCCCCACACCGACGAACTCACCCACCTCCACCGCCAACACGAACTCCTCACCCGCAAAGCCCAACGCCTCCACCACGTCATCACCAACGTCGAACGCGCCATCCACGCCCACACCCAGCGCATCACCCTCACCCCCCAAGAGCGCTTCGACATCTTCGGCGACTTCCACCCCGAAGACCACCAACCCGAAGTCCAACGCCGCTGGGGCCACACCGACACCTACGCCGAAAGCCGCCGCCGCGCCGCCACCCACACCAAAACCGACTGGCTCCACCTCACCACCCAAGCCGCCGCCATCGACGACGACCTGCAGGCCGCCCACACCCGCGGCCACGCCCCCGACAGCCCCCACGTCATGGACATCGCCGAACGCCACCGCGCCCACATCACCCGCTGGTTCCACGACTGCACCCCCGAACACCACCGGCGCCTCGGCGACCTCTACGCCACCGACCCCCGCTTCACCGCCCACTACGACCGCCTCGCCCCCGGCCTGGCCGCCTACTACCGCCAAGCCATCCACGCCAACAGCACCCGGCAGCAGAAGTAGCAGGGCCCGCGTGACCCCGCCGTCCGCCGGCCCGGGGAACGCGGCCGGCACTCCTCAACCACCAGGACTGCCGGCACAACAATGAGAACCCCGCGACGCACACCCCACAGACCGAGGAGCGCCGCCCTCCTGACCTCGGTGGTGGGTTTGTGTTGTTTACTTTATGATCTTGTGCAAGCCCATCAGCTTTACAATGTAGATTCCTAAGCTCCGAGATCCAGAGCCGCGGCCGTGAGCGCCCGTGCCCGGCGCGGTGAGGTCACCAGCTCCACCGTGTCCGACAACTGATCGATGCACCCCGCCACCGGCAACCCCCTGATCACCGGGTCCGTCACCGACTCCATCAACGCCCGCGCGAACCGCTCCCCGCCGATCACCTGGAACGGCCGGTCGAAGAACCCCCGCACCCCCTCCTCCAGCCGTCCCGTCAGCGCCATGCGGTTCTGCAGCGCGGCCAGCCGTCCGTAGGCCGCCGTCAGGCCCTGCTCGCGCTCCCGGAACGAGCGCGCCGCCATCGCCGCCTCCAGCGCCTCGCCCAGCTCGGCCGAGCCCGGCAACCGCGCCAGCGCACTGCCCAGCCATTTGGCGTACGGCGGATAGCGGCGCCGCAGCAGCAACGCCAGCCGCATCACCTCCCGCGCCAGCCGCGCCCCCACCACGGCAGAACCGAGCTCGTCCCCGACCTCCGCGCACCGCCCCGGGAACGGCTCCTCCTGGCCGATGCGCTGCCACTGACAGGCCAGGACGTAGCGCCACACGTCCTGCGGATACCAGCGCAACGCCTGCCGGACCGCCTCCAGCCCCTCGCCCGGCAGACCGTCGCAGAACACCTCGCCCCCCGTCACCTCGGCCAGGCTCTGCCACGGCACGGACAACCAGTCCAGCAGCGACACCCCCTGGCGCGGGTCGAACCCGAGCCGTCCCACCAGCCACTCCCCCAGCTCGGCGACCACGACGCCCGGCTGGCGGACCCCGTGATACTCGAAGACCGTGTCAAAACCGCCGAACCGGTCGGGCAGCCCCGCCGTGACACGCTCGCGTACCGGCTCCACCTGGCCGGCGGGCACGAACAGCAGGACCCGCGGCCCCCAGTCGTGGTCGGCCGAGCGGGCCGTGTCGAATTCGAGCACCTCCGACCCCGGGCCGATCAGCGCGGCGCTGTGCCGGACCCCGGGCAGCAGCGGCGCCACGACCTCGCCGTAGAAGGCGCGAGAAAGCTCAATACCAGGCACAAAGTTGGACATCACGCCGTCAACTCTGCACGAGCACCGCCCGAACCTCACCCGGTTTTCCCGCCGCCGGTGACAGCGTGGTCCGCGACCGGACACGCCAGGGGGAGGGACCCGTTGAGCAAGGTCGTCGCCGACATCTCCGTATCGCTGGACGGCTACGTCACCGGCCCCGACCCCGGCCTGGAGCACGGCCTCGGCACCGGCGGGGAACTCCTGCACGCCTGGGCCCGCCAGCCCACCGACGTCGACGCGCGCGTCCTGGGCGGCGCCGTCCGCGCCACCGGAGCGGTCATCATGGGACGGCGCACCTTCGACGTGGTCGACGGCCCCTACGGCTGGGGCGACCCGCTCGCCTACGGTTCGGCCCGCGACCAGCCGCAGGCGCCGCCCGTGTTCGTCGTCACCCACGTCCCGCCCTCGGCGGTGCGTCGGCCCGAACTGTTCACCTTCGTCACCGACGGCCCCGCCGCGGCCGTCGAGCAGGCCCGCACCGTGGCGGGGGACGGCGACATCGTCATCATGGGCGGCGCCGACCTGATCGGCCAGGCCGCCGACGAGGGGCTGCTCGACGAGTTGCGCCTGCACCTGGTGCCGTTGCTGCTGGGCGCCGGCACCCGTCTGTTCGCCCGGGTACGTCCGCGCCAGTGGGAGCCGGTCGAGACGCACTTCTCCCCGCTGGCCACCCACCTGACCTATCGCGCCATCATCTGAACCCCGGCGGGATCGGGGCCGGTCACCTGGCAGGCCAGCACCGGCCTGCGGCGGTACCCGATCCGCTCGTACACCTTGATCGCCGCGGTGTTGACGTCGTCCACCATCAGGGCCGCGCGTCCGTGCGTGGCCACGAGCTGGGACGACACCCACCCGCACACCCGCTCGGCCAGCCCCCGCCCGCGGAAGCGGGCGGCGGTGGCGACCCCGGCCAGCAGCCCCACCGACGGCGCGGACCACGCGTCGGCCGCCACCGCCGCCAGCTCGTGCCCCACGCGCACACCGGCCCACCGCCGCACGCCGGGCGCACCCGGCACCGCGTACGACGTGGGCGCGTCACCGGCCAGCAGGGCCGCGACCTCCTGGTCGGCCTCACCATCGAGCCAGCCGACCTCCGGCGGCGGCGCGGCGGGCGCGGCGGGCGCGGCCTTGAGGCTCATCCAGGAGAACGCGCCGCTCTCCCGCACGCCCTCCAGCCCCGCCGCCACCCGCCGCATGAGCTCGCGCTCGCCCAGCGGCCGGTAGGTGGGGCCCAGTTCGGCCAGCGCGTGCCGGACCAGTTCGACGGCGTCGTCCGGATCGTCCGGGTCGCCCCACACCGCCAGCCGGTCGTGCAGGGAGATGCGCGGCGCGCTGGCCACCACCGCGTTCCCCAGCGCCCAGGCGCGGGCCTGGCCGCGCAGGTCCTGGGCGGTCCACATGACCAGGTCGTCGTCGCCGCACGCGGCGCGCAGCCCGTCCAGGTCGCGCAGCCGGTGGATCACAAGATCTCGCCGGGCCGGTACGCGGCGGCCTCCGGGTGCTCGGTCACGACCTGGGACACCAGCCGCACCAGCTCCTCGACCTGCGAGGCGGCCGCGCCGGTGAAGGACACCCGGTCGGCCAGCAGCGCCTCCAGCTCGCCGCGGTCCAGCGGAAAGCGCTCGTCGCCGCCCAGCAGGTCCAGCAGCTCGTTGGACGCGCCCCGCGACCGCATCGCCAGCGCCGCGGCCACCGCGTGCTCCTTGATCAGCTCGTGGGCCTGCTCGCGCCCCACGCCGGCGCGGACGGCGGCCATCAGCATCTTGGTCGTGCCCAGGAAGGGCAGGTAGCGGCCCAGCTCGGCCGAGATCACCGCCGGGAACGCGCCGAACTCCTCCAGCACGGTCAGCATCGTCTCCACCAGCCCGTCGAAGGCGAAGAACGCGTCCGGCAGCGCGACCCGGCGCACCACCGAGCAGGACACGTCGCCCTCATTCCACTGGTCGCCGGCCAGCTCGCCCACCATGGAGGCGTAGCCGCGCAGCACCACGGTCAGGCCGTTGACGCGCTCGCAGGAGCGGGTGTTCATCTTGTGGGGCATCGCCGAGGAGCCGACCTGCCCCTCCTTGAACCCCTCGGTGACCAGCTCGTGCCCGGCCATCAGCCGGATCGTCTTGGCCAGCGAGGACGGCGCGGCGGCCAGCTGCACCAGCGCCGAGACCACCTCGAAGTCCAGGGAACGCGGGTAGACCTGGCCGACGCTGGTCAGCCGCCGCGAGAACCCCAGGTGGGCGGTGACCTTGTCCTCCAGCTCGGCCAGCCTGTCCTGCCGGCCACCCAGCAGGTCGAGCATGTCCTGGGAGGTGCCGACGGGGCCCTTGACGCCGCGCAGCGGGTAGCGCGCGATCAGCTCCTCCAGCCGGTGGTAGGCCACCAGCAGCTCGTCGGCTGCCGACGCGAACCGCTTGCCCAGCGTCGTGGCCTGCGCCGCCACGTTGTGGGAACGTCCGGCCATGACCGTGGCCGTGTGCTCCCCGGCCAGCGAGGCCAGGCGGGCCAGCAGCGCCACGACGCGGTCGCGTACCAGCAGCAGGCTGTCGCGGATCTGCAGCTGCTCGACGTTCTCGGTCAGGTCGCGCGAGGTCATGCCCTTGTGCACCTGCTCGTGCCCGGCCAGCGCGTTGAACTCCTCGATGCGCGCCTTGACGTCGTGGCGGGTGACGCGCTCGCGCGCCGCGATGGACTCCAGGTCGACCTGCTCGACGACCTTCTCGTAGTCGGCTATCGCGCCCTCGGGCACCGCCACCCCGAGCTCGGCCTGCGCCCGCAGCACCGCCAGCCACAACCGCCGCTCAGCGATGATCTTGTACTCGGGAGACCACAGGCGGGCCAGCCCGGGTGAGGCGTAGCGGGCGGCCAGGACGTTCGGGATGCGCGGCTTGGAAGTCACGTTGGACAAGTGTATTCACACCCCGTTACCGGCACCGCATCCAGTCCGCACGGCCCGTCCCGCGCCTGCGGTCACCGCGGGGGTCACCGGTTCCCATGCGGCCCCGCCGGCCTCGCGAACGGCCCCTGACCAGCACCGTTCTGCATACGGCCGGACCGGAACCATGTTTCCGCCTGTCCTGGCCGGTAAGTACAGGAGGTCGCGAGGAAACGACCAGAAAGGCATGAACATGAGCACCGACGACAAGATCCGTAACAAGGCCCAGGAGCTCAAGGGACGCGCCAAGAAGAACGTCGGCGACGCCACCGACAACGAACGGCTCCAGGCCGAAGGCCGCGCCGACCAGACCAAGGGCGGCCTGAAGCAGGCGGGCGAGAAGGCGAAGGACGCCGGCAAGAAGGTCAGGGACGCCTTCAAGAAGTGACCGCACGCTCCTGGCTGTGAACCGCGCCGGCCACCCGCCGCCGCCCGGGACGGACAGACACCGGACCCGCCGTGCCGCGATCGGCTGCCGCAGATCGGCTCGATGTTGCCGATCCGCAGCAGCCGACAGGCCGCACGGCGGGTCACGTCCACCATCCGGCAGGCGGCGGGGCCGCGTGCGGACGAACCCGCCGGCCTCTGACGCTGCCCGCCGGACGGGCGGCCCCTCGCTCAGCGGGCCGTGCCACCGATCGGCGGCACGGAGGGGGCGGCACGGCGGGTCACGCCGACTCCGCACCCCGCCTTCCGGCCTACGAGACCGTCGCCGGACGCCGGCTGTCGCACTCCGCTAGCTGTTGCACTCCCTGGACAGGACCTTGCCGGTCTTGGCGTCCGTGCAGGTCTTGCAGGTACGGTTCGGGCTCGCCGGGAGCGGTTCCTTGGTGGTCGTGCACTCGCGCTCGGTGGACTGCTCCTGCTTCTGGGTCTTCTGCTCGCAGTACTGCTTCTTGAACCCGCCGCCCTTCATGTCACGGCAGTAGTAGCACCTCTTGTTGCCCTCCTCCAGCCACTTGCACTTCGGAGCGCGACCGGTGGCACTGGCGGCGGCACAGTCGGCGAGCGCGACGGACGTGGTGGGCATGGTGGGTGTGGTGGCGCCGGTGTGGGCTTGGGCCCCCAGCGCCTGCGAGGCCATCGAAGGGGCGAGGGCGGCGGCGACAAGGGCGCTGACAGCGCATGCTTCCTTGAACACGTTTCCTCCCGCAGGACATCTTCCTCTGGCCCCTCCATCGTGGCCCGCCATTGTGGGGACGCGTCAATACACAAGCCCGGAATTTATTCTCCGCCGCCGAACGCATGTTTTCACCCGAAACGCTGAATCGCATTTCTCGTACGCCGCCGAAGCCGTCACCAGAAGCCTTCTTTGCTTTTCCTGGCCGCTTTATCTCGTCGCTCTGCCGTACGCTTCACACGTGTTTCCCCGCCCTGGCATGAGCCAGGCTCACTTACGCCTTCTCGTCCGGACAGCCGATGGGCTGGTCCGACATCCCCGTCAACGGCACCCCAGGGGCGGCCGGCGGCGCACAGCTGACCACCCGCGCCGTCATCCACGAGAGCCTCGCCCCCTTCAGGACGCTGTTCGACCAGAGCGTCACCTACAACGACGTGTAACACCGCCGCGCGAGATGTTCTCCGTACCGTCCGGCAGGTGGTGGTGATCGCCAGAAAATGGATCGAGGTCCGACGACTGATCCGCTAGCGTTTGTTTCGCAAGTCCCCCTCAGATCCGTCGGGTCTGGTGAGGGCACGGGTCGAAGTTCGTCGGTTACCACTTCTAATGGGGCGGTCGCAGGTTCGAGTCCTGCCCGGGGCCAACGCTCCGGTAGCTCAGTCGGCAGAGCACCTGAACGCCGGTGAACGTCCCACATCCGTGTCCTCTCCAGGCCTCGCCGGTCCGTCAAGTCAGCATGGCCCGGTGGCACGGGTCGAATCCGGTCGGTTACCACAGGGTTCGATTCCTTCCGGCCCCTCCTCATGGGGCCGGCCGCCCAGATCGGCTGGGCACCCGGTCGGAAACCCCACATCCGTGCCGTCGGCCGGCTGACGACGGATCGACGGCGGGTTCGTTCGGTCATCTCCGGCGCCGGCGGTCGCGGGGTTCGAGTCCCCGCTGCGCGAGTTCTCGCGCACAGCTCAGCGGTGGAGCTCCGGTCCTGACCCGGTCGACGCACCCATGTCCGCCGTTCCCTCACATCCGCCGCCTGGCGGGTCGAACACCCTTGTGGAGGCACATCCATGACCCGCAACCGCGACCCTCTGGCCGGCGTCTCCGCCATCGCGACGCCGCAGACCCGGCCCATCCCCGGTCGCCCCGACCAGGTTCGGAACGCGGCCGGCGGCCACGTCTTCGCCAAGGACGTGTGGCGCAAGCTGGAGGACTTCCTGATCCTCGGCACCACCGGCGGCACCTACTACGTGGGCGCGGACAAGCTGACCGCCGACAACGCCGGCGTGTTGTTCCAGGCGATCGCCGAGGACGGTCCCCGCGTGGTCGAGCTGCTGACCGCGATCTCCACGGCGCGTCCGCCCCGAGCGCCGAAGCAGCGTCCGGCCCTGTTCGCGCTGGCCGCCTGCTACGCCAAGGGCGACGCCGACACCCGCCAGGCCGCCAAGGTGGCCCTTGCCAAGGTCGCTCGCACGACTGACCATCTGGCCCAATTCTTCGGCTACTACAAGAACCTGGGCGGTAAGGCGACCGCCCGCGGTGTCGCGCCGACGGCGGGCCGTTCGCTGCGGACCGCGCTGGGCTCGTGGTTCCTGAACGGGACCGCCGACGACGTGGCCTTCAAGGCGTGCAAGGCCCGTCAACGCAGGACCCCGCAAGGTGAGGCGTTCGACCTGCGCGACGTTCTCCGCATCGCCCACCCGGCAGCGGACGGAGAGCAGCGCAGGACCCTGTTCGGGTGGATCGCCGGCAACGTCGGCGACGAGCGGGCGCGCGAGGCGCTGCCCGCGGTGGACCGGTTCCTGACCGCGAAGGCCGTCACGAGTCCGTCCGAGGCGGTACGGGTCGTGACCGCGGAGAAGGTGCCTTGGGAGTTCCTGCCCGACGCCATGCTGCGCGAGCCCGCCGTGTGGGAGGCCCTGATCGAGACAGTCGGCATGACGGCGCTCATCCGTAACCTGGCACGGATGACCCGCCTGGGCACGCTCACGCCGACGGCGGCGGCGACGTCGCGTGCGGTGCTGCGGCTCACCGACCGCCAGGCGGTCCTGCGGGCCCGCATCCACCCCATGGACGCCTGGCTCGCCCTGCGCGTCTACGCCTCCGGGCAGGCTCAGCCGAACCCGCGCGCGGGCCGCCAGACCTGGCATCCCGTCCCGGCCATCCTGGACGCGCTGGAGGAGACGTACGAGGCGGCGTTCGGCACGGTCGAACCGTCCGGGAGGCGACTGCTGGTCGCGGTGGACTCCTCCGGCTCGATGAGCTGGGGCGGCGGCGTCCGGCTGGGCGGTTCGCCGATCGGGTCGCCGTACGAGGTCGGCAACGCCATGGCGGTCATGCTCGCCCGCATCGAGCGCGGCAACGTGCACGTCATCGACGTCGACACCGGCGTCCACGCCTCGAAGGTGACCCCTCGCACCAACCTGCGTGAGATCGCCTCATGGCAGCCGTCCGGCGGTGGCACCGACCTGTCCCTGCCGTTCCGGTGGGCGCGCGAGCAGCGCATGCGGACGGACGGGATCGTCGTCTTCACCGACAACGAGACGTGGGCGGGCCGGGCTCACCCGTCGCAGGAACTGGACGCCTACCGCCGTACCGTGGCCCCGGAGGCCCGCGTGATCGTGGCCGCGATGACCGCGGCGGGTTACTCGATCGGCGACCCCCAGGACGACGGTGTGCTCAACGTGGCAGGCCTGGACGCCTCACTGCCACTGATCGTCAACGGCTTCCTCCGAGGCTGACCGAGTTCTGGCTCCTCCCCAGGGTCCGGCAGCGCCTGCACGAGGTGCTGCCGGACCGGTGCCGCGCGAGGAGATCGCGTCCATCACCATCACAGATCAAACGCACGACTGCTGCGGCAAGACCTTGACCGTTGTGCCGGTGATCCGAGCGACCTCATCGGGGGGATGCTCACGCACATTGCACACCTCCTTCATGGGGGTCACGGTCCCGTCACCCCACAACTGCCAGGCGCCTGGCACGCGCATCATCAGGCCTATGGCCAAGAAAAGCTCGAAGCGGTGGCCCCGACGGTGAGGCCCTCGTCGATCGTCGTGGCAGCGCTGGTGCTCCTGGCGGTCCCGACCTTGGTATGGATGCTCGGTCCGGGAGCTACCTGGGTGCTGGAGAACCTGGACGGCGTCACCCTGAACGACGACGTTTTCGCGCCGGCGACCCTGCCTCCCGATGAGCTGCTCGGCAAGGATTGGGCCGCTGCCGTCGCGGCCGTCCGCGGCAACGTCCTGGCCATCGCCACCGGCCTGGCCGCGCTCTTGGCGGTGTTCTACACCGCACGCAACGCCGACACCGCACGCCGCACCTTTCAGCTTGGCGAGCGCGGTCACGACACCGACCGCTTCAGCAAGGCGGTCGAGCAACTCGGCAGCGGCCAAGCCCCGGTCCGGCTCGGCGGCCTGTACGCCCTCGAACAACTCGCGGAGAACAACCCCGCGCTGCGCCAGACCATTGTGGACGTCATCTGCGCCTACCTGCGCATGCCGTGGAAAGCGCCGGACGTCCAGGACCGGTCCCAGCAGGTCCGCGCCGCCCAGCGCGCTGCCCGTACCTCGGCTTCGGGCCGTGCTCAGGCGCGGGCGGGCAGGGACCCGAACGAGGAACGACAGGTCCGGCTCACCGCCCAGCGTTTCCTCACCGACCACCTACGCTGCTACCGGCGCCGCTGGTGGCAGCGCCGCACCGCCGTCAACCCGCACTACTGGCCCGGCATCAGCCTCGATCTCACCGGTGCCGTGCTCATCTCCTTCAAGTTGACCTCCTGCCGGATGCATCGGGCGCACTTCAGCGAGGCGCTCTTCATTGGGGACGCCGACTTCATGGGGGCGACCTTCACCGGCGAGGCCACGTTCAACGGAGCGATCTTCGCGAGCCATACCGACTTCGACGGGGCGATCTTCGCCACCTACAGCCGCTTCAATGGGACCGCCTTCACTCGTGGTGCCACGTTCAGTCGGGTGAGCTTCGCTGACAACCCCGGGTTCAACCACACCCGGAACTCGCGCATCTACGTAGCGAATGCGCGGATTGGCAGGCAAGAGTGGGGAACAGCCTCGAACGTGGTGACCGGCCCCGCCGGTGAAGTACTGAAGCCCACCCACCCGCCCGCCGAGAAGGCCCCGCGCTCCCGGAGCCACGGCGAGGGGCAAGGTAACTCGCCGGCAACTTAGAGATTCCGGCTCGTGACGCCCTCTCCACAGCCGCCTGACGACCTGCCGTCCGCCGCCCGGGCCCGCGGCCGGATCGGGGGCCGGCCCACCGTGGTCAGGCCTGAACAGCTGCGGGCGGCCCGGACCCGCTGCCCGACCCCGAGCGCTCCATCACCTCGATCGCGCGCCTGCTCGGCGTGAGCCCCGGCACGCTCTGCAACCACCAGCCGACCGGCGGCGCTGGATCCGATAAGTCGCTGGATCTCCGGCATATGATCATGCGCCTATGAGCGACATCACCGAACCCCCGATCGCCCGGGTGGACGTCGTGCGCGAGACCCTCCACGGCCTCACACTTGAGGATCCCTACCGGTGGATGGAAACCGAAGGCGAGGAGTTCCACCACTGGCTGGACGGCCAGGCCAGGCACGCCCGCGAGCACCTGGACGCCCTGCCGCACCGCGCCGGCCTGCTGACCCGGATCCGCGAACTGGGCAGCGCGCTCACGCGCTACTTCGGCCTGGTGATGGCAGCCGACAAGGTCTTCGCCCTGGTACGCGAGCCGGACGCCCGCCTGCCGGTGCTGACGGTGACCGAGGCCGACGGAGCGAGCAGGGTCCTGTTCGACCCCGGCACGGTGCCCGGCGACGGGCATCACGCCATCGATTGGTACGTGCCCTCCCCCGACGGCCGCCACGTCGCCTGCGCCGTCTCCGACTCCGGGTCGGAGGACAGCTCCATCCACGTGATCGACGCCGACTCGGGGGTTCTCCGGGAGACGATCCCGCCCACGACCCGTTTCGCCTTCCTGAGCTGGCTGGAGGACGGCCGGTCGTTCGTCTACCACCGCTACGCGGAACAGCACCTCTTGGACAGCCGCTCCTTCCTGCATCGGCTGGGCGCCGACCCGGCGCAGGACACGGTGGTGTTGGCCCGCGGCCTCAACCCCCACGTCGAGCTGACCCCGCGGGACCGGCCTTTCCTGGTGGTGCCGCCGCACGGCGAGTGGATGCTGGCGATCATCTCCCACAGCGCGCTCAGCCCCTGGCCCTGGACCAGCGAGCAGCTGAGCGACTGCACGGTGTACGTGGCGCCGCGCGCCGGGCTGGCCGACCCGGCCGCCTGCCCGTGGCGGCTGGTCGCGGGCGTGGCGGACGGCGTAACCGCCTTCGCCACCAGCCACGACACCCTCTACCTGGTCTCCCATCGGGACGCGCCGCGCTCCCGTGTGCTGGCCGTTCCGCTTGCCGCACCCGATCTGTCCCGAGCCCGAGTGGTCGTACCCGCAGGTGAGCGGGTGGTGGAGTCGGTGCGGGTGGTGGGCGACCGGCTGCTGGTGCGCGATCTCGACGGCGGCGTCAGCCGGGTACGGCACGTACCCCTGTCCGGCGGCGAACCCGCCGACCTCCCGATGCCGGTGGACGGCGCCATCGTGGAGTGGACCACCCACCCGACGCGGCCCGAAGCCCTGCTGCTGGTGGCCGGCTGGACCCACGCGCCGCGGCTCTACCGCTACGACGGCCGGTCACTCCAGGACACCGGGCTGGCGCCCTGCTCACCGGTGCACTTCGGCGACGTGCACGTCCGTACTCTGCACGTGCCCGCGAGGGACGGGACGCCGATCCCGCTCACCGTCATCCACCACAAGGACCTGGAGCTGGACGGCGACAACCCTGCCGTGCTCACCGGCCACGGCTCCGGCGGGCTCATCGACCTGCCGGAGTTCCGTCCCGAGATGCTCGCCTGGTACGAGCGTGGCGGCGTCTACGCCGTCGCGCATCTGCGCGGTGGCGGCGCCTACGGCCGCGAGTGGCACGAGGCCGGGCGCGGCGAGCGCAAGGAGGCCACCATCACGGACTTCATCGACTGCGCCGAGCATCTCATCGCCCTCGGCTACACCCGTCCGGGTCGGCTGGCCGGCGAGGGCGTCAGCGCCGGCGGCATCCCCACCGGCGGCGCGTTGGTGCGGCGCCCCGATCTGTGGGCGGCCATGGCGATGCGGGTGCCGACGGTGAACGCCACCCGCAACGAGTTCACCGAGAGCGGGCCGGTCAACGTGCCCGAGTTCGGCAGCGTCACCACTGAGGAGGGCCTGCGTGCCCTCCTGATCATCGATGCCTACCTGCGGGTCCGGGACGGCGTGCCGTACCCGGCGGTGCTGCTGACCACCGGCCTGCGCGACGCGCGGGTGCCGCCGTGGCAGCCGGCGAAGCTGGCCGCCCGCCTGCAGGCGGCCACCGCCTCCGGCCGGCCGGTGCTGATGCGCGTCGAGGAGCACGGCGGGCACGGCGCCGGCTCGAACCGAGACCAGGAGCAGGCCCTGCTCGCCGATGTGCTGGCCTTCATCCTGCACGCGTCCGACGGGTCATGACGACGACAGACCTGTCAGGTACGGCACGCGCACGCCCCCTCAGCCACGTCGCGGCCCGGTCGATCCCGGGCTGTGGGTGACGCTCAACCTCCATCCCGACCGCCCGGTGGGCGAGTCGGCGATCCTCGACAGGCCGGCAAGGACGGCGTCTACCGGTCCCGGTTCGTCACTGAGACCGGCAACGGCGGCCTGACCGCCCATCCCGGCGGGGACAGGTGGCTCTGAGAGGGCCGCATCTTCGCGCGGGCGCCGACGACGAGGCGCCGCCGCGCGGCAAGGTTGAGCAGGCCGCCACCGCATGGGTGGCGGCGCGCCGTCACGACGTCGTCTACCACGGCAGAGCCGTCAAAGGGTCGCGGTGACGAGGACCAGGAGGAGCAGAAGATGCGGTCGGGCGACGCCGGTGAGGGCATCGACAGGGCAGGTGCTTGAGCAGTCAGAGCGCACCGGCGTGAACAGGCGTCTGACGTGGCGTGGTGCCCTGCTGGCTGTCGCAGCCGGACGGCAGGTCGTCGAGGGGAAGGCCCTGAGATGCGGTGAGGATGGGCCGCCTGGGGGAAACCTGGCGCGGGTGCACAGAGGGCAGGGTCGGACGGTCGCGTCCGGGGCCAGTTCATGCGAGTCCGGAGCCCGCTCGCCTCACCTGGGACCGTTTGCCCAAATATGAGCGCCAGCCCCTATTTGCTGCCGAATATCTGAAATGATGGCTTTTTTATTTGCCTTTCGATATTCCTTACCTTCCACAGAAAACTGACGCGCTTTATCGCTACATCGAAGGGGGTACCTCAAACGCGCAACCATTTAGGGCCAGCACTTGGCCCCTTTCGTTCGAATCTGGCATCTACAGGGGAAACACGTGGCTCAACACCAGAGCGGGCGCGCTTCGCACCCACTCAGCATCACACGTACGCTGGCGTTCGCCGTTGCCGCTACGGCGACCAGCGCACTCACGGCTCTTTCCATTCCAGCGCCGGCCTCTGCCGACGTCCAGACGACATCGGTCGTCAGCGGTCACGGCCTCGCGGATGCCAAGGTCGCGAAGGCAAACCATCACTCCTTCCCCCTCGGGGTGGACGACGACAACGCTGTCGCGATCGACTCGGCCTTCCAGGGGGACCCGGAGGACGAGGAGAGGCCCCCGACCAAGTTCGTGGGGGTCGTTCGGGAGGACAAGGTACTGATCAGGGATCCGCGGTCGACCCCACGGTGGCACGACCTGTCCTCGCGGCTGCCCAGGAACTTCGGCCGCCTGGTCGACATCACTCTGGCTGCGCCCGACGAGGGGACGACAGTGCACGTCACCGTGCTCAACGCACACTCCCGCATAGCGCAGAGCACGTGCGCCGTCTTCCCGCCTCCGGGCACCATGACGACGCGGCCCTGGCCTGCCAACTGCAGCCCCTTCGTCGACATCACGCCGCCCGCCTGAGTCGACCGGATCTGATCCGCTGACGCCACTTGCCGTGCCCTGGAACGTCCGGGGCACGGCATTCACGTTTACCTCTGTGGTGGCGGGCTGCTTGAGCTTGCAGACGATGCGGCGGGTGGCCTGCTCGATACTCGGGATCCTGGACGCGGAGCAGACCCGCGGCGAACCCCTGATCCACGACCTGACGAAGGATCGCCCCGGCGCCGCACGAGGTCGGCGCCGGGGCGATCCTGTCAGGAGGTGGGGGCGAGGACCCTGGCCTCGTGCTTGGGCGGCGACGGCCTGCGCCGCATCCGCCCCTTCGCCCGCTCCACCACCGTGTACAACGTCGGGACGCGCAGCCTTGCGTGCCTTGTACCAGTGATGTGATGTGTGGCAGGGCAGACCTTAGGCGGCCAAGGTTCCCAGTGTGACTATGTGTTGTTTGTGATAGAGAATTTCTCTATGGCCACACGTGACGAAGCCCTCGCCGCCGCCGGCCACGTGCCGGCCAGAGCGCGCGTCGCAAGGGATGCCCTCTCCCCCGAAGCCGCCGGGCGGCCCCTCCATCGACGAGCTCACGGGGTTGATCCGTGAGCAGCGAGCCTTGGCTGTCGATGCGGGTGTGGCAGCTTGATTCTTCGATGATCAAGATCCGGCCCCTCACCTTTACAATGTAGATCAGAGTCATCTGTCAGGTTGGTCGCTCGACTACCGGCGCTCCTGCTTGCGGGCGGCCTGCTCGGCCGCCCGCTGCTGCACCGACCATGGGGTGACGAGTTGTCCGGCGGGGATGATCCACACGGACAGGCGGTGTCGAATCCAGCCCGGCAGCCACTGTGTCCTGTGGGTGCGAATCCATGGGCTGCCGTCGGGCCGGTGATCGAGCGCGTGCCGGATGTCGCTGACGGTCGCGCCGAGGTCGAACGCGATCCGCAGCAGGGAGCGGAGATGCCGTGCTGACAGCTTCCGGAGCGGGGGCAGTTCCGCCCGCAGCCGTTCACACGCGGCGAGTCGGTCCTTCTTGGTGACCGGCGTGACGGTCGCCCGCCACTCACCGGTCGGTGTCGTGCGTGTGGCCGGTCGCGCCTCGCGCGCGTGGGGAGAGTCATCACCTACAGGAGTGGGTGGGGGTTGGGGGGTGAACGATCTTTCCACAGGGGTTTGGCCTGCGAAAACGACGTGGGGTGCGGGCGGGCGATGGGGGACGGTTTCACACGGCCACGGCACGTCTTCCTCATCGGCGGGAGCCACCGACGCGGCGGGAGCGACCTCGTGTTCGCTGTCGTCGGCCTCGAGGATCGCCTGCGGCACGATCAGCAGGTACTGGGCGGCTTCGTTGCCGCGCCCGTCGTCGTTCAGCCCGCACCGCGTGCCCTTGCGGTAGCGGACGGTCGTGCCGGGTGTGGCGCGGGCCAGCAGGCCGGCGTCGATGAACCACGCGTACAGCCTGGCGATGGTCCGCTGCGACAGGCCGAGCTCGGCCGCCAGGTGCTGCCAGGTGGCGCCCTTCTTCGGCGCGGTCAGCATCGCCCACGTGGAGCGGCGCATGACCTGCCAGGCGAACCGCAGCGCGTTGCGGGTCCAGTCAGCGCGCCGGTTCGCCGCCTGCACCAGGTAGTGAACGGCGTCATACCAGAGGGGGTGGGCGGGCGCCACGATGTGCTCGGCCGGGACCAGGGGGCCACTCCCCCGCCAGCCATGGGGGCGGGGGGTGGTGAGGGGGCGACTGTCTCGCACGCCGCGGATTCAGGTTCCGGGTATGCCGAGATGGCCGCTTGGCGGCGTACTGTGGTCGGCCCCAAGCGTCACGGTTTTGGCGCGCGAAAGCCCCCGCAACGCGCGCGAGAGCACCGTCAGGCACGTTGTGGTGTTGTGGAGGCCGGAACGGCGACTCGGCTGCTCAGCTCGATGAGGTTGACCGCCTGGAGCTGAGCGATCTGGTCGCGGGTCTCGACCTCGGGAAGGCCGCGCACTGCGCGGCTCTTCTCATCTCCGGGCCCGCTTCCCCCGCCGGACAGGCGGCCGGGGCTGGCGGCGGTAGGCCGAGACGGTTCTCTTCGGCGCGCGGGCGCATGGCGCACACCTCGCGACCTCGCCCACCAATGCGCCCGCTGTCCGCGACACGGATTTCCTTCTTCTTGGCCTGGGTACCCACCGCGGTGAGGTGGAACGTTCCGGTGGCCCAGCCTCCGGCGTCGTAGACGGCGTCCTGGCTGACGCGTGGTGGATGGTGAGCTGGAGCGCGGGCCTGGGTTGAACCGACCTCCACGTGAACGAGCTCGCGGCCACGTCGTAGGTCCAGTCCGGCTGCGGCCAGTCCTCGACGTCGTAGTGGCAGGTGACGGCCACGAGCTGGCGCTTACGGCGGCGGACCGCCTTCTGCGGGGCGTGCGAGGCGATCCGCGCGACCTGCCGGTCCACCACACTGGTGAACTCGTCGATCACGACCAGGTCCCTGGACTCGGCCAACGCCCGCGCGAGCCCGGCCCGGAACGCCTCGCCGTTCGAGAGCGTCGCATAAGGCCCGAGCCACGCTGGCGGCGAGTTCGGTCCGACCGCGCTGAGCAGCCCGACGACGTCCTTGATGGACATGGCAGTCGGGAAGTCGTCCACGAGCGCCCGATCGCTCCACTCCTGGGCGCCGACGAGCGCGTCCGGCCAGAGCCGGCGGGCGATCGTGGACTTGCCCGACCCGCTGGGGCCGACGAGCAGGCCGACATTCCACGGCCGCTCCTCGATCGACAGGTTCACGCTCCACGAACTGGCCAGTTTCTCGCTGACGGGCACGTCGAACAGGCCCTGAGGCTGGAGCACCCGTGCGCTGTACCTCACGAGTGTCGACAACGTGATCTCAGCTCGCATGCTGTCCCTCCAAAGGAGTGGTACGGCAACACGCCGGCGAAGGCGAACAGCACGGCCTTTTCGCGGATGCGATGTCGCTGTCCCACAAAAGCACCACAGCTTAGGCGCTTCGTGGATAAAAAGAACTCATTGCCGTTTCTGGGCGGCGAATATAGATATGTGGTAGTTGGTCTTGCGGCATGCGCAGGCAACTCGGAACACGGTCAACAAAGGAGACGGGCAATGACTGATACTGACTTAACTCATCGCAGTACCAAAAACTCGGCCGAGGCACGGGGCGCCACGGGTACGCCTACGCGAGGCGCCATTACCATCCGCCGAGCAGGCGCAATCATCGGCACCCTCCTGCTGAGCGCATCTCTGCTGGTCGGAGCGACCACCCCCGCTCAAGCGGCTGGCGGATGCACCGACAGGTCGCAGAACGACTGGGTTATCCGGCTCTGCGCGAATAGAGACGGTGCGGTCGTCACCTCGGATCTGTACATCATCGCCAAGGGGTGGACGGGCAACGGATGCAGAGGTAGTGGATACGGCACCATCAACGGCGGGCAAACATATGCCGACCTCACTGGCTGTTCCAACATCAACGTCAACAATTACTACCGCCCTGCCAGGGAGTGGGTGATTGGGAGTGCGCAAGTAACAACCCGTGTAGTGATATTTGAGGATGTCTGGCCCTTCCGGACCATCTTCGACCAGAGCGCTACGTACAACGACGTGTAACGGAAGGGGCTGCCCTCTCATGACTGGCAAGCGGGCAGCGTCAAACCAGCAGAGGTAGTTCTGGTCTACACGAGGGCGCGGACCTGCCGTCCTTCGTCGGCCAGGCTCTCCAGGAGGCGGGTCTGCTCGTCCTCGTTGTCGCAGGTGACGATGATGCCCCACACCTCGGGGCGGACGTCCTCGTCGGCGTCACCCGGCTCGGGTAGTTCTTCCTCGGGCCGGTGGTCGTCGGCCGCGACCATCCGGGTGAGGTCGTCGGCAGTGTAGCCGGTCGCCGCGAGCAGGTCCGGGGCGGCGTCGCGGACGTCGGCCAGGACCTCGGCGAGCATCCGCTCTTCCCAGCCGCCCTTCTCGCTGCTGCGGTTGTTCGCGATCAGGTACGCCTCGGCACCCGCGTCGCTGCGGCTCGACCAGCCGCGCACGATCGGCACCAGCCACGCCCCGTCGTCGTCGAGCAGGATGCCCTCGGGCGGGGACTCCTGCTCGGCAGCCATCTCCTCCAGGACCTGGAGGCGGCCGTGGCCGACAACGAGCCGCCCTGTCCGCTCATCCGGCTCGCCGGCGACGACGGCCCCGAACGCCTCGATCGAGGCGCGGATGCCGGGGAGGTCGTGCTCTTTGGGGTTGCGGACGGCACGCGGGATCGCGTGCAGGCGCATGTGCTCGATGCGGCGCATCAGCCCTCCGTGTTCTGCGCGCGGTAGCCGTACTGGGCTCGCTCGTCGCTGAGCTGGCGGGCGATGAGCGCGCACGCGAGCACGTCCCAGGTGTGGGTTTCGACGGCTTCGTCGAGGATGCTCACGGCCGAGACGGTGATCCGGTTCCGGCCGTCCGCCTTGGTGGGGATGCCGCCGTTCGGGGTCTTCCATTCCACGGTCCACGCCCACTTGGCCCGCTTCAGCCGGGGTCGGCCGAGGCGTTGCCGCTGGCGGGTGAGCTGCACCTGACGGGAGTCCCCCTCGGGCATCTTGATCCAGCCGAGCACCGGCCCGTCCACCGTCTCGTAGCTGTACCGCTTCGGGCCGAACAACTTCTCGACGAGGTCGAGGCTGATCCGGCCGCGCATCCACCACGGGTCGTCACGCGACCAGGAGTCTTCGCGCGCCCACCACTTCCAGCGGATCGCCCACTCGCCGACGGACATGTTGATGACGCGGGACTCGTAGCCCTCCGGGATGAGGCGGCGCTGCAACCACGCGCCGAACGCCTCAGTGTGGAGGTAGAGCGCGCCGAGCGGCCACACCCGCAGATGCCCGGACGCGGGGTGCTCGGCCCCGGCCGCGCCGATCGTGATCTGGGCGGAGAAGACGCCGAACGTCTTGCCGAGGACGAGCTCGCCGCCGAGGGGGCCGGTCGGTTGGTCGGGCCACGGGCCAGGTCCCCATGTTGTGGAGCCGAGAGCCTGCATGGCCTGGGTGAACTCAGGCGAGTACATCTTTGCCGGTGTAGGGCTGGCCGACGTCGTAGTGCGGCACGGGGAGGTTGCCTTTGCGGGTCGGGGCGGACACCGCACCGGTCGCAGGCCACCCAGCGGACCGCGTCGGTGCTGGGCGGGGTCGGCCCGTACCCGTCGACCACAGGCTTGTGGCCACGGAGCCGGCACCAGAGCATGAGGCGCGGCACCTGGTGCGCCCAGAACCCGCGGTGAACAAGCATGCCGCGCTGGCGGCCGTCCCGCTTGAGGTAGTCGGTCGAGTGCCACCACGTGATCAGGTCTCCGAGGGGTGAGAGGTGTCAGGCGCAGGGCAGCCAGTGCCAGGTGCCGGGCTGGTCGCCCTTGATCCGGCTGGTGACCCAGTAGAGGTCGTTGCCGTCCAGGTGGACCTGGAGGTTGGCGTGGGCGGTGCCGGACGTGCTCACGACCATGGCGGGGAAGACGTCGCCGGCCATGACTCGGGAGCCGTCGTGCGCGACGTGGCCGTCCCTTCCGGGCTGTCCGGGGAGTGCGGGCGTGCGGCCCCGCTGGAATGCCTCGTAGTCGTCGCGGCGCCGGTTGATGGCGTCGGCGTCTTCGTCGATGAGCTGGTAGTGGGCGATGCAGCCGATGATCGGCGCAGCGCTCATGCGGAGGGCTCCTGTGCTGGTTGAGGGCATGCGAAAGGCCCTGGACCGGGGAGTATCCAGGGCCTAGCTCGCTATCTTGAATCTGAGGGGGGTGACGTGCGGAGGGTACCCGAGGTATCGGGAGGGTTGCGTTTGCGCGGGAGAGACGCTCTCAGCGCGTCATCCAAACCGTGCACGCGGTCGGAAATCGGTGCGTACCTACACGAATTCCAGATTGATCAAGAGGCTACACACGGTCGTCAAGCCTGGCAAGTGGCCCGATGGAGCCTCTGAGCTGCGACTGTGTCGCCATGACTTCGCATGGCTCTTCTTGTGCCTCTCTCCAAGGCCGTACGCCTAGCAAGGACTGCCAACTAGCAAGTAGGTAACCTAGCCGCCCTCTAGTAGTGCCGATTGGCACTCCACTACAAGTGGTACTTCGCTAGTGCGTTGCCGCAAGCTCCCGAAGGAAGTCGTATAAGCCGGCCACTTTAGGTTCGAAGATGGAAGCCTATCTATCGCCAGCATTAAGATAGCCAGGAGTCTCGATATCACTTATGGATGACGACTGATAGCCGACCAAAGCAGTGCGGGATAGTTATCCTGTTGCTAGGATAAGAACGAAACCCCCGGAGAGAGGCCGGATGGCCTTCCGCCGGGGGTCCGAGACGATGGTCTCATGGCTGTTTCAGGTCATCCTGAGACCCATCGTCCGCTTCGTGCGGGGGCTCATATGAGCCCCCGCACCCTGAGATATATGTCGATCGAGAGCAGTAGCGCCTGCGTCAGCAACGCTAGTGTGCCCCAGTCAACAGAGTTCTCAGGTTCTTCTGGGCCGCTGGGCCCGTTAGTGCTCGGGGACATGATTGCCTCCCTTCGTGGATGGTCCCCCGATGACCACCCTCACGGGAAGCGTCTCAGCGACGAGCCTAGGTGCCATCGTAGCGCGTGAGTGGCGGCCCAGGTGCGTTTTTGCGCTTTTCAAGATTGTCGCATCAATGCGACAAGGCCGCGCATTGATGCGACAAATGCATAACGCTACTCGGGGGCCCTCACCAGGCTTTATGAATCGATGGCGCGCGGCCTACATAGCGACAGCTATCCCTTTTCATGCAGAAAGTCGCTTATGTGGAAACGGGTTCAATGGCTGCCGCCTCCTCTCCGCCGACTGCTACGGCGATCAGACGGAAGGGCCGTCATCCAGTCTCCTGGCGGCCGTCAGGTAGATGTCCGTGGTCGAGGACTGAGCGTGATCCAGCGCCTCCTGGATCTTCTTCACGCTGACGCCCGCCTCCTCGGCGAGCGTCGCAAACGTGTGCCGCAGCTTGTGCGGGTGCACTCCCTCGATCCCGGCCTGACGACCGACGCGCCGGACCAGCTCGTACACGTCCTTGCGGTCGAGCCGCCGCCCCGTGGCGGACGCGAACAGCGGGCCGGTCAGCTCCGCCACCGCCACCCCGGCCCGCTCCGCGCGGTCGGCCAGGTACACGTCGATCGCGTGCGCCGCCGCCGGCGGGACCTTGCGCGTCTTCGGCTTGTCGCCCTTGCCGACGATGCGCAAAGTGCGGTGACCGCGCTCGTACCCGAGGTCGTCGATCTGGGCGGCCAGGGCCTCGGTCTCCCGGATGCCGGTCTGCAGGAGCAGCCGGATCAGCGCCGCGGTGCGCAGGCGTTCCCGGCCGTGGTCGTGGTCGGCCGCATGGAGCACGTCGCGGGCTTCGGCGCGGGTGAGACCGACCGTCTCGGAGTACTGCCGGTTGACCTTCGGGCGCTTCACCCTGTCGAACGGGTTGAAGTCGGCCGCCTCCTCCTCGACCAGGTAGCGGTACCAGGACGACACGGTGGCCAGCCGCCGCGCGAGCGTCTTCGCTGGCAGGGGCTTGTGGGCTTGCAGGTCGAGCCACCGCTTGTAGACGTCGCCGTGCGGGCGTCGTACCTCGGCGATGTCGAGGTCGTGTTCGGTGAGGAAGTCGAACCACATCTCGATGTCGCGCCTGTAGGCGGCGCGGGTGTTCGCGGAGTTGTAGCTGAGGAGCCACGCCTTCGACAGGTCCTGGACGTACCCGAGCAGCTTGGGCGGGAACGCCACCTCGCCGCTGTGCCGCGGGGCCAGCTCGGCCGTCACGGCGCGTCTCCGAAGAAGTCTTCGGGGCGGTAATCGGCAACGATCACTCCCCTGTGCCGGATCTGCACAGCCTCGACCTGAACGTCGACGCGCATGAGATGTGACTTGGCCAAGAGTTCGGCAGGCCGGCGCATGGGCAAGGCGCAGACGATGGTCCAATCCCGCGTGCCGTCCTGGTGTTTTACCAGGACGGCAACCTCATGGAGGTCGTCGCGAGATGCAGGAGTTTCAAGAGTGGGAGGCCGAAGAGACGCATCTGCCTGTGGGGGTAGACCGTGAGGGTCGCTCATGATCAGTTGCTCTCTCGCGGGTATGCAACAGCGATCATGCTATACCCCCATAACGTGGATTATGAGGGGTCGAGAGGAATCATGAAGACACACCCCGACCACACAGCGCCATCCGCATGATCCCGGATCCCGGCTTCGATACGTGCGCATGCCGGACGGTGTTTGATCACAGCAAGCCCCGTTCCTCAGCAAGCAAGGCCGTCTGAAACCGAGTCCTGGCACCGAGCCGCTGCATTACATTCGCCACGGCGCCTCGATAGGTCCTCTAACTGACACCCAGCGCCTCACCCGACCTGACAGAGAATCGCAGGTCAGCGACAGATCGTTACCGGTCAAAGCTCCAACCGGTAACCTGCTGAGCTGCTGCAGAGCGGTCAGTCGCCGCCGTCGCCCCCATCGCCACCGAAGCCTTCGCCGCCCCGGCCCCCGCTGTATCCGGCGCCCCCCTCGGCCTGGCGGGACTTCCTCACAAGGTTGTCGATCTCCCGCGCGCGCTTCCGTTGGACCCGCCTCGCGTACCTGTTGGCGCTGCGGGTGCTGCCGACCGAGCTACCGCCGGAGCCACTGCCTGAGCCACTGCCTGAGCCGTCCATCGCCCAGATGACCAGACCGATCAACAGCAGTACCGCTAGAACTTCCACGGTCCACCTCCTCCAGCCACCAAGTCGGCGGCCTTGCACTGAGCTGGTATCCGCATCATCACACAGGCGTGCCTAGTACAGGGTTGGATCGCTCTCCACGGGGCGAACCCGCCGTAGGTTCGTTGCGGGGCGCGCAAGCCTCGCTGCTGCTGGTGAAGACCCCAACTCCTGGCCCAGCCGCCCCAGCTCGTCTGCGGCAGCACGCCGCTCCACATCATCCCGGCGCCGGAACTCCTCGACATCCGCCCGCGCCACCCGCCATTCACCGTCCTCCACCCGCGCAGGGATCACGCCCTCCTCCAACAACGTCACCGCGAACGCCGGCGACACGTCCAACATGTCCGCCGCCTGCTGCACCGACAGCTCTCCACGCACATCCGCCACCACAACACCCCCTCCCCTGCAGCGTCTTCCAAGACACGAGACAAACGCAACCACCCCCACCTGCCCCACGAAACGTGGCAGACTGGATGGCGCAGCACCAAATACCAAGGGCCAACGCCGTCCCTTCCAGAACCTGGAAGGGACCAGCATGCCCTCCGCTGTTCAGGCCACCCGCGAAGCCATCGACCAGCTCATGCTGCTCATCATCGCCATCGGCGGCCTCATCGCACTCACCCTCGTCATCACCCACCTGACGATCGGCACCTACCGCGCCCTCTTCCCCACCGGCCGCGCACCCCGATTGCAGCGCCGCGCCCGCACCGCACGCTCCACCTGCAACAACCGATCAACACGCACCACCCGCCGGCCCGACGCATGCAACCGCGTCGTCACCCGCCCAGCCGCGTCCGGCCCAAACCACCCCTCCCCCACCCACCGCCGAACCGATCCCACCGACACCCCACACCGCGCAGCCGCACCCACAAGATCCACCCACACACCACCAGCATGAACCAAAACTCGACACCAACTCCAGGCGGGGGGTGGGGGGTGGGGGGCTCGCCGACACCCGAAAGCCGCGCGGCCAAGGACCGCGCGGCTTCCGGTTTGGCACAGCTGGTCGGCGTAGCGCTTCACGCGTTGGATGGCGCGCTGCTGCGCGATCCCCTCGCGGCGGACAGCGAAGCGAGACAGTGTGCCGACAACTCCGGCCATCTCCGATGGCGGCGTCTCGTGGTTCTCGCACATGCGGATGAAGCCGGTGAATCTGCGCTCGGGATCATGGATGCGGAGCAGGCCGGCAGCGAACCCCTGATCCATGACCTGGCGAAGAGTCTCGGCGCTCCACGGCAGACCACCCTCGGAGGTGTACCCATCCCGGTTGAGCCTGTGGGCCAGGTAGGCGAAATTCTGATCCGCCATATTGTCTCGTAGCAGCCAGCTGATGCCTCTGCCGCTCCGGAGCCGATGTCGGGTACGTAGCGTTCTTCGCCATCGGCGGGGTTTCGCAGCGTGCGCTTCGGATCCAGCGGATGAGGCTGCCGGCCTCGGCGCACGTACCCGAAGTACTGAGCGCCGAACGGCGGCAGGCCGCGGGCGAGGCGGTTGTGGTACGCCTCAGCCCACTGCTCACCAGATCGGTCGTCTCGAACGCGGCCAACTCCATCAGCATGCCGCGGGTCAGCTTCCCAACCGCAGTGCTGGCGTCCACCTCTTCGGTCGCCGACAGCAGCTCGCCACCGGCGGTTTCCACCCTGGCGAGGTTGAGCTGATTGCCGGTCCGATTCCGGCCCAAACGCGAGTACTTCCAGACGAGGATCGCCTTGGCCAACCCCGATTCGACGTGGGAGACGGCCTCCATGATTGTCCGTTGGAAGCTCCTGCCGGACACGTCCAGGTCTTCAATCCAGCCGCCGTCCGGCCATGCGCCCGGCGGGATGTAGTAGCCCCGCCGGGCGGCTAATGCCTCAATGGCGTCACGCCGGATGGCCGGCGAGATCTTTTCCTCCAGCATCATCGACACTCTCACGTAGCCGATGGCCGGAATGAGTCGGGCGCGGTCCTCGATCGCGCTTCCGAGTTATAGCAACATAGAGGGTAGGCACCAGCACCAGCGTCAGCAGCGTCGACGACACCAGGCCGCCGATCACCACGATCGCCAGCGGCTGCGAGATGAACCCGCCCGACCCGGTCACCCCCAACGCCATCGGCGTCAGCGCGCAGATCGTGGCCACCGCCGTCATCAGGATCGGCCGCAACCTGCGCCGGCCGCCCTCGATCACCGCCTCCACCACGCCCAGCCCCTGCTCCCGATACTGGTTGATCAGGTCGATCAGCACGATCGCGTTCGTCACCACGATGCCGATCAGCATCAGCATGCCGATCAACGCCGGCACGCCCAACGCGGTGTCGGTCGCCACCAGCAGCCCCACCGCGCCGGTCGCCGCGAACGGCACCGACACCAGCAGGATCAGCGGCTGGACGAAGCTCCGGAACGTCGCCACCATGATCATGAACACGATCGCGATCGCCGCCAGCATCGCCATGCCCAGATCGGAGAACGCGTCCGCCTGGTCCGCCGACGCGCCGCCGATCTCGTACCGGGCGCCGGCGGCCAGCGCCACCGAGTCCAGCTTCGTCGTCAGCTCCTGCGTCACGGTGCCCAGATCGGCCGCTTCCACCTTGCCCGACACCGTCGCGGAACGCTCACCGTCGATCCTGGTCACCTGCGTCGGACCGGCCACCTGCTTCACCTCGGCCACCGACGACAACTTCACCAGACCCGCCGCCGTCGGCAGCTTCAGGCCCTCGATCGCCTTGAGGTCATCGGGAGCGTCACCACCGCGCAGCACCAGGTCGCTGCTGCGGCCGTCCAGGGTGATCTGGCCCAACGGCGCGCCACGGAACGCCTGCGCCACCGCCTGACCCACCTGCGCCTCCGACAGCCCCTTGGCCGCCGCCTTCTCCCGGTCGACCGCGACCTCGATGCGCGGCGCGCTGGCCTCCAGGTTCGACGACAGGTCACGCACACCCTTCACCTGACCCATCGCGCTCTTGACCGAGTCGGTCGCCGTGCGCAGCGTCTCGGCGTCGGGCGCCTGCACGATCACGCTCACCGTGTCGGAGGAGAACCCGCCCCCACCGGCGCCGCCGACGGTGACCTCACCGACCCCGGACAGGCCCGTGATCTTCTCCCGGAGCTGCTGCTCCACGGTCGCCGGCTCGACGCCGTCCTTGACCGTCACCGAGTACGACGCCCGGTCCGCGCCGCCGCCCACGCCACCCTGCATGGCGTTGCCGCCGCCCACGTTCACCTGGTACGTCTCCACACCGGCCAACCCCGACAGCACGCCCTCCACCTTCTCGGCGGCCTTGTCCGTCGTGGCCAGATCGGTGCCGACCGGCATCTTCTGCGTCAGCGAGATCGTGTTCTGCCCGGAGGAGTCCAGGAAGTTCGTCCGCAGACCGCCCGCCAGGCCCATCGTCCCGACGAACACCGCCACCCCGATCAGCACCGTCACCAGCTTGAACCGCGTGGCGAACCGCAGCACCGGCAGGTACGCCCGCTGCAACGGGCTGCGCAGCTCCTTGGCCTCGGCCTCCTCACGCTGGGCCCGCGCCTGCTCCGGCGACAACGCCGGCGCCTTGAGGAACCAGAACGCCAGCACCGGCACCACCGTCAGCGACACCACCAGCGAGGCCAGCAACGCCACCGCCACCGTCACCGCGAACGGCCGGAACAGCTCGCCCACCATGCCGCCCACGATCGCGATGGGCGCGAACACCGCCACCGTCGTCAGTGTCGAGGCCGTCACCGCCCCCGACACCTCCCGCACCGCGGTCAGGATCGCCTGCAGCTTGGCCTCGCCGTAACCCAGATGGCGCTTGATGTTCTCCAGCACCACGATCGAGTCGTCGACCACCCGGCCCACCGCGATCGTCAGCGCGCCCAGCGTCAGCATGTTGAGCGAGTAGTCACCCGCCCACAGCGCGAGCAGCGCGATCACCACCGACAGCGGGATCGACACCGCCGTCACCAGCGTCGAACGCACCGACAACAGGAACACCAGGATGACCAGCACCGCGAACGCCAGCCCCAGCAGGCCCTCGGTGGTGAGGTTCTCGATCGACTCCTCCACGTACGGCGCCTGGTCGAACACCACCGACACCTGCGTGTCGGAGGAGTCGCCCAGCGACCGTGTCAGCTCCGGCAGCTTCTCGCGGATCTCACGCGAGATCGTCACCGCGTTGCCGTCGGGCGTCATCGTCACCGACACGCCGAGGCTCGTCTTACCGTCGGTACGGGTGATCGTCGAGGCGTCGGCCAGGCCACGCTTGATCTCGGCCACCTCGCCCAGCTTGACCGGCTTGAGCGGCTTGGGACGCACCGCCTGCTGCGGCACCGCCGTCCGGCCCGTCTGCGCCGGCTGCCCGGCCTGCGGGCGGCCCTGCGTCTGAGGCTGCTGAGGCTGCGAGGGCTGGGCGACCTGCGGCTGCGCGGGCGTCAGGTAGAGGTTCTTCAGCTTCTCCAGCGAGTCGACCCGCGAACCCACCTGCACGGTCAGCGACCTGCCGTCGGCGGTCAGCGACCCGGCCGGGATCGGCGTGCCGTTCGCCTTGAGCACCTCGGGGATCTGCGCCGCCGACACCCCGGCCAGCGCCATCTTCTTCATGTCCGGCTCGATCGTGACGACCTCGTCGCGGGTGCCGGTGACCGCCGCCTCGCGCACCCCCTCGACACTCTGCAACTCCGGCACCATGATCCGGCGCAGCTTGTCGGCCATCGCCCGCTCGTCACCGCCGTCGCCCACCGCCAGCACCAGCACCGGGATGTCATCGGTGTTGCCCGCCACCACCTGCGGATCGACGCCCTGCGGGAGCGTGATCCTGGCGACGGCCTGCTGCATCTTGTTCAGCGACGCCTCGATGTCGGTGCCGTACTCGAAGGCCACCTGGATCTGGGCCAGGCCCTCCTTCGACGTGGAGGTCATCTGCTCCATTCCGGGAATCCCCTGGAAGGAGTCCTCGATCGGCTTCGTCACCTGATCTTCGACGATCTCCGGCGAGGCGCCGGGGAAGGGCGCGATGACGAACGCGCCCGGGAACGCCAACGACGGCAGGAGCTGCTGCTTCAACTGCGGAATCGTGAACGCGCCGAACGCGGTGATCACGACCGCCACCAAGATCACAAGACTGCGGTTGACCAGACTCAACCGGGCGAAAGCGGTCATAGGCTCCCCTCCAAGAGTTCGCCCCAGACTAACACTTTGCCTAATACGAATATTTAGCGTGACCTGACTTTCCTGATAACCTTCTCAGGAAGCGAGAGGTGAGCGTGGACGACGAACGCGAAGACCTGATCCGACGGATCACCGAGACACAGCGAGACCTGGGAAAACTGTTCACACAACAGCAGTCCCCCCTGTTCAGCTCCAATCTCACCATCCGCCAGCTCCACGTCGTCATGCAGCTGTCCACGCACGGCTCCGCCTCGGGCCAGGACCTCGCCCACACCCTCGGCGTCAGCCTGGCCACCGTCACCGGCATCGTCGACCGCCTGGTCGCCCAGGGCCTGGTCAGCAGGCATGAAGACCCCAACGACCGCCGGGTGCGCCGGGTCGAGCTCACCCCCGCCGGCGTCACCCTGATCGCCGAGATCAATGACGCCGGCCTCAGACACTACAAGCGCATCATGTCCCACCTGGACACCGAGGCCCTGCGCGCCCTCGACCACGCCACCCGCCGCATCCGCGAGGTCGCGGACAAGCTCTACAACGAATGACCCGCGCGGCGCGCTCCCGGTAGCCGCTGGATTTTCGGGGTGTTCGAGGTGAATTTCCACCAGCCCAGCGGCTTTACATTGTAGATTTTCAGGTCAGGCGGGACAACATCGCCGGAAGGTCGCCCTCGTAGGCCACCGTCAGCCGCCGCGTCGCCCGCGTCACCGCCACGTACAGGTCGTGGCCGCCCATCGGCGACTGCGCCAGGATCCCGGCCGGGTCGACCACCACCACCCCGTCGAACTCCAGCCCCTTGGCCTGCGTCACCGTCAGCACCACCAGCGGCGCGTCCAGATCCTCCGCCCCCGGGAACAGCGCCGCCACCCGCGCGTGCAGCCCGTCGGACGTGACGATCCCCAACCGGCCGCCCGCGCCCGGCCCGGACAGCTCCGCCAGCTCCGCCGCCACCAGCGCCGGCAGCTCCGCCACCGGCACCCGCACCGCGCGCGGCTCGTCGCCGCCGTCGCGCACCGACTCCGGCGGCTCCTGCCCCGGCGCCACCGCCGCCAGCACGTCGGCCGCCACCCGCATGATCTCCAGTGGCGTCCGGTAGTTGACCAGCAGCCGCTCCTCCCGCCAGCGCCCCTCCAGATACGGGTCGAGCACCTCGGCCCACGACCGCGCCCCCGCCGCCGACCCCGTCTGGGCCAGGTCGCCCACCACGGTCAGCGACCGCGCCGGAACCCGCCGCACCACCATCCGCCAGGCCATCGGCGACAGCTCCTGCGCCTCGTCCACGATCACGTGCCCGTACGCCCACGTGCGGTCGGCCGCCGCCCGCTCGGCCGTCGTCAGCCCCGTGCCGTCGTCGGCCTGCCGCTCGGCCAGCACGTCGGCCCGGTCGAAGACGCCGCCCTCCAGCAGGCCGGTGCTCTCCAGCACCTCGCGCGCGTACAGCTCCTGCTCGGCCCACTCCTCCCCCGCCCGCCGCGCCGCCACCCGGTCGGCCGAGTCGTCGTGGCCCAGCAGCTCGGCCGCCTCGTCCAGCAGCGGCACGTCGCCGACCGTCCACGGCGACTCGCGGGGGCGTACCAGCGGCGTCCAGTCCAGGCCCGGCGGGCACACCGACCACAACGTGTCCGGCGCCGAGAGCAGATCGGCGACCAGCTCCTGCGGCGTCAGCTCCGGCCACAGCTCCGCCACCGCCCGCCGCACCGGCTCCTCGCCCCACAGCCGCCCGGCCGCCAGCGCGATGTCCGTCTCGTCCAGGTCGCCCTCCAGATCCAGCGGCTCGGCCAGCTCCGGGTCGTCGACCGCCAGCTCCTCCAGGTGCAGCGACTCCTCCAGCGCCCGCGCCTCCGCCCTGGCCAGCTCCTTCAGCAGCTCGGTGACGTACAGCTTGCGCGCCATGTTGTGGGGCAGGCGCACCGCCCGCGCCCGCTCGCGCAGCCGCGCGCACACCGCGTGCGGCACACGCAGCCGCAGACCGTCGAGCTCCACCTCCAGATCCCCCACCGGCACCCGCTGCCGGTCGGCCACCGCCGCGGCCACCACCTCGGCCATCCGCAGGTCGCCCTTGACCACCGCGACCTCCGGCGGATCGGCGGCCACCGCCCGCACCCCCGGGAACAGCTCGCCCACTGTGGCCATCACCACCTGCGTCTCCCCCAGCGCCGGCAACACCTGCCCGATGTAGCGCAGGAACATCGGATTGGGCCCCACCACCAGCACCCCGCGCCGCTCCAGCGTGTCGCGGTGGGTGTAGAGCAGGTAGGCGGCCCGGTGCAGCGCCGCGACGGTCTTGCCGGTGCCCGGCCCGCCCTGCACCACCAGCGCCCCCTGCAACCCCGCCCTGATCACCCGGTCCTGCTCGATCTGGATCGTGGCCACCACGTCGCCCATCCGGCCGGTACGGCCCCGCCGCAGCGCCGCCAGCAGCGCCGCCTCGCCCACCAGCGTGCGCCGGTCGCCGTCGGACATGCCGTCCAGGTCGAACACCTCGTCGTCGATGCCGACCACCGTGCGGTCCTTCAGGTGCAGGTGCCGGCGCCGCACCAGGCCGCCCGGGTCGGTCGCGGTGGCCACGTAGAACGGGCGCGCCGCCGGGGCCCGCCAGTCGATCAGCACCGACTCGTGGTCCTCGTCCCGCAGCCCGATCCGGCCGACGTACGTGCTGAGGCCGCCGGAGCCGTCGATCCGGCCGAAGCACAGGCCGCGCTCGACCGCGTTGAGCTGGGCCAGCCTGCGCGCCTGCTCGGAGGCGGTCACCTCGCGCTCGACCCTGGCCTGCCGGCTGCCCAGCGCGCCGCCCCCGGCGTACACCTGGCGCAGCGTGGCCTGCGCCCGCTCCCTGGCCGCGTCGAGCCTGGCGTACAGCCACTGGACCGTACGCTGCTCGCTGTCAAGGGCTTCCGCGAGACCATCTTGACGATTAGCCATTAGCTGCTATACTCCTTTACGGGAGCTCTGTGGAGCCGCTTGCAGAATGTCGAGCTCACGAGCTTAGCCCTCCTTCGCCTGTCCGGCAACCGGCACCGCCCGTCCACCCCTGGACGGTTGCTGCTAGCTTGAACGGTCGTGTCGGACTATCTGCGTGACCTGTTCTCCCTGCACGGCCGCCGCGCCCTCGTCACCGGCGGCAGCTCCGGGATCGGCCTGGCCATGGCCGAGGCGATCGGCCGGGCCGGGGCCGAGATCGTGCTCGCCGCCCGCCGCCCCGCCGAGCTCGAACAGGCCGCCGACCGGCTGCGCGCCCACGGCGTCACCACCTCCGCCGTCAGCGCCGACCTGCACGACCGCGACGACCTCGCCCGCCTGTGCGCCGCCGCCGGCGAGATCGACATCCTGGTCAACGCCGCCGGCAACAACATCCGCAAACCCATGGCCGAGCTCACCCCCGGCGACTACGAGCAGACCATCGCCGTGCACCTGACCGCCCCCTATCTGCTCGGCCAGCACTTCGGCCCCCGCATGGCCGCCCGCGGCTGGGGACGCGTCATCAACATCGGCTCCCAGCAGACCATCAGCGCCTTCGGCCACAGCGGCGTGTACGGCGCCGCCAAGGCCGCCGTCGCCGGCCTCACCCGCTCCCAGGCCGAGGCGTGGTCGGCGCGCGGCGTCTGCGTCAACACGATCATCCCCGGATTCGTGCTCACCCCGCTGACCGAACCCGCCCAGGCCGTCCCGGGCCGCGTCGAGGAGCTGGCCGCCCGCCACATGACCGGCCGCAACGGCCTGCCGGCCGACTTCGCGGGCGCGGCGGTGTTCCTGGCCGGTGACGCCTGCGCGTTCGTCACCGGCCAGATGCTCTTCGTCGACGGCGGGTTCTCCGTGCACTGACGGTCCCGATCACGAGGGCCCAGCGCCTTTACGTTGTAGATCAGGTGCGGCGGCGGGCGCGGTAGGCGCTGGCCTTGGCACGGTTCTGGCAGGACAGGCCGCAGAACCGGCGCGAGGCGTTGCGGGTGACGTCGAAGAAGACCACGTCGCAGGACGCCGCCTCGCACGAGCGCAGCCGCACCCCCTGGCCGACGCCGATCACCATGGCCAGGGCCGTGCCCGTGTCGGCCGCCCAGGCGTCCACCAGGTCGGCGTCCGGGCTGTGGAAGGCCAGGACGGGCGGGTCGCCGTGCAGGTTGGGGACGGCGCCGTGCCGTATCAGAGCCTGGTTCAGCACGGCCGGAGCGGCGGGACCGGCGGCGAAGGCGGGGTGCAACTCGGCGGCCACTCCGGCCAGCCGGTCGGCGTCGGCGCCCGTCAGCGCCCTGCTGGGAACCCACCCGTGCTGGACGAACGCGGCGTCGAGCGCGGCACGCCGGTCGGCGGGCGGCATGACGGGACGGCCGCGCGCCTGGGTGACGGCCAGTTCGTTGACCAGCACGACGGCCAGATCCACCCACCTTCCGACATAACTGTCTATTTGCGATTGACCAGTGATGCGCCACGCGTCTATCGTCACTGGCGTAGCTTACCTAGACAGTGAGGTGTTCCGCCGTGAGCGCATGGTCCCGACTTTCCCGCCGCATGTGGCACCAGATCGAGCCGCTGCACGCCGTGCTGTACTTCGCGCCCGAGGCGTTCGCCGAGGCCGCCGCGCTGGGCTACGACGTCGAGTCGCGCTGGCCGAGCTATTTCGCCTACCGCACCGCGCCGCTCGGCCGGGCGGGGACGCACCTGGCGACGGCCGCGTACCACAGCTTCAGCCCGCGGACGGTCGGCGAGCACGTGCCGGGCGTGTGGCAGACCGCCTCCCCGGAGCAGGTGCTGCGGGCGCGGCTGGTGGCGATCGACCGCGTCTGCCGCGGGCTGCTGGGTGACCGGCTGGACGGTCCGGAGCTCGCCGAGGCGGCCGGGCTGGCCCGGCGGGCCGCCGAGAGCGTGACGGTGGCGGGACGGCCGTTCGCCGCCGCCAACCTCGACCTGCCCTGGCCCGACGAGCCGCACCTGGTGCTGTGGCAGGCCGCGACCGTGCTGCGCGAGCACCGCGGCGACGGGCACGTGGCGGCGCTGCTGACGGCCGGGCTGGACCCGTGCGAGTCGCTGGTGTCCTTCGCCGCCATCGGGGCCGCGCCGCCGGAGAACTTCGCCGGACGCGGCTGGAGCGGCCAGGAGTGGGCCGAGGCCGCCGAACGGCTGGCCGCGCGCGGCCTGGTGGATGCCGCCGGTCAGGCCACCGAGCGCGGCCGGGCACTGCGCGACCAGGTCGAACGCCTGACCGACGAACTGGCCGCGCAGCCCTGGCAGCAACTCGGCGAGGAACGCGCACAGCGGCTGGCCGACCTGTGCGCGCCGCTGCTGGGCGCGGTGTTCGGGGCCGGCCTGCTGCCCATGACCAGCACGCTCGGCATCACCACGGTCAAGGCCCCCGACTGATCCCGTGAGCGCGCGGGGGTCTCACTCGAAGCCGGGCGCGGGCTGCCACAGGCTGATCTCGGTGCCCTGGTCGTCGGTGCAGGTGCAGCCGCGTCCGGACTTGCTGTCGTAGACCTCGCCGGTCGTGCCGCCGAGCTCGCGCACCCGCTCCACCGCGGCGTCGATGTCCTCGACGTGGTAGTAGAGGTTGGGCTGCGAGGACGGGCCGAAGGCGTTCAGGCCCATGGGCACGGAGGTGTTGGTGACGTGCAGGTAACGCTCGTGCTCGCGCCTGAACTCCCAGCCGAACAGCGGCCCGTAGAAGGCCGCCGCCCGCTCCAGGTCCCGTACGGACAGGGTGTAGTAGCCCAGCTGGACACTCATGTACGCCCCCTCGCAATAATTGCCTCTACCGTTAAGGATCCACACCTTAACGGAAGGAGGCAAAGATTAACAATAACGTTAACGACCTGGACGCCACGCTGGCCGCCCTCGCCGACCCGACCAGACGCAAGGTGATCGACCTGCTGCGCGAGGGCCCGCGCCCGGCCGGCGAGCTGGCCCAGGCCGTGCAGATGAGCGCCCCCGCGCTCAGCAGGCACCTGCGCGTCCTGCGGGCCGGCGGCCTGGTCCAGGCGGAGGCGGGGGGCACCGACGCCCGGCTGCGGCTCTACACCCTGCGCCAGGAGCCGTTCGCGGCCCTGCAGGCGTGGCTGGACCAGGTGCAGGCGTTCTGGGCCGAGCAGCTCGGCTCGTTCAAGGACCATGTGGAGCGCAAGCGGTGAACGCCGTACGGGCGGCGGTCGTCGTGCCGGTCGATCCGGCGACCGCGTTCCGCATGTTCACCGACGAGATCGACCAGTGGTACGTGCGCGGCCGCCACAGCTGGGTCGACCCCGACCGCGCGGTGGCCATCCGCTTCCAGGACGGCTACCTGCGCGAGCTGTGGGACGACGGCGGCCACGCGGACATGGGCCGGATCGTGCGCTGGGAGCCGCCCCGCCGCCTGGTCTGGGCCGACCTGCTCAACCCGGGCGGCCGGATGGAGATCGAGGTGGCCTTCACCGCGGTCGAGGACGGCACCGAGGTGCTGCTCGAACACCGCGGCCTGGACACCCTGCCGCCCGAGGTGGCCGGGCGCATCCGCCGCGGCTACTCCTGGAACCTCGTGCTGGGCTGGTTCGCCGCACGGTGGCCGCGGGGGTGATCAGCGCCGGCCGTACTTCTTGTGCACGGCCTGCTTGCTGACGCCGATCGCGTCGGCGATCTGCGCCCAGGGCAGGCCCGCCACCCGGGCCCGCCGCACCTGGACGGCCTCCAGGCGCTCGATCTCGCGCCGCAGGGCGGTGGTGGCGTGCAGGGCGAGCAGCGGGTCGTCGTCCTGCGCCTGCCTCATCAGGGACGCCAGGTCGTTGGTCATGCCCTAAAGGTAGTCCACGATCTCCCGTCCGCTCAGTGGGTCTCAGTGGGTCTCAGTGGGTCATCGTGCGTCCAGGACCAGGCGCACGCCCAGGCCGATGAGCACGACGCCGGAGATCTGCTCCAGGCGGCGCCTGACGGCCGGGCGGCCGAGGAAGTCCTTGGCCTTGGCGACCGTCCAGATGAGCAGGCCGTACCAGACGGTGTCCACCAGCACCCACACGACGGCGAGGGTCACCAGCGTCAGGGGCACGTTCTGCCCGGACGGCACGAACTGCGGCAGGAACGACATCGCGAACACCGCGGCCTTGGGGTTGGCCAGGCAGGTGCCCAGCCCCGACAGGTACGACCCGCGCAGCCCGGCCACCGCCTCGCCCTCCGCCGGCGGCGACCCCTTGCGCGCCTGCCACAGCGCCTGGACGCCCATGACGACCAGCACGACGGCGCCCGTCACGCGCATGACGTCGTAGGCGACCTGCGAGGCCACCAGCAGCGCCGACAGGCCGAACGAGGCGGCCAGCGCCCACAGCAGGATGCCGGTCTCGTTGCCCAGGGTGGCCGCCAGGCCGGAGCCGCGGCCGGAGCGGAGCGTCTGACGCAGGATGATGGCGGTGCTCACGCCGGGGACCATGGCCACCAGAAAGCAAGCGCCGACGAAAGCCAGAAGGTACATGGTCGGCATGTTGACAGAGAAGACGTCGGGCTTTCCGCTGATTTATCGGGAGAGCTTGCGGAGGGCGTCATCCGTACAGCTTGCCGAGGCCGGCCACCGCCTCGGCCATCAGCACCCGCAGCTCGGCCGGCTCCAGCACCTCGACGTCGGCGCCCATGCGCAGCAGCAGCCAGCGGGCGTGCGTGAGCGACTCGACCGGCACGGTGAGCACCCGCCACCCCTCGGGGTCGGGCCCGCCCGCCGCGGCCAGCGCCGCGGCGACCACGTCGGACCCCATCGTGTACGCCAGCAGGTCTTCCTGGCCCGGAGCCAGCCTGATGACGGCCTCGGCGGTGTACATGCGCTCGCGGAACTCCTTGGCGTACGCCCGCCAGAACGCCGCCAGGTCGAAGTCTTCCGGCCTGAGGAACCGGCCGGGAAGCTGCTCGACGGTCAGGATGCGCGAGACCCGGTAGGTGCGCGGGGAGCCGTCGGGCGGCGCGGCGACGAGGTACCACGAGCCGCCCTTGAGCACCAGCCCGTACGGGTGGATCACCCGGTCGACCACCTGCCGGCCCCACCGGCGGTAGGTCATGCGCAGCGGCCGCCGCTCCCACACCCCGTCGGCCACGTCGCTCAGGTGCGGCACGTCGTCGGCCGAGCGGTACCAGCCGGGCACGTCCAGCAGGAAACGCTCGCGCATCCGGGAGGCGTGCGAGCGCGGCTCGGGCGGCAGCGCGGCCAGCAGCTTCAGCTCTGCGGCGGCCGCGACCTCGCCCAGCCCCAGCTCGGCGGCGGGCCCCGGCAGCCCGGCCAGGAACAGCGAGGACGCTTCCTCGGCCGTCAGCCCGGTGAGGCGGGTGCGGTAGCCGTCCAGGAGCTGGTAGCCGCCCGCCGGTCCGCGGTCGGCGTACACCGGGACGCCGGCCGCCGACAGGGCCTCCACGTCGCGGTAGACCGTGCGGATCGACACCTCCAGCTCGGCGGCCAGCTCGGGCGCGGTCATGCGGCCGCGCGCCTGCAGCAGCAGGAGGAGGGAGAGCAGACGGCTGGCGCGCATATCCGTCATTGTATTGCGCACATTGTCCGTGTTTGTATGAACACGTGGAACGTTTGACAGCCATCATGAACGCCCTGCGCGCCCACGACAGCGTCTCGGTGGCCGAGCTGGCCGAGGAACACGGCGTGTCGGAGATGACGATCCGGCGCGACCTGGACGAGCTGGCCCAGCAGGGCGTGGTCCGCCGGGTCAGGGGCGGGGCGCTGTCCCTGCTGCTGCGCGGCGAGGAGCCGCCGTTCGGGGTGCGCGAGCGGGAGGCGGTGGAGGCCAAACGGCGGATCGGCCTCCAGGTCGCGGCCCTGATCGCCGACGGGGAGGCGGTCGTGCTGGACGGCGGCACCACCGTGCTGGAGGTGGCCCGCGCCCTGACCGGACGGCGGCTGACCGTGCTGCCGCTGGCGTTGCAGGCGGTCTCGCTGCTGGCCGCCGCGCCGCGGGTGCGCCTGGTCCTGCCCGGCGGCGAGGTCCGCAAGGGCGAGCTGAACGTCATGGGCCCGCTCGCCGAGAGCTCCATCGCGGCGCTGCGCTTCGACACCGCGGTGATCGGCTGCTGCGGGCTGTCGGCCGAGCACGGCCTGACCGCGCACGACCTTCCCGAGGTCGCGGTCAAGCGGGCGGCCATCGCCGCCGCCCGGCGGGTGATCGTGGCCTGCGACTCGGGCAAGTTCTCCCGTACGGCCTTCGGCGCGGTCTGCCCGATCTCCCGCCTGGACGTCGTGGTGACCGACGAGGGTGTGCCGCCCGAGCAGCGTGACGCGCTCGTCGCGGCCGGGGTGAGCGTCAAGGAGGCCCGGTGAGACGCGAACGGACGGCCGTCTACCTGCTGTTCTTCCTGGCCGGCATGGCCATCGGCACCTGGACGGCCCGCATCCCCGCCATCAAGGAGGGCCTCGGCCTCGACGCGGGACGGCTCAGCCTGGCGCTGCTGGCCATCGCCGCGGGCGCCGTCGCGGGCATGACGACCGTCGGCCGCCTGGTGGACCGCTACGGCAGCAGCCGCGTCATGATCCCGGCCGCCCTGCTCCAGGGCGTGGTGCTGGTGCCGCCCGCCCATGCCCCGAACCTGGGCCTGCTGGCCGCCGCGCTGCTGGTCTTCGGCGTCGTCCACGGCATCCTGGACGTGTCCATGAACGCCAACGCCGTCGAGGTGGAACGCGCCTATGGGCGGCCGGTCATGTCGTCCTTCCACGCCGTCTACAGCATCGGCGGGTTCGTCGGGGCCACGACGGGCGGGGCGTTCGCGCAGGCCGGGCTGCCGCCGTCGGTGACGTTCGGATGCGTGGGGGCGGTGATCGTCGTGCTGGCGGTGTGGGCGTGGCGGTGGGCGCTGCGGTCGGTGCCCGCTCCCCTTCCGGCCGGCGGCACGGGGTCAGGCCGGCCCAAGGGCATCCTGTTCCTCGGCGTGCTGGCCTTCTGCTGCCTGGTGGGCGAGGGGGCGGCGGCCGACTGGAGCTCGGTCTACCTGCGCGAGAACCTGGCCTCCTCGGCGGGGTTCGCCGCCGCCGGATACGCCGCGTTCTCGATCATGATGACCGCGGGACGGCTGGCGGGGGATCGGCTGGCGGCCCGGTTCGGGCCCGTGGCGCTGGTGCGGTGCTGCGGGCTGCTGGCGGCGGCGGGGCTCGGGCTGGCGCTGCTCGGCGGGGGGCCGGTGGCCGGGGTGGTCGGGTTCGGCTGCTTCGGGGCGGGGTTGTCGTGCATCGTGCCGCAGGTGTTCTCGGCCGCGGGGCACCGGGACCCGGCCTTCGCGGGACGGGCGCTGGCGCGGGTGGCGTCCATCGGTTACCTGGGGTTCCTGTCGGGGCCGGTGATCATCGGAGGGGTGGCCCAGCTCGCGGGGTTGCCGCGGGCGCTGGCCGTACCGGCGCTGATGGCGGCGTTCGTCGCGATCACGGCCCCCGCCCTGCGCACCCCCGAGCCCGCCTGACCGCGCTGCGTGTTCACGCACCGGCCGCCTGATCCCTGGCCGCCTCTCGCGGTGGCGGCGTGGCGGAGGTCAGCCGAACTGCTGCCAGCCGAGCCTGACCACCATCGCCACCACCACGCACAACAGCACGACCCGGACGAACGCCGTGCCGCGCCTGATCGCCATCCTGGCGCCGAGCTGGGCGCCCGCCACGTTGCACAGCGCCATGCCGAGCCCGAGCGCCCACTGCACGTGCCCCTGCAGCCCGAACACCGCCAGCGCCCCGAGGTTCGTCCCCACGTTGATGATCTTCGCTGAGGCGGAGGCGGAGACGAAGTCCAGGCCGAGGATGGTGGTGAAGGCGATGATGAGGAACGTGCCGGTGCCCGGCCCCATGATGCCGTCGTAGAAGGCGATGCCCACGCCTGCCACGGCCACGGCCGTCACCACCCGGGCGTTCGTCCGCAGATGCGGCTGCGGCAGCGCGCCCATCGAAGGACGCAACGTGACGAACGCCGCCACGCCGAGCAGCACCACCATCACGACCGGGCGCAACACGTCGGCCGAGATCGCCGCGGCCGCCCATGCGCCCAGCCCGGCGCTCACCACGGCCAGCGCCGCCCCCGGCAACGCCACCTGACGGTCGGTCTTGGTGGAACGCGCGTACGCCACCGCCGCGGAGGCCGTGCCGAACACCGAGGAGAACTTGTTGGTCGCCATGGCCTGGACGGGCGGCATGCCGGTCATCAGCAACGCCGGCAGTTGCACCAGTCCGCCACCGCCGACGACGGCGTCCACCCACCCGGCGCCGGCCGCCGCCGCCAGCAAAACCACAACCTGCTCCAGCGGCACGCCAACCCCCTATTTCCCCCAAGAAACGCCCAGAAGACTACAACCCCTCCCCCACCACCCACCCCATAGCCATGCCACAACGGCAGCGGGAGACAGCGGGGACAGTGCCGCGACAGCCGCCCCGGAGCCGAACGAGGTCGGCGGCGAGGAGGTCAGGTGGCCAGGAGGCGGAGGAAGAGGTTGCGGGGACCCCGAAGCCCTGGCCGACTACGGCCTCGACAACCTCGACGCCTTCCTGCGCGACCTCGTCCACACCGTCTACCCACCGCAGGCATGAGCGACGAGGGCCCGCCCGGCTTCCGGCGGACCGCGTGACTGAGCGGCCCCCGAGGTCCGGCTCACCTCGCGCGGACGAAGACCGGCGGGCCGCACGCCCTTGACACCCGTGCCGTACGGCAGAGGCGGCAAGGGCGGGCAGCCCGCCGGCAGAGCCCCCGCGATCAGCGGGCGGGCACCAGGGAGCGCTTCCTGGAGGCGTAGATGTCGTCGATCAGCCGGTGGCTGCGCGCCTGCTCCGCGGTGAAGATGCGGTCGCGCTCGATGTCCTTCCTGATCTCCAGCACCCCGCGCCCGGTGTGGCGGGCCAGGATCTCCTCCTGCTGGTCGCGCATCCGCACGATCTCCCTGGCGTGGATCTCCAGGTCGCTCGACTGCCCCCGGCCGCCCTCGGTGGCCGGCTGGTGGAGCAGGACGCGCGCGTGCGGCAGGGCCGCCCGCTTGCCCGGCGTGCCCGCCGCCAGCAAGACGGCCGCCGCCGACGACGCCTCGCCGATGCAGACCGTGTGGATCTCCGGCCGGACGAACTGCATCGTGTCGTAGATGGCCGTCATCGCCGTGAACGACCCGCCCGGCGAGTTGATGTACATGTTGATGTCCTGATCGGGATCGAGCGACTCCAGCGTGAGGAGCTGGGCCATCACGTCGTTGGCCACCGTGTCGTCGATCGGGGCCCCGATGAACACCACCCGGTCCTCGAACAGCTTGTTGTACGGGTTCATCTCCCGCACCCCGTACGAGGTGCGCTCGGTGAAGGAGGGCAGCACGTAACGGCCGCTCATGGTCAGTTCATCCCTTCGGCGATGTGGTCGACGAACCCGTACTCCAGCGCCTCCTTGGCGGTGAACCACCGGTCGCGGTCGGAGTCGGCCTGGATGCGCTCCAGCGGCTGGCCCGTGTGGTGGGCGATGATCTCGGCCATCCTGCGCTTGGTGTAGAGCATGTTGTCGGCCTGGATCTGGATGTCGCTGGCCGAGCCGCCGATGCCGCCCAGCGGCTGGTGCATGACGACGCGGGCGTTGGGCAGGGCGTAGCGCTTGCCCGGCGCGCCCGCGGTCAGCAGCAGCTGGCCCATGGAGGCGGCGAAGCCCATCGCCACCGTCGCCACGTCGCACGGGACGAACTGCATCATGTCGTAGAGCGCCATGCCGGCCGTCACCGAGCCGCCCGGAGAATTGATGTACAGGGTTATGTCCCGCTTGGGGTCTTCGGCCGCCAGCAAAAGCAGCTCGCCACAGAGCCGGTTGCAAATCTCGTCGTCGACCTCCTGGCCGAGAACCACGATGCGTTCCTTCAGCAGGCGCTGACCGAGCTGTTCAGGCCAGGCCGCACGCTGGGTCTCCGTCATTGACGTCGCCTTTCTGTCGAAACTCATTCCGGGAAAAACGCTAGACCCGGCGACGGCGAATTCCGGCCCTTTTTCGCTGGGGGCGCATTTCACTCACGGCGCATTACTCCCAGCGCGAAAAAGCATCGACATACAATCCCGGATGTGAGAAGGAACCTCCCCCGCCGATGGGCATGCCTCATCCTGGGCGGCGCGCTGCTGATGCCGTACATGATGGCCGGGGTGCTGGTCGCCGGGGTGTGGAGCGGGGTGTCGGCCGACCTGCTGATGCCCATCCAGATCGGGGTGTTCGTCGCGGTGCTGCCGGTGGTGGCGGTGACCGGGCTGTTCCTGCCGGTGCGCGGCCTGGAGGTGAACGCCGCCCAGGGGCTGCTCGGGGCGCGCGTGGAGACGCCGCCGCGGCAGGCCCGCAGGTCCTGGCAGGAGCGGCGGCGCACCGCAGCGTGGTTCACGTTGCATCTGGCGGTCGGCGGCGTGGTGAGCGGGTTCACGCTGGCCGTGGTGCCGTTCACGGCGTTCACGCTGGCGTTGCCGTTCGTCGGGGAGCCGATGCCGGTGCTGGGCCTGACGGCCGAGCCGGGGTGGCCGTCCCTGCTGTGGGCGGCGGCGGGCGTGGCGGCGCTGGCGCTGCTGGTGGCGGGCGCGGCGGGCGCGGGCGCGCTGCTGGCCGCCCTGGCTCCCCCGCTGCTCGGCCCCACCCCCGCCGAACGGCTCGCCGCCGCCGAGGAGCACGCCCGTACGCTGGCCGAACGCAACCGGCTGGCCCGCGAGCTGCACGACTCGGTCGGGCACGCGCTCAGCGTCGTCACCCTGCAGGCCGCCGCGGCCGGACGCGTGCTCGACCGCGACCCGGCCACCGCCAGGACCGCCCTGGCGGCCATCGAGCAGTCGGCGCGCGCCGCGCTGGAGGACCTCGACCACGTGCTCGGCGTCCTGCGCGAGGACCGCCGTGAGAGCCACCATGAGGACGGCCAGGAGGTGGAGGCGCGGCGGGCGCCGCAGGCGACGCTGGCCGACCTCGGCGCGCTGGTGGCCGCCTCCGGCGCCGACGTGCGGCAGGAGGTGGGCGACCTGTCCGGGGTGCCGGCCGTGGTCTCCAGGGAGGCGTACCGCATCGTGCAGGAGGCGCTCACCAACGCGATCAGGCACGGCGGCGGCCCGGTGCGGCTGGCCGCCGCCGTCCAGGGGGACGACCTGCGGCTGGAGGTCAGCAACCCCGGCTCGGGACGCGGCGGGCGCCGCCCCCGGGGCGGCGGCCGGGGCGTGGACGGCATGCGCGAACGCGTGCGCCTGCTCCGCGGCGACCTGCGCACCGGCCCCGACGAAGGCGGCTGGACGGTGTCGGTCCGCCTCCCGCTACGGCCGAGCCCGTGACACCCGCACCGCAGCCGATCTCCTGACACGAGAAACCCCGCCGGTCCCCTCCCACCAGGATCGAGCCCGTGACACCCGCAACCCCCGGCCGGGCCGGCCACCTCTAAGGTCGTGCGCATGACACTCAAGGTCGTGATCGCCGACGACGAGGACCTCATCCGCGCCGGTCTGCGCGTCATCATCGACTCCGAGCCCGGCCTGGCGGTGGTCGGCGAGGCCGGAGACGGCGCCGCGGTCCTGCCGGTCGTGCGCCGCGAGCGCCCCGACGTCGTGCTGATGGACGTCCGCATGCCCGCCGTGGACGGCATCCAGGCCACCCGCCGGCTGCTGGAGCTCGACGACCCGCCCAAGGTCCTGGTCGTGACCACGTTCGAGAACGACGACCACGTCTACGACGCCCTGCGCGCCGGCGCCAGCGGCTTCCTGCTCAAACGCACCAGGCCGGACGACCTGATCCAGGCGATCAGGCTGGTGGCGGCCGGCGAGTCGCTGCTGTTCCCGGCCGCGATCCGCACCCTGGCCGGCCGCCGCCCGCGCGGCCACGTGCCGGGCATCGACCGGCTCACCGGCCGCGAGGGCGACGTGCTGCGGCTGATGACCAAGGGCATGTCCAACACCGAGATCGCCGCCGAGCTGGTCGTCAGCCAGGAGACCGTCAAGACGCACGTCGGCAACGTGCTGGCCAAGCTGGGCGCGCGCGACCGCACCCAGGCCGTGATCGCCGCCTACGAGTCCGGATTCGTCTCCCCCGGCTGAGAACGGCCCAGCAGCCGCGCGGCCGGCAGCAGGGTGGCCTCGGCGGCGCTCAGCCCGGTCTCGGCCAGGGCCCGGTCCACCAGCCGCAGCCCCACCGCGTAACCGGCCATGTCGGGAATGCCGCGGGGCTCCTGCCCGAAGAGCCGCATGGCGCTGTCGCCCAGCACGTACGCCGGCGTGTTCCCCATGCCCCGCACGTCGAACGCGTCCATGATCAGCTCGTGGGCGCGATCCAGCTCCGCCCCGGTCACCATCCGCGACCAGGGGCCCATGGCCTGCGGCCCCGACAGCTCCCGGACGAACGCCTCGGCCAGCCCCTCGGCCACCACGTGCTCGCCCACGGTCACCGTCCCGGGGTCCCACTCGACGTTGGCGTAACGCACGTTGTGGTGGAACTCGTGCACCGCGCAGTGCGCGATCCTGCCGATGACCTCCTCCGACGGCCAGCCCAGCAGGTAGAGCCAGCCGGGCGGGCCGCCCATCCCGTAGTAGCCGCCGCTGACCTTCATCAGGTGCTCGTTGCCCGGGTCGCCGAGCACGAACATCACCTGCAGCGAAGCAGCCTGCCTGGCCTCCTTCAGCGCGTGGGAGGCGCGTTCCAGCTCCCGGCGCACCTGGCCGAGCACGTCGGCCTCGATCATCGCCCGTACGGCGGGCAGGTAGCGGGGGTCGTCGGCGTCGACGCGGAAGCCGCCGCCCTGGTGGTGGATGTCGACGATGTCGCCGGGCATCGGGATCGCCGGCCGGATCGGCGCCAGCATCTCCCGCAGCGCCTCGGGCCGGTCGGCGAGCGGCCGGGCGAGCAGGTCGGCCATGGCCGTGAGGGTGTCGTGAACGATGAACTCCATGCCGCGGACGCTAAAGCCTCACGTAACGTCAGGCTCAACCGCATTTCAGAGCGGCGACTCGCCCAGTTCGTCACCCGGCGACCGCCCCGGCGTACCGGGACCGGTACGCGTCGGCAAGGAGGACTGCGACGGCGAGGGCTCCGGCACCGGCGTGGCGGGAGTGGGCGGCGGTGTGGGCACGAACACCGTCGGCGGGAGCTGCCGGGGCATCTGCTCGCTGTCGCGCCTGCCGAACAGCAGCAACAGCAGGATCGTCGTGACCAGCACCAGCAGCAGCGCCAGCGCCAGCGCGGCCAGCAGCACCCGCCGGCGCGTCTCGGTCAGCGGCAGCCGCCGCAGCAGCGGCCCCGGCAGCGCGGGCGCGCGGTCGGTCAGCCAGTACGGCACGAAGTCCGGCCCGTGCGCCTGCCCAATGAACGTCCCGCCCACCATGACCGGGTCCAGGAAGCGCTCGGCCCCCGGCTGCCCCGGCGCGTACGGCACCGCCACCCACGGCGCCGGCCCGTCGTGCACGTCGAGCACCTCGGGCGTCCCGTCGAGCACCGACGCGCGCGCCCGGCCGAGCCCCAGCCACCCGCGCCCGCCCGAACGCCCCGACGCCTCCTTGATCGCGGTCATGAACCGGTCGCGCGCGGCGGCGTCCAGGGCCGCGCCCCGCGTGAGCACGGCCAGCGACACCGCGCGCCCGTCGGGCCCCTGGCCCAGGTAGACGAACCCGGCCGGAGCCGTGTGCAGGCGGGCCTGCACGACGTAGCGCCCCAGCCGGGGCGGATCACCGTACTGCAGGGGACTTGCCACGTTTGCCATGAAAGCACAGACGTGGCGTCGTGCACGTTCGCGGCGCGTTTGGTGGAATGGCGTCATGAGCGTCGCCGAAGAGTTGCCAGGCGGAAACGACGCGGCACTGCTGCGTCAAAGTCTCGACGAGGTCCGGCGTGTCATCGTGGGACAGGAGCACATGGTCGAGCGGCTGCTCGTGGCCCTGCTCGCCCGCGGTCACTGCCTGCTCGAAGGCGTGCCGGGCGTCGCCAAGACCCTCGCCGCCTCCACCCTGGCCACCGTCGTGGGCGGCACGTTCGCCCGGATCCAGTTCACCCCCGACCTCGTGCCGAGCGACATCGTCGGCACCCGCGTCTTCCACCCCTCCAACGAGAAGTTCGACGTCGAGCTCGGCCCGGTGTTCGTCAACTTCCTGCTGGCCGACGAGATCAACCGCGCCCCGGCCAAGGTCCAGTCCGCGCTGCTGGAGGTGATGGCCGAGCGCCAGGTCACGCTGGCCGGCGTCACCCATCCGCTGCCCCGGCCGTTCATCGTGCTGGCCACCCAGAACCCGATCGAGTCCGAGGGCGTCTACCCGCTGCCCGAGGTGCAGCGCGACCGCTTCCTGTTCCGCGTCCGGGTGCCCCATCCCAGCGCGCACGAGGAGCTGGAGATCCTCCACCGCATGAGCGTCACGCCGCCCGTGGCCGACCGCGTGCTCGACCCCGGCCGGCTGCTGGCCCTGCAGCAGGCCGCCGAGCAGGTCTCGGTGCACCAGCTCGTGGCCGACTACGTGGTGCGCCTGGTCATGTCCACCCGCGCGCCCGCCGACTACGGGCTGGGCGACCTGACCGAGACCATCGAGATCGGCGTCAGCCCCCGCGCCACGCTCGGCCTGGTCTCTGCCGGGCGCGCGCTGGCCCTGCTGCGCGGCCGCGACTACCTGCTGCCCGACGACGTGCGCGACGTGGCGGTCGACGTCATGTCCCACCGGCTCATGCTGACCTTCGACGCGCTGGCCGACGGCGTCGATCCCGAGCAGGTGGTCAAGCAGATCCTGCACGCCGTGCCGCCGCCCCTCGTCGTCTGGAACCAGAACCGTTGAACACCGCCGAGCAGGCGCTGCGGCGGCTGGAGCTGACCGTCACCCGGCGGCTCGACGGCCTGCTGCACGGCGCCCACCAGGGCCTGCTGCCCGGCACCGGCAGCGAGGCCGGCGACAGCCGCCTGTACGTGCCCGGCGAGGACGACGTGCGCCGCATGGACTGGGCCGTCACCGCCCGCACGACCGTCCCCCACGTCCGCGACCTGATCGCCGACCGGGAGCTGGAGACGTGGGCGCTGGCCGACCTGTCGGCCAGCATGGACTTCGGCACCGCCGACACCGACAAGCGCGACCTGGTCGTGGCCGCCGTCGGCGCGATCGGCTTCCTGGCCAGCCGCATGGGCGACCGGTTCGGCGCGCTGGTGCTGCACGAGGAGTACATCCACCGCATGCCCGCCCGCACCGGCCGCCCGGCCCTGTACGGCCTGCTCAACTCCCTCATGGACGCCCCGCGCGGCCGGGTCGTGCCGGACGCCCCCGACCTGGCCGAGGGCATCGACGTGCTGGCGGCCACCCGGCGTCGCAGGGGCCTGCGCCTGGTCGTCTCCGACTTCCTCGACGCCCGGCCCGAGCTCGACCCCGACGCCGAACGCCCCTGGGAGCGCCCGATCAGGCGGCTGGCCTCCCGCCACCAGGTGCTGGCCGTGGAGGTCATCGACCCCCGCGAGCTGGAGCTGCCGGACGTCGGCCGGGTGGCGTTCACCGATCCCGAGACCGGGAACGTACGTGAAGTGCACCTTTCTCCCAAAGTCCGGCAAGCATATGCAGAAGCCGCCGCCCTCCAGCGTGAGGGCACCCGGCTGGCCCTGCGCCGCGCCGGGATCGCCCACCTGGTGCTGCGGACCGACAGGGACTGGGTGTTCGACGTGGCGCAGTTCGTCCTGCGCCAGCGCCGCATGAGCCACCTCGCCCACCGGAGACCCGTATGACGTTTCTCGCCCCCGGCTGGTTGTGGCTGCTCGTGCTGGTGGCGCTGCTGGTGGCCGGATACGTCGTGGCGCAGTTCGCCCGCCGCCGCTACACCGTGCGCTTCACCAACCTGGCGCTGCTCGACCTCGTGGCCCCCGCCGGGCCCAGCTGGCGCCGGCACGTGCCCCCCGCGCTGTTCCTCGTCATGATGTCGCTGCTGGTCGTCGGCGCCGCCAAGCCCGCCGACCAGGTACGCGTCCCCCGCGACCGGGCCACCATCATGATCGCCCTCGACGTCTCCCTGTCCATGGACGCCGGCGACGTCCAGCCCAACCGGATCAGCGCCGCCAAGGCCGCCGCCCAGGCGTTCGCCCGGGAGCTGCCCGACCGCTTCAACGTCGGCGTGGTCTCCTTCGCCCGCTCGGCCAACGTCGTCATCTCCCCCACCACCGACCACCAGGCCGTCGTCACCGCCATCGGCAACCTGACCACCCGCCCCGGCACCGCGATCGGCGAGGCCGTCTTCAACTCCCTCGACTCGGTGCGCTCCTTCGACCAGCAGGCCGCCACCGACCCGCCGCCCGCCGCGATCGTGCTGCTGTCCGACGGCGACAACACCTCCGGCCGGTCGGTGAACGAGGCCATCGACGCCGCCCAGCAGGCCCGCGTCCCGGTCTCCACCATCGCCTACGGCACCCAGGAGGGCACTGTCGACATCGACGGCAGGCCCGTGAACGTCCCGGTCAACAAGCAGACGTTGCAGTCGCTGTCCGACGGCACCAGCGGCCGCGCCTACACCGCCGAGTCCGGCAGCGAACTGCGCGACGTCTACGAGCAGATCGGCACCTCGCTCGGGTTCAAGCTGGTCAGCCAGGAGATCACCCAGTGGTTCATCGTGGCCGCGATCGTGATCGGGCTGCTGGTGGCCGGCGCCGCGGTCTTGTTCGGCACGCGCATCCCGTAACGTTTTCCCACGTGGCCCACTACTTCTCCGAACAACCCGAGACCGCGAGCAGGCCGGGCACGGTCGACCTGGTCCTGCCCGACCTGCATCTGCGGCTGGAGACCGACAGGGGCGTGTTCTCACCCGACCGGGTCGACGTCGGCACGCGCGCGCTGCTGGAGTCCGTCCCGCCGCCGCCGCAGGAGGGCGATCTGCTCGACCTGGGCTGCGGTTACGGGCCCATCGCGTTGACGATGGCCTCGCGGGCCCCTGAGGCGACGGTGTGGGCCGTCGACGTGAACCGGCGCAGCCTGGAGCTGACCGAGCGGAACGCCCAGGCCGCCCGCCTTTACAAAGTAAGACCAGTTCATGTCGATGAAGTGCCGGATGACGTGAAATTTCGGGCCATCTGGTCCAATCCCGCCATCCGGATTGGCAAGCCGGCTCTGCACGAGATGCTCACCAGGTGGCTCACCCGGCTGACGCCCGACGGCGTCGCCTACCTGGTCGTCCAGAAACACCTCGGCTCGGACTCCCTGCAGCGCTGGCTCGGCGAGCAGGGCTGGCAGGCCTCCCGAGAGGCCTCCCGAGCCGCCTACCGCATATTGAAGGTGGCCCGATGAGAAGGCAGCTGCGCCCCACCGACGTCAAGCGGCTCAACCGCACCTGGCGCAGGAACACCGACAACCGGCTCGCACTGATCCTCGAGTCGGTGACGGGCCCGTTCAACGTCGGCTCGATCTTCCGCAGCGCCGCGGCGTTCGGCGTCGACCAGATCTGGCTGGCGGGCAACGCCACGCCCCCCACCAACCCCAAGGCGGGCAAGACGGCGCTCGGCACCGAACGCCTGGTCACCTGGCACGAGCCGGTCCCGGCCACCGACGCGGTCAAGGCCGCCAAGGAGGACGGCTACACCGTGCTGGCCATCGAGCTGACCGGCGAGGCCCTGCCGCTGCACCGCGCCGACCTGGCCCGCGACGTGTGCCTGGTGGTCGGCAGCGAGGACCACGGCTGCTCCCCCGCCCTGCTGGAGGCCGTCGACGGCGTCTGCTACATCCCGCAGGTCGGGCGGGTCGGCTCGTTCAACGTGTCGGTCGCCGCGGCCATCGCGCTGGCCGAGGCCCGCCGCCAGGAGTGGGAGAATCTTCCCGAACCGTGACCGAACCATCCAGCTCCGGAAGGGACACCCCGGTCGTGCTCAGCCGTCGTTTCGCCTTTCTCGACCATCCGGGCCCGCTGGCCTTCGCCCACCGCGGAGGCGCGCTGGAGGGCGCCGAGAACTCCTTCGCGGCCTTCGAACGCGCGGTCGCGCTCGGCTACGACTACCTGGAGACCGACGCGCACGCCACCGCCGACGGCGTGCTGCTGGCCTTCCACGACCACACCCTCGACCGGGTGACCGACCGGCGGGGCCGCATCTCCGAGCTGCCCTACCGGGAGGTCCGGCAGGCCCGCATCGCCGGCGTGCACGAGATCCCGCTGCTGGAGGACCTGCTCGGCACCTGGCCGCAGGTGCGCTTCAACATCGACGTCAAGGAGGCCGCGGCCATCGCGCCGCTGGCCGAGGTGATCCGCCGCACCAACGCCTACGACCGCGTCTGCCTGACCTCCTTCTCCGACGAGCGCCTGGTCATGGCCAGGGCCGCGCTGGGCCGGGAGGTGTGCTCGGCGCTCGGGCCGCGCGGCGTGGCCGCGCTGCGGGCCGCCGCCACCACCTCCGGCTACGGCCGCCTGCTGGCCCGTCTGTCGCGCTCCGGCATCCCGTGCGCGCAGGTGCCGGTCGGCTTCCGCGGCCTGCGCGTCACCACCCGCCGCCTGGTCCGCACCGCCCACGCCATCGGCATGCAGGTGCACGTGTGGACGATCAACGACACCGTCCGCATGGAGCACCTGCTCGACCTCGGCGTCGACGGCATCATGACCGACAACGTCACCGGCCTGCGCGACGTCCTCGACCGCAGGGGCCTGTGGCACCCGCGCGGCATGGCGGCCTGAGCGGCCCGGCGGTCGTGACCTTCCTCTCATGAGGTGATCACTGTAAGGTCATGGGCACGACACGTGGATGTGACCCACGACCTGCGAAGACAGCCACTTCGTCAGGCTTGACCCCACCCCCCCGTTGCCGGGCAGCGCGAGGCCCGCCGGCCGCCCGGCCGCAGAGGAGCGACACGACACCATGGCCTCCACCGCATCCCCCGCGGAGCTCGACGACTCCCCCGCGGCCCGCCGCCGCGAACAGCGCGGCTGGTACTTCTACGACTGGGCCAACTCGGCCTTCTACACCACGGTCATCTCGGTCTTCCTGGGCCCGTACCTGATCCCGGTCGCCAAGACCGCCGCCTGCGCCAAGGACTTCCCGGCGCTGGCCTCCGACACGTGCGTGTCCCAGTTCGACACGCTGGTCCTGCGCCACCCCGGCCTGGGGTACGTCGACGTGCTCGGCGCCGACATCAGGCCCGCGGCCTTCTTCGGGCTGACGCTGACGGTGGCGGTCTTCCTGCAGATCGTGTTCCTGCCCATCGTGGGCGCGCTGGCCGACCACACCGGCCGCAAGCGGGAGCTGCTCGGCGGGTTCGCCTACGTCGGCGCGCTGGCCGCCATGTGCCTGTACTTCGTCGAGGGCGACCGCTACCTGCTGGGCGGCGTGCTGTTCGTGGTGGCCAACCTGGCCTACGGCTCCTCGGTGGTGGTCTACGACTCCTTCCTGCCGCAGATCTCCACCCCCGAGGAGCGCGACGGGGTCTCCTCGCGCGGCTGGGCGATCGGCTACCTCGGCGGTGGGCTGCTGCTCCTGCTCAACCTGGCGCTGTTCCTGCAGCACGACAGCCTCGGGCTGAGCGAGGGCATGGCGGTGCGCGTCAGCATGATGTCGGCCGGGCTGTGGTGGGCCACCTTCACGGTCATCCCGCTGCTGCGGCTGCGCAACCGTCCGGTGGCGGCGCACGAGACCACGACGCTGCGCTCGGTGGGCGGCAGCTTCCGCCAGCTCGGCCGTACGCTGGCCGAGCTGCGGCGTTACCCGCTGACACTGCTGTTCCTGGTGGCCTACCTGGTCTACAACGACGGCGTGCAGACGGTCATCGGCAACAGCGCGGCGTTCGCCTCCGAGGCGCTCAAGCTGGACAAGACCGTGCAGATCACGGCGATCCTGATGGTGCAGTTCGTGGCGTTCTTCGGGGCGCTGCTGCTGGGGTGGCTGGCGCGCGGCTTCGGCACCAAGCGCACGGTGCTGGCCAGCCTGGTGGTGTGGACGGCGATCGTGGTGGTGGCGATGTTCGTCGGCGAGGGGCAGGCGCTGCAGTTCTACCTGATGGCCTTCGCCATCGCGATCGTGCTGGGCGGCACGCAGGCGTTGTCGCGGTCGCTGTTCTCGCAGGTGATCCCGAAGGGGCGGGAGGCGGAGTACTTCAGCCTGCTGCAGATCAGCGACAAGGGGTCGGCGTTCATCGGGTCGCTGACCGTGACGATCGCGCTGCAGGTCACCAACAGCTACCGGATCGCCATCGTGTCCATGATCATATTCTTCGTGGCGGGCTTCGTGCTGCTCGCCCTGACGAACCTGCCCAAGGCCATCAGGGCGGCAGGCAACGAGGTCCCCTCCCGGATCTGACCCCCGTCAGGGGCCGTAGCGGCGCGAGAGCCAGTACGAGGTGCCCACCAGGGCGCCGGTGCCGAGGATGGCCAGCAGCACCATCGGGCCGACGTGCCCGCCGCCGGTCGTGGTGCCGCTCTCCAGCCGGATCTCGGCCTGCCTGGGGGCCTCCGCCGGGCCGCTGACGGGGGCGTGGGGCCGGGGGTCGCGCGCCTCCAGGCCGGGGATGCCCTCGACGTCGTCGTCGCCCCGTGGGGCGTGCGCCTGCCTCCTGGCCGGTTCGCCCCGTCCGGACCGAGGGGCGGCCTCGTCATCGTCATCGTCGTCGTCGCCCTCGTCGTAGGCGGCGGCCAGGACGAGGGCCGCGGAAGGCCCGGCCGCCGCCTGGGCGGGAAGGACCATCCCTCCCCCGCCGAGGACGAACGCGAGCGCGGCGGCCAACGCCGGCCACCGTGGCATGAGATCCATCTACGCCTCCTGATCGACGTCGCGGTCCCCTCAGCCTGCGGGGCCGCCGTGGGGCGGCCGTGAGCGGGCGATGAGAGTCCTCTCACGAAGGGTCGCGCGTCAAACACGGGACGTCACAGATCGGCGGCCAGGACCATGGTGCCCGGCCCCCGGGCGGCTCCCGGGCCGGGCAGCGGCAGCACGGTCTCGGCGGTGGCCTCGCCGCCGCAGTGGGGGCAGGTGACGACCGGCGTGAACTCCCGCCCGCAGGAGTGGACCAGCAGCGCGGGCGGCCCGCCGGGCGGGGTGGACCAGCGGTCGCCCCAGGCCATGAGGGTCAGCAGCGCGGGCACGACGTCACGGCCGGCCTCGGTCAGCAGGTACTCGTGCCGCACCGGACGCTCCTGGTAGGGCCGCTTCTCCACGACCCCCGTGGCGACGAGATGGTCGAGCCGGCGGGCCAGCAGGTTGCGCGAGATGCCCAGGTCCTCGGCGAGGTCGTCGAACCTGCGCAGGCCCAGGAACAGGTCGCGCAGGATCAGCGGCGTCCAGGGCTCGCCGATGACGCCGACGGCCTGGGCGATGGAGCAGTGCATCTCACCGAACCTGTTCATGCACCCACGATAGTGGGTGGATAAAGTGAACCCATGACAGTTCACATTCAGGACTCACCCGCCGCCGCCTACCGCCAGGCCGGCGAGGCACATGACGTCGAAGCGCTCAAGGCCACGCTCGCCGACGACGTGGTGTTCCACTCCCCGCTGAGCTACCGGGCCGGATTCAACGGACTGAAGCAGGTGGGGACGCTGTTCGAGGCCGTCTTCGACGTGCTGTCGGACCTGCGCTACCAGAGCGACCTCGGGGACGCCCGCACCCGCATGCTCACCGCGACCGCCCGGGTCGGCCGCCAGCCGCTGAACGAGGTCGCCCAGCTCGAACTGGACGAGGACGGCCTGGTCCGGGAGATCACGATGTGGATCAGGCCCCTGCCCGGACTGACCGCGCTGATGGCCGCCCTGGGCCCCCGCCTCGCCAGGGACAAAGGCAAGCCCGGCCTTCCGCTGCTGGTGGGGGCGGCCTCCGCGCCGCTGGCGGCGATGACCCGCCTCGGTGACCGGACGCTGGTGCCGCTCCTGGCCTGACATGCACGGAGGTAGGCGACGCTCTGAACAGAGAGCAGTGCTCTTGACACGGGGACCCCGTCACGAGAGCATTGCTCTCATCAAAGAGCAACGCCCTCCTCAAGGAGCATTGATGACCTCCCCCCGCCTCACCTCCGCCGCCTTCGCCCTCACCGGCGTCCTGCTGTTCGTGTATCCGGTGGTGCGGCCGTCCACCGACGACGCCGCCGCCATGGCCTCGCCCGAGTGGGTCGCCGGCCACCTGGCCGCGATGCTCGGGTTCGTGCTGCTCGGCCTGGGCGCTCTCGGGCTGCACAAGGTGCTCGGCGACCGCCTGTCCCTGCGCGCGGCCGCGGTGACCTGGACCGGCGCCGGCCTGACGCTCCCCTACTACGGCGCCGAGGACTTCGGCCTGCATGTCATCGCCGAACGTTCCCTGCGCGACGGCGCGCCCGCGCTGATGGAGCTGGCCACCCTGTTCCGCTACAACCCGCTCGCGATCACCATGTTCGCCGCCGGGCTGGCGCTGATGGGCGTCGGCGGGGTGATGGCGGCCGTGGCCGTGTGGCGCTCGGGAACCCTGCCCAAGGGGGCCGGGACGGCGCTCGCGCTGGGCCTGGCGCTGTTCATCCCGCAGTTCTTCAGCCCGTACCCGCTGCGGATCGCGCACGGCGCGCTCATCATGATCGGCGGGTTGTGGCTGGCGGCGAGCCTGCTCAGAGCCCCGCGGACGGCCTCCGCGGCCTGAGGACGCGGCCCCCGTAAGAGCGGGCTCGAATAACCGAGGCCCCAAGCGCGATTGGATCACCCCGCGGGTGGGAATCCCATCACGGTACCAAGCGTTAGACACCGTGGGAGACAGACCCCCCACGTATGGGGGCCCTGTAGGAGGCATTTAGACATGGGCGAGCGCGCGCTTCGTGGCACCCGGCTCGGGGCAACCAGCTACGAGAACGACCGTAACACGGATCTGGCCCCACGCCAGGAGGTGTCCTACACCTGTCCTAAGGGCCATCGCTTCGAGGTTCCGCTTGCCGCCGAGGCCGAGATCCCCGCGACCTGGGAGTGCCGCATGTGCGGCGCGACCGCGGTTCGGGTCGACGGTGAGCAGCCGGAGTCGAAGAAGACCAAGCCCCCACGGACCCACTGGGACATGCTGCTGGAGCGGCGGTCCATCGAGGACCTGGAAGAGGTGCTCAACGAGAGACTCGCGGTCTTGCGCGCCCAGCGACGCAAGAGCGCCTGACCACTTCTCACGGTGAAAACCCCCGGGCGACGCCCGGGGGTTTTGCTGTGCCCGCGACGGCTACCAGCGGTTGCGGGCCTCCTCGGCCCAGCCGGTCAGGCCGTCGAGGTCCACCCACACGCCGTCGTCGTCCTGGACGCGGCCGGAGAAGTGGCCGAAGCACTGGTGGGTCTCGCTGCCCACCACGACGAGCTGGGTACGGGCCACCTTCTCGTGGAAGGGCCGGAACTCCACTTCGACCCGCGGGCCGGTGATCCGCCACGGGCGCAGCCAGTCGCCGCGGTCGTAGGTCCACTCCAGCTCGTCACCGATCTTGTGCAGCCGGCCGCCGGTGAACAGGGCGTTCTCGGTGACGCCGGTGCCGTCGGTCCACTTGCCGCCGAGCTGGACGGCCCTGCCGGGCCCGCTGCCGGCCGCCCAGTTCCAGGTGACCGCGTACGGCCACTTCCCCCGGCCGTGGTCGAGCACGGCGAAGGAGTCCGCGTCGTCGATGGCGAACTCCTTCGTCCCGAGCCGCAGCCGGCCGCGCGCCGGGCGGCCGACGTCCTTGACCGTGTACTGGAACCGGTCGGGCCCCCAGGGCACCACGACGCCGAGCGACTCGTGCCCTTCCGGCAGCGGCACCTCCAGGTCGAGGCGCACGTCGGGGGCGGCGGCGCGGATCACGGTGCCTGCCGGGTCCTGCCGGATGTCGATCGCCAGCCCGGCCCCGCGCACGGACACCGTCCCGGCGCCGCTGCGGTCGGGGAAGACGGCGCCGCGGGCCAGCGGCACCACCACGTCCTTGGCGAACTCCACGCCGGTGGCCCGGTCGAGCACGTAGAGGCCGTGCACCCCGGCGTAGTCCAGCGAGGAGGCCACCAGGCCGATGATGTGGGAGGGGGTGACGACGCCCCAGTACTCCCAGCGCTTACGACGTCCCCAGCCGCGCAGGACGGCCCGGTGCAGCGGCGTACGGGTCCAGCCGACCGCGGCGGGGTTCAGCCGCCCGCCGGGCAGGCACAGGTCGGTCGGAGCGGTGATCTCCCGTTCATGGGTGGTCATGGAAGGCGAGCCTCCTGGTGACGGAGCGGACGAGGTCGGCGGGCAGCTTGAGCTCGGCCCTGTCGTAGGTGAGCAGGCCGTTCAGCTCGTCCTCGACGTCGGAGAGCTGGGTGTAGACGGTGGCGCTCAGGCCCTTGGCGATGGCCGGGACGATCTGCTCCTCGTGCAGCCGGACGAACGCCGCGCCCAGCTCCTCGGCCGTGCGGTGACGCCGGTAGCCGAACTCCTTCTCGCCCCAGGTGTGCCCCTCGACGGGCAGGCTGTAGCCACCGTACTCCGACAGCACCAGGACGCGGCCGTCCGGGCGGGGCGGGCGGAAGCGGCGGAAGTACACGTGCAGGCTGAGCAGGTCGCCCGCGCGCTGGTCGTGCCAGCCGCTGGCGTGGTCGATCGTGCGGGTGGGGTCGAGGCGGGCCAGCTCGGCGGCGATCCGGGCGGCGTCGAACTGGCCCCAGCCCTCGTTGAACGGCACCCAGACCGCCAGGCTCACCACGTTGCGCAGGTGCTCGACGGTCTCGCGCAGCTCGGCCTCGAACGCGGCCCGACCTTCGGCGTCGGCCCGGCCGAAGCGGTGGTGGCGGCGGTCGTCCAGGCGCAGCGGCAGCAGCGCCGGGGTGGTGATGACCAGCGGCCGGTAGGTCTCGCCGCCGTTGACCAGGTCCTGCCAGACGAGCATGCCGAGCCGGTCGCAGTGGTGGTACCAGCGCAGCGGCTCGATCTTGATGTGCTTGCGCAGCATGGTGAAGCCGAGCCGTTTCATCATGACGATGTCGTCGACCATGGCCTCGTCCGAGGGCGGCGTGTACAGGCCGTCCGGCCAGTAGCCCTGGTCGAGGATGCCGGCGTGGAAGTACGGCCGGCCGTTCAGCAGCAGCCTGGGCACGCCCTCGGCGTCGGGGCCGACGGAGAAGGAGCGCATGCCGACGTAGCCGCGGACGCGGTCGTCGCCGAGCGAGACGGTCACGTCGTACAGGAAGGGGTCCTCGGGGCTCCACGGTCGGGCGCCGGGCAGCGGGACGCGCACCGGCCGCCCGGCCGGGACGGTGGCGCGCGCCGCCACCTGCCCGCCGGCGAGGATCTCCACCTCGGCCTCGCCGCTCGCGGCGTGCACGGTCACCTCGACGCACTCCTCGGCGAGCACGGGCGTCAGCGTGAGCCGTTCCACGTGCAGGGCGGGCACGCGCTCGGCCCAGACCGTCTGCCAGATGCCCGACTGGGCGGTGTACCAGATGCCGCCGCGGCGCAGCCGCTGCTTGCCACGCGAGTGCCACCCGGTGTCGGTGTCGTCCCGCACGGCCACGTCGAGGGTGTTGGCGCCCTCGGTCAGGGCGTCGGTGACGTCGAAGGAGAACGGCAGGTAGCCGCCGCTGTGGCCGCCGACCTCGACGTCGTTGACCCACACCCGGCAGGTCTGGTCCACCGCGCCGAAGTGCAGGATCACCCGGCCGTCGGCGGGCCCGGGAGGCGCCTCGAACGAGCGGCGGTACCACAGCGTCTCCCCCGGCTGCAGCTGCCGGCCCACCCCCGACAGCGGCGCCTCCGGCGAGTACGGCACGAGGATGTCGCCGTCGTGGGTCTCCGGCCGCGAGCCGTCGTTGATCGCGTACCGCCAGCGGCCGTTGAGGTTGACGTAGCTGTCACGGACGAGCTGGGGGCGCGGGTACTCCGGCAGCGGGATCGGGTCGGCGGTCACGAGAGCCACACTGCCGTGTCGGCGGGCAGCGTGCCGCCGTCCAGGGGGCCGCTGGCCAGCAGGACGTCGTGGTGCGGGGGCAGCGGCACCGCGCCGGGGCCGAAGTTGACCATGAGGGTGAAGCCGGGCTCGCGGGTGAGGGCCAGCACGCCGGGCGGGGCGTCGAGCCAGGTCAGGTCGCCGTCGCCGAGCGCGGGGTGCTCGCGGCGCAGGGCGATCGCGCCGCGGTAGAGGGCGAGCGTGGAGGCGGGGTCGTCCCGCTGGGCGGCGACGGTGAGGGGGGCCCAGTCGGCCGGCTGGGGCAGCCAGGTGCCGCCCGTGCCGAACCCGTACGGCGCGGACGTGCCCGACCAGGGCAGCGGCACGCGGCAGCCGTCCCGGCCGATGAAGGCACGGCCGGTGCGCTCGAACATCGGGTCCTGCCGTGCCTCGTCCGGGATGTCCAGGTACTCGGGCAGGCCCAGCTCGTCGCCCTGGTAGAGGTAGGCGCCGCCGGGCAGGGCGAGCAGCAGCAGCGCGGCGGCGCGGGCGCGCCTGAGGCCGAGCTCGCGGTCGACGGCGATCCTGCCGAGCAGCACGTCGGCGGTGGGGGCGCGGACCAGCTCCTGGTCGATGCCGAACCTGGTCGCCATGCGCGGCACGTCGTGGTTGCCCAGCACCCAGGGGATCGAGCCGCCCGTCTCGCGGGCCAGCAGGTGGGACTCCTCGATGACCGCGCGGAACTCGCCGGCCGACCACGGCAGGGGCATCAGCCGGAAGTTGAACAGCTGGGCCAGGCCGTCGCCGGTGAGGTAGGGCCGGGCCTGGGCGGGGTCGCCGAACCAGATCTCGGCCACCGTGCCGCGCGGGCCAGGGTAGGAGGCCAGGATCTTGCGCCAGGACCGGTACAGCTCCAGCAGCTCGGGCTGGTGCTCGTACGGCACCGCCGACTGTCCGGGCGCCAGCGGGGCGCCCTGGCTGCCGGGGACGACGTCCGGCAGGCCGTCCTGCTTGAACAGCATGGCGGCCACGTCGATGCGGAAGCCGGACACGCCGCGGTCCAGCCAGAACCGCAGCACGTTCTCGAACATGGCGGTCACGCCGGGGTGCCGCCAGTTCCAGTCGGGCTGGGCGGAGTCGAACAGGTGCAGGTACCACTGGCCGTCGGGCGCCTGGGTCCAGGCGGGGCCGCCGAACATGGACTGCCAGTTGTTGGGCTCGTCGCGGAAGACGAACCACTCGCGTTCGGGGCTGCCGGGGCCGGCCGCCAGCGCCTGCTGGAAACGCGGGTGGGCCGAGGAGCAGTGGTTGGGCACGATGTCGATGACGACCTTGATGTTCCTGGCCGTGGCGGCGGCGACGTAGGCGTCGAAGTCGGCCAGGGTGCCGTAGCGGGGGTCCACGTCGGTGTAGTCGGCGACGTCGTAGCCGCCGTCGGCCAGCGGCGAGGGGTAGAACGGGCTCAGCCAGACGGCGTCCACGCCCAGGTCGGCCAGGTGGTCCAGGCGGGCCAGCGCGCCGGGCAGGTCGCCCTGGCCGTCGCCGTCGGCGTCGGCGAAGCTGCGGGGGTAGATCTGGTAGACGACGGCGTCGCGCCACCAGGCGTCGCCGTCGAAGGCGGCGGACACGGCTCTGTCGGATGCTGCGTTGTCGGTTGCTGCGGATTTATCGGACACTGCGGATTCTCCAGATGAGGCAGGCGCCGAGCGCGGCGAAGGCCGCCGCGACGGCGTACATGAGCGGGTAGCCGCCCGCGGAGGTGACGAGGGGCGCGGCGATCACCGGCCCGAGGGTGCTGGAGGCGGAGTTGGCCAGGCTGACGATGCCCAGGTCCTTGCCGCGGTCGGCGTCGGCGGGCAGGAGCTGGGTGACCATGGCCTGGTCCACGGCGGCGAACATGCCGTAGCCCGCGCCGAGCAGGACGCTGGCGGCCAGCGCGGCGGGCCAGCTCGTCAGGAACGCCAGCACGAGCCCGGAGGCGGCCATCGTGAGGCCGCCGATGAAGACGGCCGGCCGGCGGTTGCCTGACCGGTCCGACAGCCAGCCCGCCAGCAGCGTGGGCACGACGCTGCTCAGCGTGAAGACCGCCACCAGCACCACGACGCCCTGCTCGACGGTGGAGCCGGGGAAGAGCGCCTCGTAGCCGACGCCGTCGCGCAGGTAGTACTGCAGGTAGCCGATGGCCATGGCGAGGGTCAGCGTGATCAGGAAGCGGCTCAGCCAGGCCCAGGCGAAGTCGGGATGCCTGCGCGGGCTGATGCGGAAGCCGCGCAGGAGTGAGCGCAGGTCGAAGGGGGGCAGGTCGGCCGGCGCGGTGACGGGCTCCCTGGTGAACAGGCTGAACGGCAGCACCAGCAGCAGGATCAGGATCGCCATGGCCACGAACCCGGCCTGCGAGCCGGTCGCCACGACGGTGACGACGACCCCGCCGAGCAGCGGCCCGGCGAGCTGGCCCACGCCGGCCAGCGCCGAGGCCTTGCCCCGCTGCTGGATCGGCACCAGGTCGGGCACGGTGGCGATGGCGGTGGCGAGCGCGGCGGTGAAGGCGAGCTGGGCGACCGCCCAGCCGACGACCAGCCCGGCCAGCGAGTCCTGGCGGGACAGGAAGACCAGGGACGCGGCGCAGACCAGCGCGCCGCCCGCGACCCAGGGGCGGCGCCGGCCCATCCGGGAGCGGGTGCGGTCGGACAGGGCGCCGAACAGCGGGTTGGCCACGATCGTGCACACGGCGGCGACGGCGAACACCACCGCCAGGGACGCCTCCTTGTGCTGGGGGTCGATGCGCGCCACGTGGGAGGGGAGCAGGATCTGGTTTCCGACGGTCATCGCCATGATGACCCCCATTTGGGCCAGTGCCAGCAGGGACATCCAGCCTGCGGTGACCCGTTTCTCAGGCGCGAGGCGCATTTCGGCCATGCATGTCCTCCGGGGGGAACGTGAGAGGATGTCACGTTAGAACATGACAGGCCGTTATGTTAAGACTTGTCCGTGGAGAACCCGGGCATCCGGCGGCGGCCGGTCCAAAGGCGCAGCATCGACAGGGTCGAACGCATCCTCGACGCCTGCGCCCGCCTGCTGGACGAGGTCGGCCTGGACGCCCTCACGATCTCCGACGTCGCCAGGAGCGCCAAGGTGCCCGCCGGCACCATCTACCAGTTCTTCGACGGCAAGCCCGGCATGCTGCGCGAGCTGGCGCTGCGCAACCTGGAGGTCCTGCTGGCCCGGCTGCGCGCCCGGGTCGCCGAGGAGCCGCCGCTGACCTGGCCGCGGGCGGCCGAGCTGGTGCTGGCCGAGACGGTGGCGATGCGCAGGAGCGTGCCGGGCTTCACCGTGGTCGACTTCGCCGACACCCGGCCGGGCGGCGCGTCGTTCCTGCCCGCCGGGAGCGTGCAGGAGAGCGGGGACGTGCTCGCCGAGCGGCTCTACCAGTTCGCGCTGGAGGAGGCGGGGCTGCCGCCGCTGCCCGATCCGTACCGGGTGATGCGGCTGGCCATCCAGTGCACGGCGGCGGTGCTGTACCTGACGTTCTCGGCGACGCAGCAGGGCGATCCGGCCATGATCGAGCAGGGACGCACGCTGCTGCGGGCCTACTTCGTGGACGTGGCCTCAGAAACATTCCGGTAACAAGGATTGACCGTTCAAAACCGGACGAACTACCGTCTTCCACATTCTATAGAAAGCAGAATGCAGGAGGCGGTGCATGGACGCGACGGCACGCGCGGCGATCGTCACCGACGTCGCGGGAGCGGTGGAGGTGCGCGAGTACGCCCTGCCGGAACCCGGCCCGGGGCAGTTCGTCCTGGAGGTGGAGCTGTGCGGCATGTGCGGCACGGACGCCCACATCTACCGGGGACGGCTGGCCAGCGTGCGGTTCCCCGCGCTGCTCGGGCACGAGATCGTCGGCCGGCTGGCGGCGCTCGGCGACGGCGTCGGGACCGACCACGCCGGCCGGCCGGTGACCGTCGGCGACCGGGTCGGCGTCTTCCCGTCGCTGAGCTGCGGCCGGTGCTTCGAGTGCCAGGTACGCCGCAGGCCGGGGAACTGCCCGGACCGGCGGCCGTCCTACGGGTTCGCCTCCCCCGCCGACCGGCCGCCGTACCTGACCGGCGGTTTCGCCACCCACCTGTACGCCTCCAACGCGGGAACGGTGTTCTACCGGACCGACCTGCCCGCCGAGGTCGCCGTGCTGCAGGAGCCGCTGTCGGTGGCCCTGCACGGCGTGGAACGTTCCGCGATCCGGATCGGCTCCACCGTCGTGGTCCAGGGCGTCGGCGCGATCGGCCTGATGGCCGTGGTCGCCGCCCGCGCCGCCGGGGCGGCCAGGGTGGTCGCCGTCGGCGCGCCCGGCGCCCGCCTGGAACTGGCCGCGCTGCTCGGCGCGGACGCCGTCGTCGGCCTCGGCGAGGAACCCGCCGCGCGCCGCCGGGCGGTCTTCGACGCGCTGGGACGCGAGGGCGCCGACGCCGTCATCGGCACGGCGGGCTCGCCCGAGGCGTTCACCGAGGCGCTCGGTCTGGTCGCCGACGGCGGCGTACTGGCCGAGCTGGGCAACTTCACCGACCGCGGCGCCGTCCCCTTCAACCCGTACAGCGACCTGCTGAAGCGGGACCTCACGATCGCCGGCGTCTACGGCGCCGGCCCCGACATGCAGCGCCGCTACCACCAGGCGCTGACGATCCTGGAACGCGGCGGCAGCCCCTTCGAGCGCGTGGTCAGCCACCGCGTGCCGCTCGGCCGGGTCCGCGAGGCGCTCGAAGCCCTGGGCTCGGGCCACCCGCTGGACGGCCGGGACGTCGTCAAGCTCGCCGTCGCCCCCTCCGCCTGAAATCCCCCATTCCCCTCCGGGAGGACACAAGTGTTGAACAACACCCGGCTCGTCACGGCCGCGGCCGTGCTCGCGCTCAGCGTCGCCGCCTGCGGCTCGCCGTCGGAGGAGGTCGCGGCCGACGGCGGCGGCCTCGGCACGGCGCAGGCCCCGGTGTCGATCCGCGTGATCGCCAACGACGCGTTCGCCAAGCAGTGGCAGGACAAGCTCGTGCCGGAGTTCACCAAGAAGTACCCCAACATCAAGGTCACCGTCGACGGCGCGCCCTACAACGACCAGCTCCCCAAGACGATGCTGGAGCTGACCGGCACCACCGCCACCTACGACGTGGTGCTCGCCGACGACCCCTGGCTGCCGCAGCTCGCCAAGACCGGCGCCCTGTACGACCTCAAGGGCCCCGAGCTGGCCAAGTGGAACGATCCCGGCTACGACTGGGCCGACTTCAACGCCTCGCCGCTGGCCGCCGGGGAGTGGGAGGGCAAGCAGTACGCCGTGCCCGTGCGCTCGAACCTGCTGCTGATGTTCTACAACAAGGCGCTGTACAAGAAGGCCGGGGTGGCCGAGCCGACCGCGCAGACGACCTGGGAGCAGTACTTCAAGGACGCCCCCAAGCTCGTCCAGGACACCGACGGCGACGGCAAGACCGACTCCTGGGCCGTGGGCACGTACTTCACCAAGGACCCGCTCACCCCCACGGTGTGGCAGACCGTGCTCAACTCCGACGGCGGCAAGATCCTCGACGGGACGAAGGTCGCCTTCGGCACCCCCGCCGGCGTCAAGGCCCTGCAGACGCAGGTGGACCTGCTCAAGTACGCGCCGCCCGGCGCCAGCACGTACCAGTTCAACGAGCCGCTGGAGGCCTTCCGGCAGGGCAAGACGGCCACCATGTTCATGTGGGGCAGCGTCTTCAAGGGCACCGCCGTGGACAAGGAGACCACCACCCTGACCCCCGAGCAGGTGGGCATCACCACCCTGCCCGCCGGGTCGGCCGCCCCCGGCGCCCACCGCGGCATCTGGACGGCGGGCATCTCCAAGAAGTCCACGCACCCGGCCGCCGCCTGGACGTGGCTGCAGTGGGTGACCTCCAAGGAGGGCGAGCAGTTCACCGGCAAGGCGTTCGGCACCTTCCCCGCCCGCAACTCCAGCCTCGACGGCACGCCGCCGGCGGAGTGGGCCGGCCCGGTCTACAAGGCGCTCAAGGACGGCTACGACGTCGTCTCCAAGGGTGAGATGTGGCGGCCCAGGCTGCCCGAGTCCGACGCCGTGCAGCAGATCCTGGCGCTGCAGACCAGCCGGGCCATGTCCGGTCAGGCCACCGCGCAGCAGGCGATCGACCAGGCCGCCAAGGAGGTCACCGACCTGCTGAAGTCCAAGGGCTACAACCAGTGAGGCGTGCCCGACTGGGAGAGCCGGGCACGGCCTGGCTCTTCCTCGCCCCCGCCCTGCTCCTGCTGGCGGGCATGCTGCTCTACCCGGTCCTGTACACGGCCTGGGTCAGCGTGTCCGACTTCGACCTGGCCTCCTTCCAGCCGTCCGGATGGGTCGGCTGGCGCAACTACGAGGCCGTGCTGCACGATCCGGGCTTCCTGGACTCGCTCAAGGTCACCGGGGTCTACCTGGTGATCGCGCTGCCGCTGCAGATGGTGCTCGGGTTCGCCATCGCGTTCCTGCTCAACGTCGCCTGGCGGGGGCGGGGCGTGCTGCGCGCCCTGTTCCTCATCCCGATGGTGGTGGCCCCGGTGGTCGCCGGCGGCGTGTGGCGGATGTTGCTCGACCCGCTGTGGGGCGTGGTCAACTACACCCTCGGCCTGGTCGGCGTCGGGCCGGTGGAGTGGATCGGCGACCCGACGCTGGCCATGGTCAGCCTGATCGTCATCGACACCTGGCGGTGGACGCCGTTCGTGGTGCTCATCGCCTCGGCCGGGATCATGGCCCTGCCCGGCGACGTGTACGAGGCCGCCAGGTCCGACGGCGCCGGCCGCTGGGCGATCCTGCGGCGCATCACGCTGCCGCTGCTGGTGCCGGTGATGGCCGCCGCGTTCGTGGTGCGCTGGCTGGGCGCGGTCAAGATGTTCGACATCGCGCTGGCGGCCACCAGGGGCGGGCCGGGCAACTCGACCAACGTCATCAACCTCTACATCTACGAGAAGGGGTTCCGGAGCCTGGAGTTCGGCTCGGCCTCCTCGATGGCGACGATCGTGCTGGTCCTGACCATGCTGATCACCTTTGTCCTGTTCCGCGTGACCCGGCGTCTGGAGAACCGATGGTGAGACGGTACGCGGCCGTCACCGGGGCCGTCCTGGTGACGCTGGCCTTCCTGTTCCCCGTGCTCTACATGGTCTCGATCTCCTTCAAGCTGCCCAGGGACATCTTCACGGTGCCGCCGCGGTGGCTGAGCGAGTTCACCCTCGACAACTACGTCAGCTACTTCCAGCAGGCGCGCATCCTGCCCCGAATGATCAACACGGTCATCGTGGCGGCGGGCGCCTCGGCCATCTCCATGGTCGCCGGCTCGATGGCCGGGTACGCGCTGTCGCGGCTGCGGATGCGCGGCGCGGGCGTGGTGGGCGGCCTCATCCTGGCCTCCCGCGCGGTGCCGCCGATCGCGCTGGTGGTGCCGCTGTTCCTGGTGGCCAGGAAGCTCGGGCTGACCGACCAGTACATCACCGTGATCCTGGCGTACGTGACCTTCCTGGTGCCGTACGTGGTGTGGCTGATGCGGGCCTTCTTCCGCGGGCTGCCCAAGGAGCTGGAGGAGGCGGCGATGATCGACGGCTGCTCGCGCTTCGGCGCGTTCTTCCGCATCATCGTGCCGACGAGCCTGACCGGGCTGGTCTCGACGTTGATCTTCTGCATCATCCTGGCCTGGGAGGAGCTGCTGTTCGCGCTGATCCTCACCAACGACCGGGCGGTCACCATCCCCGTCGCCATCGCCGGGATCGCGGCCGACACCGAGAAGGGCGGGATGTGGGGGCCGCTGGCCGCGGTCGGCGTGCTGACCGTGCTGCCCGTGGTGGTCTTCGCGCTGCTGGTGCAGAAGTACCTGATCAAGGGTCTCGCGGACGGCGCGACCAAGGGGTGAGGAGCCGATGAGGATCACAGACGTCCGCGCGCGGGTCATCGAACTGCCCTACCCCAGGCCGTTCGTGCCGTCGTGGGCCCCGGAGGGCGCGCACCGGGCGATGTCGGCGGTCATCGTCGAGGTCGAGACCGACGAGGGCATCGTCGGCGTGTCCGGCGGCGACATGGGGCACGGCACCGGGCCGATGCTGCTGGAGGCGATCCACGGCTGGATCCGCCCGCAGCTCGTCGGCCTGGACGCCTTCGACACCACGCACGTCGCCAACCGGCTGCGGTACGTGGCCGAGTACGTCTTCCCCCGGCCGTGGGTCGTCGGCGTCGCCGTGTGGGACGCCGTCGGCAAGGCCTGCGGGCAGCCGCTGTACAAGCTCTGGGGCGGACACTCGGGAGCTGTCCGCGCGTACGCGAGCTTCGGCGAGCTCCGCGACCCGGCCCAGCGGGCCGAGGACGCCCTGGCCGCCGTCGAGCGGGGCTTTCAGGGGATCAAGCTGAGGGTGCACGCGGCCACCGTCGCCGAGGACGTGCGGCAGGTCGCCGCCGTGCGCGAGGCGGTCGGCCCCGACGTCGCGATCATGGTGGACGCCAACCAGGCGGCCGCCCGGTGGCGCTACGCCCCCGACGGCACCCGTCTCATCTGGGACTTCGAGCGCGCCCTCACCACGGCCAGGGAACTGGCTGGACTCGGTGTGGCGTGGCTGGAGGAGCCGCTGCCCCGGCACGACTACCGCGCCCTGTGCGAGCTGACGGCGGCCTCGCCGATCCCGATCGCGGGCTGCGAGCACAACCGGGGCATCGGCCAGCTCGTGCGCATGCTGGAGGATGGTTGCTTCGACATCTTTCAGCCCGACGCGAACGAGAGCGAGGAGATCGGCGCACTGCGCGACTTCGGCGCCATGGCCGCCGCCCGGCAGCGCAAGGTCATCCCGCACGCCTGGGCCACCGGGCTGGGCGTGGCGGGCAACCTGCAACTTTGCGCCTCCCTGCCGAACTGCGACTGGCTGGAGTACCCCTACGATCCGCCGGTGATCGTCCCGGAGGTGTTCCACGCCATGCTGACCGAACCGCTGCTGCCCGACTCCCGCGGTCTCGTCGCCGTTCCGACGGGGCCCGGAATCGGTGTAGAGCTGGACCACGCGGCGATCGAGCCGCTCACCGTCCAGCGGGTCTGAAGGGCTCCTCAACCATGGCCGAATCGCGTTCCCCCTTCCGCACCAAGGCGGATCTGGCGGCGGAGCACATCAAACATCTGATCATGAGCGGCGAGGCGCCTCCCGGCACGAAGATCACCACCCGGGTGGTGGCCGAGGCCGTGGGCATCAGCGAGACGCCCGTGCGCGAGGCGATCAAGCAGCTGTGCTCGGAGGACTGGCTGGTCGAGCGGCCGCACGTCGGCGCCGTGGTCGCCGAGCTCACGGTGGCCAACGTGCGCGAGCTCTACAGCGTCCGGGCCGCGCTCACCGCGCTGGCGCTGGAGCTGGGCGGCGTGCCGCTGGAGGGCGCGCGGCTGGCCGAGGTCGACGCGGTGCTCGCCGAGTGCGAGACCGCCGTCGCCCGCGAGGACGTCGCCGCCTTCGCCCGCCTCAACCGGCGCTTCCACTCCCTGCTGTGCGACACCGAGCACAGCAAGCTCACCCACCGCATGCTGCAGAGCCTGTGGTCCCGTACGGAGACCGCCCAGCGCGGCTTCCGCCTGGTGCCCTGGCGGCTGCCCAAGTCGCACGCCGAGCACATCGCCATCAGGAACGCCCTGGTGGCGGGCGACATCCCGCTGGCGGGCAAGCTGCAGCACGCACATGAGATGGCCGCCATGAAGGCGCTCATCGAAGGAATCCAGGAGACACATGGCTGACATCCGCAAGGCTCTCGTCGGAGCCGCATGGCAGGAGGCCGACCAGACCTTCACCGTCCGCTCGCCCGCCACCGGCGAGCCGCTGGCGCAGGTCGCCGACTGCGGTCCCGAGCTGGCCACGCAGGCGATCGACGCCGCCGCGGCCGCGCTGCCCGGGTGGCGGGCCATGCCCGCGCACGAGCGCGCCGACCTCATGCGGGCCGCCGCGCGCGAGCTGACCGAGCGGGCCGATCAGATCGCCGCGATCATGACGGCCGAGCAGGGCAAGCCGCTCGCCGAGGCGACCGGCGAGGTGCTCTCGGGCGCCGACCACCTGCTGTGGGCCGCCGAGGAGACCCGCCGTCTGTACGGCGAGACCGTGCCCGGCGCGCACGAGGGCAACCGCATCTGGCTGCTGCCCGAGCCGGTCGGCGTGGTGGCCGGCATCACCCCGTGGAACTTCCCGGTCTCGATGATCACCCGCAAGCTCGGCCCGGCGCTGGCCGCCGGGTGCACGGTCGTGCTCAAGCCGGCCGAGCAGACGCCGCTCTCCGCGATCGCGGTGGCCGAGGCGTTCGTCGCGGCCGGGCTGCCGCCGGGCGTGTTCAACCTGGTCACCACGTCCCGCCCGGCCGGGTTCGGCCAGGCCGTGATGGGCGACCCGCGGGTGCGCAAGGTGTCCTTCACCGGCTCCACCGAGGTCGGCCGCGAGCTGATCAGGCAGAGCGCCCACGACGTCAAGCGGCTCAGCGTCGAGCTGGGCGGGCACGCGCCCGTGCTGGTCTTCCCCGACGCCGACCCGGTCGCCGCCGCCCGCGCGGTGGCCCGCAGCAAGTTCCTCAACGCCGGGCAGGCCTGCACCTCGCCCAACCGCATCTTCGTCCACTCCTCGCTGGCCGCCGACTTCACCGCCGAGCTGGTACGCCAGGCGCGGGCGGCCGAGCTGGGCCCGCTCATCGACGAGGCGGCCGTGGCCAAGGTCGCCAGGCACGTCGAGGACGCCGTCGCCCGCGGCGCGGCCGTCCTGACCGGCGGGAGCCGTCCCGAGGGGGCGGGCACCTACTACCCGGCGACCGTGCTGGGCGGGGTGAGCGAGGACATGCTGGTCTGCCGCGAGGAGACGTTCGGGCCGGTCGCGCCGGTGCTGGAGTTCGACGACTGCGACAAGGTCGTCGAACGCGCCAACGCCACCCCGTACGGGCTGACCGCGTACGTATGGACCAACGACCTGACCAGGACCCTGCGGGTGGCCGAGGAGCTGCAGTTCGGCATGGTCACCGTGAACGGCGGCCCGCTGGCGCCGCCGCAGGCGCCCTTCGGCGGCATCAAGAGCAGCGGCTACGGACGCGAGGGCGGCCACCACGGGGTGGCCGACTACCTGGAGTACAAGTACCTCAGCGTGGGGCTGGGACGATGACGGAGAGCACGATGAAGACGAGCCCGCGCGCGGTCGCCGAGCGCGAGATCACCCGCCGGGTCGACCTGTGCCTGCCCGACGGCCGGCTCAACCCGGCCGCGGTCGGCTGGAGCCGCACCCCGCTCCACCGCGCCAACATCCGCGGCTGGGGCCGCACCATGCGCTGGGACTACTGGTGCGTCACCAGCCCCGGGCACGTGTTCGCCTTCAGCGCCAGCAGCCTCGACTACCTGGCCGGCGAGTCGGCGTTCTTCCTCGACCGGCGCACCGGCGAGCAGGTCTCCAGCCGGGGGCTGCTCGTCCCGGCCAGGGGCGTGTCCTTCTCCGAGCGCGGCGGCGAGGGCAGCGTGCGCATCGGCGCCGGGCCGGTGCGCATCAGCGTCGACGAGACCGCCGACGGCACCCGGCTGCGGCTGAAGTCCGCCGAGATCACCGCCGACGTGCTCGTGCGGCGGGTTCCGGGCCGCGAGAGCCTGTCGGTCGTGGTGCCCTGGAGCCGTCGCCGCTTCCAGTACACGGTCAAGGACGTCGGCCGGCCCGCCGAGGGCACCGTCCGCGTCAACGGGGTGACCCACGAGTTCGACCCCGCCGACGCCCTCGCCACGCTCGACCTCGGGCGCGGGCGCTGGCCCGGCGACATCCGCTGGAACTGGGGTGCCGCCGCCGGACGGCCCGGCGGCCGCGACGTCGCCCTGCAGATCGGCGGCAAGTGGACCGACGGCACCGGCAGCGTGGAGAACGGCCTCATCCTCGACGGCCGCCTGCACAAGATCAGCGAGGAGCTGGTCTGGCGGTACGACACCTCCGACTGGCGCGCGCCCTGGCACATCGTCGGCGACCGCGTCGACCTGGAGTTCGTGCCCGAGCACGTGCGCGAGGCCGACGTGCGGCGCGCGTTCTACATGCGCAGCCAGGAGGCCCAGGCGTTCGGCCACTACCGCGGCACGGTCGTCGCCGACGACGGCGAGAGCGTGACGGTCGACGGCCTGTACGGCTGGGCCGAGGAGGTCTACCGGCGCTGGTAGCGCAGGGTCAGGCGTCCTGGTCGTCGCGGATGACCTCGCCGTGCACGACCCTGCCGCCCTGCGGAGCCCGGTCCACGCCGGGCGACGACGGGAACAGGTTCGCGTACGGCGAGGCCGCCGCCATCCGCTTGACCCGCCGGTCGAAGAACCACGACGACAGCCGCCGCATCAGTGGCCGGGTGAACGGCAGCACGAAGACGAAGCCGACGAGGTCGGTGAAGAAGCCCGGAATCATCAGCAGCACGCCGCCGGCCAGCACCAGGCCGCCGTCGGCCAGCTCGCGCTCGGGCACCCGGCCCTCCGACAGGGCCGCCTGCAGCCGCCGCCAGGCCCGGCGGCCCTCGCGGCGCACCAGCCAGGCGCCCAGCAGGGTACCGGCGACGAGCAGGCCCACGGTCGGCCAGCCGCCGATCATCGATCCGACCTGGATCAGCAGCCAGACCTCCAGCACCGGGACGCCCAGCAAGGCCAGGAACAGCAGCAGCCGCATCGTTTCCTCGATTCCGCGCACACGTACATCAGGAACAACGTCCGGCGGGCCGCCCGCGTTCCTGGACGCGGATCCCGGTGCCGGTCAGCCGCGCGTGCGGCGCAGGCGGCGGGGCAGGCCGGTGACGCCCCACATGCCGATGCGCCACAACGCCTCGGACATGACCTTGCCGTTCATCTTGCTCTTGCCGACCGTGCGCTCGACGAACGTGATCGGCACCTCCACCACCCGCAGCCCGTGCCTGGACGTGCGGAGCGTGAGGTCGACCTGGAAGCAGTAGCCCTGCGACTCGACCCCGGACAGACCCACCTTCTCCAGCGTGGAGGCCCGGTAGGCGCGGAATCCGGCGGTGGCGTCACGCACCGGCAGGCCGAGCATCACGCGGGTGTAGACGTTGGCGCCCTTGGACAGCAGCTCGCGCCGGTGCGGCCAGTTGACCACCTTGCCGCCGGGCACGTAGCGGGAGCCGATCGCCAGGTCGGCGCCGTCTGCCAGCGCCTGCAGCAGCTTGGGCAGCTCCTCGGGCTGGTGGGAGCCGTCGGCGTCCATCTCGACCAGCACGTCGTAGCCCTCGCCCAGCCCCCAGCGGAACCCGGCGATGTAGGCCGCGCCCAGCCCCTGCTTGCCCGGCCGGTGGAGCACGTGGACGTGCTCGTCGGCCTCGGCCAGGCCGTCGGCGACCTCGCCGGTGCCGTCGGGGCTGTTGTCGTCGGCCACCAGCACGTGGGCGTCCGGCAGGGCGGCGCGGACGCGCTCGACGATCGCGGGCAGGTTGTCGCGCTCGTTGTAGGTCGGGACGACGACGAGCACCCGGCCGAGAGTCTCCATCATGAGCCGTTCCCCATTCGGTCGCCTCGCCTGCCGCGCAGTGCGGCGACTCCGACAGCCACCGCTCCCATCAACATCAATGCCCATTCAGGAAGCTCGCCCACCTTTGTGGCGATCGTTTCCTGGGTGCGTACGGGCACCGTGACCACGTTCATGTCGGGGACAAGTTCACGGGTCTGCCAGGAGACTTTACCGTCAGGCGTGACATATGCGGAGATCCCAGTCGTGGCGGCGGTCACGACGGCCCTGTTGTGCTCGACGGCGCGCAGCTTGGACATCGCGAGCTGCTGCGGCGGCAGGTTGGACAGCGCGTAGCTGGCGTTGTTGGTCTGCACCACCAGCGGGGTGCCGCCGGCGCGCACGGTGCCGCGCACGGTGTCGTCGTAGGCGACCTCGTAGCAGTTGACCGCGCCGATCGTGACCGGGCCGAGCTTCAGGTCGCCCGGCTTCGTGCCCGCGACCGACTGCCTGCCGACCAGGTTGGCCCGCTCCCACAGCGCCAGCACGATCTCCTTGAACGGCGTGTATTCCCCGAACGGCACCAGGTGCTGCTTGTCGTAGTAGGCGCCGGGACCGGTCACCGGGTCCCACACCAGGCTGCGCGTGGCCCGGTTCTCGTCGCCGATGGCCACGACGGCGCCGACCAGGGTGGGGACGCCGACGTACCTGACCGACTCGTCGATGACCTGGCGGGCGAAGGCGCTGGTGTAGGGGTCGATGTCGGTGGAGTTCTCGGGCAGGACGACGAGGTCGGGCCTGGGCAGGGTGCCGGCGCGCACGGCGTCGGCCAGGCGCTTGGTCTGCCCGGCGTGGTTGCGCAGGACGACGGCCGGCTCGTCGCCGAGCGGGTGCATGCCGCGCCCCGGGACGTTGCCCTGCACGATGCCCACGTTGATCGAGCGGCCCTCGTCGCCCGGCCTCGGCAGGACGAGCGTGAGCAGCGGCACGGCCAGCGCCAGGGCCACCGGGACGGCCCTGCGCAGGGCGGCCGCGGGGCGCACCAGGACGGCGTGGGCCAGCAGCGCGCCGCACAGGGCGACGGCGAAGGACACCAGCGGCGCGCCGCCCAGCGCGGCGTAGGAGGTGAACAGGGACTCGCCCTGGCTGAAGGCCACCCGCGCCCACGGGAAGCCGCCGACGGGCACCAGGCTGCGGGCCCACTCCATCATCACCCACAGCGCGCCGAACCACAGCGGCCACAGGCGCAGCCGGAACACCAGCGCCGCCAGGGCGGCCATGACGGCGTAGAACACGCTCTCGGTGGCCACCAGCATGACCCAGACGTCGTCGCCGATCGTGCGCACCCAGGCGAGGGTGGGGAACAGGAACACGGCGGCGCCCAGGTAGCCCAGCCACGCGGCCCGGCGGGGACGGGCGCGGTGGAGGGCGGCGACGATCAGGCCGATGCCGACGGGGGCGCACAGCCACCAGTCGAGCGGCGGGAAGGCGGTGTAGAGCAGCAGCCCGCCGGCGACCACGGCCACGACCCGCGCGGCCAGGACCCACCGGCTCTCGCCCTTGGCGGGCACGCCCTTGCCCGCGGAGGGGCCGGTGTCAGCGCCCCCTTCCGGCGCGGTGCTCTCGGGAGCGGCGCCCTCCGGCGCGGTGTTCTCCGGCGCGGTGTCGTTCAGGGCGGTGTCTTCCGGAGCGGTGTCGGAGGCGTTCGCCTCGGGAGCCGGTTCGCGCCCGGGGACGGGCGGAAGGCTCGTCTTGTCCTGAACCACGCCGGGTCTCCTCGCAAAATCGCACGCCTGCTTGCGAAAACGCTACCGCCCCGGGGCCGCGCTCAAGCCAGCGGCGCACACCGAGATCGAAAACAGCCGCTCGCAGGCGGTCGGGCGGCCGGCTGGGTGATCCCGTTCGGGACGGGATCACCCGGCGCGATCCGCGATCCAGCGCACGAGAGCGGGAAGAGGGCCCGGAAACCCTTCGGACCGGACCCGTCTCGTCGGCGGCGAGCGCGGAATTCCGTTGTCTACTGGGCTCCCGGACCCGTCCCGGGTCCAACCCCCCAACCGGTCGGGGTGCCCCGACTCGACGGACCGACGGCCCTGCACCTGGCTGTGTGGACGAAGTCACGCTCCGTCACGGACGCAGGATCCGACGATGTCAGAGACGGCCAACCGGCCAAGTCCCGTGCTGGACTGCGCAGCAAACTACCGACTCCACCTCAGATGTCAACCGTGTCCCGATCAGCGGGAACATCAAGTTTCCGCAGGTGGGGCATGTTCGGCCTGCCATCCTAAAGCGGGTCAAAGCCCATTTGCCGACGTCGAGGGCCTGCCCGGCAGCCCCGACAGAGCCTCCGACAGCGGGCCTTCGTGGACGACGCCCAGCCGCTGCGTGGACCGGGTCAGAGCGACGTACAGGTCGCTCGGGCCGCGTGGCGACTGGGCGGCGATGAGGTCCGGCTCGGCCACGATCACCGAGTCGAACTCCAGGCCCTTGGCGTCGGCCACGCCCATCACCGCCAGGGGCGCGTCCAGGGCGGCCGCACCGGCGGCGCGTCCGGCGCCGGGCGTGACCACCGCGGCGCCGTCCACGGCCGCCACCAGCCGCGCGCCGATGGTGTCCAGCAGCGCGTCGGGCACGACCACGGCGACCTTGCCGCCCTGCTCGACCTCCGCCCCGGCCAGCCCGTCCAGCGCGGCCAGCGGTGCCGTCCACGGCCGCGCGCCGAGCTCGCGCACGGACGCCGGCGCCTCCAGGGCGGGGTCGATGGTGGCCAGCACCCGTGCGGCCACCTCCATGAGCTCCACGGGCGTGCGGTAGTTGACCGTCAGCCGCTCCTGACGCCAGCGCCCGGCCACGTACGGGTCCAGCACCTGCGCCCACGACCGCGCCCCCGCCGCCGAGCCGGTCTGGGCGATGTCGCCGACGATCGTCATCGACCGCGTCGGGCAGCGCCGCATGACCGCCCGCCACGCCATCGGCGACAGCTCCTGGGCCTCGTCCACGATCACGTGCCCGTAGGCCCAGGTGCGGTCGGCGGCGGCGCGTTCGGCGGTGGTGAGGTAGGGGCCGTCGCCGCGCTGGCGCTCGGCCAGGCGCTCGGCCTCCATGACGTCGGACAGGCCGGTCAGCTCCAGCACCTCGCGGGCGTAGGCCAGCTCGGCCTCGCGCTGGTGCTCCTCGGCCTGGCGGGCCGCGGCCAGCTCCTCCTCGGCCTGCATCGCCGAGGCGCGCAGCACGTGCTCGTCGATGTCGCCGAGCAGTTCGGCGGCCTCGTCCAGGAGCGGGACGTCGGCGTCGGTCCACTCGGCCGACTCGCGGCGCAGCAACGCCCTCTCCGCGGGGCTGAGGACGCCCCCCGCCGCCTCCAGCCGGTCGGGCGACCCGTACAGGCCGAGCAGCAGCCGCTGGGGCGTCAGGTACGGCCACAGCCGGTTCAGGGCCGCCTTGACCACCGGCTCGGTGCGCAGTTCCTCGCGCAGGTCGGCCAGCTCGTCGTCGTCGACGAGCCCCTTGCCGATCTTGCGGGCCTGCTGCCTGGCCAGCGCGTTCAGCAGCGATCTGACGAACACCGCGCGCGCCTGGTTGTGCGGGCGACGCGAGCGCACGGCCTTGTTCCTGGCGGCGTCGAGCATGTTGCGGTCGACAGTGAGCGTCAGCCGGCCCACCGTCAGCTCGATGGGCTTGCGCGGCACCTTCTGCCGGTCGCGCACCGCGCGCTCGATCACCCCGGCCATCCGCGCGTCGCCCTTGACCGCGGCCACCTCCGGACGGTCGCGCCGGGTGGCGGTCACGCCCGGGTACAGCTCCCCCACGGTGGACAGCAGCACGTCGGTCTCGCCGAGCGAGGGCAGGACCTGCTCGATGTAGCGCAGGAAGGTGAGGTTGGGGCCGAGGATGAGCACGCCTCGGCGCTCCAGCCGCTCCCTGTGGGTGTAGAGCAGGTAGGCGGCCCGGTGGAGGGCCACCACGGTCTTGCCCGTGCCGGGGCCGCCCTGCACGACCAGGACGCCGTTGAGGTCGCCGCGGATGACGCGGTCCTGCTCGGCCTGGATGGTGGCGACGATGTCGCGCATGCGGCCGGTGCGGCGCTCGTCGAGGGCGGCCAGCAGCGCGGCCTCGCCGTTGAGGGTGGCGCGGTCGTCGTCGGTGAGCGCGTCGAGGTCGAGCAGGTCGTCGTCGACGCCGATGACGCTGCGTTCCCTGGTCTGCAGGTGACGGCGTCTGGTCAGGCCCATGGGCGCGGCGGGGGTGGCGCGGTAGAACGGCTGCGCGACCGGCGCCCGCCAGTCGATGAGCAGGCGGCGCTGCTCGTCGTCGGTGAGGCCGAGCTTGCCGATGTAGAGGCGCCCCTCGTCGACGTGGTCGAGCCGGCCGAAAACCAGGCCGCGCTCCACCGCCCAGAGCCGGGCCAGGCGGCCGGCGTACATGTCGGCGAAGGAGTCGCGCTCGGATCTGTTCTGCATCGTGCCGACGGCACCCGTGGCCAGCACCTCCTTGAGCCGGCGCTGGGTGCGCTCGCGCAGCTCGTCGAGGCGGTCGTAGAGACCGGTGACGTACGACTGCTCCTTGGCGAGCTCCGTTTGACGAGTTGCCGCCTGACCATTATTGTGGTTAATGGGACACTCCGGGCCATTCTGCTTGTTGTTGCGACAAACGATGACATTAGCACGCCTGTCGAGGCACTCCCATCTTCCCTTCCCCTTCCCGGGTCACGGCTTGGTTTCGCCCTCTTGACCAGCACGGGAGAACTCCCTATGTTCCGGAGTTAGGAAAGTTTCCTAACTTCGACGAAGGAGTCCACCTGATGACCGGTCCGGTTCCGGGAACGCCCAGCCTGCTGCGCGCGATCAACGACCGCGCGGCCCTGCGGGCGCTTCTTGAGCGCGGGTCGCTGACCCGTCCGGAGCTGGGCGCCCTGACGGGCCTGTCCAAGCCCACCGCCTCCCAGCTCCTGTCGCGCCTGCAGGAGGCCGGGCTGGTCGTGCTGGACGGCATCAGGGAGGGCCTGCCGGGCCGTACCGCCGAGGTCTACCGGATCAACCCGGCGGCCGCCTACGTGGGCGCGCTCGACGTCACCCCCGACCGCATCGAGGCCCGCGTCGCCGACATCACCGGCACGGTCGTGGGCTCGTACACGCTGCCGACGCCCCGGCGGCCGGGCGGCGAGCTGGTCGACCGCCTGGGTGCGGCGCTGTCCGGCGCGAACCCGCCGGACAAGCTGCGCCGGGTCGTGATCGGCGTGCAGGCGGCGATCGACCCGGCCACCGGCCGGCTCGGCTACGCCGCCGCCAAGGACGTGCCCGGCTGGCAGATCGACGACCTGGTGCCCACCCTCAGCGCGGGTCTCGGCGTGGCCGTGGACGTGGAGAACAACGTCAACCTCGTGGCCCTGGCCGAGCAGGCGCACGGCGCGGCGCGCGGGCATTCCGACTTCGTGCTGCTGTGGGCCGACGAGGGCATCGGCTCGGCCATCGTGCTCGGCGGGCGCATGCACAGGGGCGCGACCGGCGGCGCGGGCGAGGTCGGCTACATGCCGACGCCGGGCGCGCCGACGGCCCGCGAGGCCGGCCGCTACGCCAACCACGGCTACCAGGCGCTGACCGGCGGCCCGGCCGTGCTGCGGCTGCTGCGCTCCTACGGCGTGCACGGCACCGACTTCCGCCAGGCCATCGCCAAGGCGGTCCGCGTGGCGGAGGGCTCGGGGCAGAAGGCCGACGACGCCAAGGCGGGGCTGCGTGACATCGCCGCCCGCCTGGCGGTGGGCCTGGCGGCCATCACGTCCGTCATCGATCCCGGGCTGATCGTGCTGACCGGCGGCGTCGTGCTGTCGGGCGGCGAGACGCTGCGCGAGCTGGTCGAGCACGAGCTGCACGCGCTGACCATCCCGCGCCCGGTCGTGCGGCTGTCGCACGTGGAGGGCAACCCGGTGCTGGCCGGCGCGCTCGACCTGGCCCTGGACACCGTGCGCGACGAGGTCTTCAGCTCGACCGTCCCTTCGTGAGCCATCTCTTCCCGTTCCACCCTCACTTCATGATCCCCCCAGCGGCAGGAGGCACCCCCCGTGCGCTTCGTCCCCCTGGCGGCCGTCGCGATCCTCGCGCTCACCGCCTGCACCGCCGGCAGGGAGGCCGGGCCCTCGCTCGGCTCCCAGCCCAGGCCCTCGGGTTCGGCCTCCGCGGCCCTCCCGGCGGCCACGATCCAGCTCTGGCACGGATTCTCCACCGACGCCGAGGTCAAGGCGTTCGAGGAGGCCATCGCCGGGTTCCAGGCCAAGTTCCCGCAGATCACCGTCAAGGCCACCAAGGGCGTCCAGGACGACCAGATCACGCAGGCCATCCGGGGCGGCAACGCGCCGGACGTGGCGGCCTCGTTCACGACGGACAACGTCGCCCAATGGTGCAGGTCGGGATCGTTCCAGGACCTCACCCCGGTGATCAAGCAGGACGGCATCGACCTGTCGGTGCTGCCCGAGGTGGCACGTTCCTACACGGGCTTCGGCGGCCGGCAGTGCACGCTGCCGCTGCTGGCCGACGCGTACGGCCTCTACTACAACAAGGCCCTGATGAAGGGCAACCAGCCCCCCAGGACGCTGACCGAGCTGGCCGACCTGGCCAAGAAGCTGACCGTCCGGGACGCGAACGGCGACATCAAGGTGGCCGGGTTCGTCCCCAGCACGCAGTACTACGAGAACAGCCCCAGCCATCTGGCCCCCATGGTCGGCGCCACCTGGTACAACGCCGACGGCACCTCGGCCATCGGCACCGACCCGGCCTGGAAGGCCCTGCTGCGCTGGCAGAAGGACCTCATCGACTGGTACGGCTACGACAAGCTGGAGAAGTTCCGCAAGAGCCTGGGCGACGAGTGGAGCGCCGACCACCCGTTCTACAAGGGCAAGATCGCCATGGTCCTGGACGGCGAGTGGCGCAACGCCATGATCGCCAACGACGCCAAGAAGCTCGACTACGCCACCGCTCCCCTGCCGGTCGCCGACGACAAGCCCGACCTGTACGGCAGCGGCTTCACCGCCGGCACCGTCATCGGCGTCCCCAAGGGCGCCAAGAACCCCCAGCAGGCGTGGGAGCTGGTCAAGTACCTGACCACCGACACCAGCTCGCTGGTGACGCTCTCCAACGCCCTGCGCAACGTGCCCACGACCAAGGCCGCGATGGAATCGCCCGACCTGGCCAAGGACGCGAACTTCGCCACCTTCCTCGACGTCTTCGCCCACCCCAAGACCTCGACGCTGCCGCCGAGCGTCAACAGCGTCTTCAACCAGGAGGCGCTGGCGACCTTCGTCGTCAAGTGGGAGAAGGGCGCGGTCACCGACCTGGACGCCGGGCTCAAGGGCGTGGACAAGCAGATCGACGACAAGCTGAAGCTGTCCGGGGGCTGATCGGCGATGGTCTCCTCCCCCCGCGCCGCCCCCCATGCCGCCCCCCACGCCGCGCCGTCGAGGTGGCGGCGCGGCGAGGGCCTGCGCGCCCTGCTGTGGCTGTCGCCGTGGATCGCCGGAGTGTCCATCTTCTTCGTCTATCCACTGCTGTCCACGGTGTACTTCTCCTTCTACCGCTACGACATGACCAGCACGCCGGAGTTCATCGGGCTGGACAACTACGCGTACCTGCTGCACGACCCGCGGGTGGCGATGTCGGCGAAGAACACGCTGTGGCTGGTGGCGATCATGGTGCCGGCCACCGTGCTGTTCTCCCTGGCCCTGGCCCAGCTCGTGGTCAGGCTCAAGGCCGGGGTCGGCGTCCTGCGGACGATCTTCTACCTGCCGTCGCTGGTCCCGCTGGCGGCCGGGACGATCACGTTCGTCTTCCTGATGAACCCGGCCACCGGGCCGTGGAACAAGTTCCTGGCCCTGTTCGGGATCCACGGCCCCGACTGGTTCGGCGACCCGGCCTGGTCCAAGCCGAGCCTGACGCTGCTGTCGCTGTGGAGCTGCGGCCAGCTCGCCGTGATCTTCATGGCGGCGCTGCTGGACGTCCCCAGGCACCTGTACGAGGCCGCCGCCATCGACGGCGCCGGGGCCTGGCGGCAGTTCCGCAGCGTGACGCTGCCGACGATCGCGCCGGTGCTGATGTTCGCCCTGGTCACCAACGTCATCTACGCCCTGCAGTACTTCACTCAGGCGATGATCGCCTCCCGGGTGGCCTCGGGCGCGACCGACTCCCCCGGCTCGACCTTCACCCCCGGCTACCCGGACGAGTCGCTGCTGACCCTGCCGCAGTGGCTCTTCCAGTCCGGCTTCCGCGACTGGACGATGGGCTACGCGTGCGTGCTGGCGCTGCTGCTGTTCGCCACGTCCATGATCTTCACGTTGATCCTGCTGCGGCAGTTCCGCCGGGCCGAGGAGGCGATATGAGCGCGACCATGACCGCCCCCGCCCCGCCCGCGGCGCCCGCGCGGCGGCAGGGGGCCAGGGCCCGGCGGCGGCGCACGCTGGTGTGGATCGCCACGCACGCGGTGGCGATCGTGCTGGCCCTGATGTTCCTGGCGCCGGTGGTGTTCCTGACGCTGACCGCGCTGATGACCGACGAGCAGGCGCTGACCGGCGACCTGTGGCCGCGCACGTGGAACTTCGACAACTTCGTGGTGGTGTTCGAGAAGTCGAAGCTGCTGCGCTGGGGGATCAACACGCTGCTGTACGCCGGCCTCGGCACGGTGTTCACGCTGCTGTCCTCCGTCCCGGTGGCCTACGCCCTGGCCCGCTTCCGCTTCCGGGGGCGGCGGGCGGCCTTCCTCCTGGTGATCACCGCGATGATGCTGCCGCCGCAGGTCATCGCGGTGCCGATCTACCTGGTGTGGGCCCGGCTGGGGCTGACCGACAGCCTGTGGCCGCTGATCCTGCCGATGTTGTTCGGCGACGCGTTCTCGATCTTCCTGCTCCGCCAGTTCCTGATCACGATCCCGCGCGAGTACATCGACGCGGCGAAGGTGGACGGGTGCTCGGACTTCAGGACGCTGGTCCGGGTGATCCTGCCGATGGCCCGGCCGGCCGTGGCCGCCGTCGCCCTGTTCCAGTTCTTCTACTGCTGGAACGACTACTACGGGCCGCTGCTGTACGCCGGCGTCGAGCAGGAGGGCTGGACGCTCTCGCTCGGCCTGGCCACGTTCAAGGCGTTCCACAGCGTCCAGTGGAACCTCACCATGGCCGCCACCCTGCTGGTGACCGCGCCGGTGATCATCGTGTTCTTCTTCGCCCAGAGAGTGTTCATCGAGGGCGTGACCTTGACAGGAGTGAAGGGTTGAAACTCGCCGTGGTCGGGGGCGGCTCGACGTACACGCCGGAGCTGATCGACGGGTTCGCGCGGCTGCGTGACGAGCTGCCCGTGACGGAGATCGCCCTCATCGATCCGGATCCGTCCCGTCTTGAGCTGGTGTCGGGGATGTCGCGGCGCATGCTGGCGCACGCCGGGCATCCGGCGCGCGTGCTGGCCACCTCCTCGGTGGCCGAGGGGGTCGCGGGGGCCCAGGTCGTGCTGTTCCAGCTCCGGGTGGGCGGGCAGGCGGCCAGGAACGTGGACGAGACGCTGCCGCTGGAGTGCGGCTGCGTGGGCCAGGAGACGACCGGCGCGGGCGGCCTGGCCAAGGCGCTGCGCACGGTCCCGGTCGTGCTGGAGCTGGCCGAGACCGTACGCCGGGAGGCCCCCGACGCCTGGATCATCGACTTCACCAACCCGGTCGGCATCGTCACCAGGGCGCTGCTGGACGCCGGCCACCGGGCCATCGGCCTGTGCAACGTCGCCATCGGGTTCCAGCGCCGCTTCGCCGCCGGACTGGGCGTCGACCCCGGCCGCCTCTCGCTCGGCCACGTCGGGCTGAACCACCTGAGCTGGGAGCGTTCGGTCCATCTCGACGGCCGGGACGTGCTGCCCGAGATCATCGACCGGGCCGGCGAGGAGATCGCCGAGGCGCTCGGGCTGCGGGTGGAGCTGATCCGGCGGCTGGGCGTCATCCCGTCCTACTACCTGCGCTACTTCTACGCCCACGACGCGGTGGTGCGCGAGCAGCGCGCCAAGCCGTCGCGGGCGGCCGAGGTGGCGGCGATGGAGACGCGGCTGCTGGAGATGTACGGCGACCCGTCGGTGGTGACCAAGCCGGAGCTGCTGGACCAGCGGGGCGGCGCGTTCTACTCGGAGTCGGCGGTGGCGCTGATCGCCTCGCTGCTCGGCGACCGGGGCGACGCCCAGGTCGTCAACGTGCGCAACCAGGGCACCCTGCCCTTCCTGGACGACGACGCGGTCATCGAGGTGCCCGCCGCGATCACCGCGTCCGGCGCCGCGCCGCTGCCGGTGCCGCCCGTCGAGCCCCTGTACGCGGGGCTGATCGCGCACGTGTCGGCGTACGAGACCCTGGCCCTTGACGCGGCCCGCCGGGGCGGCGCCGACCGCGTGCGCGACGCCCTGCTGGCGCACCCGCTGATCGGCCAGGACGACGCCGCCGAGCAGCTGACCGGCCTGCTGCTGGAGGCCAACCGGGAGCACCTGCCCTGGACGGTGGGCTAGTGGCCCGCCCGCGCCTGCTCCTGGCCGTCGACGGCGGCAACAGCAAGACCGACGTGGCAGTGGTCGCGGACGACGGCGAGGTGGTCGCGACCGGCCGCGCGGGCCCCTTCGAGCCGCAGAGCGCGGGCGTGGCGGCGGCCGTGGACGTGGTGGCCGAGGCGGCGGCCCGCTGCGGCCTGCCGGTCACGGCGTTCGACCACGTCTCGGCCTGCCTGGCCGGGGCCGACTTCCCGGTGGAGGAGGAGGCGCTGGCCGCCGAGTTCACCGCCCGCGGGTTCGGCGACGTGGTGGTGCGCAACGACACCTTCGCGCTGCTGCGGGCCGGCACGTCGGCCCCGTGGGGGGTGGCGGTGGTGTGCGGCGCGGGCATCAACGCGATCGGCGTCTCCCCCACCGGGCAGGTCGCCCGCTTCCCCTCGCTCGGCCGCATCAGCGGCGACTGGGGCGGCGGCCAGGGCGTGGCCGAGGACGCGCTGTGGCACGCCGTGCGCGCCGAGGACGGCCGTGGCGCGCCGACGGCCCTGACGGACCTGGTCACGTCCCACTTCGGCACCGCGACCGTCGAGGAGCTGGTGCTCGGCCTGCACTTCGGACGGGTGGACGAGGGACGGCTGCACGAGCTGGCCCCCGGCGTGCTGGCCCTCGCCGCGGCCGGGGACGCGCTCGCCCGGTCGCTGGTCGAACGGCAGGCCGAGGAGGTCACCGTGATGGCGGAGGTGTGCCTGCGACGGCTCGGCCTGCTGGAGACGCCGGTCGAGGTGGTGCTCGGCGGCGGCCTGCTCACGGCCCGGGACCCGCTGCTGACGCCGCTGCTGGAGTCGGGGTTCGCGGCCAGGGCGCCGCAGGCCAAGCTCGTGGTGGCGGACCTGCCGCCGGTGGCGGGGGCGGCGCTGCTGGGGCTGGAGCACCTGGGCGCCCCGGAGCCCGCGCTGAGACGCCTGCGCGCCCACTTCGAGCTCCCGGTCACCCGCTGAGGCGGCGGACGGGTCAGGCGGAGGCGTTCTGGTCGGGCTCGGCCGGCGTGACGTCGGAGGCGACGACGGGGGCGCGGTGCTCGTAGGGCGTGCTCAGGACCACGGTGGTGCGGGTGGAGACGTTGGCCGAGGCGCGGATCTGCTGCAGCAGGTCCTCCAGCGCCACCGGGGAGGCCACGCGCACCTTGAGGATGTAGCTCTCGTCGCCGGCGACGCTGTGGCAGGCCTCGATGGCGCTCAGGTGGGCCAGCCGCTCGGGGGCGTCGTCCGGCGCGGCGGGGTCGATCGGCTTGATCGAGACGAACGCGGTCAGCGACAGCCCGATCGCGTCGTGGTCGATGACGGCGGCGTAGCCGCGGACGACCCCGCGCTTCTCCAGGCGGCGTACGCGCTGGTGGACCGCGGAGACGGAGAGCCCGGTCTCCCTGGCCAGGTCGGTGAAACTCATGCGGCCGTCGTGGGCGAGCAGCGTGACGATCCGGCGGTCGATCTCCTCCATCGGTCAAAGGTAGCCGGTGATGGTCACGACATGGTCCCGACGGGAGCGACCCCTCGGTTCATCGCGTGCTCGACCAGGGTGATGAGCACCTGGCGGCCGGAGTCGCGCCTGCGGGCGTCGCACAGCACGATGGGGACGTCCGGCTCCAGCCCGATGGCCGAGCGCACCTCGCCGACGGTGAAGGGCCTGGTGCCGTCGAAGCAGTTGAGCGCGATGATGAACGGCTGCTCGCGCTTCTCGAAGTAGTCGACCGCCGGGAAGCAGTCGGCCAGGCGGCGGGTGTCGGCCAGCACCACGGCGCCCAGCGCGCCCATGGCCAGCTCGTCCCACACGAACCAGAAACGTTCCTGGCCCGGGGTGCCGAACAGGTAGAGCATGTAGTCGTCGCGGATGGTGATGCGGCCGAAGTCCATCGCGACGGTCGTGGTGAGCTTGCGCTCGACGCCCGACAGGTCGTCGACGTGCGTGCCGACGTGGGTGAGCGCCTCTTCCGTGCGCAGCGGGCGGGTCTCGGAGACGGCGCCCACCATGGTGGTCTTGCCCGCGCCGAATCCGCCGGCGATCAAGATCTTGATCGCGGTCGGCAGCCGCCAACGGTCGACGCGACCGAATTCCATCCAGCACCGCCCGTACAGGTCCCGCGCACGTGCGGCCTTCGCGCTTGGTCAGTGTCATCTGTCAAGACGTGTGGTGAAGGCCGTTCGACGTGCCTGGCATCGAGCCACCCTAGCAACGCCACATTTTCCACTCAAGGTACAAACTTTTACAAGGAACAAAATGTCACGATTTATCGCCGCTAGTCCTATAAATCGCCTACGCCTTGCGCGGCGGTCAAGGGACTTGTCAGCTTATTCGACGGGATCGTTAGGTAGCGGGGTCGAAGTCCGAAATACCGGTGAAGCCGGCATTGAAGCCGATCCGTCGGCGCAGGTAGGCGGCCGTACGCGGGCTGCATCCGCGCAGCGTCTCGATCAGGCCGCTCGCCTCGCGGGCCAGGCCGGCCATCGCGTCGGCGACCTCGCCGCCGGCGACCCCGAGCGCGAGCGCGTTGAGGTCCCCCCAGCTCAGGTCCCTGCGGTAGGAGGCGAGGTCGCCGAGCAGGTGCAGGTAGCGCTGGACCCGGCGGCTGACCGCCCACAGCTCGTCCAGGTGACCCGTGGTCCAGCCGTCGCCGGTGTAGATCCAGTGGGACAGGTCCACGAAGCAGGAGCCGCGGCTGTCGGCGTTGTCGAGGTAGCGCTCCAGCGTGGGCACCGCCCGCGTGTCCCGCCACACCCAGGCCCTGGCCATCCCGGACAGCGTCCTGGCCAGCTGGTCGCGCCAGAGCCGCTGGGCCACGCCGAACCCCTCGGCGGTGGCCAGCTCGTCACGCAGGTCGGCCAGGAAGCGGGTGACCGGCGAGCGCGGCACCGCGCCGCCGGCGACCGCCAGGCACTCGCCCGTCAGCCGGTCGACCTGCTCGCGGGTGGTGGCGGCATGGTCCACCAGGCGGTCGACGGCCAGCACCCACAGGGCGCTCCGGTTGACCGCCCTCAGCCCGCCCGCGCCGGCCCAGGGGGCACTGAAGGCGGTGGCCAGGGTCAGGGCCTGGTAGAACTCGGCGTCGAAGGCCGCGCCGGGGAACAGGCCGTCGTACAGCTGGGCGCAGCGCCGCAGATCCCTGCCGCACTCGGCGGCCAGGGCGCAGGTGCGGCCGAGCCTGAACGCCTCGTCCAGCTCCTCGCCGGGCACCCTAGGGCCACCCGCACGGTACGCAGCTCATGGGCGACGCCCCCCCAACGGCCGGACGAATGCACCTGCCGGAGAATTGTTTCATGATCACGTAAGGCCGATCAAGGCGTCCCCGCCCTCACCCGCCCACCCCACCGATACCCACGAACGCCCTCCTGCCCTCGCACCCCCCTCCTGGGACGCCAACTCACGGCAGACAGGTGGGAGGCGGTCAGGGGGTGGGCGGGAAGGCGGCCCAGAGGGCGGTGGCGTCGTCGTGTCGTTTGCCGCGCACCGCTCCCCGCTCGACCTCCAGCCCCCGCACGGCCGCGATGAGCGCCCCCGGCCCCCCGCCGGTCAGCTCGGCCAGCACGGACTCCCAGCTCCACCCGTACCACTCCACGAGCCGGGTCACCCCGTCGGTGAACAGCCCGGCCCCCAGCAGCCCGGACGCCTCCACGACCCCGCTGACCGCCTGCCCGGCGGCCTCGGGACGGGTGGAGGCCACCCAGAACCCGCCCTCGGCGTTGCGCATGCGCCGCACCAGCTCCGGCGAGTACGGCCGCCCGCCCGGCAGCCGCTCGACCCGGTCGTCGCCGATGACCTCGGCCCCGCCGCCGGCCCGCGCGAGGACGACCGGGGAGTCACCCAGCACCAGGTACTCCACCACTCCCGCGCCGAAGCGCAGCATGGCCACGGTCGCGGACGGCGAGTCGGGGTCGCCCAGGTCGCACGTGCCGGAGTGGGCGCCCATGGTGACGGAGATGGCCTCGGCCAGGATCTCGCCCAGCGACGAGCGCCCGTCGGCGGCCAGCCCGGCCGCCAGCGCCCCGCCGAGCCGCCCGACCAGCCACGCGACGTCGTGGGCGCACCCGCCGCCGGCCCCGGGCGCCGCCGTGGCCCCGTCGAGCACGACCGCCCACGAGGGCCCGGCCACCGCCAGGTCCTCGTTGGGGTGCGCCGACCCGGGGCGGGTGGCGTACCTGACCTCGGTGAACACGACCGTTACGGCTGGACGATCACCAGCTCGCGCGGCGTGTTGTTCAGCCGCTCGCCGCCGGTCTCGGTGCACACGACGATGTCCTCGATCCGGGCGCCGTGGCGGCCGGGCAGGTAGATGCCGGGCTCGACGGAGAAGGCGAACCCGGCCTCCATCGGCTCGTCGTTGCCCGAGACGATGTAGGGCTCCTCGTGCGTCTCGATGCCGATGCCGTGGCCGGTGCGGTGGATGAAGTAGTCGCCGTAGCCCGCCTCGGCGATGACGTCGCGGGCCGCCGCGTCGATCGACTCGCACGACACGCCCGGACGCACCGCGGCGCAGGCGGCGTCCTGGGCCCGGCGCAGCACCTCGTAGTAGGCGGCGAACTCGGCGGGCGGCTCACCCACGCTGTAGGTGCGCGTGGAGTCGGAGCAGTAGCCGTTGTGGAGCTGGCCGCCGATGTCGACCACGACCGGCTCGCCGGCCTGGATCACCCGGTCGGACACGTCGTGGTGGGGACTGGCGCCGTTGGGCCCTGAGGCGACGATGACGAAGTCGACCGTGGCGTGGCCGGCGGCCAGGATCGCCTCGGCGATGTCGCGGCCCACCTCGCGCTCGGTACGGCCGGCGCGCAGCAGATCGGGCACCTGCCGGTGGACCGCGTCGATGGCCTCGCCCGCCTCGCGCAGGGCCGCCACCTCGGCCGGGGACTTGCGCATGCGCAGGTCGCGCAGCACCGTGCCGGCCAGCACCTGCTCGGCCTCCGGCAGCACCTCGCGGAAGCGCAGCGACGACATCGCCCACATGCGGTCGGCCAGGCCCACCTTGGCCACCCGGCCCAGCCGGGAGGCGGCGATGCGGTAGGGGTCGTCGGTCTCGTCCCAGGCCACGAACTCCAGCCCGAGCCGGGCGGCGGGCGAGGCCTGCGCGGCCGGCAGCTCCAGCCGGGGCACCATCATGTACGCCTCCCCCGAGGCGGGCACCACGAGGCAGGTCAGCCGCTCCAGCGGCTTGGCGTCGTAGCCGCTGACATAGCGCAGGTCGGGCCCGGGGGTGAGCAGCAGGGCGTCGAGACCGGCCTTGGCGGTGGCCTCCTGAGCGGCGGCAAGACGGGACACGGGATACAGGTCTGAGGACGTCACGAGCCAAATCTACTCGGACGGCCGGCGGCCTCACTCCAGCAGGCCGCTTGTCCGCCGAGGGCTAAAATCCGCGAAAACTTCTCACAACAAGAGAGCCCATGGCTACACTCCGTTGCACGTTGATCACGTATTGTGGGGTCAATTGTCCAGTTCCACTGCACTTTGAGAGTGAGGCCATGGTCGACTTCGCAGGCGCGGCAGAGCTGGTCAGGCAGGGAGCGCCGCACGGGCGGGCGCGCGGGGCCGGCGCTGAGCTGCTGGCCGTCCGGCTCGCCCACGCCGAGCGGCTGGGCAACATGGGCTGGGCCGAGTGGAACCTGCGCACCGGGGCGGCGCTCTGGTCCGACCAGGTCTACGCGATCTTCGGAAGGGACCGCGAGGAGGGGCCGCTGTCCCTTCCCGACCTGGCCGTCATGGTGGAGCCCGCCGACCTCGACGCGCTCGACCGGCTGCTGTGGCAGGTGGTGGAGGGCGTCGAGGCCGTGCACGCGGAGTTCCGCGTCCGGCGCGGCACGGGCGAGCTGCGCGACCTGCGCGTCGTGCTCGAACCGCTGATGTCCGCCGGCGGCCCGGTCGGCATGCACGGCGTCATCCAGGACATCACCGGCCGCCGCAGGGCCGAGCGCATGATGTCGGAGTCGCGCCGCCAGCTCCTGGAGGCCCGCGAGCAGGCGGCCGAGGAGCGCAACGTGATGCTGGCGCTGCGCGAGGCGATCCTGCCCGCGCCCACCGGCTGCCTCGACCTGCCGGGGGCCCGGATCGCCGTCCGCTACGTGCCGGCCGAGAAGACCGCGAGCCTGGGCGGCGACTGGTTCGAGGCCGCGACCACGCCCGACGGCCGCCTGCTGCTGGCCATCGGCGACGTGTCGGGCCACGGCCTGCCCGCCATCGCCCACATGGCCCACCTGCGCCACGCGCTCGTCGGCCTGACCATGACCGGCCGGCCCGCCGACCGCCTGCTGTCCTGGCTCAACGACCTGGTGCTCCACCAGCTCAAGGACACCACCGCCACGGCCGTCATCGGCCACCTCGACCCCGGCACGCTGCTGTTCACCTGGGGCCAGGCGGGCAACCTCGACCCCATCCTGGTGCGCGACGGCCGGGCGACCCCGCTGGGCAGGCCGCGGGGCGTGCTGCTCGGCGCGGTCTCCGGGCGGCCCTACGAGCTGGCCCACACCCGGCTGCGGCCCGGCGACCTGCTGCTGATGTTCACCGACGGGCTGGTCGAGCGGCGTACACGCGACATCGACGTCGGCCGGGAGCTGGTCCTGGCCGCCGCCGCCGGTCTGTCCGCCCACGACCTGGAGGCGGGGCTCGACCGCCTCCTGGCCGACATCGGCGGGCCCAACCCCGAGGACGACGCGTGCCTGCTGGCCGTCGCCGTCCCGGAGCCGGACGGGAGGGCGGCGGGAGTGCGACCATAGACGGGTGCTCATGCTTCTGGACACACCGTCCCTCTACTTCCGCGCCTTCTACGGCATCCCGGAGTCGATCAAGGCGCCCGACGGCTCCCCGGTCAACGCGGTGCGCGGCCTCATCGACATGATCGCCACCCTGGTCCGCCGGCACTCCCCGGCCGCGCTCGCCGCGACCATGGACGCCGACTGGCGGCCCGCCTTCAGGGTGGCGGCGATCCCGACGTACAAGGCGCACCGGGTGGCCCACGGCGACGCCGAGGAGGTGCCCGAGGCGCTGGTGCCGCAGATCGCCGTGATCAACGAGGTCCTCGACGCCGTGGGCATCGCCCGTCCCGAGTCGCCCGGCTTCGAGGCCGACGACGTGATCGGCACCCTCACCCACCAGGCCGAGGGCGCCGTCGAGATCGTCACCGGCGACCGCGACCTGTTCCAGCTCGTCGACGACTCGCGCCCGGTCCGCGTCCTGTACACCGCGCGCGGCATCCGCAACCTGCAGTTCGTGGACGAGGCGTTCGTCACCGCCAAGTACGGCATCCCCGGCCGCGCCTACGCCGACTTCGCCACCCTGCGCGGCGACCCCAGCGACGGCCTGCCCGGTGTGCCCGGCGTCGGCGAGAAGACGGCGGCGGCCCTGATCACCCGGTTCGGCTCGCTCGCCGCGCTGCTGGAGGCGCTCGACTCCGGCGTCACCGAGGGGTTCCCGGCCGGCAGCCGCAACCGCCTGGCCGCCGCCCGCGACTACCTCGACGCCGCGCCGGCCGTGGTCGAGGTGGCCTCCGAGGCGCCGCTGCCCGCCGCCGACCTGACGTTGCCGGACAAGCCGCGCGACCCGGAGGCCCTGGTGGCCCTGGCCGACCGCTACGGGCTCGACAGCCCGCTCAACCGCCTGCTGGAGGCGCTCAGGAGTTGAGGAACTCCCGCACGGCGTCCTGGGCCGCCTCGCGCAGGCGGCCGTGCACGGCCGCGTTCTCCTCGCGGTCGGTGCGCACCTCCACCACCCGCGGCCCCTCGCCGCGCATCGCCTTGGGCAGGTCGCCGACGTCCCCGAGCAGCGTGTACGGCGTCCCGGTCGCGGCGGCGGCGTAGGCCAGGTCCACGCCGTGCGGCGTGCCGAAGACCCGTTCGAACGAGTCGCGCACCGTCGCCTGCGGCAGCAGCGAGAAGATGCCGCCGCCGTCGTTGTTGACGACGACCAGGCACAGGTCGGGCCGGGGCTCGCGCGGGCCGAGGATCAGCCCGTTCTGGTCGTGCAGGAACGACAGGTCGCCGAGCAGCGCGTACGAGGGTCCGTTGTGCGCCAGCGCGGCCCCCATGGCCGTGGACACCAGCCCGTCGATGCCGGAGGCGCCCCGGTTGGCCATCAGCCTGATCCCGCGCCGCGGCCGCATGGTCTGGTCGAGGTCCCTGATCGGCATCGAGGAGCCGCAGAACAGCAGCGCGCCGTTGGGCAGCGCGTCGACCAGGTCGCGGGCCAGGCGCGGCTCGGTGGTGCCGGAGACGTCCAGGACGGCGTCGAGGCCCGCCCGGACGGCCGCGTCGGCCTGCCGCCAGGCGTGCAGCCAGCTGTCGTCGCCGGAGGCGACCGGGATCTCCACGGCCTGCGCGACCTGCGTGGCCGATCGGGTCGGGTCGGGCCAGCGGTCGAGGTCGGGAGCGACCACGATGTGCTCCTCGGCCCGCTTCAGCCACGACAGCAGCGGGCGCGACAGTCCGGGGCGACCCAGCGTGACGACCACGTCGGGGCGGTGGGAGTCGGCGAACTCGGGGGTGCCGAGCAGGTAGTGGTAGCTGGAGATGGAGTGGTCGCCGTAGCGGGCGCCGCCGTTGGGCTCCGACAGCACCGGCCAGCCCGCCATGCCTGCGGCGGCCACGTACCGCCGGACGTTGGCCGCGCCGTCGCCGACGACGAGCACGCCGCGCCGGGTGGGCGGGATGTGCAGGGCGATGGGCGGGGGCGCGACGCGGGCCCGCACCCAGGGGCCGTTCGCGCCGCCGTCGAGCGCCTCGGACCAGCTCGTGTCGCCGTCGGGGATCAGCGGCTCCCTGAAGGCCATGTTGAGGTGCACCGGGCCGGGGTTGGCCGGGCCGGAGGCGCGCTGGTAGGCGCGGCAGGCCAGCGAACGCCAGTAGGCGACCATGCCAGGACGGTCTTCGGGCACGCCGACCTCGGCGAACCAGCGGGTGGCGGTGCCGTACAGCTTGACCTGGTCGATCGTCTGGTTGGCGCCGGTGCCGCGCAGCTCGGGCGGGCGGTCGGCGGTCAGGACGAGCAGCGGCACGCCCGACTCGTTCGCCTCGATCACCGCCGGGTGGAAGTTGGCCGCGGCCGTGCCGGAGGAGCAGATCAGCGCCACCGGCCGCTCGGAGCGCTTGGCCAGGCCGAGCGCCAGGAAGGAGGCCGAGCGCTCGTCGACGCGCACGTGCAGGCGCACCCGCGACTCGGCGTGCAGCGCCAGGGCGAGGGGGGCCGAGCGCGAGCCGGGCGCGAGCACCACGTCGGTCAGGCCACAGCGCACCAGCTCGTCCACGAGCACCGTGGCCAGCGCGGTTGCGGGATTCAACGTGACGCCTCCTGCATCCGGCGAAGCCACTGGGGAGATTCGATCTCAAATTCCGACAAATGCTGAAAATTCACCGACGGGCGTCGTACCGGGAGCCAGCCGTCCACGGGCGTCAGCGAGTCCTCCACCACGTCGCCCGTCAGCAGCGACATCGTGCCGAGCCCGCACGCGTACGGCAGCGACGGCAGCGCCGCCGCCAGCGCGACCCCCGCCGCCAGCCCCACGGACGTCTCCACGGCGCTGGAGACCACGGCCGGCAGCCCGCAGGACTCCACCACCCGCAGCGCGGCGCGCACCCCGCCCAGCGGCTGCACCTTGACCACCGCGATGTCGGCCGCCTCGGCCGCCCTGACCCGCAGCGGGTCCTCGGCGCGCCGGATCGACTCGTCGGCCGCGATCGGCACGTCGACCGCCCTGCGCACCGCCGCCAGCTCCTCCAGCGTCGCGCACGGCTGCTCGGCGTACTCCAGGCCGAACCGGTCGAGGCGCTTGAGCCGGGTGACGGCCTCGTCGACCTCCCAGGCGCCGTTGACATCGATCCTCAGCAGCCCGGACGGCCCCAGCGCGTCGCGCACCGCCTCCACCCTGGCCAGGTCGTCGGTGAACGTCTGGCCGCGCTCGGCCACCTTGACCTTCGCCGTGCCGCAGCCCGAGCGTCTCACCAGCTCATGGGCCTGCCCGGCGTCGACCGCCGGGACGGTGGCGTTGACCGGGACGCGGTCGCGCACCGGCTCCGGCCACCCCTCGAAGGCGGCCTCGCGGGCGCACGCCAGCCAGCGGGCGCACTCGCGCGGGCCGTACTCGGGGAACGGGGAGAACTCCCCCCAGCCCGCCGGACCGTGCAGCAGCACGCCTTCTCTGACGGTCTGCCCGCGAAACCGCGTCCGCATCGGAATCCGGAAGACCACGGGAGAACGCGTCACGACCCTACCCTGCACCTGTGTCCGACCTGTCGCCATTAACCTTACGAGCATGTGGAGGAACCCGTCGCATCCGGACCGTCCGCTGCATGCCATTGTGCAGCCTCCGGGACCCGGCCTTTTCACCGCGATCCGCGACGCGCTCTCCGGCGACGGCCCCGCCGTCCTGCCGCTCCAGCCGGGCCACGAGCACCAGGTCCTCCAGGCACTGCGCCCCACGCACGTCGACGGCGAGCCGCGGCCCGGCGGCGCCGGCGTCCCGGACGACGTGGCGGTCGTGATCGCCACCAGCGGCAGCACCGGCGTCCCCAAGGGCGTGCAGTTGTCGGCGTCCGCGCTGCGCGCCTCGGCGTCGGCGTCGCTGAGCAGGATCGGGGCCGGCGAGGGCGACCGGTGGTTGTGCTGCCTGCCCGTCTCCCACGTCTCGGGGCTGCAGGTGCTGGTCCGCGCCCTGCTGTCGGGCAGTGAGCCGATCATCCACCCCGCCTTCGACATGCGGGCCGTGCTGTCCTCCGGCGCCGACCACGTCTCCCTGGTGCCGACGCAGCTCCACCGGCTGGTCGAGGCGGGCGCGGACCTGTCGGTGTTCCGCACGATCCTGCTCGGCGGCGCGGCGCCCCGGTCGGGGCTGGTCGAGCGGGCCGTGGAGCTCGGCGCGCGGGTGGTCACCACGTACGGGATGAGCGAGACATGCGGCGGCTGCGTCTACGACGGCGAGCCCCTTTACGATGTAGATCTCAAAATCGGCGAGGACGGCCTGATCAGGATCGCCGGGCCGGTGCTCTTCTCTGGCTACCGCTTCGCCGGCCAGACGCCGCTCGACGGCGACTGGTTCGTCACCTCCGACCTCGGCGAGCTGAGCGACGGCCGGCTGCGCGTCCTCGGCCGGGCCGACGACGTCGTCAACACCGGCGGCGAGAAGGTCGTGGCCGCCGTGGTGACCGCGGTGCTCGGCGCGCACCCCGAGATCGCCGACGTGGCCGTGGCCGGCCTGCCCGACCCGGAGTGGGGTGAGGCGGTCACCGCGTTCGTGGTGCCGTCCGACCCGGCCGCGCCGCCCACGCTGGCCGAGTTGCGCGCCTTCTGCCGCGACCGGCTGCCCGCCCACGCCGCCCCGCGCGGCCTGCGCCTTCTCCCCCGCCTGCCGCTGCTGCCCAACGGCAAGACCGATCTCGTACGGCTGCGTACAGGAACCTGACGCGCCGCGGCTGCGTCATAACGGGGAGAAGGAAGGGAGCCTTCATGAACCAGACCCGCAAGATGTGGGCGTCCGTGATCGTCGTCGGCGTGATCGTCGTCGGTGGCGCGTCGGTCGCGGCGGCCGCCTCGGCGGGCAGGCTCGACGCGGTCGCGAGGAAGACCCAGGCCGAGATCGAGCAGGCGCCGCCGACCGGCCGGCCGATCCCCGCGCCCGACCGCACCGAGGGCATCGTGGTCTCCACGGAGGTCAACCCCGACCCGCGCGAGGTCATCGACTACTGGACCGGCAACCGCATGGAGGAGGCCGAGCCGATGCCCATGCCCGAGGCGACCGGAAGCTTCGAGGTGGCGGAGTAGGTTTCCGCCTTCCCGAGGGGTGGCGCGCCCTGCGGGCGTTCCGCCCCTTTTTCATCACCCCGGGAACAAATAGCGATGAATGGCGTTATTGATACTGGTGCGCCGTGCGGAGTGACCACCGCCCCACCACAAACTGCCTGATCGCTTCGACTCCGTACGGAGGAGGTGTCCTCATGCCCAGAACCGCCGTGGCGACCCCGCCCGCGTCTCTCGACCAGCTCATTGAACGAGGGCGAGCCCAGGGTCACCTTTCTCTGGCGGAGCTGCGTGACGCGTTCGCCGAGGCCGGCATCAGCCCCTCTGAAGGCCGCACGATCCTGCGCGAGCTGTCGGAGGCCGGTGTGAGCCTGGCCGCCGAGAACGAGCCGTCCCTGGCCAAGACCGCTGCCAAGAAGACCACCCAGAAGAGCGCTCCGAAGCCGAGGAAGGCTTCTGGGGCAAAGGCTACCGGCCGTACCGCCGCCGAGGCAAAAAACCCGGCGGACGGCAAGCCGGAACACGAGGAGGACGTGGCCCCCGACGACCTCGAACTGACCGCCGAGGACGTCGAGATCGAGAACGACGCCAATGACCTGGACGACAACCAGTCCGTCATGGGCGACTCGGTGCACACGTACCTGAAGTCGATCGGCCGCCGGACGCTGCTCACCGCCGCCCAGGAGGTCGAGCTGGCCCGCCGGATCGAGGCCGGCCTGTACGCCGAGTACAAGCTGGACTCCGACCCCGACGTGCCGTCGTCCGTACGCGACGACCTGCACCTGGTCATCGAGGACGGCCGGCAGGCCAAGGACCACATGCTGGAGGCCAACCTGCGGCTGGTGGTCTCGGTGGCCAAGAAGTACACCGACCGCGGCATGTCCCTGCTGGACGTCGTCCAGGAGGGCAACCTGGGGCTGATCAGGGCCGTGGAGAAGTTCGACTACACCAAGGGCTTCAAGTTCTCCACCTACGCCATGTGGTGGATCCGGCAGGCCATCCAGCGCGGCTTCGCCGACTCCGCCCGGACGATCCGGCTGCCCGTGCACGTGCTGGAGATGCTCTCCAAGCTGTCGCGGGTCGAGCGTGACATGCACCAGAGGCTGGGCCGCGAGCCCACGCCCGAGGAGCTGGCCGTCGAGCTCGACAGGACGCCGGACCAGATCGAGGAGCTGCTGCGCACCAGCCGCCAGCCGATCTCGCTGAACGCGACCATCGGCGAGGACGGCGAGACCACGATCGGCGACCTCATCGAGGACGTCGACTCGCCGGAGGCGTCGGAGATCGTCGACCGCCAGCTGCTGGGCGACCAGCTGCGCGGCGTGCTCGACAACCTCTCGCCCCGCGAGGCGAAGATCATGGCCCTGCGGTTCGGCCTGGTGGACGGCAAGCCGCACACCCTGGACGAGATCGGCAAGCACCTCGGCCTGACCCGCGAGCGCATCCGCCAGCTGGAGAAGGAGTCGCTCTCCAAGCTGCGCCACCCGAGCAACACCCGCCCCCTGCTCGACTGGGCCAGCTGACCCACGACCGCCCCCGGCGCCTGCCCACAGAGCGCCGGGGCCGCACACGGAGCCCCGGCATGACGCCGGGCTCTGCTCAAAGCCCCGGCTTCCCACCGAGGGATCCGGAACGCACGAAGAGCCCCGGCGCGCGAGGCGCCGGGGCTTTCGTGTGCCTGTGCTCAGGCGGTGGCGGGCACCGGCCGGGGCACGCGCGGGATGCCCCACATGCGGTTCTCCTCGCGCAGCGTGCGCAGCCGGTCGACCTCGGCCGTCCACAGGGCCCCGGGGGGCGTGGCCTTGGCCTTGCGGCGCGCGATGCGGTCGTCGTAGGACCGCACGCCGAACGTGGCCCGCTGCCCGGCCTCCGCGGCCCGCAGCGCCTCGGTCAGCGCGACGTCGAACGCCCGGCCCGCCGCCAGCAGCTCGATCTCGTCGGCCGCGGCGGCCCGCAGGTCGCGCACGATCGCCTCGGCCTGCCTGGCCTTGTCAAGCAGCTGCGGGAAGCCCTTGGAGATCTCCTGGTCCGCGTGGTAGCGAACCTCGGCCTCACGGCTCACCCGCGGACGGAAAAACGCCATCGACCCTGCCCTTCACGCAGTCTTTGCTGTTCAACCCACAAGGGTACGCCGTCCGACACCGCCTCCGAACACCGGGCGACGGGCGGGGCCGCCCAGTAAGATGATCACCATGCCCGCAAAGAGACCGCCCGTCCCACTCTCCCGCGAGCGCATCATCGAGGCCGCACTCCACATCGCCGACAGCCAGGGGCTGCGCCGGCTCACCATGCGCCGGCTGGGCGACGCCCTGGAGGTGGAGGCCATGGCCATCTACCACCACCTGCCCCGCGGCAAGGAGGCGCTGATGGACGCGCTGGCCGAGCACGTCACGTCGGTGCACGTGGAGCAGGCGGCCACCTGGCAGGAGACGGCCAGGGCGTGGTGCCGGGCGGGCCGGGAGCTGCTGCGCGAGCATCCGGGCGTGCTCGCGCTGGCCCTGACCAAGCCTCCCAAGGGCGCCACCGCCGTCGCCATCAGGGAGCAGACCGAACAGCTCGCCGACGGAGGCCTGGGCGACGCCCCGGAGGCCGTACGGGCGCTGCGGGCGTTCGTGTTCGGCAGCGTGGCGGTCGAAGTCCAGCAATCAGGATGGGCTGACCCAGAAGTTGATGAATGGGTCAGGCGGGACGAAAGGGCTGATGTGGACTTCGAAAGAGGGCTCGACGCTTTGCTCAAGGGGTTGCAAACGTAGTGCGCGTGTCGCGCTTGGCCCGTTATCCTGCATAAGGCACGCTGTGTCGAAGGTCACACGACCGGGGGATCCTCCTGTAACAGTCCGAACGGGCTATGTCGGACCGTGTGACGCACGTCGCACACTTGCCAGAACAACAAACCCGAGCCGCTCCCGTCCCTCTCCCGGGAGCACCCACGAGATATCGGAGGCACGCCGATGTGCCCGCACGACCCGGCCTGTCCGTCTGCCGAGGCGCCGGACCGCGAGGCAGCACGCACCCTCGCATGCCACCCCGAGCAGGGGTGGAGCCTTCTCTGCAACGGCGTCGTCCTGTTCGAGGACACCGGGGAGCTCCTGCCCAGCGGCACCGTCATCGCGCCGCACCGGCCCGACCCCCTGGTGGGCGCCGCCTGACGGCGGCGTAACCACCGATCCACCGGGCCACGACCTCGCCCACCCGGGCGGGGTCCCGCTTCAGGTCGTGGCCCTCGCCCGGCAGCACCACCAGCCGGGCGCAGTCGGCGGGATCCGGCACTCCGAACGGATCCCGGTCCCCGTTGACCACCAGCACGTCCACCCCGGCCCCGCGCAGCTCCTCGGCCCTGGAACGCTCCGGCTTGCCCGGCGGGTGCAGAGGGAAGGCCAGCGCCACCACCGCCGCCGCGCCCACCGCCGAGGCCGTACGGCAGGCCACCCGGGCGCCGTTGCTCCGGCCGCCCTGCACCAGCGGCAGCCCCGGCCACCTGGCGCGCAGCTCGCCCAGCACGATCTCCCAGGCCTCGTCCTGCCTGGCCGCCGAGCCCGGCGCCCGCGCCCCCGCGACCCGGAACGCCTGCGACACCCTGGCCACGGTGGCCCCCGCCCCGAGCGCGGCGTCGCGGACGGCCAGCAGATCGGGCGCGTCCACTCCCCCGGCCGAGCCGTGGGTCAGCACCAGCAGCAGCCGCGGCTCGGCCGCCTCCTCGACCTGCACCAGCGCCGGCCCCCGCGGAGTCATGATCTCCATGGCAGCACCGTACCTGGGGAGGATGCGCCGTTGGCCCCCAGGTACGATGACGGCGCGCCGCACAACCGCCATGATGGTTCTCATGCCAGAGATGCGCCCCATCCGCGATGACCTGCAGGCCACCCTCGACGCCCGCCGCGACCTCGGCCCCGACTACGAGGCCGCGCTCGTCGAGTCCTTCGTCGAACGGCTCGACGCCACCATCGCCGCCCGCGTCCAGGCCGAGCTGGGCGGCCACGGCGTGGCCCCGGTCAAGCCCCGGCAGCGGCAGGGCAACGGCGCCGCCATGATCCCCATCGCGCTGGGCTCGATGGGCCTCGGCATCCCACTGACCGCCATCGCGGTCGGCAACTCGGGCCTGGTGGGCCTGACCATCACGTGGCTGGCCATCGTCGCCATCAACGTGGCCGCCGCCGTGGCCATCATGCGGCGCGGCTGAGCCCTCAGGGGGCCGGGGTCAGGCGTCGCGGTGGAAGCGCAGCCGCACCTCGGCGGCCATGGTCTCGTCCTCGTGTTCGAGGCCGTAGGTCCACACCTGGCCGGCGTCCTCGGTGCGCCCGCGCAGCGGCAGCGTGCGGGCCAGCAGCTCGATGGCCAGCGCTCCCGTCTGGGGGTCGGCCCCGCTCTCGACGGCCTCGGCGAACTCCGCGCAGGCCAGCTCCAGGTGCGCGATGCCGAGCAGCACCCGCAGCCCCGGCAGCTCCCGCGCCGGGGCGAACTCCAGCGCGTCCAGCAGCAGGCCGGCCGCCTCGCCCGGATCGCCGTGCTCCAGCATCGTCTCGGCGAGCTGGCGGGCCGCGTGCGCGGTGGCCTCGGCGTCGCCCACGTCGATGCCCGCGTCGAAGGCGGCGCGCAGCTCCTTGTCGGCCTCCTGCGGGCTGCCGGCCAGCCGGGCCAGCGCGAGGTGGGCCAGCGGCACGTAGGCCGGCGTGCCGACGCCGAGCACGGCCTGCCAGGCGGCCCTGGCCTGGTCGTCGCGGCCCTCACGCTCGAAGCCCTGGGCCAGGTGGCAGGCGGCCTGGGCGGCGTACTCGGGATGGCCGGTGGCCAGCGCGGTGCGGGCCGCGGCGCGGGCGGCGTCGGTGTCGCCGCGTTCGTCGAGCACCACGGCAAGCCCCACGGCCGCCTGGGCCCGGTCGGGGCTGTCGGGGTCGGCGACCAGCTCGGTCAGTATCGCCGCCGCACCGTCGAGGTCGCCGCCCTCGGCCAGGCGGCGGGCGGTGTCGAGAGGCGGGGTCTCCAGCTCTGAGAACGTCAAGAGAGCTCCTTCGGGCGACGGATCGCACCGAGCCTAACGGCTCGTCGCGATCATGTCTGCTCACTTGACGGTGTGGGACTGGGCCGTGCCGGAAGCGGGCCCCCGGGCGGGGACCCGCTTGCGGGATCAGTCCTCGTACGCCTCAAGAGGCGGGCAGGAGCACACCAGGTTGCGGTCGCCGTACGCCTGGTCGATGCGGCGCACCGGCACCCAGTACTTGCCCTCGCGCAGCGAGGCCAGCGGGTAGGCCGCCTCGGTCCGCGAGTACGGGTGCGGCCACTCGTCGGCGGTGACCGACTCGGCCGTGTGCGGCGCGTTGCGCAGCGGGTTGTCGGTCTTGTCGTAGTCGCCGGAGGCCACCTTGGCGATCTCGCCGCGAATGGCGATCATGGCGTCCACGAACCGGTCGAGCTCGTTCAGGTCCTCGCTCTCGGTCGGCTCGATCATCAGCGTGCCGGCCACCGGGAACGACATGGTGGGCGCGTGGAAACCGTAGTCGATCAGGCGCTTGGCCACGTCGTCGACGGTGACGCCGGTCTCCTTGGTGATCTGGCGCAGGTCCACGATGCACTCGTGCGCCACCAGGCCGCCGCGGCCGGTGTAGAGCACCGGGTAGTGCGGGGCCAGCCGCCTGGCCAGGTAGTTGGCCGACAGGATGGCCTGCTCGGTGGCCGCCGTGAGGCCCTCGGCGCCCATCATGCGCACGTACGCCCACGAGATCGGCAGGATGCCCGCCGAGCCGTACGGGGCGGCCGAGACCGGGCCGACCGGGCCGCCGTCGCGCAGCGGGTGGCCGGGCAGGTAGGCCGCCAGGTGGCCGCGGACCGCGACCGGACCGACGCCGGGGCCGCCGCCGCCGTGCGGGATGCAGAACGTCTTGTGCAGGTTGAGGTGGGACACGTCGGCGCCGAACTCGCCGGGCTTGGCCAGGCCGACCAGGGCGTTGAGGTTGGCGCCGTCGACGTAGACCTGGCCGCCGGCCTCGTGCACCTTGGCGCAGACCTCGGTGATCGACTCCTCGTACACGCCGTGCGTGGACGGGTACGTCACCATGATCGCGGCCAGCCGCTCGCGGTGCTTGGCGATCTTGGCGTCGAGGTCGGCCAGGTCGACGTTCCCGTCGCTGTCGCAGGCCACGACCACGACCCGCATGCCCGCCATGACGGCGCTGGCCGCGTTCGTGCCGTGCGCCGAGGACGGGATCAGGCACACGTCGCGCTCGGTGTCGCCGTTGGCCTGGTGGTAGGCGCGGATGGCCAGCAGGCCGGCGAACTCGCCCTGGGAGCCCGCGTTCGGCTGGATGGAGACCGCGTCGTAGCCGGTCACCTCGGCCAGCCAGCCCTCCAGCGTGCCGATGAGCTCCCGGTAGCCCTCGGTCTGGGCCTCCGGCGCGTACGGGTGCACGCCCGCGAACTCCGGCCAGGTGATCGGCTCCATCTCGGTGGTCGCGTTCAGCTTCATCGTGCAGGAGCCGAGCGGGATCATCGAGCGGTCGAGCGCGATGTCCTTGTCCTGGAGCCTGCGCAGGTAGCGCAGCATCGCGGTCTCGGAGCGGTGGCTGTGGAAGACCGGGTGGGTCAGGAAGTCCGACTCGCGCAGCAGGTCGGCCGGCAGCGCGTCGGCCGCCAGGTCCACGTCCGCGTCCGCGCGCTCGACGCCGAAGGCGGCCCACACCTTGACCAGCTCGGCCGCGCCGGTCTTCTCGTCACAGGCGACGGAGACGTGGTCGTCACCGGCCTGCCACAGGTTGACGCCCCGCTCGGCGGCGGCGGCGACCACCTCGGCGGCCCGGCCGGGCACGCGGACGAGCACGGTGTCGAAGAACTCGCCGTGCACGACCTCCAGGCCGGCCTCGCGCAGCCCGCCGGCCAGCGCGACGGCGTGCCGGTGCACCCGCCGGGCGATCCGGCGCAGGCCCTCGGGGCCGTGGTAGACGGCGTACATGCCGGCGATCACGGCCAGCAGGACCTGGGCGGTGCAGATGTTGCTGGTGGCCTTCTCGCGGCGGATGTGCTGCTCGCGGGTCTGCAGGGCCAGCCGGTAGGCGGGGTCGCCGTCGACGTCGACCGACACGCCGACCAGGCGGCCGGGCATCTGCCGCTGCAGGCCCTCGCGTACGGACATGTAGGCCGCGTGCGGCCCGCCGAAGCCGAAGGAGACGCCGAAGCGCTGGGAGGAGCCGACGGCGATGTCGGCGCCCAGCTCGCCGGGGGCGGCCACGAGCGTGAGGGCCAGCAGGTCGGCGGCGGCCACGACGAGCGCGCCCGCCTCGTGCGCCCTGGCGGCCACGTCGCGGAAGTCGCGCAGGCGGCCCGAGGCGCCCGGGTACTGCACCAGCACGCCGAAGCACTCGGGCAGGTCGCCGTCGAGGTCGTGCTCGACCAGCGTGATGCCGAGCGGCTCGGCGCGGGTGGCCAGCACGGCCTTGGTCTGGGGCAGCGTGTCGGCGTCGACGACGAACACGTCGCTCTTGGACCTGCCCGCCCGGCGGGCCAGCGTCATGGCCTCGGCCGCGGCGGTGCTCTCGTCCAGCAGGGAGGCGCCGGCGACGTCGAGGCCGGTCAGGTCGGAGACGACCGTCTGGAAGTTCAGCAGCGCCTCCAGGCGGCCCTGCGAGATCTCCGGCTGGTACGGCGTGTAGGCGGTGTACCAGCCCGGGTTCTCCAGCAGGTTGCGCCGGATGACGGCGGGCGTGACGGTGTCGTAGTAGCCCAGTCCGATCATGGAGGTCAGCACCCGGTTGCGGGAGGCCAGCTCGCGCAGCTCGGCGATGGCCTCGGTCTCGCTCGCGGCGGGCGGGAGCTGGAGCCGGTCCTTGGCCCTGATGGCCTCGGGGACGGCCACGGCCACCAGATCGCCGACGGACTCGAAGCCCACGGCCTCGAGCATGCGCTGCTGCTCGGACTCCGATGGGCCGATGTGCCGGGACGAGAACGGCGGAGCGGACAGGTCGGTCATGGAGGTTGCCTCCTGAGGCGTGGAGACCGGCGCCGGGGCGCGGGCGAGTGCCGGATCTCCCCCTCTGTCAGCGCGACGTCATCGCGACCTGAGAGCTTCACCCCGCCGTGGGGCTTGCACCGTCGGTGAGGTGCGCCTGGCGGACGCACCTGCTTTCCAGAGTTGCCTCGCCCGAGCGGTACGGGATGCCTGAGAGATTCCGGGGAGGGTTGCTCCTTCGGCGCCCCAGGACCGAGGCCCAGGGACTCTCCCGCACGGGGTCGTCAGCCTTACTCTGTCCTAGATTACTACGGTGTGTTCAGCGGTTCAGCTCACCCCGTGCGGCGTGCGCGGCGCCGCTTGGCGAGCTCGTCAGTGGGATGGTCGGCCGGGACGCTGTCCTCGACCGCCGCCCGTTCCCCCGGCAGCTCCGCGAGGGAGCCCTCGACCTCGCGCCAGACCCGGCCGAGCGCGATGCCGAACACGCCCTGCCCGCCCTGGAGGAGATCGATCACCTCGTCGGCCGAGGTGCACTCGTAGACGCTGACTCCGTCGCTCATGAGCGTGATCTGCGCGAGGTCGGCGACCCCGCGGTCACGCAGGTGCTGCACCGCGGTGCGGATCTGCTGCAACGACACGCCCGTGTCGAGCAGCCGCTTGACGACCTTGAGCACCAGGATGTCGCGGAAGCTGTAGAGCCGCTGCGAACCCGAGCCGTGCGCGGCTCTTATCGTGGGCTCCACCAGGCCGGTACGCGCCCAGTAGTCGAGCTGCCTGTAGGTGATGCCGGCCGCCGAGCAGGCCGTGGGCCCGCGGTATCCGATGTCGGCGGGCAGCGTCGTGGGCTGCTCGTCAAAGAGCAGGCCCTGCTCTCCGGCACGCTGCCGCGCGCTCTCGCGCCGCACCGGATCTTCCTGGCCGGCCGTCTTTCCCTCGCCGCTGCTGACCGCCACGCGGACCTCCGGCTTTCTCTCATCCCGCGGCCTGATCTGGGGGTTCGTAAAGGGCGACCACGGGTTTCACTTGCACCGTAGGACCGTGACCATGCTCAGTCAACGATCCGGCTCGGCGCGTCGTGAAGCGTAAATGCACTGAAATACCTACCCCGCCCTGCCGAAGTCCTCGGGAGTGATCGTGTCAAGGAACTCCCTGAACTTCTCCACCTCGTCCTCCTGGTCGTCCGGGATGATCACACCGGCCTCCTGGACCACCTCTTCGCTGGCGAAGATGCGGGCGCCGGTGCGCAGGGCCAGGGCGATCGAGTCGGACGGCCTGGCGCTCACCTCCACGCCGTTGGAGAACACAAGGTCGGCGAAGAAGATACCGTCACGCAGGGCCACGATGTTGACCGCGCGCAGCCCGACGCCGAGCGCGCTCAGCACGTCCCTGAACAGGTCGTGGGTGAGCGGCCGGGGCGGCGGCTCCTCGGCCTGCGCCAGGGCGATCGCGGTCGCCTCGGTCATGCCGATCCAGATCGGAAGGAACCGTTCCCCGTGTGCCTCCTTGAGCAAGACGATCGGCTGATTTGTGGGCATCTCAACTCGAACGCCCACGACCTCCATCTGCAACACGGGCTGCTCCGTATTCGACCGGCCGGTCGCCCGGCACAGCTGTTGACTGGGTCGCTTCTGCTACACGCTTATGCATTTCAACGTAACACCCGGCAGGCCTGGAATGTGCCCCGGCCTTCCAGCTCTGTGCCCTCAGCGGCCCAGGACAGACCTGACCCCGCTGCGCACCAGAGAGGCGTGCAGGTCGAGCAGGAGCTGGGACAGCTCCCTGGCGGCCTCGTCGGCCTCGCCGATGGCTCCGGGGGCGCGCCGCTTGAGTATGGGCGCGACGGTCTGCTCGACCAGGCCGCACTCCCGCTCGGCGGCGGCCTTGACCGCGCGCAGGTGGCGGGCGTGCAGGCCGAAGCGGGCCAGGGCGCCGACGCTGCGCGCGACCTTCAGCGCCTCCTCGTCGTAGCGCCTGGCCACGGGGGCGAGCAGGCCGTAGTCCTCCAGCTCGGCGAGGGTCTCCTCGTCGATGCCGGCGGCCTCCAGCAGCTCGGCCCGGTCGAACCGGATCTCCTGCGTCTGCTGCACCGCGCGCGGAAGGCCGAAGCTCTCCGCCATCCTGTCCTTGATCACCCGCAGCGGCAGGTAGTGGTCACGCTGCTCGGTCAGGATGAACCGCAGTTGCTCGACGTGAAGGTGGGTGAACTTGCGGTAGCCCGAGGGGCTGCGCTCGGGCTCGATGAGCCCCTCACCTTCCAGGAAACGGATCTTGGACACGGTGACGTCGGGGAACTCGCCCTGCAGCAGGGCGAGCACCTCCCCGATGCTCATGTGCGAGCGTGCCGCCTGTGAGCTCATGCGCCGGCGTTGACCCTCATCAGGAAGACGAGGCGGAACTTGCCGATCTGCACCTCGTCTCCGGAGTGCAGGGGGACCTCCTCGATGCGCTCCCGGTTGACGTAGGTGCCGTTGAGGCTGCCGACGTCGCGCACGGAGAACTGGCCGCCGCGGTGGCGGTAGAACTCGACGTGGCGGCGGGAGACGGTGATGTCGTCGAGGAAGATGTCGCTCTCCGGGTGGCGCCCGGTCGTGGTGAGGTCCTTGTCGAGCCGGAACCGGCTCCCCTGGTTGGGCCCCCTGGTCACCGAGAGCAACGCCGTGCCGGGCGGGAGCTGTTCGACCAGCGCCCGTTCGGCCAGGAGCATGTCGCCTGTCTCAGCCTCGTACGCCTCGATTCCCGCGACCGAGATCGTCGATGTGGTGTCCCCGGCGACCTCGGGTCTGGTCAGCGGTGACCCACAGCGGGAACAGAAACGGGCATCCTCGGGGTTGGCGTGCCCGCACTGCGTGCAGTAGACGCTCGGCATCGATCGGCTCGGCCTCCTACCGCGAAGACGCGGCGACGGTGCTGGGGACGCGCCTGCCTTCGCTCTTCAAGTTTGCGAATGCCGCAACTTACGCTGATCAGCGGCAAAGGTCAAGGCGGGGCGCTGGACTGTTGGTTCGGACGCTGACAAAGTTACCGCCGCCCCCACCCCGTGGTCCATGCCGCCGCGCGTTTCTACATTACGATCTTGCGGCACTCCGCGCGCACATCGCGTGCGAAGGGTTTTTCGCTACTCTACGTGATCAGACGGCTGCCTGTTCGACCACGCGGGCCCAGCGTTCGAGCAACGCCTGGGCGCCGTCCATGTCGGGGGCCTCGGCCCACAGGTCGGTGACGGGCTCGGCGGCGGCGGGCAGGATCAGCACCCACGAGCCGTCGTCGCGGGCGACCCGCACGCCGTCGGTGGTGTCCACGCGCCAGCCGCCGGGCTCGGCCTCGGCCGCCTCGATGACCGAGCGCATGACCGCGCCCTTGGCCGCCCACTGGGTGGGGACGCTCCGCCGGAGCAGTTTGACCTCGGGGATCCTGGCGTCGATCTGGCTGAGCGACAGCCGGGTGCGGGCCACCAGCCCCAGCAGGCGCATGAACGCGGCCAGGCCGTCGATGGCCGGGCTGAACTCCGGCACGACGAACCCGCCGCGCCCGTCCGCCGCGAAGATCATGTCGGGGCCCTGGGCGGCGGAGGTCAGGGCGTCCAGGGCGGTCGAGGTCCACTGCACCTGCACGCCGTGGAAGCGGCAGACCTGCTCGGCGACGCGCGTGGTGGTGACCGGCAGGGCCACCCGGCCGCCCCTGCGCTCGGCCGCCACCAGGTCCAGCACGACGAGCAGGGCACGTTCCTCGCTGATGAGCTGGCCGGTCTCGTCCACCAGCGCGATGCGTTCGCCGACCGGGTCGAAGCGCACGCCGAAGGCCGCCCGCGAGGAGCTGACCAGCTCCGACAGGCGTTGCAGGCCGCGGCGGCGCTCGGCCAGCGTCTCGGTGGGCGAGACGTCGTCCAGGCGGGCGTTGACGGTGAGCACCTCGACGCCGGCCCGGCTGAGCAGCGTGGGCATCACCAGGGAGGAGGTGCCGCCGGCGCAGTCGACCACGACCTTCATGTCCTTGACGCCGGTCACGCCGATGGCCCGCATCAGCTCGTGCGTGTAGCCCTCGACGGCCCTGGCCGGGTAGTGCAGCTCGGCGATCTCGCCGGGGAAGGCCCGCCGGTACTCCTGGCGGGAGAAGACGCGCTCCAGCTTGCGCTGGGCGGCCGGGGGCAGGTCGGCGCCGCGGTCGTCCATGATGACGATGTCGGCGCTCTGCGGGTCGCCCGGCGTGGTGCGCAGGGCGATGCCGCCGGCGGCCGACTCGCGGGCGGTGTGGAAGCGGGCCACCGGCAGCGGCGCGGCCTCCAGGTCCAGGACGTTGATCGCGGCGGCGGTCAGCGCGCCGATCACGGCCCGTTTGAGCGCCCTGGCGGCCAGGGAGCAGTCGCGGGAGGTGACGACGTAGGCGCCCTTGCGCAGGGTGGTGGCGTAGGCGCCGGCCAGCCGGACGCACAGCTCGGCGGTGATCTCGACGTTCACCAGGCCGCTGACTCCGCGGGGGCCGAACAGGTTGCGCTGGCCGCGCGACTCCCAGATGACGCTGGTGTTGACGACCGCGCCGGCCTCGATGGTCTTGAACGGGTAGACCTTGACGCCGCTGGAGACGTACGCCTCGGCCTCGATGACGCATTCGTCGCCGATGACGGCGTCCTCCTCGACGCGGGCGCCGCCCATGACGTCGGTGCTCTTGCCGATCACACAGCCGCGCAGGTGGGCGCCGGGGCCGAGGTAGACGTTGTCGTGGACGACCGCGCGGTGCAGGAAGGCGCCCTCACGCACGACCGCGTTGTTGCCGAGCACGGTGAACTCGCGCAGTTCGGCGCCCGCCTCCACCTTGGCGTAGTCGCCGATCAGCAGCGGGCCCTTCAGGACGGCGTCGGGGTCGACCGTGGCGGAGTCGGCCACCCAGACGCCCGGGGAGAGCTCGAAGCCGCCGATGTCGAGGCGGACCCGGCCAGACAGGGCGTCGGCCTGGGCCTTGAGGTAGCTGGCGTGGGTGCCGACGTCCTCCCAGTAGCCGTCGGCGACGTAGCCGTAGATGGGGGCGCCGCGTTCCAGGAGGGCGGGGAAGACGTCTGATGACCAGTCGACCGGTTCGCCGTCGGCCACGGCGTCGAGGACCTCGGGCTCCATGACGTAGATGCCGGTGTTGACGGTGTCGGAGAAGACCTGGCCCCAGGTGGGCTTCTCCAGGAAACGCTGCACGCGCCCGTTCTCGTCGAGGATGATGATCCCGAATTCGAGCGGGTTGGGGACGCGTTTCAGGCCGATGGTGACAAGAGCCGAATTTTCGCGATGAAAACGGATCATGTCGGATAAGTCGATATCCGTGAGGGCGTCGCCGGAGATGACCAGGAAGCGGTCGTCGCGGAGGCGGTCGGCGGCGTTCTTGACGCTGCCCGCGGTGCCCAGGGGCAGGTCCTCGGTGGCGTACTGGAGGTTCATGCCCAGCTCGTCGCCGTCGCCGAAGTAGTTGCGCACGAGGGCGGCCAGGAACTGGAGGGTGACGACCGTCTCGGTGATGCCGTGCCGTTTGAGCAGGCGCAGGACGTGTTCCATGATCGGGCGGTTGACCACGGGAAGCAGGGGCTTGGGCTGGTTGGCGGTCATCGGACGCAGCCGAGTACCCTCCCCGCCCGCCATGACGACCGCCTTCACCCGATCACTCCTTCGTGGTCGCGGTTACGAGTTGGCGCACCTGCACCACGTACAGGATCCCTGCCCACCAATACAGGCCCGTGCCCCACAACGCGAAGGCCCACCCGGCAATTCGCGCTATTTCGGCATACCACCCGGTGTGGGAGGCGAGGAAGAGCAGCGGGAAGGCGTACATGAGGTTGAACATGGCGGCCTTGCCCAGGAAATGCACCTGAAGTGCCTTATAGCCATGTTTGCGTAGTACGGGGAACGAACAGGCGACGAAGAGCTCCCGCGCCACGATGACGGCCACCAGCCACCACGGGATGACCTCCCGCAGCAGCAGCGCCAGGATGGTGGCGAAGACGTACAGCTTGTCGGCGGCCGGATCGATCACCCGGCCGAGCTTGCTGGTCTGGTTGAACGCGCGAGCGATCTTGCCGTCGAGCCAGTCGGTGAACCCGGCCACGATGAGGATGGCGATGGCCCACCCGTCCGCCCGGGGGCCCAGGACCAGCCAGAGGAACACGGGGACGCCCAGGAGGCGCAGGAAGCTCAGCAGGTTGGGAACCGTCCAGATCCGGTCCTCGGCGGAAGTTTCGCTCACGCAGAGACCCTACTGCGTGGAACTCCGGCACAGACGCCCCACCAGCGACCATTCCCCGCGCGCGGGGAGGGCGGGGCGGGAGGAGTGGGCGTTTCGCGGCTTGTGACGGCGGGAAAAGGCTGGGTGATCGATCCCCCCGCGGTGCCGGCCTGGCTTGGGGGGATCGGATGTGGCCCTGGGAGTCCGGCGTGCTGCGGGGCGCGCCGGAGATCGCCTTGTTCCTCTGCCTGGCCCTCGGGTTCGCCCTGGGCCGGATCAGGTTCCGCGGGGTGGCGTTCGGAGGCGTGGCCGGGACGCTGGCCGCGGCGCTGGCCGTCGGGCTGCTGACCGGCGGCGTCACGGTCCACCAGCAGGTGCGCGTGATCGCCTTCGCGATCTTCGCCTTCACCCTCGGCTACACCCTCGGGCCCGCCTTCTTCGCGGCGTTCGCCGGGCGCAACCTGCGGTACCTGTGGTTCACGGTCGCCGAGGTCGTGGGGGCGCTGGCGGTCACGGCGCTCGTGGCCGACGCGTTCGGGCTGGATCCGGGCACCACGGCCGGGCTGATCGCGGGGGCGGCGGCCGGGCCGGTGGCGCTGGGGACGTCGGCCGACGCCCTGCAGGCCGCCGGGGTCGCGCAGGGCGCGCTCGGGCCCGCGTACGTCCTGTCCTATCTCTTCGCCCTGGTCACGATCGCGCTGCTGACCGGCCGGGCCGCGCCTGCGGTGCTGCGGTTCGACCCCGGCGAGGAGGCCGCGGCGCTGTGGCGGCGGCTGGACGGCGCGGAGGAGACGCCGCCGCCGGCGGTGCTGGGCAAGGCCCACCAGGTCACCACCGGCGAGGGCAGGACGGTCGGGCAGGCGGAGATCGCGATGGGCACCCGCGTCTCGGTGGAGCGGCTGCGCAGGAACGGCCGGCCGATCCCGTTCGGCCCGGACACGCTGCTGCAGCGGGACGACGAGGTCGTGGTCGTGGGCGTGCGGCAGGACGTCGTCAACGCGGGCGCGGTGGTCGGGCCCGAGGTGCCCGGCGGGCGGGAGCTCGACCTGGATCTGGAGGTGGCCGACGTGACGCTCGCGGGCCGGCCGCCGGCGACCGTGCGGGACCTGCGCGCCGGGCTGTCCGGCCAGGGGGTGCAGGACCTGCACGTGTGCGAGGTGACGCGGGTGGGGTGCCGGTTGCCGGTCCGGCCGGGCACGGAGCTGTGCGCCGGCGACGTGGTGCGGGTGACCGGGATGAAACGGGACGTGGACCGGGCGGCCGCCTGGCTCGGGGCGCGGACGGACGCCGGACGCCGGGCCGACGTCGTCTACCTGGCCGCCGGGCTCGTCGCCGGGCTCGTGGCGGGGGTGGCGGGCGGCCTCACGGTGTCGATCGGCTGCCTGGTGGCCGGGCTGGTGTTCGGCCGGGCGCGGGCGGGACGGGCCCGCTTCGGGCAGTACGACGCGGGCGCGGCCCGGGTGGTGGGCGAGGTGTCGCTCGGCGTGTTCGTGGCGGCCCTCGGGCTGTCGGCGGGGCCGGCGGCGGTGGAGCTGGTGGGGCGGCACGCCTGGCAGGTGGCGCTCGGCGCGGTCGCCACGGCCGCGGTGCCCGTGGTGATCTCGCTGGCCATGGGGGCCAAGCTGATGATGTCGCCGCCGCCGCTGGTGCTCGGCGCGGTGACCGGGCAGCACGGCCTGACGACCGTCCTGGGCGCGGTGCGGCGGATGTCGGGGAACGGGACGCCGCTGCTGGCGTACACGGTCGTGCACGCGCTGTCGGGAGCCGTGCTGGCCCTGCTGGGCCCCGCCGCGGTGGCCCTGGCCCGCTCGGTGGGCGCCTGACCGGGCCGCCGGCTTCGCGGAAGGGTCAGGTGCGCAGGAAGGCGTGGGTGTGGCCCACAGGGACGAAACCGAGCCGGCCGTAGAACTCGCGCGGCCAGTCGTCGGCGTCGGCGACCAGGAACGTCAGCTCGGCGCCGGCCGTGGCGGCGAGCAGCGCGGTCAGCAGCGTGCGGGCGAAGCCCCGGCCCCGGTGGCGCTCGCCGGTGTAGACGTTCTCGATCTGGGCGACGCCCTCGTGGACGTAGAGGTCGGCCCGGGCGGCGACCTGCCCGTCGGGGGCGCGTACGGCGTGGAACTCGACCAGGTCGGCGCCGGCCGGGCGGGCCGCAGCGCGCGCGGCGAGCCCTTCGACCACGCCCTCCTCCGCCTGCGGCAGCGACTCGTGCCACTCCTCGCGCAGCACGGGCACCAGCTCGGCCAGGTCGAGCCGCTCGGTGGCGGCGGCGGGCGCGGCAGGGCGGGGGCCGTGGAAGGCCATGACGACGTTCGTCTCGTGCTGGTAGCCGGCGGCGCCGAACGCGGGCCGGAACTCCTGCCCCAGCCGGTCGTCGTCGACGCACACCAGCCGGTGGCCGAGCCCGGCGAGCCGCTCGTCGGCCGCCGCAAGCACCGGCCCGGGGGCGCCGCTCCAGACGATCAGCCTGTTGTCGTCGTGCGACATCGGGTAACGCTCGTCGAGCACCGCGAACCCGCCCGGGACCGGCGTGACGACGGGCGCCTTGCGGCGGGCGAAGTCGTGCACGAAGCCCAGGGCCCGCGACAGCTCGTCAGCCACCGCGGGCGGCCCGGAGGAAGGCCCTGATCAGGGCGGAGTCCTTGACCCCAGGCGCGGTCTCGACGCCGCTGGACACGTCGACCCCCCACGGGCCGGCGGCCTCGACGGCCTCGGCCACGTTCGACGGGTCGAGCCCGCCGGCCAGCATCCACCGGCCGGACGGGCGGCCGCGCACCGCCGCCCAGTCCCACGGCTCCCCCGAGCCGGGGCGCGGGGCGTCGACGATGAGCAGGTCTTCGTCGTGGGCGCCGCACCGCAGGTCGGCCGCGGCGTCGACGGCGCGCACGAGCGGGCGGCCGAGGTCTTTCAGCGCGGTGAAGTCGGCGTGGGGGTGGTTGCCGTGCAGCTGGACGGCGCGCACGCCCGAGGCCAGCGCCGCGGCCCGGACCGTCTCGGGGTCCTCCCCCCGGAAGACGCCCACGGTGAGCACGTGGGCCGGGATCGCCGCGGCCAGCTCGGCCGCCCGCTCCGGCGTCACCCTGCGCGGGCTCCGGGTGAGCACGAACCCGATGGCGTCGGCGCCGGCCTCGACGGCGGCCTCGACGTGCTCGGGCTCGCTCAACCCGCAGATCTTCACATACACACCACAGACCTTAGCGGCGCCGGGACGCCGACGGCGACCAGGACCAGATCAGCAGCGCACCGATGAGGCCGAACAGCAGCACCCCGTTGGGCACGTGGGCGCCCAGCCAGGACCAGGTGAAGTGCTGGAGGAGGCCGACGACGAGCAGTGCGACGCTGGCCCACACCGGCCAGCCGGCGCCGCGGCCCGGCCGCCAGACCAGGACGGCCAGCACGATCTGCACGAGCGCAACCAGGTGGACGACCATGCCCGCCATGACGTGCGTCTCGGACAGCGCGCCGCCGCCCGCCGCCACGGCCTGTCCGGCGAACGAGGCGGCCACGAGCAGCGCGGCGGCCTGGGCGATGATGACGACGCGCAGGCTGTACAGCAGCCCCGCCGGCACCTGTCGTGTCGTGCCGGGGCGCGGCATGACCTGAGTCTCCCCCATGATGTGCATCCTTTCTGCGAACGAAGGACCCACATCGTGTCGAGGGCGGCCCCACAAGGTCGTCAGCCTGCGGGATGACCCCCCGGTCCCCCACGTGGCGGACGGACCGGGCGGAAGGCGGCGTCCACCAGACCGGCGCGGTGGGCGACCACGGCGGCCTGGATGCGGTTGCGCAGGCCGAGCTTGTCCATGGCGGCGGCGATGTGCGTCTTGACGGTGGTGACGCCGACGTGCAGCTGCTCGGCGATCTCGGCGTTGGACAGGCCGGTGCCGACCAGGGCGAGCACCTCCAGCTCGCGTTCGGTCAGCCCGGACGGCGGCGGCACGGCGGCCTGCTCCTCGGAGGCGAGGAACCGTTCGACGACCCGGCGCAGCACCGAGGGGGCCAGCAGCTGCTCCCCCGCGGCGGCCCTGCGCACGGCGTCGACCATGCGTTCCGGCTCGTCGTCCTTGACCAGGAAGCCGACGGCCCCGGCGCGCAGGGCGGCGTGCACGTCGGCGTCCTCGGCGAACGTGGTGAGCACGACGACGCGGGCCGCCGGGCGGGCCGCCAGCACCCGCCTGGTCGCCTCCAGGCCGTCGACGCGGGGCATGCGCAGGTCCATGAGGATGACGTCGGGCACGTGGCGTTCGGCCAGGCGGACGGCCTCGGCGCCGTCCTCGGCCTCGCCCACGACCTCCATGTCGCCCGCAGCCTGCAGCAACATGCGCACGCCCGCGCGGACCAGCGCCTGGTCGTCGGCCACCAGCACGCGGATCACGCGGCGCTCCTGGCGGGCAGGCTGGCCAGCAGCAGCCAGCCGCCGTCGCCGTCGGGGCCGGCGCTGAGGGTGCCCCCGAGGGCGCGCACGCGCTCGCGCATGCCCGCCAGGCCGCGGCCGGAGGAGGGCAGGCGCTCGATGACGGTGGGCGGGCGGCCGTTGCGGATCTCGATGGACAACCCTTCCTCGGCGGGGGCCACGATGACCCGGACCCGGGTGCCGGGTCCGGCGTGTTTGAGCACGTTGGTGAGACCTTCCTGGACGATGCGCGCGGCGGAGGCGCGGGCGATGAGCGGGGCGCGGTCGCTGGCCGGGTCGAGGTCGAGGTCGACGACGAGCCCGGCGGCGGCCATGCGTTCGGCGGATTCGCGGACCACGTCGGCGGGGTTGGCCAGCAGGTCGGGGCCGCGGTCGGGGTCGCGCAGCAGGTCGAGCAGGTCGCGCAGGTCCTGGAGCACCTGGTGGCCGGTCTCGCGGATGTCGGACAGCGCGTCGGCGACCGGCCCGTCGGGCGCGGTGAAACGGGCGGCGCTGGCGCGCAGCACCATGGCGCCGACGTGGTGGGCCACGATGTCGTGCACGTCGCGGGCGATGCGCTCGCGCTCGGCGAGCTGGTCGGCGCGCACCTGGGCGACCGCGAGCCGGGCCGACTCCTCGGCGCGCAGGCGTTCGGCGGCGGCGGCGGCACGCCGCATCCCCAGGTAGCGGCCGATCGCGATGGGCGTGGCCACCAGGGTCATCAGCACGCCGACGCGGACAGGGGTGATCTCGGTGCCGTCCCCGACCACGGCGATGGCCGACAGCAGGCAGCCTGTCAGGTACGCGGCCGCCGTCCAGGCCCAGGAGGCCACGCGCATCGCGAACACGCCGATGGCGATGAGCGTGAGGATCAGGCAGGTGTTGACGGCGTCGTTCAGATAGCTGTCGGCGGCGATCAGCAGCACGGCCTGCAGCAGGAGGACCAGGCCGGGCAGGCGCCTGGCCACGCCCAGCGACAGCCCGCCGACCACGGCGAGCAGGCCGATCACCCACACCGGAAGGGCTCCGCTGTGCCAGGAGGTCCAGGTGCTGAGCACGGTGATCGCCACGCCTCCGGCGGCCAGCAGCGCGTCGGGCGTGACGTCGCGCTCCTCCAGCCGCTCGGCCGAGCTGCGCAGGTAGGCGCCGAGCACGGTGGGGAAGACGGGCAGCAGCACCGAGTAGATCCAGGTGTTGCCGGTCAGCGCGATGCCGGGGTCGGCGATGTTGACCGCGGTGGCCAGGACGGTGGCGCCCACGCCGAGCAGGGCGGGCTTCCAGGCGACGCGGAAGCCGACCACGCCGAGCGCGACGCAGATGAGGATCTGCGCGGTGTTGGAGGTGTAGGAGCCGAGCTGGTCGCTGAGGACGAGGAAGACGGCCAGGTAGAGGGTGACCGGCAGCGGCCATCGCCGTACCATCCCCATGGGCAGGCCCACCAGGAGGGCCATGGGGATGTTCATCGCCGCCGGCAGGTACGCGGTGTCGCCCGCGTGGGTCGTCGTCAACAGGTCCAGGCCCACACCTGATACCGCGAGCAGGACATCGAGCGGCACACCACGCCAACGCATGGGCTCACGCTATCCACCCTCGCCCCTTAGCTGATCCTCCGCGCGGAGGACCCCGTCTCCTCCTAGTGGCCGCCGGTTCGTCCAAAGGAGGGAGCACAGGGGGTGATCTTCCCTATACGTTCGGGGCCATGTCCAACGACACCGCAATGTTCCTCGGCCAGTTCCTGCGCGCCCCCGCCGTGATCGGCGCCGTCGCCCCGAGTTCGCGCCGGCTGGCCTCGGCCGTCTGCGCGCCGGTCCCGGAGCGCGGCGAGCCGACCGTGGTGGAGCTCGGCCCCGGCACCGGCCCGTTCACCGCGGAGATCCAGCAGCGGCTCGGCGGGCGTGGCCACCACCTGGCCGTCGAGGTGAACGGGCGGCTCGCGGCGCTGCTCGCCGAGCGTTTCCCCGGCGTGGACGTGGCCCACGCCGACGCGGCGCGCCTGGGTGAGCTGCTGAGCGGGCGCGGGCTGAGCCACGCCGACGTGGTGGTGAGCGGGCTGCCGTGGGCGGCCTTCCCCACGGGGCTGCAGCACGAGCTGCTGGACGCGGTGACGTCGGTGATGAGCCCCGGCGCGGCCTTCACCACCTTCTCCTACATCCACGCCATCCCGCTCAGCTCGGCCCGCCGGTTCCGGGCGTTGCTGGCCGAGCGGTTCGAGGAGGTCGTGCCCGGACGTACGGTGTGGCGCAACACCCCGCCGGCCTTCGTCTTCCACGCCCGCAGACCTCGACCCTGAACAGAACGAACTTCTACGATGGCGTGATGGATTTCACCCTTCCCGAGAGCGCCCAGGCCGTCCAGCGCGGTGTCGCCGAGATCTGCGCCCGCTACGACCTCGACTACTGGCAGCGGTGCGAGAGCGACAAACGCTGGCCGGAGGAGGTCTGGGCCGACCTCGCCAAGGGCGGCTGGCTGGGCCTGGCCGTGCCGGAGGAGCACGGCGGGGGCGGGCAGGGGCTGCTGGAGCTCGCGGTGGCCACCGAAACGCTGGCGAGCTCGGGCGCGGCGGGCGGCTCGGCCTTCACGTACGTGCTGACCCCCGGTTTCGGCGCGCTCACCCTGGCCCGGCACGGCACCGCCGAGCAGCGGGCCGAGCTGCTGCCCCGGCTGGCCACGGGCGAGATCGAGACGTGCTTCGCCCTGACCGAGCCGGACGCCGGCTCCAACTCCCTGGCGATCACCACCTCGGCCCGCCGCGACGGCGGCGACTACGTGCTCAACGGCCAGAAGATCTGGATCACCGGCGTGCAGCGGGCCACCTGGATGTTGCTGGTGACCAGGACGGTCCCGGCGTCGGACGCCAAACCGCGCACCCACGGGCTGACGGTGTTCCTGGTGAACGTGCCCGAGGCGGTCGCCGCCGGGCAGCTCTCCTACCGGCCGATCCCCAAGATGGGCGCGAACACCACGCCGTCCAACATGGTCTTCCTCGACGACCTGCGGGTGCCCGCCGCGAACGTGGTCGGCGAGGTGGACGGCGGCGCGGCCGTGCTGTGGGACATCCTCAACCCCGAACGGGTGCTGCTGGCCGCCTCCGCGCTCGGCGGCGCCGAGGTGGCGCTGCGGGTGGCGGTCGGCTACGCCAAGGAACGCGAGGTGTTCGGCCGCCCGATCGGCGCCAACCAGGCCATCGCGTTCCCGCTGGCGCAGGTCAAGGCCAAGATCGAGCTGGCGCGGCTGATGCTGTACAAGGCGGCCTGGTCCTTCGACCGGCGGCTGCCGTGCGGCACCGAGGCCAACATCGCCAAGCTGACCGCCTCCCAGGCCGCGTGGGAGGCGGCCGACGCCGCGTTCCAGACGCACGGCGGCATGGCGTACTCGCTGGAGTACCCGGTGGCCAGGCTGCTGGCCGACGCCCGTATCGGAAGGGTGGCACCCGTGACGGAGGAGCTTCTGCTCAACTTCCTCGCGACACAGGTGCTCGGGTTGCCCCGGAGTTTCTGACGGCTCTCAGGCCCTGCCCGTCGCCTTGCGGATCACGTCGCGGGCCCTGTCCATGATCGCGGCGGGCGGGCCCGCCAGCAGGTTCTCCGGCGCGGTCTCGACGCCGGCGTGCGGGTGCGTGGGCGCGATCGCCTCGGCGGCTTTGACCCCGAGCGCCATCGCGCGCAGCTCCTTCTCGCCGGCGGCCTGCCTCAGCCTGGGGAACTCCTCGCGCTCCTCGGCCTCGGCGTGCTCGACGACGGCCTTGCGCAGCGTGGCCAGGTCGGCCGCGAACTGCGGGTCGTCGACGCCCGCCCGCTCCATCTGGGTGAGCATGTCCTTGGCCGCGTTCTCCTCGGCCAGGCGCTCGTCCACCAGGTCGTCGCCGTCGTCGACGTGGCGGCGCGCGTACGGGTGGACGATCTCCTCCTCCGCTGTCTCGTGGACGGCCAGCAGGCGCACCAGCCTCTGGAAAGCCGCTGCTTTGTCCTCGGGGGCAGCGTTCTCGACCTCCGTGAACTGGCTCCTGATCTGCTCGTGCTGGCGCACCAGCAGGTCGACCACATCGTTGTCCGTCATGAGGGTGCGCCTACCCGAGGCCCGGACAAGCACACGCGCCCGCTCAGCCGAACGACGGCGGCCGCTTCTCGCGCACCGCGCGCACGCCCTCGACCACGTCGGGGCCGGTGAAGCCGAGGAACTCCATCGCCAGCGAGGCGTCGAAGGACGGGCCGGCCAGGCGCAGCCAGTTGTTGAGCGAGTACTTGGTCAGCCGGATGGCCTCCTGGGAGCCCTGGGCCAGGCGGACCGCGATCTCCATCGCCTTGTCGTGCACCTGGTCGTCGTCGACGCACAGGCTGACCAGGCCCATGCGCTCGGCCTGCTCGCCGGTGACGGGCTCGCACAGCAGCAGGTGGTACTTGGCCTTGGCCATGCCGCACAGCAGCGGCCAGATGATCGCGGCGTGGTCGCCGGCGGCGACGCCGAGCCGGGTGTGGCCGTCGATGATCCGGGCGGTGCGGCCGGCGACCGAGACGTCGGCCAGCAGCGCCACCGCGAGCCCGGCGCCCACGGCGGGGCCCTGGACGGCCGAGACGATCGGCTTGGAGCAGTTGAGCACGTTGTAGACGATGTCGCGGGCCTCGGCGAACACCCGCATGCGGGTGGCGTGGTCGCGGGTCATCTCCTCGATCATCGACAGGTCGCCGCCGGCCGAGAACGCGGTGCCCTCGCCCCGGACGACGATCGCCCTGACGGAGTCGTCGCGGTCGGCCTCGCGCCAGATCTCGCTCAGCTCGCGGTGGCCGGTCATGTCGACGGCGTTGAGCCGGCCGGGCTCGCTGATCGTGACGCGCAGCACGCCCTCGGCCGGGGTGTCGAGCTTGAGCTTGTCGAAGGTCACAGGTGCTCCCGCAGACGGTCGGCGATGTACTGCCTGGCCTCGGTCGCCTGGTCGAACAGGCCGGGCAGGCCGAAGAAGCCGTGGACGGCGCCGTCGAACCTGCGCGCCTCCACCGGCACGCCGGCGTCGGCCAGGCGGCGGGCGTAGTGCTCGCCCTCGTCCCTGAGCACGTCGCACTCGGCGGTCAGGACGGTGGCGGGCGGCAGGCCGGTCAGGTCGGCGATGCGCAGCGGGCTCAGCAGCGGGTCGGCCGGGTCGGCGCCGGAGGCGTAGCGCTCGGCGAACCAGGCCATCTCGGCGGCGTCGAGCCCGAAGCCCTTGGCGTAGGCGTGGTAGCTCGGGGTGTCCATGGCGGCGTCGAGCACCGGGTAGACCAGCGCCTGGTGGGCCAGCCGGATGCCGGACCCGGCGGCCCGCCAGGCGGCGACGGCGGCCAGGTTGCCGCCCGCGCTGTCGCCGACGACGGCCACGCTGCCGTTGCTCTGGTAGAAGGCGGGCCTGGCGAAGACGTCGCGCACGACGGTCCAGGCGTCGTCGGCGGCGGCCGGGAAGGCGTGTTCGGGGGCCAGCCGGTAGTCGGCGGAGACGACCACGGCGCCGGTGCGCAGGGCCAGGTCGCGGCCGAGGGCGTCGTTGCGCCTGACGCTGCCGAAGACCCAGCCGCCGCCGTGGAAGTAGACCACGACGGGCAGCAGGCCGTCGCCGGGGTCGGCGCGGTAGATGCGGATCGGCACGTCGCCGGCGAGCTCGTCGCGGACGAACGGGAGCGTGGTCAGGGGGCCCCGCTGGGCCGCGAAGCCGTCGTGCGCGCGCATCTCCTGGATGGTGGCCAGGTCGAGCGTGGCCAGGTCGGCGTTGAGGTCCGACGGGTAGAGGGCGACGTAATCCCGCGCCTGGGGGTGCAGCGGCATGAGCGCAGCCTAGCGGGCCGCCTCGACGAACGCAGCGAAGAGCCGATTGTCCCCGCCGCGTTCGGGATGCCACTGGAGGCCGACGGCGAACCGGTGGCCCTGCAGCTCGACGCCCTCGACGATCTGGTCCTCGGCCCAGGCCACCGCGAGCAGGCCGCCGCCCAGCCGGCGGACGGACTGCCGGTGCGGCGCGACGACCCGGACGTGGTCGCCGACGGCCTTGCCCAGCCTGCTGGACACGCTCACCCGGAGGTCGTGGACCCCGCCGGGCTGGCCGTGCCGGTCGTGGCCGAGCACCTCGGGCAGCCACGGGATCAGCGTGCCGCCCTGGGCGACGTTCAGGACGTGCATGCCGCGCGCGATCGCCAGGATCGGCAGGTCGGCCCGGATCGCGGCCCCGGCCAGGGCCAGCTCGAACCGGTCGCGGTGGGCCTGCGGCTCGGGGGCGCGTTCGTCCGGCTCGCCGCCGTAGGTGCCGGCGCCGAGGTCGACGCCCCCGGCCAGCAGGACGCCGGACAGGCCGCCGACGTAGTCGCCGATGCCTCGGGGGCCCAGCGGCGGCAGCACCACGGGCGCGCCGCCGGCCCGCTCGATCGCCTTGGCGTAGGAGGGCGGTGACAGCACGGCCTCGCGTACCCAGTCGCCCCAGCGGGCGGCCTCCAGGTAGGCGGTGATGCCGATCAGCGGTCGGGACATGCGGATCTCCAGGGGCGAGGTCAGGGCCGGCGGGTGCGCGCGCCTTCCCAGGTCACCCGCCTGGGGTGGAGGACCGCCATGGCGGGATGCTACGCCTCCGTCGCGCGGCGGGAAACAGCGGAAACAAAATGCGAAAATCACTTTTATTCGTTTTCTTCGCCAGAAAACCCCATACCGCATTTCGGGTGAATCGGTTGCGACGCATCAGAGGTGGTGTAAGGCTCATTTTCGAGCGCGCCGGAAGTGCCGGGGCACGCCGCGCGTTCACGACCCGGAGCTGCCAGGAGGTGGAGGAGGCGGCCGGAATCGAGTGTCCGGCCCAATAGCGTGGGGTTGAGTGCATGTCGTTGAATCCGCGACTGGTGAAGGAGAGCTTCTCACTCGTCGAGCCCGTGGCCGACAAGGCGACCGCGTACTTCTACGGACGGCTGTTCGCCGCGAGCCCGCACCTGCGAGGGATGTTCCCGCCCGCGATGGACGTCCAGCGCGACCGGCTGTTCGGCGCGCTGACCCGGATCGTGTGGAGCCTGGACAGCCCGGACGGCCTGGCCGCCTATCTGGGGCAGCTCGGCAGGGACCACCGCAAGTACGGCGTGGTCGCCGAGCACTACACGGCCGTCGGCAACGCCCTGCTGGCCACGATCCGGCGCTTCGCCGCCGAGGTGTGGAACGACGAGATCGAGGCGGCCTGGGTGTCGGCGTACACGGCGGCGGCCAATCTGATGATCGAGGCGGCCGACTCCGAGGCGGGGGTCTCCCCGGCCTGGTGGCCGGCCGAGGTCGTCGACCACGAGCTGCGGCGTCCCGACATCGCGGTGGTCACGCTGCTGCCCGCGCAGCCGCTGCCGTACACGGCCGGTCAGTACGTCACCGTGCAGACCGCGCGGTGGCCGCGGGTGTGGCGCACGTTCTCGATCGCCAACGCGCCGCGCCCGGACAACACGGTCAGGCTGCACGTGCGCTCGGTGCCGGGCGGCTGGGTGTCCACGGCGCTGACCAGGCACACCAGGATCGGCGACACGGTCATGCTCGGGCCGCCGATGGGCACGATGACACCGCGCGAGCACAGCGCCCGCGACCTGCTGTGCGTGGCCGGCGGCACCGGGCTGGCGCCGCTGAAGGCGATCGTCGAGCACGTCATCGCCTCGGGCCTACGTCCGCGGATCCACCTGCTGCACGGCGCGCACACCGTGGACGAGCTGTACGACCTGCCCGACCTGCTGGCGATGCAGGCGTCCTTCCCCTGGTTGCAGGTGCTGCCGGTGGTCTCCGGCGACCCCTCCTACACCGGGATGCGCGGCCGGCTGTCGGAGGTGATGGGACGCTTCCACTCCTGGTCCGAGCACGACGCCTACGTCTGCGGCCCGAGTGGCATGGTGGACGCGACCGTGCGCCGCCTCCAGGCCGACGGCGTGCCGCTGTCGCGCATCCACCGCGACGTCGTCCCCGGTGAGCGCTAGGAGGCCGCCGGGTCGCGGCGGAAGGCGGCGGCGGTCTCCTCGTCGGCCGGCCAGAACGTCTCGATGGCCAGCTCCGAGACCGTCACGTCCATGGGCGTGCCGAAGGTGGCGATGGTGGTGAACATCGACAGCACGCGGTCGCCGTCGGCGATGCGCAGCGGCAGCAGGATGTCGCCGGGGCCGGGCACGTGGGCCACGTTGAGGTTGACGCCGGGGTAGGTGTAGGCGGCCAGCTCGTCGTGCAGCTCGGCCAGGCGGCCGTCGGCCGACGCCTCGGCCTGCCTGCGCAGCTGGTGCAGGAGGTAGGCGCGGACCTCGGCCAGGTTCAGCAGCCTGCCGCCCATCGCGTCGGGGTGCAGCGACAGCCGCATCACGTTGACCGGCTCGGCCAGCAGCTCGGCGGGCACGCCGGCCATGAACATGGCGGCCGCCGAGTTGGCCGCCACCAGGTTCCACGCCGCGTCCACGACCAGCGCCGGGTACGGCTCGTGCCCGGCCAGGATCTTGTCCAGCGCCTGGCGTACGACGGCCATCTCCGGGGCGCGCACCTCGCGCTCGGGGAAGACCGGCGCGAACCCGGCCGCGACCAGCATCCTGTTGCGGTGGCGCAGCGGCACGTCCAGCTCCTCGGCCAGTCTCATCACCATCTCGCGGCTCGGCCGGGCGCGGCCGGTCTCCAGGAAGCTGACGTGCCGGGAGGAGACGTCCGCCTCGATGGCCAGGTCGAGCTGGCTCACCCGCCGCCGCTGCCGCCACGAACGCAACAAATCACCAAATGTCTCTTCTTGTATCGCAAGTGCTCCCATGCCGGAAAACCTACCGGTGACAGGGAAGCGTCACGATTACCTGCCGGGTAATGCCCGTCCTGTTCCCGTCGTCCACTGGCGGCGGGACGGTCGGCGTGCGGCAAATCTCCCAGTGCTCGGCACCGCCGCCGCCCGCGTGGCACGATGGCGGGAAGCGAACATGGGAGCGATGCTATGACTGACGCAGTCCTCGCGATCGGCACCCGCAAGGGCCTGTTCCTCGCCCGCTCGGCGGGCGGCGGCCCGTTCGAGATCGAGCCGATCCGGTTCTCCACGGTCGCGGTGCCCTCGGTGGCCATCGACACCCGGGGGCCCGCACCCCGGCTGCTGGCCGGCATCGAATACGGCCATTTCGGTCCGTCCGTGATGTATTCCGATGATCTCGGCGAGTCCTGGGGCGAGGCGCCTCAGCCGCCCATCGCCTTCCCCGACAAGACCGACACGACGCTGGCCCGGGTGTGGCAGCTCACGCCCTCGCCGTCGGAGCCGGGCGTGGTGTGGGCCGGCGTCGAGCCGGCCGCGCTGTTCCGCTCGGAGGACCACGGCGTCACCTACCGCCTGGTCGAGGGCCTGTGGGACCACCCGCACCGGCCGCAGTGGCAGCCGGGCGGCGGCGGGCTGTGCCTGCACACGATCGTCCCCCACCCCACCGACCCCGAGGTCATGGGCATCGCGGTCTCGGCGGCCGGCTTCTACCGCACCCGCGACGGCGGCATGTCGTGGGAGGCGGCCAACCAGGGCATCCGCGCGCCGTTCCTGCCGGAGGGGCAGCAGTACCCCGAGTTCGGGCAGTGCGTGCACAAGGTCTGCCTCGACCCCGCCCGGCCCGACCGGCTCTACCTGCAGCACCACTTCGGCGTCTACCGCAGCGACGACTTCGGCGGGAGCTGGCACGACATCGGCTCGGCCCTGCCCTCCGACTTCGGCTTCCCCATCGTGGTCCACCCCACCCGCCCCGACACGATCTTCGTGCTGCCGCTGACGGCCGACATCGACCGCACCCCGGTCGGCCACCGCTACCGGGTCTGCCGCAGCCAGGACGCCGGCGCCACCTGGCAGGAGCTGGGCGACGGTCTGCCCGAGGGCCCGGTCCACGCCACCGTGCTGCGCGACGCGATGACCGCCTCCCCCGCCGGGCTGTTCTTCGGCACCCGCGACGGCGAGGTCTACTGCTCGCGCGACGACGGCGAGAGCTGGTCGCAGGTCGCCCGCCACCTGCCCGACGTGCTGAGCGTGCGTGCGGCGGTGCTCTGACCGATGGCCAGGTCATTCACCAAGCCCGTGACGATGGTCGTGTTCGTGCTGCCCAGCTCGCTGCGGCGGTGGGTGAGCGGGCGCACCGAGGTGAAGGTGTTCGCGGTCGGCGCCGACCGCGACTCCCCGCCCACGCTCGGCTCGGCGCTCGACATGCTCCGGCGCACCCATCCGCTGCTGGAGGAGCGGCTGCGCGACGACTACGGCCGCATCCGCCGGCACATCAGCATGATCGTGTGCGGGGAGAACGCCCGCGGGCTCGGCGGCCTGGACTGTGCCCTGCCGCCGGGCGCCGAGGTCTACGTGCTGCCCGCCCTCGCCTGACGCCTCAGACCTTGCGCCACCCCGGGACCCAGGCCCCGTCCTCGACGACGTAGTCGCCGAACAGGGCGGGCGCCTCCTTGCGCATCAGCTCGCCGATGCGCTGGAACAGCAGGCGGATCTCCTCCTCCGCGCCGACGGCGGTGCGGGCCTCGATCGTGTGCCGCAGCGTGCGCACGTTGGCCGTCCAGACCAGGCCGGTGGCCAGCCCCTCGGGGGCGAACCTGCGCATGAACGAGGTGCGGTGCTTCTTCTCCGAGAACGGCACGCCCTCCTCGTCGAGCCCGAAGTGCCCGGCCATCCAGAGCTGGAACTGCTCCAGCTGCTCCAGCACGGCCGTGGCCCGCTTCATCAGCTCGGGGTCCTGCTGGGCCCACTCGGGGAACCAGAACGGCAGCTCGTCGAGCCGGACGAAGCGCAGCGACTCCTGGGAGATGGCCACGCCGGGCCGGTGGCGCACCAGCTCGTGCGTCAGGACGCGGCTGACGTTGTGCAGCACGAAGCTGAAGCTGACGTGTTCGAGGACCGAGCCGTGCGCGCTGGCCAGGATGTTGCGCAGGTAGTCGTCCTGGTTCTCCCTGATGCGCACCACGTTGGGGTTGAGGCCGGGCTCGAAGGACCGGTAGCAGAGCCGGCCGGCGAACTCGGCGAGGTTCTGGGCGTCGAGGTCGCCGCGGTCGAGCCGCTCCAGCCAGCTCTCGCCGCCGACCTCGCCCAGGTAACGGGCCAGCTCGTCGTAGTCAAGCTCGGGACGGGCGACGATGAAGACCTCGGGTTCGACACTGCGCATATGGGAGCCCCCCGCTCGGGTTCTGTGGTTTGTGACGGGCTCAAGCAAACCAGCTCGCGGGGCTGCGCGCGACTCGGCGCCCGCCGTCCCCCTCCGGAGGCACGGCGGGCGCCGAGCGGACACCCGTGGCAGGTCAGCAGCGGTGTGCGGGCCTGTCGCGAGTCACGAGGTCGGTGTCGCCGGCGGTCCCGTCGATCCACAGGACGCGGCCCGCCGAGCCGGCGGCGAACAGCGACTGCTCACCCCGGTTGCAGGAGTAGCGCTCCAGGGCTCCGCCGGTGACCGCCACCTGGTAGATCTTGGGCAGGTTCGCGTTCTCCAGCGTGGTCCCGCCCGGCTGCACGCCGACGGTCACCCGCGACTCGCTCGCGTCGAGCCAGTTCGGGTAGGGCGCCTGCGGCCCGTCCGCCACGACCGGCGTGCTGCCGGTGCCGTCCAGGGCGGCGCGCATGATGCCCATGCGGCCGTCGCGGTCGGCGTCGTAGAGCCAGACGACGTGCTTGGCGGTCAGCGCCGGGTAGATCGACATCGACGGGATCGTCCGGGTCGGCGGCACCTCGGGCACCACGACCTCGTTGCCGGTCGCCAGGTCGTGCACGACGGGCGTGCTGTGCGTGCCGCCGGTGCCGAAGCTCACCCGGACGTAGACGAGCCTGCCGCCGCTGACGGACGGCATGTACCCGCCCACGCCCTTGTCCGCGGTGAGGTTGACCGGGGCGGCGTTCCCGCGCTTGAGCCACAGCTCGGTCTCGCCGGTCGCCGGGTCCTCGCCGGACCAGGCCACGGCGTCACCGGAGACCACGACGGAGTAGACGTAGCCGGTGCTCTCGTGCAGGACGGTGGAGGGCGCCGAGGCGTCCAGCGGGCGGCTGCGGATCTGCATGACGCCCGCCGCGGGGTCGAGGGCGACCCAGACCGCGCGCCTGCCGTCGGTGGCGGGCGTCCAGTCCCAGCGGCCGTCGTCGGACACGACGGTGGCGCGGCCGCCGCTGACGCGTCCGGTCCGGATGGAGGTCGGGCCGCTCGCCTCGGGGGTGTTGTCGGTGACGACGTACCGGTCGCCGGCCAGGGCGGGCGGGTCGATGGCGTCGGTGAGCCCGTCGATGACGACGCGGCTGTCGGTGCGGATCAGCCGCTCCCAGCCCGGCCTGATGCCGTGCCGCTCGAAGGCCAGCGCGATCGCGAGCCGGTCACGCGCGGGCAGCCCGGCGGCGCGGGCGGCCGACTCGACGGCGCGGCGGCCGTCGGCGAAGTCGTCGAGCGGGGTCATGTACTCGGTCAGCGCCTTGTAGACGACCTTGTCGAAGCCGGCGCCGAGCTTCTCCCTGGCGTCCCACAGCGCGCCGGAGAAGATCGTGGAGTTGAGGTGCACGCCGCCGGCGTCACCGGCGACGGTGACGCCGAGGTAGTCCTCGGCGGCGTTCCGGTCGTCGTCGAGGTCGCGGGTGGCGCACTGGACGGGCGGGAGGCTCTTGCACAGGTCCTCGCCGAGCAGGCTGGCGTCCGGGTCGCTCATGGGGATGCCGAGCGCGCTCGTCTGGATGGCGTTGCCGAAGTAGTCGGCCAGGCCCTCGTTCATCGCGCCCGACTGGCCCTGGTAGACCAGGTCGGCGCTGTGGGTGATGACGCCGTGGGTCATCTCGTGGCCGACGACGTCGAGGCTGGCGGCGAAGGAGTGCAGGTCGGCGCCGCCGCCGCCGTAGACCATCTTGGTGCCGTCCCAGAAGGCGTTCTCGAACGGGCCGCCGTAGTAGGTGACGTTCACCACCGAGTACATGGTGCCGCCCTTGCCGTCTAGCCCGTCACGGCCGAGCGACTTGTAGAACTCGTAGACCTTGCCCGCGCCCCACTGGGCGTCCACGGCGCCGCTCTCGGTGTGCTCGGGGCCAAAGGCGGGCGTGGGCGACTTGGCGAGCTCGGTGCCCGCCGGCACGCCGGGGTCGAGGAAGTCCTGGACGTCGGCGCCGGCGGCGTCGTAGGTGAGGATCTCGCCGGTGGTGCCGTTCCACATCGGGCGGGCGCGGTCGCGCAGCTCGTAGGCGCCGTCGGCCCGCTGGTAGGCGTTGAGCGGGACGTTCTTGCCGTGCGCGGTCTGCCCGCTGCCGGCCGCCGGGCCCTCCATGCGCAGCCGGTCCAGGGCGAACAGCGGCTGCCCCGAGTGGGCGTCCACGTACGCGTCCAGCAGGACGGGCCGCTTCTTGACCGCGTCGGCGCCGGAGAGCGTGACGTGCCAGGCCAGCACGCCCTTGCCACGCGGGACCACGAGCAGTTCGCCGGGCGTGGCCTTGATCGTGCCGCGCACCTGGTCGTCGCGGACGAGCCGGGAGCGGGCCAGCTTGGCCGCCAGCGCGGGGGTGACCGTGGGCGTGGGGTTCACGTCGAGCTCGGTGAGGAAGCGGCCGCCGGCGCCGGTCACCTCGCGGCTTGCGCCGTCCGTGCGGAAGCGCACCAGGTACTGGGCGCCGAGGACGGGCAGGTTCCGGTAGCGCTGGGCGAACCTGACGGTCTCGTCCTGGCCGTTCACGACCGTGCGCAGCGGCACCAGGTCGGCGGGGTCGAGGTGGTAGCGCGGGTCGGCCAGGTGGGTCTTGGCCGCGGCGACGGGGTCTCCGGCGGCGGCGGGCTCGGCCAGCCCGCTCACCTCGGCGGGGGCCCGGGTGCCGGCCCGGGACTCGACCTGCGGCTGCGGCGGATCATCGGCCGCCGCGACACCGGGGACGGCCAGCGCGAGCGACAGAGCCGCGGCCGTGAGAACGAAGGGACGCCAGGACACGACACCTCCAGGTGTGGCGTAGGGGGTCTGGCGTCCTCGATCATCACAGCAATATTGACAAACAGACAAATCACAATTTGATTACCGGAAATGTAAATTTCCGATTAACGAAGGAAATATTGTGAATTAATGACTTTTTGTGTCGGCGTCGGCGTGCCGGCCCATTCCGCTGTGAGCGAGGTCAGAGCCGGTACACCCGGCGGGCGTTGCCCGAGCCGATCATGTGGGCGACCCTGGCCGCGTCGGACGGGCTCCACTCCCCCGCCTCCAGCCTCGCCAGCAGGGCCGCGCCCAGCGCCTGCCGGTAGTACAGCGCGCCGAGGTAGCCGGTCTCGGCCACGCCGTGGCAGTCGGAGCTGAACAACTGCTTGTGGAAGGGCGCCAGCTCCAGCAGCTCGTCCATGACGCGGGCCGAGGCGGCGGCCGTGCGCGGCAGGGCCAGGCCGACGTCGACGTAGACGTGCGGGTAGACGCCCGCCAGGTAGGCGGCGGTGCGGTGGTAGGGGTAGCAGTGGAGCAGGATGACCGGCACGCCGAGGGGCTGCAGCGCGTCCATGAGGGCGCTGAGCCTGGCCGGGTCCGTACGGTGCAGACCGGGGCCGCGCCCGCCGAACCCGGCCTGGAACTGCACCGGCAGCCCCCGCTCGCGGGCCACGTCGATCGCGCTCCACAGCAGGTGGCGCAGCAGCACCGGGTCGGTCAGCGTGCGCTTGGGGTCCGACAGGCGGCGGTTGGCGGCGGCGATGACCGAGCCGGTGCTCGGCCTGGCCGGGTCGAGGTCGAGCCCGCAGCGCGCGGCGATGACCGTCTTGAGCCCGACCGCCCTGGCGGCCCTGGCCGACAGCTCCTCGGCCAGGCCGTCGAGGTAGTCGACGGCGATCTGCGCCGACTCGGCGACGTCCTGCTCGATCTGCTCGATCCGCACGATCTCGTCGGCGGCGGCGCCGCCGTGGCGGCCCATCTCGGCCGCCGACAGCAGATCCATGTCCTCGTCGCCGGTGTCCACCAGGAACGCCACCACGCCGGCCCCGGCCAGCAGGCGCCGGTTGACCTCGCCGGCGCCCAGCTCGGCCCGGCGGGCGAGGTAGACCGCCGGGGGCGCGTGCGGCTCCAGGTCGAGCAGCGGCGCGCACCAGCGGCGCAGGCCCATGCCGAACGGCGAGTCGAAGTGCGTGGTGCCGGGCGGGGCCGCCGCGCCGCCGGCGTTGATCAGCGGCTCGAACCGGGCCCGGGTCAGGTCGTCCCGGTGCACCCCGTGGCAGTGGTGGTCGACGAGCGGGGCGAGCAGCGCGTCACGCACCGTGTCGGGCAGGGCTACGGGGAGCATGCGGAGACTCTAGGGGAGCTCCGCACGCCCCCGTGGACGTTTTAACCTACGACAGGAACACCCTGCCCGTTCCCAGACGAACCGGCCGGGTCAGCGCCGGGTGAGGCGCAGCACGTTCGCGATGATCTTCGCGCCCGCGCCGCCCTCCTGGGTGAGGATCGACTCCGGGTGGAACTGCACGGCGAAGCGCCGCCGCTCGACGTCCTCGATGGCCATGACGTTGCCGTCGGGCGTGAGCGCGGTCGGGGTGAAGCCGACCACGCCGGGCCGCTTGGCGTGCAGCGAGTGGTAGCGGGCCGCGGTGAACTCGTCGGGCAGCCCGTCCAGCAGTGCGCTGCCGCCGAGCCGGGCGACCTGGCCGCGCTTGCCGTGCTCGGGGTAGTCGAGCAGCTCCAGCGCGCCGCCGGCGTGCTCGACCATGGCCTGCAGGCCCAGGCACACGCCGAAGACGGGCAGGTCGCGGGCGTAGATCTCGTCGATGAGCGCCGCCATGCCGAAGTCGGACGGCCAGCCGGGGCCGGGCGAGAGCACGACCAGGTCGGGCGCGACGTCGTCGATGGTCTGGGCCGGGAAGCCGTGGCGCAGCGTCACCACGTCGGCCCCCTCCTGGCGGAAGTAGTCGGCCAGGGTGTTGACGAAGGAGTCCTCGTGGTCGACGAGCAGCACCTTCATGCCCGCGCCCGGCTGCTCCCTGACCACGGCGGGCGGGACGGCGTCGGGCTGGTTGACCGCGGCCAGGGCGCCGAGCAGGGCGCTGGCCTTGAGCTCGGTCTCGCGCTCCTCGGCCTCGGGGTCGGAGTCGAACAGCAGGGTCGCCCCGGCCCTGACGGTGGCCACGCCGTTCTTGATCTGGGCGGTGCGCAGGGTCAGGCCGGTGTTCATGGAGCCGTCGAAGCCGATGAAGCCGATGGCGCCGCCGTACCAGCGGCGGGTGGTGGCCTCGTGGTCCTCGATGAACTGCATGGCCCACGTCTTGGGGGCGCCGGTGACGGTGACGGCCCACATGTGGGTGAGGAAGGCGTCGAGGGCGTCGAACTCGGGGCGCAGGCGGCCCTCGATGTGGTCGACGGTGTGGATCAGGCGCGAGTAGAGCTCGATCTGGCGGCGGCCGATGACCCTGACCGTGCCGGGGACGCAGATGCGCGACTTGTCGTTGCGGTCGACGTCGGTGCACATGGTCAGCTCCGACTCCTCCTTGACGCTGCTCAGGAGGGTGCGGATGGCCTCGGCGTCCTCGACCGGATTGCTGCCGCGGGCGATGGTGCCGGAGATGGGGCAGGTCTCGACGCGGTCGCCGTTGACCCGGACGTACATCTCCGGCGAGGCGCCCACCAGGTGCTCGCCGTCGCCGAGGCTGATGATGAACTCGTACGGCGCCGGGTTGCTGTTGCGCAGGCCGCGGTAGAAGGCCGACGGGTCGGTGCAGACGGCGTGGAAGACCTGGCCGGGCACGACCTCGAACAGGTCGCCGCGCTTGAACCGCTCCTTGGCCGCGGCCACGACCTTGGCGTACTCGCCGCGCTCGGGGTCCTTCGGCAGCTCGCCGGGGACGACCTGCGGGACGGAGGAGCCGGTGCGCTCAAGGCCGCGGGTGGTGGCGCCGTCGACGGTGAACTCGTAGCGGTATTCGACGCTGGTCTCGCGCTGCCGGTCGATGACGACGATCCGGTCGGGCAGGTGGAGCACCAGGTCGCGCTGGTCGTCGGGACGGGCCAGCTCCTGCCGGATGGGCTCGAACTGGAAGGCCAGGTCGTAGCCGAAGGAGCCGTAGAGGCCCAGGTGGGGGTCGTCGCCGGCGAAGGCGGCGATGACCTCGCGGATCGCGGTGAAGACGGTGGGCCGGCGGCTGCGCATCTCCTCCGGCAGCAGGTCCTCCGACTCCGGGACGTGCACCTCGACGCGGTCGGGCGTCGGCTCGCTGACCGGCTTGCCCGCGGCGAGCAGGCAGGAGGCCACGGCGGGCAGCACGACCCTGCCGCGCTCGTTGAGCGCCGTCGCCGAGATGACCCGGCCCTTGGCGACCAGTTCCAGGCAGGGGTCGACGTAGCCGAAGGCCCATCGGCTGTAGCGGCCCGGGTAGTCCATGCCCGACGAGAAGGCGCCGCCGCGCCGCTCGCCGAGCGCGGTCACGATTTCTTCCAGCGCCTCCTCGGAGACATCGCGTGCCTCACGCTCGACGCCGACGCCCCCGGCGGTGGTATATCCGCTGCTCTCCACTTGCTGCCCCTTACCACGTCACATCATGAGGCCCCGGGGGCGGACACGAGAAAGGCCGCCATCCGGGGCGGCCGTCCTTTGAGAGGAATGCGAAAAACGCGCCGCTTAGGAGCGGCGCCACCACTGGATCTGAGGGCGATTTCGCATGCCCACAGGTTAACCGCCTGACCAAGATCGCGCAACGCGACATCCCGCTCGGGCAGTGACAGATCGAGAGGAAGGACCTAGCCTCTGCGTTCATGGAGCGGCCCTGGGCGTGGCGTCCGGTGACGGTGACCGCGGTGCTGACCGCCGGGGCGGCGCTCGCGCTGAGCCCCTGGTACGGCTACCACCGCGACGAGCTGTACTTCCGGATCCTGGCCGGCCATCCGGCCTGGGGGTACGTCGACCAGCCGCCGCTGACGCCGATGCTGGCCAAGGCCGCGCTCGGGCTGTTCGGCGACACGGTGACGGCGCTGCGGGTGTTCCCCGCGCTGGCCGCGGCGGTCGTGGTCGTGCTGGTGGCGCTGGTGGCGCGGGAGCTGGGCGGCGACCGGCTCGCCCAGACGATGGCCGCCGTGGGCGCGGCGACCGGGGCGTACACGCTGATCGCGGCGCACACGCTGCTGACGGTCAGCTTCGACCTGCCGCTGTGGACGGCGGCGATCCTGTTCGCGCTCAGGGCGTTGCTGCGCGGGCAGCCGCGCTGGTGGCTCGCGGCGGGCGCGGTGATCGGGCTGGCCACCTACAACAAGCACCTCATCGTGCTGCTGGTGCTGGGCCTGGCCGCGGGCCTGCTGATCGCCGGGCCGCGGCGGGCGCTGGGGAGCCCGTGGTTGTGGGCCGGGGCGCTGGTGGCCGCCGTGCTGGCCGCGCCGAACCTGCTCTACCAGGCCACGCACGGCTGGCCGCAGCTCACGATGGCCGCCGCGCTCAGCGCGGACAAGGGCGCCGAGATGCGGGTGATGTTCGTGCCGATGCAGCTCACGCTGTTCGGGCCGGTGGTGTCGGTGATCGCGGCGCTGGGGTTCGTCCGGCTGTGGCGCGACCGGCGGGTGCGGGCGGTGGCGGTGGCCTATCCGGTGACGGCGGTGCTGACGCTGGTCACCGGCGGCCGCTTCGACTACACCGCGGGGCTGATCGTGGCGCTGTTCGCGGCCGGGTGCGTGAGCGTGTCGCGGGCGCGGGCCGGACGGGTGCGCGCGGCGTGGGGCTTCCTCGCGGTCAACGCGCTGGCCTCGGCGGTGCTGGCGCTGCCGCTCGTGCCGGTGGGCGAGCTGGCGGGCACGCCGGTCCCGGCGATCAACGAGGTGGCCCGCGAGTCGGTCGGCTGGCCGGGCTTCGCCGCCGCCGTCGGCGGCGTGCTGCGGGCGCTGTCGCCGGACGAACGGGCCCGCGCGGTGGTCGTCACGGGCAACTACGGCGAGTACGGCGCCCTCGACCGGGCGGGCCTGACCCGCGTGTACTCCGGCCAGAACCAGCTCTGGGAGTACGGCCCGCCGCCGGACGACGGGACCGTGGCGATCCTGGTGAACGCGGGCGGCCGGGCCCGCGCGCTGTTCGGCTCCTGCGAGGAGAAGGCCCGCGTGGACAACGGCGTGGACGTCGACAACGAGGAGCAGGGCATGCCGGTGTGGTTGTGCCGCGACCCCCGGCAACCGTGGTCCACCACCTGGCCGATGTGGCGACACTTCAGCTGACCACATTACATTTCGGGATTTTTCCGAGCTTGTTAGGATCAGCGCCCTTGCTTTCCCGACAGGATCTCTTCACCCTTCTCGACAGAGGCGGAAAGATCACCTCTTCCTCACCGTCGTGAACGTCGTGAAGGAGAGCACGTGCGCAACACCCTCACCTGGCGTGCGATCCTGACCGGGATCGTCACCGCCGCCGCCCTGGCCGTCCCCCAGGCCCCGGCGCACGCGGCGCCCGAACCCGGCAAGATCTCCCAGGCCGTCCGGGCCGACCTGGACCAGGACGGCAAGGCCACCTTCTGGGTCCGGATGAAGGGCAGCGCCGACCTGGCCGCCGCCCGCCGGGCCGCCACCAAGCGGGCCAAGGCCGAGCTGGTCTACGAGGCCAAGACCGAGCGGGCGAAGACCTCGCAGGCCGGGCTGGTCAAGCTGCTGGACTCCCAGAAGGCCGACTACACCTCGTACTGGATCGTCGACGCCGTACGGGTGACCGCGGACGCCAAGCTGGCCGCGGCGATCAGCGAACTGCCCGAGGTGGACCGGATCGACCCGGTCACCGTCGTCTCGCTGCCCAAGCCCGCGCCCGGCCGGGCCGAGGCCAAGGCCGGCGCGGTCGAGTGGAACATCGACCGGATCGGCGCCCCGCGCGTGTGGAGCGAGCTGGGCGACCGGGGCGAGGGCATCGTGGTCGCCTCGATCGACTCCGGCGTCCAGTACGACCACCCGGACCTGGCCGCGAGCTACCGGGGCAGGAACCCCGACGGCTCCTACACCCACGACTACAACTGGTTCGACCCGGCGCGCATCTGCCCGTCGGCCGCGCCCTGCGACAACAACGGCCACGGCACGCACGTCATGGGCACGATGGCGGGCGCGAACGGCATCGGCGTGGCGCCCGGCGTGCGCTGGATCGCCGCCAAGGGCTGCGAGGTCAACACCTGCACGGACGCCTCGCTGCTGGCCGCGGGCCAGTGGGTGCTGGCCCCGACCGACCTCGCCGGCGGCAACCCGCGGCCCGACCTCGCGCCGGACATCGTCAACAACTCCTGGGGCGGCAACGGGTTCGACCCCTGGTACGTCGAGACCGTCCAGGCGTGGGTGGCCGCCGGCATCTTCCCCGCCTTCGCCAACGGCAACGAGGGCCCGGCCTGCCGGACCAGCGGCTCGCCCGGCCAGTACGCGATCAGCTACAGCGCGGGCGGCTTCGACGTCAACAACGCGCTGTACAGCAGGTCGAGCAAGGGCGAGGGCCAGGACGGCGAGATCAAGCCGAACATCGCGGCCCCGGCCGTGAACGTGCGCTCCTCGGTCCCGGGCGGCGGCTACGACTCCTACACCGGCACCTCGATGGCCTCGCCGCACGTGGCGGCCACGGTGGCGCTGATCTGGTCGGCCGCGCCCCGATTGCAGGGCGACGTGGCCGCCACCCGGCCGCTGCTGGACCGCACGGCGATCGACGTGGCCGACACGAGCTGCGGCGGCACCGCGGCCGACAACAACGTCTGGGGCGAGGGCCGGCTGGACGCCTACGCCGCCGTCCAGGCCGCCCCGGACGAGGGGCTGGGCGAGCTGCGCGGCACGGTCACGGCGGCCGGCGAGCCGGTGCCGGGCGTGACGCTCCAGGTCACCGGGCCGCTCGCGCGCACGGTCGTCACCGGCCAGGACGGCACGTACACGATCCCGCGCCTGCTGCCCGGCGAGTACACGATCACGGCCGCGAAGTTCGGCTACGACCGCGGGACCGCCACCGCGACCGTCACCGCCGAGCAGGTCACCACCGGGGACGTGACGCTCACCCGGCAGCCGTCCGGCACGCTGTCCGGCACGGTCACCACGGCCGGCGCCCCCGAGTCCGGCGCGACCGTGACCGCCGGCGGCACGCCGGTGAGCGCGGTCACCGACGCCTCCGGCCGGTACACGATGACGCTGCCGCGCGGGACGTACACGCTGACGGTCACGCCGGTCTCGCGCTGCTCCAGCGGGGCGAGCGCGCAGGTGGCCGTGGACGGCGACGTGGTCAGGGACGTCGAGCTGCCGCTGCGCGGCGACGGCTTCGGCTACACCTGCCGGGCGGCGGCGCAGCCGTACGTGGCCGGGACCGAGAAGCTGGCGCTGACCGGCGACGACGAGGCCGTGCAGGTGACGCTGCCGTTCGCGATCCCGTTCTACGGCGCCGGGCAGGCCAGGGCGTGGATCAGCACGAACGGGTTCGTCACCTTCGCCGCCGACCGGGTCACCACGGGCAGCAACAGCCGCCTGCCGGGCACCGGCACGCCGAACCACGCGGTCTACCCGTACTGGGACGACCTGAAGGTGGACGCCGAGGCGGGCGTCTACACCGGCGTGGTGGGCACGTCCCCGCACCGCCAGTACGTCGTGGAGTGGCGCAACGTCACCTTCTACAGCGAGGCCGGCGAGCGGGTGTCGTTCGCGGCGCTGCTCGGCGAGGACGGGTCGGTCTCCTTCCGGTACAAGGACATCGAGAGCGAGCGCGACCAGGGCTCCAGCGCCACGGTCGGCATCGAGAACGCCTCCGGCACCGACGCGCTGCTGTACTCCTACGAGGAGGCCGCGCTGGCCACCGGCCGGGGCGTGACGTTCACCGCGAGCCGGCACGGCCTGGTGACCGGCGTGGTCACCGACGCCAACGACGGCGAGCCGCTGGCCGGGGCGTCGGTGAAGCTGGGCGACGCGGCGTCGTTCACGACCGGCGCGGACGGGTCGTTCTTCGGGCAGGTCCCGGCGGGCGACCACGACGTGGTGGTGGCCAAGGAGAACTACGGGACCTTCACCAAGCCCGTCACGGTCACGCCCGGCACGCTGACCAGGATCGACACCGCCCTGGTCACCGGACGGGTGAGCGCCTCGGCCGCCGAGGTGACCGCGGTCATGCCGGCCGGGGCGACCCGGACGCGGACGCTGGAGCTGACGAACCTGGGCTCGCCCACCGCCTACACGGTGACCGGCGACGCCGCCTGGATGTCGGTCACGCCGCAGGCGGGCGAGCTGGCCAAGGGCCAGAAGGCGACGCTGAAGGTGACGGTCTCCGGCGCCGGGGTGACGCCCGGCGGGACGCGTACCGGCAAGCTGGTCGTCAAGTCCGCCAGCGGGCGGCAGCCGGCCATCGAGATCAAGGTGACCGTGGTGGTGCCCAAGTTCCAGGTGGCCGTCGACGCCGGCGGCTCGAAGGCGCTGACCGACGCCGACGGCGACGCCTGGACGCCCGACCGCCGCTACGCCCAGGGCGGGTACGGCTACGTGGCGACCTCGACCAAGACGGCGAGCACGTCCAGGACCATCGCGGGCACCGCCGACCAGGAGCTGTTCAGGACGGCCAGGGAGGGCATGCTGGAGTACCGGTTCGACGGCGTGCCCGCCGGGACGTACACGGTGGAGCTGGACTTCGCCGAGGTGAAGAGCACGCAGATGGGCAAGCGGGTCTTCGACGTGCTGGTCGAGGGGCAGCTCGCGATCCCGGCGCTGGACCTGGCGCTGGAGGCGGGCACGTACACGGCGGTGGCCAGGCAGTACACGGTGAAGGTGACCGACGGTCAGCTCAACGTGCGCTTCGCCGCCCGGCGGGGGGCCACGCTGGTCAGCGGCGTGCGCGTCTCCGAGCGCCCGGACAAGGCGCTCCCGTGACCGCCCGGGGTCCCGCCGTCCCTGGTGCGGCGGGTCCCCGGGTCTCCGCGCTCAGGCGGCTCGGCCGGGCGTCCCTGATCAGTGGTCAGTGGTCGGCGGTCGTCAGCGGGGCGAGGTCGGGGCGCTTGGGGAGGACCCCGTCGCCCGAGGAGCGCCGGTTGATGCGCCTGCCGATCCACGGGCCGAGGTAGGTCCTGGCCCAGCGCAGGTCCTCGCGGCGGGCGGCCGTCCAGACCGGCGGCCGCCTGACCGGGTACGCCTCGCGCCAGTCCTCGCCCACCGGCACGCCGAGCACCTCGGCGGCCCGCAGCGCCACCCGGCGGTGGCCGTCGGGGCTGAGGTGCAGGCGGTCGGCGTTCCAGGCGCGCGGGTCGCGCAGGACCGGCATCGGCCACAGGTCGACCAGCAGCGCGTCGTAGCGGCGGGCGATGTCGTGGATGTGCAGGTTGTAGACCTCGATCTTGGAGTGCGCCAGCCGCATCACCGGCACGTGCCGCAGGTCGAAGCCGGTGAACATGAGCACCCGGCTGCCCGCCTCGGTGAGCGTCCTGACGCCCTGTTCCAGCCGCCTGGCCACGGACGCGGGCCCGCTGCCCGGCCGCAGGATGTCGTTGCCCCCGGCGCACAGCGAGACCAGGTCGGCGCCCAGCTCGACCGCCTTCGGCACCTGCTCCGCCACGATCTGGTCGATCAGCCGGCCGCGGACGGCGAGGTTAGCGTAGCGCAGGCCGGGCTGCCGGGCCCCGAGGTCGCCGGACTCTGCGTTGTCGGCCGCGATGTGCTCGGCCAGCCGGTCGGCCCAGCCGCGGAAGCCGTACTCGGCCGGGTCTTCCAGTCCTTCGGTGAAGCTGTCCCCTAGGGCGACATACGAGGTGATTCGTCCCATGACCGGATAGTTTGCCAAGGAGGTTCTCCTTACGCGACCGTAACCCCCGGCTACCGCCTATCCGGCCCCATCTGTTACTGGTTATGACATGAGACGCGTGCGGCTCCGGCGGGACATCCCCGTCCCGATGCCCGACGGTGTGACGCTGCTGGCCGACCACTACGCCCCGGCTCACGGCCGGCCGGCCCCGGCGGTGCTGATCCGCTCGCCCTACGGCCGGCGCGGCCTGTTCGGCTGGATGTACGGCCGCGGCTTCGCCAGGAACGGCTTCCACGTGCTGATCCAGAGCTGCCGGGGCGGCTTCGGCTCCGGCGGCAGCCTCGACCCGCTCGGCGACGAGCACGACGACGGCCTGGCCACCATCTCCTGGCTGCGCGAGCAGCCCTGGTACGGCGGCTCGTTCGCCATGTTCGGCCCCTCCTACCTCGGTTACGCCCAGTGGGCCGTCGCCGCCGAGGCCGGGCCCGAGCTCAAGGCCATGGCCACGCAGATCACCGCCTCCCAGTTCAGGGACGCCGCGTACGTGGGCGGCGCGTTCGCGCTGGAGTCGACGCTGAGCTGGACCACGCTGACCGACACCATGACGCGCCGCTTCGTCGGCGGGGCCGCGATGCTCACCGCCCCCAGGGTGACCCGCCGGGCCGTGTTGTCGGGGCGGCCGGTGGCCGAGCTGGACGTGGCCTCGGCGGGCCGGCCGCTGCGGTTCTTCCAGGACCTGCTGGCCCACCACGCCGATCCGGCCGTGCCGTACTGGCACAAGCGGGACTTCTCTCCCAAGGTCGGCGAGGTGGAGGCGGCGGTCACCATGCTCGGCGGCTGGTACGACGTCTTCCTGCCCTGGCAGCTCAAGGACTACGCGGCGATGCGGGCGGCCGGGCGGCGGCCGTACCTGACGATCGGGCCCTGGTACCACGTCGACTCCCGGCACGGGCGGCCCTCGAAGGCCGAGGCGCTGGCCTGGTTCCGCGCGCACCTGATGGGTGACCCGTCCGGTCTGCGCCCGGACCCGGTGCGGCTCTTCGTCACCGGGTCCGGCGAGTGGCGCGACTACCCCGACTGGCCGGTGCCGGGCATGCGGGAGCAGCGCTGGCACCTGCGGTCCGGCGGTGGACTGGCCACGCGGGAGCCGGAGGAGGCCGGGACCGACCGGTTCCGCTACCACCCCGCCCATCCCACGCCGGCGATCGGCGGGCCCGTGCTGCTGGCCGACTCCAGGCCGCGCGACCAGCGGCGTCTGGAGGCCCGGCGCGACGTGCTGGTCTACAGCTCGGCGGCGCTGGAGTCGGACGTGGAGATGATCGGCCCGGTGCACGCCGACGTGTACGTGCGCTCCAGCACGCCGTACGTGGACGTGGTGGTCCGGGTGTGCGACGTGCACCCCGACGGCCGCTCGCTCAACCTGTGCGAGGGGGTGCGGCGGCTGGGCCCGCGGGCGACCGGCGACGGGGACGGCGACGGCGTGCGCCGCGTACGGGTGGAGTTGTGGCCGATCGGCCACCGGTTCCGCCGCGACCACCGGATCCGGGTGCACGTGGCGGCCGGCGCGTACCCGACGATCGCCCGCAACCCGGGCACCGGCGAGCCGGTGGGCGCGGCGGGCGGCCCGATGACGCCCGCCGACGTCGAGGTGTTCCACTCCCCCGCCCGTCCCTCGGCCGTGGTGCTGCCGCTGTGCGCGCCGCGCGGCTGATGTCGCTGGTCCTGCTGTTGCAGGCCAGGGGCGGGATGACGGCGGCCGAGCTGGCCAAGGAGCTGGAGGTCTCCGAGCGCACGGTGCACCGGGACGTGCTGGCGCTGTCGGAGGCGGGCGTGCCGGTCTACGCCGACCGGGGGCGCGGCGGCGGCTACCGGCTGCTGGACGGCTACCGCACCCGGCTGACCGGGCTGGACCGGGCCGAGGCCGAGGCGCTGTTCCTGTCGGGGGTGCCCGCGGCGCTGCGCGAGATGGGCATGCAGGAGGTGGCCGCGACGGCCCGGCTCAAGGCCGCCGCGGCGCTGTCCCCCTCGCTGCGCGACGCGCCCGCCACGGCCGCGCAGCGTTTCCACCTGGACGCGCCCGGCTGGTACGCCGCCGACGTGCCGCCGCCCCCGGCCCTGGCGCCGCTGGCCAGGGCCGTGTGGAACGACCTGCCGGTCACGGTGGTCTACAAGGAGCGCACGCGGGAGCTGGACCCGTACGGGCTGGTGCTGAAGGCGGGCGCCTGGTACCTGGTGGCCCGTCTGGGCGAGCGGTTCCTGATCTTCCGGGTGGACCGGATGGGCGACGTCCGGGCGCGCGAGCCGCGCTTCGAGCGGGCGGCCGGCTTCGACCTGGCCGCGTTCTGGGCCGGGCAGGCGGCCGAGTTCAGCCGCTCCCTGCTGAGGGACGTGATCACGTTGCGGCTGACCTCGGCGGGCCGGCGCATGCTGCGGTACGTCGCCGACCCCGCCGCCCTGGACGACGCGCTGGCCTCGCTCCGGCCCGACGGGACCGTGCGGCTGGCCGTGGAGTCGGTGGAGGTGGCCTACACGCAGGTGCTGCGGTTCGGCCCGGAGGCCGAGGTGCTGGCGCCCGCCGAGCTGCGCGCCCTGGTCGCCGACGCCGCCGCCCGCACGGCCGCGCTCTACGAACGCTGACCGGCGGGCGCCGACCGCCGGGCGCTCGACCGTGGGCGCCGAGGGGGATCGCCGTCCGGGGGCGCCGTGCGCGTCAGCGGTAGTTCTCCCAGCTGCCGTCGCCGCCCTTCTCGCCGACCTCGTCGAGGTAGCGCCACACCTGCGGCCGGCTGCCGTCCACGTCGGTGATCCCGTACGCCTCGGCCAGCTCGCCGCTGGTGACCGACGATCCCGACCACCGCCGCCGGTCGGGGTCCTGGGCCAGGGCGGCCACGCCGCGGCCGGCGTAGGCGGGGGTCTCGGAGACCATCCACGCGCCGTCCGCCTTGGCCTCGCGCCAGTTCTCCTCGGTGACGCCGAAGCCCTCCAGCATCGCCTCCGAACGCAGGAAGCCCGGCGTGACCGCCACCGCCGTCCCACCGTACGGGCGCAGTTCGTGGGACCAGGCGAAGGCCAGCCGGTTGACCGACACCTTGGCCAGGTCGTAGTAGACGTTCCCGCGGTAACGGGTCCGGTTGAACTCCCAGGTGCCGTCGGTGATCTCCACGACCAGGCCGCCCTCGTGCCGGATCAGCAGCGGCAACAGGTGCCGGGCGCTGACGAGATGGGTGTCGACGGCCAGCCTGAGCAGGCGCAGGCCGTCGTCCTGGTCCTGCTTCCAGACGGGGGTCTCCCACTGCCACAGGTGGTCGCCGCCCCACACGTCGTTGACCAGCACGTCCAGCCGGCCCTGCTCGCGCTCGACGCGGGCGGCCAGCTCCGCCACCTGCGCCGGGTCCAGGAAGTCGACGGGGACGGCGATGCCCGTCCCGCCCGCCGCGCTCACCAGCTCGGCGGTCTCCTCGATCGTCTCCGGACGGTTCATCTCCGAACGCCGCTCCCGCGTACTGCGTCCGGCGCAGTAGACCGTCGCCCCGGCCGCCCCGAGGGCGACCGCCATTCCTCGTCCCGTTCCGCGGGTCGCGCCCGCCACCACAACAATCACGCTGACGATCGTGTCCCGGATACTCGCCATCCTCTGTCATGTTTTACGCATGAACGCTGTGATAAGTAGTTGATTACTATGAACAGCGAATTCGAGCTCCGCGGGGTCAACCACATCGCCCTGGTCTGCTCGGACATGAAGCAGACCGTCGACTTCTACTCCGGCGTGCTGGGCATGCCGCTGATCAAGACGATCGAGCTGCCCCTGGGCTGGGGCCAGCACTTCTTCTTCGACTGCGGCGGCGGCAACGCGCTGGCCTTCTTCTGGTTCCCCGACGCCCCCGAGGGCGTGCCCGGGGTCTCCGCGCCCAGGAACCTGCCGGACCGGGGCGAGCTGCTGTCGGCGGTCGGCTCGATGAACCACATCGCCTTCGACGTGCCGCCCGAACGCATCGAGGAGTACCGCGACCGGCTGGTGGCCAAGGGCATCGACGTGGGCGTGCTGCTCAACCACGACGACAGCGAGTTCGGCGTGGCGGCCGAGATGCACGAGGGCGTGTTCGTCCGGTCCATCTACTTCAAGGATCCCGACGGGATCCTGGTGGAGTTCGCCGCCTGGACCCCCCCGGACGGACGGCCGGACGGGCGGCCCGGCGACGTCCGGCACGAGCCCAAGACGGCCGCCGACAGGACCGTCTGATGCCGCGCCTGCGCCGGGTGCCGCCCGAGGAGGTGACCGACCCCGTCGTCCGGTTCTTCCACGACCGGCTGCTGTCCCCCGACGGCACGGGGACCGCGACCGGCTCGCCGGGCGACTGGTGGACGGTGTTCGCCCTCGACCCCAAGATCTTCCGCCACTGCGTCAAGGGCTTCCAGATCTACCGCGAGTCACGGCTCGACCCGGTGCTGCGCGAGCTGGGGCAGACCAGGGCGGGCTGGGCGCGGCAGAGCCAGTTCGTCTACTCCCAGCACTGCAAGCAGCTCAGGGCGCTCGGCGTACCGGAGGAGAAGGTGCGGGCGGTCGCCTCCTGGCAGGTCAGCGACCGGTTCGGCGAGGTGGAACGGGCGGTGCTGGCCTACACCGACGGGCTGGTGCTGGACGGCGGCCGGGTGCACGACGAGGTGTTCGCCGTGCTGCGCGCCCACCTGCCCGACGAGCAGATCCTGGAGCTGACCTACATCGTCTGCCTGTACGAGATGCACGCCACCATGGCCCGGGCGCTGCGGCTGGAGTTCGACGACCGCCCCGACCCGATCACCGAGGTGCCCGCCCCCGAGGGCTACGGGACGCGCGACATCGCCGACGAAGTGACCGTTCATCGCGAGTAGCCGACCATTCGCCGATCGCCCGGTTCCGCGCGACGCGGTGGCGACTTAACGTGCCGGGTGCGAGGGGTGGGCTTTGGTCTCGCCTGCCGAGAGTTGATCTCGACATTTAGGCCAAACTGTGATGTTCCGGACATTGGGTTTAATACCACCGGAAAGCTAATCTCCCTCCATTGACTACGTTGTCAGGGGCCGGTCAACAAGCCGCCCCTGATCCCCCCAATCGGAGGGTCGATGACTACCGGGGAATCCGGGCAGCCGCCGCGTACCGACCGCAGCCCATGGAACTGGCTGCTGGTCGTGCCGATCGTGCTGCCGCTGCTGACGTTCCTGTTCAACTCCGACGAGCCGCGCCTGCTCGGCTTCCCGCTGTTCTACTGGCTGCAGCTCGCCTTTATCGTGATCGGCGTCGGCTGCACCACCATCGTCTACAGGATGACCAAATGAGCGGGCACGTGACCGAGCTGGTCGTCTTCGCGCTGCTGTTCGTCCTGGTCAGCGGCATGGGCTTCGTCGCGGCCCGCTGGCGGCGGCCCACCGACCTGGCCAGCCTCAACGAGTGGGGCCTGGGCGGCCGCAGCTTCGGCTCCTGGGTCACCTGGTTCCTGGTCGGCGGCGACCTCTACACCGCCTACACGTTCGTGGCCGTGCCCGCGCTGGTGTTCAGCTCCGGCGCGCTCGGCTTCTACGCGCTGCCCTACACCGTGGTGGTCTACCCGCTGGTGTTCCTGGTGCTGGCGCGGATGTGGTCGGTCTCGCACGTGCACGGGTTCGTCACGCCCGCCGACTTCGTCCGGGCGCGCTTCGGGTCGCCGACGCTGGCGCTGCTGATCGCCATCACCGGGCTGGTGGCCACGATGCCGTACATCGCGCTGCAGCTCGTCGGCATCGAGGCGGTGCTGAAGTCGATGGGCATCACCGGGCACCTGCCGATCATCATCGCGTTCGCGATCCTGGCGGCCTACACCTACCAGTCGGGCCTGCGCGCGCCGGCGCTGATCGCCTTCGTCAAGGACGCGCTGATCTACATCGTGATCCTGGCCGCGGTCATCTACATCCCGGCCAAGCTGGGCGGCTGGGGCAACATCTTCGACATGGCCCAGGCCAAGTTCGACAAGACCCCCGCCCCCGGCGACGGCATCCTGCTCAACGGCGCCAACCAGCTCCAGTACGTCACGCTGGCCTTCGGCTCGGCCCTGGCGCTGTTCCTCTACCCGCACAGCCTCACCGGCGTGCTGGCCTCCAAGAACCGCAACGTCATCAAGCGCAACATGTCGGCGCTGCCGGCCTACAGCTTCGTGCTCGGCCTGATCGCGCTGCTGGGCTTCATGGCCATCGCGGCCGGCACCAAGCCGGTCGACGGCGACCCGAACACGATCGTGCCGAACCTGTTCGACCAGCTCTTCCCCGACTGGTTCGCCGGCGTGGCGTTCGCGGCCATCGGCATCGGCGCGCTGGTGCCGGCGGCGATCATGTCGATCGCGGCGGCGAACCTGTTCACCCGCAACATCTACCGCGAGTACATCAACAAGCAGGCCACCGACGCCCAGGAGGCCAAGGTCTCCAAGGTCGTCTCGCTCGTGGTCAAGGTCGGCGCGGTGCTGTGCATCCTGCTGCTGGACCCGCAGTTCTCGATCGACCTCCAGCTCATCGGCGGCGTGATCATCCTGCAGACGCTGCCGTCGGTGGCGCTCGGCCTGTACACGCGCTGGTTCCACAAGGGCGGCCTGATGGCGGGCTGGGCCCTGGGCCTGGCGGCGGGCATGTGGATGCTCTACCTCATCCCCAACCCGGCCAAGGGCAAGGAGCACTTCGGCGGCTCGGCCTTCAGCATGGCGAACCTGGGCCTGGACACCAAGATGACGATCTACGCGGGCTTCCTCGCGCTCATCGTCAACCTGGTCGTGGCCGCGCTCGCCACGCTGATCTTCCGGGCGGCCAAGGTGGCCGACGGCACGGACACCACCCGGCGCGGCGACTACTTCGCCGACGAGGGCGACCCGGACGTCAAGGACCTGGACCTGGCCGGGTCGCACTGACGCTCACGGCCGCTGGAGGTAGCCGGGATCGGCCACCTCCAGCTTGGCCCGTACGGCCTGGACCAGCGCGGCGGTGAGCGCGTCGTCGCCGTCGAAGCGGCCCGCGCGGACGGCGGCGGCCAGCTCGGCGTCGTCGGCCACACCCAGGGCCGCCAGCCGCGCGGCGTGCTCGGCGGCCTGGTCCGGGCCCAGCTCGATCTCCCGCTCCACCATGGCCAGCACGTTGATCGCCACCCGCGTGTGGAAGCGCACCCGCCCCTCGGCCGCGGGCAGCACGTCGTCGCGCAGGAACTCGCGCACGGCCGCGACGAGCTGCGCGGCGGTGGGCACGTCATGGGGCTGCGCCATCGGCGGCACTCCCGTCACCTCGCTCCGGAGCCGTACGCCCGCGCACGGCCTGTCGTGAGCCCAGGCATAAAGATCACCGCCCTCCCTGTCAAGGCCCCGGCGCCCGGATGACCTTTCTCCACCCCCGGGACGACAGACCTCCCCCCGCGATCGGCGTGTCTCTACCGGACCGCCGACACCCCCGGTGGCGGGCCCGCGCGCGACGATGACACGCTTCTCGAGCGGCCCGGCCCTCCGGGGTCACGCGGACGGCCCGGACGGCTGGGAAAGTCGCCCGGCGCAGCTCCCAGGCCCCCGGACCCCCGGGCCGCTCAGCCGCAGTCAACCCGAGGGAGCGCAGCATGAACGACGACGTACGCGTCAAGGCCTGCCGCATCAACGACCACGTGGAGCTCATCCACGACTCCTCCCCTGACGTGGTCCTGGAGATCCCGCGCCGCGACTGGCTGCACTTCCTGGAGGCGGTCAGGTCGGGGGCGTTCGAGCTGGAGGTCCTGCCCCGCAAGGCCGAGGAGAACGCGGCCTGACCCCCCGTCCCCTCCGAAGGGCCCGGCGGCCGCTGCCGGGCCCTTTCCCGTCCCGCGCGCCGGCCGTTGACCGCGCAACGGATTTCGGTTGAGATCACCCCATGAGCTTCGCCGTACCCGGGCATGTCCGGCCGATCCGCGACGCCGTGCGCGCGTTCATGACCGAGCGCGTCGAACCGGCCGAGGAGGTGCTGCACGAGGGCGGCCCCCGAGCCGCCGCCACCCTGGCCGGGCTGCGGGACGAGGCCAGGAAGGAGGGCCTGTGGGCCCTCGGCCACCCGCGCGAGCTGGGCGGCGGCGGGCTGCCGTTCCTCGACTACGTCTACGTCAACGAGGTCCAGGGCCGCAGCGAGTACGGGCAGCTCGCCCTCGGCTCGTTCACCCTGCAGGACTCGCTCATGCTGCACGAGCACGCCTCCCCCGAGCAGCGCGAACGCTACCTGGAGCCGCTGGTGCGCGGCGACATCTCGCCCAGCTTCGCGATGACCGAGCCGGAGGCCGCCGGCAGCGACCCCACCCGGATCACCACCTCTGCCGTGCTCGACGGCGACACCTGGGTGATCAACGGGCACAAGTGGTTCACCACGGGCGCGTCGGCGGCGGCGTACACGACCGTGATGTGCCGGACCGAGCCGGACGCGCCGCCCCACCGGGCCTTCTCCATGATCCTCGTGCCGACGGACACGCCCGGCTACACGATCGTGCGCGAGACCCCGGTGCTCGGGCTCGGCGGCGCCCACTGCGAGGTGCGCTACGAGGACGTGCGGGTGCCCGCCGCGAACCTGCTGGGCGAGCGCGGGCGCGGCTTCGTCATCGCCCAGCAGCGCCTCGGGCCCGGCCGGATCTTCCACTGCATGCGCTGGCTCGGGCAGGCGCAGCGGGCCTTCGACCTGATGTGCCGGCGGCTGCACGCGCGCACCGCGTCCGGCGAGCCGCTGGCGGCCAAGCAGCTCATGCGGCAGCACGTGTTCGACTCCTACGCCGAGATCCAGGCCGCCCGCCTGCTCACCCTCCAGGCCGCCGAGGCCGTGGACGCCGGCTCGCAGGCCCGCGTCGAGATCGGCGCGATCAAGGTGGTGGGGGCGCGCATGCTGCACAACGTCATCGACCGGGCCGTCCAGGTGTACGGCGCGGCCGGCCTGACCCCCGACACCCCGCTGGACCGCATGTACCGGCACGCCCGCGCCGCACGCGTCTACGACGGCCCCGACGAGGTGCACGTGGACGCGGTCGGCCGCCGCCTCCTGGGCGAGTACGCGGCCGGCGGCAACTGGGAGTTCGGCCTGCGATGAACCGTGCCGAGACGATCGCCCGCCAGGTGTACGGCCCCGGCGCGGCCGTCCCGTACGCGGTCCGGCTGCCCGGCGGGGCCTCCAGGGAGACCTGGGCCCTGGACGTGGTCACCCCCGGCGGCGACCGGCACGAGCTGGTGCTCCGGCTCGACGGGCCGGGGGCCGTCCTGGAGGTGGGCGCCGGGCTGGCCGCCGAGGCGCGGCTGATGCGGGCGGCGGCCGACGCCGGGGTGCCCGTGCCGCACGTCGTGGCAGCCGCCGATCCGCCCGCCGATCCGTACATCCTGATGACGCGGGTCCCCGGCGAGACCATCCCGCGCAGGATCCTGCGTGACGAGGAGTACCGGGAGGCCAGGGCCGGGCTGGCCGCCGAGTGCGGCCGGACGCTGGCGGCGATCCACCGCATGCCGCTGTCCTGCCTGCCCGCCACCGACGCGGAGACCGGAGCCGGGGCGGAAGCCGGGGCCGGGCCCGGCGACCCGCTGCGGCGCTGGCGCGACGTGCTGGACCTGACCGGCGAGCCGCACCCGGTGTTCGAGCTGGCCCTGCGCAGGCTCGCAGCCGACCGGCCGCCCGCCGCCCCCACGGGCGTCGTGCACGGCGACTTCCGCAACGGCAACCTGATCGTCGGCCCGGAGGGCATCAGGGCCGTGCTCGACTGGGAGCTGGCCCACGCCGGCGACCCGCTGGAGGACCTGGGCTGGCTGTGCGTCAAGGCGTGGCGGTTCGGCTCGCCGCTGCCCGTGGGCGGATTCGGCGGCTACGCCGAGCTGACCGCCGCCTACGAGGAGGCCGGCGGGCGGCACGTCGACCTGGACGCGCTGCGCTGGTGGGAGACGTTCGGGGTGCTGAAGTGGGGGATCATCTGCGTCATGCAGACCATGCGGCACCTGCGCGGCGGCGCGGCGTCGGTGGAGCTGGCCGCCCTCGGCCGCCGCGTCTGCCAGACCGAGTGGGACCTGCTCGGCCTGCTGGCCTGACCGCGGCGCTCAGCCCCCGGCGACGGCCGCGCCCCGGCGGCCGGGGGCCATGGCCGCCGCGATCACGTCGACCAGCCCCTCCACCACCTGCGAGCGGTCGACCTCCGGATGCTCCAGCCACCAGTCGCCCGTCGCCTGCACCATGCCGACGAACGCGTGGCCGAGCACCTGCGCCCGCACCGGGTCGGGCACCACCCGCTCGGCCGCCAGCACCTGGCCCAGCTCCTCGCCCAGGCCGCGCACGAGCGAGGTCATGTGGGAGCGGATGCGGGTGTCCTCGGCGCCGGCCCGGTGGAACAGGAAGCGGTAGAGGTCGAGGTTGGCCGAGATCAGGTCGAGGTAGACGCCGATGGCGGCCCGTGCGCGGGCCCGCGGGTCGGCGCCGGGCCCGGCGAACTGGGGGCGGAGCCGGGCGATCACCGTGCGCACGTGGCGGTCGGCCAGCGCCTGGTAGAGGCCGCTCTTGTCGCCGAAGTGGCGGTAGAGGATGGGCTTGGTGACGCCGGCCTCGGCGGCGATGGCCGCCATCGACACCTCGGGGCCCTCGGCCAGGATGGCCCGGTCGGCGGCGTCGAGCAGCGCCCTGCGCCGGTCGGGGTCCCGTCTGCTCATCTGCTCAGGATAGATCGCAGGCGACGCGGCAGCAGCGCCGAGAAGACCAGTAACGCGCCGGTGTAGGCGTACAGGCCGGTCGCCCCGGCGAGGGTGCCGGGCGGCTCGGCCCACGGCGGCTCCCACAGCCCGGGGAGCACGCCCGCCAGGCCGATCGCGGCCCGCAGGTCGAGGGCGAACAGCACGCCCGCCACGGCCAGCGGCAGCCCGCAGGCCAGCGCCGCCGCGGGCCAGGCGGCCAGCACGGCGACGATCAGCGCCGCGGCCGCCAGGAAGCCGAGCCCGGCGGGGGCCGGGGCGAAGGCCGCCTGGCCGGTCCGCAGGGCTCTGGCGCCCGCCTCGGTCAGGTAGTAGACGGGGGGAACGGCGGTCAGGCCCGCGCCGACGCCGATCAGAGCTCGTACCTCACCGGTCACAGAGCCCATCGTCCCCCGCCTGCGCGCGGCTCACTCGGCGGTTAGGTTTTTCGTCATGAAGAACAGTGGCACAGGCCCAGGCGCCATCACCCCCGACGGATCCCCTGTCGACTTCTACACCCTCCTCCGGCCCGGCCGGGACGCCGACCTCGTGATCCAGGAGACCCCGCCCGGCGGGTCCGTCCTGGAACTCGGGGCCGGCGTCGGCAGGGTCACCCACGCCCTCGTCGAGGCCGGGTTACAGGTCGTGGCCGTGGACGAGTCCGCCGAGATGCTGGCGCACGTGCGCGGGGCGGGGACCGTGCACGCGCGGCTCCAGGAGCTGCGGCTCGACCGCCGCTTCGACACCGTCACGCTGGCCTCCCAGCTCGTCAACGTCGTCGACGGGGAGGTCAGGCGCGCCTTCCTGGCCGCGTGCGCACGGCACGTCGAGCCGGGCGGGGCGGTGCTCGTCCAGTGGATGCCGGCCGAGCGGCACGACTCCTGGCGGGCCGGCTCGGGCAGGGCCGACGGCGACGTCACGATCACGCTGGCCGAGGTCGAGGAGATCTCCCCCGGCGTGTTCGCGGCGACGATGCGCTACGAGCACGGCGACCGGGTGTGGACGCAGTCGTTCACCTCGCGGCGGATGACGGACGACGACCTGGCCGCCGACCTGGCCGCCGAGGGGTTGCGGCTGGAGCGGTTCCTCACCGAGGACCGCACGTGGTTCCTGGCCCGGCCCTTTACAAAGTAGATTTCAGTGTAAATACTGGGAAATACTGGAACTGTTGATACCCTCGCGCCATGAGTGACCGGCTGGACGAGCTGGAGCGGCGGATCGACGGGCTCCGGGCCGGCGTGCGCAAGGCCATGCGCGTCAAGGACGGCGCGACGGCCCGCGTCCTGCGCGCCGAGCTGCGCACCGCCGAGCGTGCCTGGGACGCCCTGGTGAGCGGCGAGCAGCCGCGCGGCAGGGCCGAGGGGCCCCGGCTGGTCACCGTGCGCGAGCAGGTGCACCAGGCGCTCGCGCTGCTCGGGGCCGCCGCGCAGCCGCGCCTGGTGGTGGCGGTCAGCGGCGCGTTCTTCGCCGGCACCATCCGCAGCGCCCAGCTCACCAGCCTGCGCCGCGACGAGGAACGCTCGTTCCGGTCCACACCGCACGGGCGGCCGTACTACCTGTGCGCGGCGCTGACCGACCGCCTCTCCCCCGCCCGCGGCCTGCTGACGCTCAGCACCTGGCCGCTGGAGCGGCGCGTCGTCGGCCCGCTCAGCCCCCGCGTCGACTTCCTGACCTGCGCCATCGCCGTGGCCTCGCACGAATGCGAGGACGAGCGGGCGCTGCGCTTACTGGCGCGGATGGCCAGGAACGTCCCCGGCGCCACGGCCGCCGACCTCGGCCCGCCCGACCGCCGGCGGATCGCCGAGGCGGCCGGGGCCGAGCTGGCCGTGCACGCGGAACGCGACACGCGCGACCGCGCCGAGCTGGCACGACGCGCCACATCCCAGCTCGGTGACGTGGCCAGGCTGTTCGGCGCCGCTACGCTGGGCACGATCAAGGAGGAGACAGCGACGTGAGCGGCTTGAGACGCGAGGACGGCCCGGCCCACCGGCTCGACGCCCTGCGCGGCACGACCCCGCCCAAGCCGCACGACGCCCGGGCGATCGCGGCCCTGGCCGCCAACCCCGGTTGCGCCCGCCGGGCCCTCATGGACGGCGCGGGCGTCGACAAGGACGCCGCCGCCCGCCATCTGGGCTTCCCCGCGCCGTTCGGCCAGTCGCCGTTCGCGATCACCCGCGGGAACGCGTTCGAGGCGCTGGTCAAGGCCGACGGCTGCGCCGAGCTGCTGCGCCTGCTGAGGGAGGTGCTCGGCCTGCCGGTCGCCGAGGTGGCCTACCACGACGTGGAGAACGTCGGCGCCCACCTGCGCCACACCCACACCCGGGCTCTGTTCGACCGGGCGGCGCGCGGCGACCAGGACGCCGGCACGCTGTTCGACCACCCGCTGCTCAGCCTGGAGATCGCCGGCCACACCGCCTTCCTCGAACCCGACGTGGTGGCCTTCCAGCTCGGCGGCCGCTTCCACGTGGTCGAGATCAAGTCGTTCGCGGTGGTGGACGGGCAGGCCGACCCCGGCGCGGTGGCCGCCGCCGCCCGCCAGGCCGCGGTCTACGTGCTGGCGCTGCGCACGATGCTGGAGGAGCTCGGGCACGACCCGCGTACCGTCTCCCACGACGTGGTGCTGGTGTGCCCCGAGAACTTCGCCAACCGGCCCGTGGCGACCCTGGTCGACGTGCGCAGGCAGCTCGCCGTGCTGCGCCGTCAGCTCACCCGGATGACCGGCCTCGACCGGCTGCTCGCGGCGCTGCCCGACGACCTCAGCTTCGACCTGCGGCCCGGCGAGGACGGCCGGCCCACCCGCCCGGTCGCCGAGCTGACCGACGCACTGCACAGGACGACCGCCCGCTACGCCCCCGACTGCCTGTCCACGTGCGACCTGTGCTACTTCTGCCGCGACGAGGCCCGCCAGGAGGGCGCCTCCGACCTGCTGGGCCGCCAGGTGCGCGACGAGCTGGGCGGGGTCGCCTCGGTGACCGAGGCGCTGGGCCTGGCCGACGGCCTGCGCGACCCGGCCGACGGCCAGGAGGAGATCGCCGGCCTGCTCCGCAACGCCGAACGCCTGCGCAGGGAGTGCCTCAGTTGAGCCTGCTCACCTCGCTCGCCCGGCTGCGCGCCCTGCAGGAGGGCATCGCCCAGCCCGTCGCCACGGTCCGCCACTGTCACGTGGGCGCTCGGCCGATGGTGTTCGTCCCGCTCAAGCTGTCGGGCGAGGCAGCCGCGCCGCTGGCCGCCATGCTCGGCACCGACCGCGACCGGCCGCGCCTGCTCGTCGTCACCCAGCCGCGCAACCGTGACCTGCGCTTCGCCTGGGCCGCCGAGCTGGCCGGGGTGCTGCTGCCGTACATCGAGTCGTTCACCGCCGACACCGAGACGGTGGAGCGCAAGAACGCCGACCCCTACGAGCGGGCCCTCGACGCGCCGCAGCTCGTCGTGCCGAACCAGGCGGGGGTCGCCTTCGCCAGGCTGCTCGGCCGCTCCACGCGCTTCCGCAGGCCCGACGGGCCCTACCCGGTGCCGCCGGAGGTGCCGCTGCTGGGGCGGTGGCTGACGTACTTCGGCGAGCGGGCCGCCTACCCGGGCTCGTCGCTGACGCCGGCCGTGACCGAGGAGCTGGGCCGCCACTGGGCCAGCGGGCAGAGCGCGCTGGAGGACGCCAACCTGGCCGCGCTGCTGTCCTGGATCACCCAGGGGCCCTCCGACGACGCCGAGGATCCGCTGATCTGGCCGCCCGCCGGGCCCGCGACCGATCCCGGCTTCGACGCCGAGGTGCTCGCCCCGGCCATCGAGAGCGAGTCGCCCGAACGGGTCGCCGAGGCGCTGCGCACCCAGCTCGAACCCACCTGGCGGCTGATGTGGCAGGCGCTCGACCTGCTGTCCGGGCTGGAGCCGGGCGCGAGCGTGGCCCAGCGCTGGGAGCAGGACCGCGGCTCGTTCAGCGCCATGGCCGCCCACATCGCCGAGGGCGCGCCGCCGCAGGCCAGACGCGACGGCGCGGTGGCCGCCGCGGCCAAGCTGGCCCGCATGGAACGCGCCCAGGCCGCCTACGACGTGCAGCGCGCCTACGACGACCCGCTGGTGATGGCCGAGTACCGGCTGACCGGTGAGGCGTTCGCCGGCGAGGTGGTCGAGACCGTGCCCGACAACGTCGAGGGCGAGGGCCGCTCGCGCAAGCTGCGTCCGCTGGTGGTGCTCAAGACCGACGACCCGGTGCGCCTGGCGCCCGGCGCCTCGCTCGGCACCCCGGAGCGCCGCGGCCAGGGCGCCGAGCTGGTGGAGGCCCGCGATGGCCTGGTCACCCTGAAGATCACCAAGGGCATGGGCCGGGGGAAGACGCCCGTTCCCGGCGCCGTGCCGGAGGTCGGCGAGCGCGTCTGCTACACCTCGCTGACCGACGACTTCCAGGGCTCGCCGACGCTGCCCGAGGCCGAGGCCACGCCGTGGACGCACGGCGGGCCGCCGCAGGAGTACATCCCCGACGACGAGGACGCGCAGGAGGAATGGTCGTGAGCGAGAGCCCGGAGCAGGTGATCGCGAACGTCCTGGCCGACCTGCCCAGGAACCGCGGCGTCGTGGTCGACTCCCCGCCGGGCGCGGGCAAGTCCACCCTGGTCGTGCGCGCCGCCGCGCACATCGCCGCCACCGGCGAGCCGCTGATGATCGTCGCCCAGACCAACGAGCAGGTCGACGACCTGGTGGCCCGCATCTCCGACAAGCACCCGCACCTGAAGGTCGGACGGCTGTCGGCCGGCGGGTACGTGCCCCACCCGCGCATGCTGGAGCTGGCGGGCGTCACGATCGGCACCAGGATCCAGGACCTGGGCGACCCCGACATCGTCATCGCCACGGCCGACAAGTGGGCGTGGATCTCCGGCCGGGTGTGGCCGTGGGCGATCGTGGACGAGGCGTACCAGATGCGCTCGGACAAGCTGCTGCGCATCGCGGGGCTGTTCGAGCGGGCGCTGTTCGTGGGCGATCCCGGGCAGCTCGACCCGTTCTCGATCGTCGACGGCGACCGCTGGTCGGGGCTGTCGTGGGACCCGTTGCAGAGCGCGGTGGCGGTGCTGCTGCGGCACAACCCGGGCCTGCCGGTCCACCGGCTGCCGGTGTCCTGGCGGCTGCCGGCCTCGGCCGCGCCGGTGGTGTCGCAGGCGTTCTACCCGTTCACCGGGTTCCGGTCGGGCACCTCCGAGGGCGACCGGCGGCTGGACCTGACCGCCGGCGGCATGGGCACCGTGCACGACCGGGCGCTGGAGGAGGCCGCCCGGTCGGGCTGGGCGCTGCTGGAGCTGCCCAACCGGCACACCGTGCGCACCGACGGCGAGGCCGTGCAGGCCGTGGCGCTGCTGGCGGCGCGGCTGCTCCAGCGCGGGGCCGTGGCCACCTCCGAGCAGGGCGAGCGGCCGGTGACCGCCGACCGGATCGCGGTCGGCGCGGCCCACCGCGACCAGGTCGCGGCGATCAGGAACGCCGGGCTGCCGCCGGAGATCACCGTGGACACCGCCAACCGCCTCCAGGGCCGCGAGTACGACGTGACGATCGTGCTGCACCCGCTGTCGGGCCGCCGCGACGCCACCGCCTTCCACCTGGAGTCCGGGCGGCTGTGCGTGCTGGCCTCGCGCCACCGGCACGCCTGCGTGATGGTGGCGCGGGCGGGCATCGCCGAGCTGCTGGACGCCCACCCGTCGGCCGAGCCGGTGCAGCTCGGCGTGCCGGTGAAGTTCCCCGACGGCTGGGAGGCCAACCAGTCGGTGCTGGAGCACCTGGCCCGCCACCGGGTCTGACCCCGGAGCCGCGCACGGGTCAGAGGCGGCGCCGCCACACGTCGATGGCCAGCACGCGGCGCATGCCCGCCGACTCGTACAGGCCCAGCGCGGGGGTGGTGTTGTTGCTGTCGACGTGCAGGATCGTGCCCTTGCGGCCTCTGGCGGCGTCGGCGGCGAAGGCGTGGCGGAGCAGGAAGCGGCCCAGGCCCCGGCCGCGGAAGCCCGGGTGCACGGCGAGCGTGGCGACGTAGCCGCAGTCCTCGTCGGAGACGAACTGGTTGCTGCCGATCAGCACGCCGGCGGGCTGCCCGTCGATCCTGGCCAGGGTGAGCTGGCTCCAGTCGGTGACGCTCTGGGCCTGGCGGCGCTCGTACCAGTGGTCGTAGTCGACCGCGACGAAGCCGAAGTGCTCGGCGAAGCCGAGCTGGTGCACCTGGTGCGCCGCGCGGCGCGTCTCCTCGCTCTCGCCCGTGTGCAGGGTGAGGCCGGGCAGCGGGACGGGCGGCTCGACGGGGGCCGCGTGGTCGACGCGCATGCGGTGGAAGCTGGTGCCGGGCTCGAAGCCCTGCTCCTTGGCGTAGGACTGCTTGTCCTGGTCGTCGCGGTAGATGCCGATGTCGATGGTGACGCCGTCGTGGCCGCGTTCGCCGCCCAGCTCGCGGGCGCGGTCGGTGACCGTACGCCACAGCTCCTCCCGCAGGCCCGTCAGGCCGGCGCGGGTGATGACCTCGATGTTGACCAGGTCGCTGTCGCCCACCCGGCACGCCCAGGCCCACCCGGTCAGCAGGCCGGTCTCGTCGCGGGCCAGCCAGCCGTCCCTGTCGAGGTCGAAGCCCGGCTCGACCAGCTCGTCGGCGACGTCGTCGAGGGTCATGTCGGGCGACCCGATGACCTCGGTGTCGTAGGACGCGACCAGCTCGTGGATGGCCGCGGCATCGTCCACCCGGGGGCGGCTGAAGGTGTGCATGGGGCCGATTGTGCACATATGCCCGCCCCCGCGCCTCCCATTTTTCCGGTGGTGGCTAAGCTGGGCGGGTGGTCGACAGAAAGCCGCTGCACATCGAGGTCGCCACGCCGGGCGCGACGACCGTCTCGCTCGCGCTCAGCGGCGACCTCGACTACGAGTCCGTGAGCCGGCTGGCCGAGCTCTCCGTCCCCGCGGGCTGCACCGCGATCGACGTCGACCTGTCCCGGCTGACCTTCGTCGACTCCTCCGGCCTGGCCGGGCTCGTCCGCCTCCAGTTGCAGGCCGCGGACGCCGGCGCCGTCGTACGGGTGGTGGCGCTGACGCCCTATCTGCGCAGCCTGTTCCTGCTGACGGCGATCGACCGGCTGTTCACCCTGCCGCCGGACTGACCGCCTCCGCCCTTAGTTGATCTTGCTTACTTGCCGACCGGCAAGCCTAGAATGGGCGGGACATCAACTTGCCGACCGTCAAGTCGAAACAGGTGGGAAGTGCGGGAAGACACGCGGGCGCGGATCCAGGAGATCGCGCTGAGGCTCTTCACGGAGCAGGGTTACGAGGCGACCTCGCTGCGCGAGATCGCGGAAGAGCTGGGCGTGACCAAGGCCGCGCTTTACTACCACTTCAAGACCAAGGACGACATCGTCGGCAGCTTGGTCGACCTCCGGGTGGCCGAGCTCCAGGAGCTGCTCGACTGGGCCAGGAGCATGCCCAAGACCCCCGAGACCCGCCGCGAGCTGCTGGCGCGTTACGCCGAACGCCTCCGTCAGCCCCGCTACCTGGCCGTCGCCCGCTTCCTGGACAGCAACCAGACGGCCATGCGCAGCCATCCCAAGCTCGCCAAGATGCGCGACACGATGATGGAGCTCACCGCCGAGATGAGCGGGCCCGGCGCCACGCCCACCGAGCGCGTCAGCCGGTCGCTGGCGCTGTTCGCGCTGCACGCGGGCAAGTGGCTGACCATGGCCGGCGAGGGGCTCACCGACGAGGAGATCGACAAGGCGTGCATGGAGGTGGCGCTGCGGCTTCTGGAGCAGTAGCCGCCCTCCCGGGCTCCTGATGCCACAACGGACGATTGGCGCCCGGGATCCGGGGAAGAAGGCTCGCACGCATCCAGACGGGAGGAGACGCAGTGGAGGCGACGATAGCGCTCCGACTGCCCAGGGATGCGGCGAGCGTCCCGCTGATCAGGAAGATGCTGGACGGCACGCTGCGGTCGCTCGGCGTCGAGGCCCAGGTACGCGACGACATCGAGCTGATGCTGACCGAGGCGTGCGCCAACGTGGTCAAGCACGCGGCTCCCAGTGACGACTACACCGTCAGCGCCTGCGTGCGCGACGATCTGTGCGTCATCAAGGTCGTCGACACCGGGGGCGGTTTCGACCCGCACAAGGTGCTCGAACCCGGCCCGGGGGCCGAGCACGGCAGAGGACTGCAGATCATGCGCGCGCTCGCCGACGACATCCGGTTCACCAACGTCCGCGAGAACGGCGCGATGGTCTGCCTGGAGAAGAGGCTGCGCTTCACCCCAGGGGCGGCGGGGCAGCATCTCATCGCCAGGTGACCCGCACGAAAGGGGCCGGGGCCGCCGCTCTTCGCGGCGGCCCCGGCCCCTTTCTCACTGTTCTCTCACTGTTGGCTGCCGGGAACGGCGGTCATCGTGAGGTGAGACCGGAGGGCCTGCGAAGGCGGGCGCTCCGGCCGGGACGGCTCACGTCGGGCCGCCGGTCGCCCCCGCGGACCACGGGGGCGAGGCGGATGCGGCGGCTCACCAGGGGCGTGCCGCCGCTCAGCTTCGCCCGCAGCCGCGCGGGCATCTCGGGGGCGCTGAACTTCAGCGGCAACCGTGCCCCGCGGCCGGACAGCCGCCGCCACAACGTGTGCCAGTCCACCAACGTTCCGGCCAGCGCCGCCAGCACCAGCATCGCGACCACCGCGATGACCAGGACGGCCAGGACGATGAGGACGAAGACGATCACCAGGGAGCCGATCGTACCGAGGACTGTCAACATTGGGCAAAAAGTGCCCGCTCACCAGCAAACTATGCCGATTTTCTGGGATATATCGGCCTTACTCGGCAATTCCAGTGGACTGGTCCAGTCGTCCCGGCAGGACGTCGAGCCGGCGCAGTATCACGCCCTCGCGCAGCGCCCACGGGCACACCTCCAGCCGGTCCACCTCGAACAGGTCCATCGCCGCGTCGGCCACCAGCGCCCCGGCGGCCAGCTGCGCCGCCCGCCCCTCGGACACCCCGGACAGCTCGGCCCGCTCGGCGGACGTCATGCCGGTCAGCCTGGCCGCCCAGCGGGCCATGTCCTCACGTGAGAGCGCGCGCGAGACGTACGCGCCCTCGCTGGTCGGCGCGGCCCCGGAGATCCTGGCAAGCTGCTTGAAGGTCTTGGAGGTGGCCACGGCGCGGTCGGGCTCGCCGTACCTGGCGACGTCGCCGACCGTGCGGGCGATCTCCGTACGGACGTGCCTGCGCAGCTTGCGCACCTCCTCGGCGGACGGCGGGTCGCCGGTGAACCAGTCGCGCGTCAGGCGTCCGGCGCCCAGCGGCAGCGACACGGCCACGTCGGGCTCCTCGTCCACCCCCGCGGCGATCTCCAGCGAGCCGCCGCCGATGTCGAAGGCCAGCAGCCGCCCGGACGACCAGCCGAACCACCGGCGCACCGCGAGGAACGTCAGCCGGGCCTCGTCACGCCCGGACAGCACCGCGATGTGCACGCCGCAGCGCTTGTCGATCTCGGCCAGCACCTGCTCGCCGTTGGCCGAGTCGCGCACCGCCGAGGTGGCGAAGGCGAGCAGGTCCTCCACCCCCTTGTCCTCGGCCAGGCGCACGGCCTCCTCGACGAACGCGCCGAGCCGCTCGATGCCTTCGGAGGCGAGCCTGTTGTCCGCGCCCAGGTACTGCGTGAGGCGCAGCTCTTCCTTGTGGGAGTAGGCGGGCATGGGCCGCGCGCCCCGGTGGGCGTCGACGACGAGTAAATGGACGGTGTTCGAGCCGATGTCCAGCACGCCTAGTCGCATGGGAAAACGCTACCGGTCTGCGGCTTTTCGGGCGAAGCCGACTCCGGCCCGGCCGAGCGGGGCGGACCCGGCCGGCCACGCGGCCCGGACCCGGGACGGCCGCGTCATCGTACGCATGTTCAGGGGACTACCCTTCCCATGGTGACATGACACGTTTGGGGGGTTTCGTGAGCGCGTGCTGTGGTCCGAGCAGAGGGGCCGCCGCCCCGCCGCGCCAGGTCGAGGTGATCACGCGGCGGACGGCGCCGCGCGGCATGGTGCGCATCCCCGGCGGCGCCTTCCTCATGGGCGGGGACGACCCCGACGGCCGCCCGGAGGACGGCGAGGGCCCGGTGCGCGAGGTACGCCTCGACCCGTTCATGATCGACCCGGCCTGCGTGACGAACGCCCAGTTCGCCACCTTCGTCAAGGAGACCGGGTACGTCACCGAGGCCGAGCGCATCGGCTGGTCGTTCGTGTTCGCGCAGTTCGCCAAGGCCGGGATCATGGACGCGAGCGTGCCGCAGGCCCCCTGGTGGACGGGCGTGGAGGGCGCGACGTGGCGCTCCCCCGAGGGGCCCGGCTCGACGGTCGGCGACCGGCAGAACCACCCGGTCGTGCACGTGTCGTGGAACGACGCCAACGCCTACGCCGCCTGGGCGGGCAAGCGCCTGCCGACCGAGGCAGAGTGGGAGATGGCCGCCCGCGGCGGTCTCGAACGCGCCCGCTACCCCTGGGGCGACGAGCTGACCCCCAAGGGACGGCAGCGGTGCAACATCTGGCAGGGCCACTTCCCGACCGCGCCGAGCAAGGGCACGATGCCGGTCAAGTCGTTCCAGCCCAACGGCTACGGGCTCTACAACGTCTCGGGCAACGTCTGGGAGTGGACGGCCGACTGGTGGGGCACGGCGTGGGAGCCGTCCGCCGACAACCCGGCCGGTCCGGCGGACGGGACGGCCAAGGTGATCCGGGGCGGGTCGTACATGTGCCACGATTCCTACTGCAACCGCTACCGGGTGGCCGCGCGCACGTCGAACACGCCCGACAGCTCGACCGGGCACACGGGCTTCCGCTGCGCGGCCATAGTCTGATCGCATGTCACGAACCCTGCGACTGTTGATCACCGGCGGCGGCACCGGCGGTCACACCTATCCGGCCCTGACGACCCTGTCGGCCGTCCAGCGACGTCAGGTGCCGCACGACGTGCTGTGGGTGGGCACCGAGAACGGCCTGGAGGCCCGCATCACGGCCGAGCACGGCATCCCGTTCAAGGCGATCACCACGGGCAAGCTGCGCCGCCGGCCGAACATCAAGGAGCTCGGCACCAACATCGCCGACGTGTTCCGCATCCCCGTCGGGGTGTTCCAGGCCGTGGGGCACGCCGCCCGCTACCTGCCCGACGTGGTGCTGTCCACCGGCGGGTACGTGGCGGTGCCGATCGGCGTGGCGGCCAAGCTGATCCGCCGTCCGCTGGTCATGCACGAGCAGACCACCGTGGTGGGCCTGGCCAACCGCATCCTGGCCAGGCTGGCGACCCGGATCGCGCTGTCGCACGAGTCGTCGCTGGAGTACCTGCCGCCCTCGGCGCGGGCCAAGGCCGTGGTGACGGGCAACCCGGTGCGGCCGGAGCTGCTGCAGGGCAACCGGGCGGCGGCCTACGACCTGTTCGGGCTGACGTTCGAGGTGCCGCTGATCTACGTGACCGGCGGGGCCCAGGGCAGCAAGCAGATCAACACGCTGATCGCCGAGATCCTGCCGCGGCTGCTGCCGCACGCGCAGGTCGTCCACCAGTGCGGGCCGGCCTGGATCGACCAGATGCGGGCGGTCGAGGTGCCGCCCGGCCTGGCCGACCGTTACCACCCGGTGCCGTACGTGGGGACCGAGCTGCCCGACCTGTTCGCCGCGGCCGACGTGGTGATCTCGCGCAGCGGTGCGGGCACGGTGTCGGAGCTGACCGCGATCGGCAAGCCGTCGCTGCTGATCCCGCTGATCCCGACCGGCGGCGACGAACAGCGCAAGAACGCCGGCTACCTGGTCTCGGCGGGGGCCGCGCGGGCGCTGCTGGAGCCGCGTCCGACGGCGGAGGACCTGCTGGCCGAGCTGATGCCGATGCTGGCCGATCCGGGGCTGCGCGCGGCAATGGGGCAGGCGGCGGGCAAGCTGGGCCGCCTCGACGCCGCCGACGCCCTGTGCGACCTGCTCCTGGAGGCCGCCCACGGCGGCCAGGGCGGCCACGGCGCCGGCGGGCCCGGCTTCGGAGGTCAGGGCGCGGGCGGGCAGGGCTTCGGAGGTCAGGGGACGGCCGGTCACGGGCCGGGCGGGCCGGGCTCCAGGTAGCGGAAGGCCTCGTGGGCGGAGCTGACGCTCCGCCTCAGCGCCTGGTCCAGGCGGTCGGCGTCCTCGGTCAGGCGGGTCAGCTCGTCCGTCGTGGCCTCGTCGGCGCCGGTCTCGGCGACGAGCTCCTCGTACTCGTGCAACCGCGCCCGCAGCTCGGCGATCTGCTGCCGGGCCCGGTAGGCGCGTTCGGCCTCGGCGACGTTGGCGGCGTACCGTTCCAGGGCCTCCACCCGGCCCAGGACGGCGTGCTCGCTGCTGTCCAGCGCCTTGGTGAGGGGTTCGGCCACGGCCGCCACCTCGGGCGTGCTCTCCCCCGACAGGGTCTGCCGGTGCCTGGCGCGCAGCCCGGACAGCTTGGCCAGCAGGCGGGCGATCTCCCACTCCTGGGCGGGCAGCATCACCGCGTTGCGCACGTCGTCCAGCAGCCCTTCGGCGTTGACCCGCGACTGCGACACCGCGGCGACCGCCCGCTGGGCCCGGCGCAGCAGCCTGCGCGAGGGCTCGTCGAGGTCGTCGATGAGCACGTACCGGCCCTCGTGGCGGACCGCCTGCGCGTGGACCCGCCGCTCGTGCTCGGCCTCCTCGCCCTCCGGCGTCTCGGTGCGGACGAACGTCACGATCATCAGCGGGACGGCGAGGAGCACGAGTAACAGCGGCCCCAGGGAACGGCCGAGCCCGCCGGCACCGAGCAGCAGGCCGAGGCAGACGGTCGCCCCGCACACCGCGCCGAGCCGCCAGTACGGCGCGGCGGCCAGGCTCGGGCCGGAACGGTCCGGGACCCACCCCCTGCGCGCCCTGATCAGCAGCCGCCGGTTGTCCCGCAGCAGCCGCGCGTCGGCCGGCGGCAGGGCGGGGTCGACGATCACGTCCGCCATGATGTCGGATCGGATGGGGATTCACCTCCTGCGAGGGCGGAGCACCTCCCGCGTGTGTCACATGGTCCGATGTCAGCTCTCCAGGTACCGGAACGCCTCGTGCGCCGACCGCACGCTGCGCCGCAGCACCTGCTCCAGCTGGTCGGCGTCCTCGGCGAGCCGGTCGATCTCCGGCACGGCCAGCGCGTCGGCGCCGGTCTCGGCCAGCAGCTCCTCGTAGCGCGGCAGGCGCGCGCGCAGTTCCTCGATCTGGCCGCGGGCGTGGTAGGCGCGTTCGGCCTCGGCGACGTGCTCGGCGTAACGTTCCAGGGCCTCGACGCGGGCGATCATGGCGGCCTCGCTGGTGGCCAGGGCCCGGTCCAGCGGCTCGATCACCGCGGCCACCTCGGGGGCGATGCCCCGGGACAGCAGGGCCTCGTGCTCGGCGCGTAAGGCCGACAGCTTGGCCAGCAGGCGGGCGATCTCCCACTCCTGGGCGGGCAGCATCACCGCGTTGCGGGCGCCGTCGAGCAGCCCCTCGGCGTTGACGTGCGAGCGCAGCACCGAGCCGATGGCCCGCTGCGCCCTGGTCAGCACGTCGGCGGCGTCCCGGTCGAAGTCCTCGGGCAGCAGGTAGCGGTCGCGGTACGGGCGGGCCCGCTCGTACACCTCGCGGTCGCGCGAGCGGTCGTGCTCGGGCAGCTCGCTCATCGAGGCGATCTTGACCAGGACGACGAAGACGAACGCCCCCAGCAACGTGAACCCGGCGGCCGGGTGCGACCAGGCCAGCAGCACGGTCATGAGCGCGACCACCGCGGGCGTGGCGGCCAGCAGCGCGACGCTGGAGACGTTCCTGAACCGGTCCGGACGCACGTCGGCCGGCGGCACCCAGCCCGACCGCATCCTGGACAGCAGCGGAGCGTTGGCCCGCAGCAACCCCGCGACCTCCGGAGGAACCCCCGGCTCGACGACCACACCCACGCTCTGTCCCGGCACCTTGGCGCCCCCAACGCTCGTGATGCAGTGGATATTACGTATTTTTTCGGAAGGATGTCAGCCTCCGCGGGGTCAGGACGGGAAACCACCAGGCCCGCTCCCCCAGCACCTCCATGACCGCGGGCACCAGCACCAGGCGCACCACCGTGGCATCGAGCAGCACCGCGACGGCCGACTACGCAGGTCCGCGGCGGGCAGCGCGATCGTCCTCATGCCGGGACGGTAGTGCCCTCCTGCTCCGCGCGACACCGCCGTCGCCGTACGCCGGCTACGGCGAGCGCGGCGGACACGCAGGCGAAGGGGATGGCCGGCAGGACGTAGCGGTGGTCGAAGTCGAGGGCGGCCACCGGGGCGAGGAGCAGGAACGCCGCCATCGTCCACGGCAGCAGGGCGGCGCGGCGGCGTCCGGCCGAGCCCAGGCCGCCGATCAGGAGCAGCACGCCGAAGGCCGTGCCGTGCAGGAACCACGGGTAGGGGTAGGCGGCCAGGATCGAGGCGTACGGCTCGACGGAGGTCATGCCGCGGATGCCGGGGTCGTACTCGGAACGCACCTTGGCGACGAGGGCCTGCTGCTCGGGCAGCGGCCAGGAGCCGCGCGGGAAGGTCGTGGACGGGCTCATCCGGCGCGGGTGGGCGACCGGCTGCCAGGTGAAGGCGAGTGAGGTGTCGCGGGCCACCTCGCGCAGGTAGTCCAGCGGCTGGGCGGCGATGGCGCGCAGGGCGAAGGACCTGGCCAGGTCGTTGTAGGCGAACCGGTCGCCGGGGAGCCGGTTGAGTGAGGCGCCGGGGGCCCAGACGTACTCGGAGGCGGCGTCGGCGACGGTGCCGTTCGGGCAGAGCGGGGCCTCGGCGGGCGGCGGCTCGATGATCGAGCAGTCGGCGAAGGTCATGGTACGGGCCCACAGGGCGACGCCGTCGGAGCCGCTGAGGGCGAAGCGGCCGTGATGCTGGGCGTACCAGCCGGCGTAGGCGGCCAGCGGGAGGGCGCCGGCCAGCAGCAGCGCGGCCACCCGCCGCCAGTGCGCGCGGCGCAGCACCAGCCACCCGGCGGCCAGGGCGATCAGCGGCACGGCCGCGGTCCTGGTCAGCCCGGCGAGCGCGAGCAGCAACCCCGCCACCGCCGCCGCCCGCACCGACGGCACACCCGGCCACAGCCCCCCGGACGGGCCGTGGCGCCACATGAGGACCGCCAGCGCGGCGGTGATCAGGAAGATGACCTGGAGGTCCGACAGCACGGCGTGCTCCAGCCGGAGGAGGGCGGGGTCGAACAGCACCGGCACGGTCGCCAGGGTCGCCCCCCAGCCGGGCAGCGAACGGCGGCGCAGCAGCGCGTAGATCATGACGCCGATCGCGAGGCCCATCGCGTGCTGCACCCCGGCGACCAGCTCGACGCTGTGGAAGGGCCGCAGCGCCCACAGGAACCACGAGTACCCGGCGGGGTGGAAGGCCGCCTGGGGCCGCAGGTGCACGGCGGTGTCGAGGTAGGTGAAGGAGTCGTACCAGTAGAGCTGCGCGGTGTCGTAGCCGAGCATGACCAGCACGCGCAGCGCGGCGGCCAGGGCCAGTGCGCAGGCGAACAGTCCGTGGCCGGGCAGGCGGCGCGCGGCGGGCGCGTGCGGGCGCGTCCGCGCCAGAGTGACTGCCATGGACTTCTCCCCCGTCGGCGACCGGGCCGGTCCCGGTCGTTCGGAGGGCAGTCCAGCGATCCGCCGATAACCTTGGCGTCACCTGAAATGGTTATGCCCGCGTTATGAGGTCTGGTCCAGACTTGGGGGCATTTCGTGATCTTGTTGGGGGCTACGAGTGCGGGTATTGATCGCCGAGGACGAGCGCATGCTCGCCGACTCGATCGCCGAGGGGCTGCGGGGCGAGGCGCTGGCCGTCGACGTCGCCTACGACGGGGAGGCGGCGCTGGAGCGGCTCGGGGTGCACGACTATGACGTGCTGATCCTCGACAGGGACCTGCCGGGGGTGCACGGCGACGAGGTGTGCCGGACGGTGGTGGAGCAGGATCGGCTGGTCAGGGTGCTCATGCTGACCGCGTCCGGGGACGTGCGGTCGCGCGTGGCGGGGTTGTCGCTGGGGGCCGACGACTACCTGTCGAAGCCGTTCGCGTTCGAGGAGCTGGTGGCGCGGGTGCACGCGCTCGGGCGGCGCGCCCGCCGGGCCGACCCGCCGATGCTGGAGCGGGCGGGCGTGCGGCTGGACTGGGCGCACCGGCAGGTGTTCCGCGACGGCGTGTACGTCCCGCTGGCCCGCAAGGAGTTCGGCGTGCTGGCCGAGCTGCTGCGCGCGCAGGGCGCGGTGGTCTCGGCCGAGGTCCTGCTGGAGAAGGTCTGGGACGAGCACATCGACCCGTTCACCAACACCGTGCGGACGACGATGATGAAGCTGCGCAAGAAGCTCGGCGAGCCCCAGGTCATCGAGACCGTGCCGGGATCGGGGTACCGCATCCCATGACCGTGCGCATGCGTTTCGCCCTGGCCTGCGCCGGGGTGTTCCTCTTTCTCGGCGGCCTGGCGGTGACCGGGGTGTACTTCGTCGTCCGGTCGCAGCTGGAGTACCGGATGGACCTGATCAAGCCCGACTTCCCCCGGGAGTACTACGGCGACTCCTACGACCGCGCCTACCTCAACGGGATGCGGGTGCGCGCGGCCTACCAGCGCGAGACGCTGAGCGGCGTGCGCACCGTCGGCGGGATCATCGTGCTGGCCGCCACCGCCGCGGCGTTCGGGCTGGGCTGGCGGGCGGCGGGATGGGTGCTGCGGCCGGTCAAGACGGTGACCGAGACCGCCCGCCGGGTCGCCCAGAGCCACGACCTCACCGAGCGCATCGCCTACGAGGGCCCGCGCGACGAGGTCAAGGAGCTGACCGAGATCTACGACACCATGCTCGGCCGGCTGGCGCGCTCGTTCGACGGGCAGCGCCGGTTCGTCGCCAACGCCTCCCACGAGCTGCGCACCCCGCTGACGATCAACCGTACGCTGGTGGACGTGGCGGTGCGCCGTCCCGACGCCACCGACGACGTCAAGCGGCTCGGCGAGTCGCTGCTGCTGGTCAACACCCGGCACGAACGCCTCATCGACGGCCTGCTGGCCCTGGCCGAGGGCGAGCAGGCGGTGCTGGACCGGCGGCCCTTCGACCTGACCGACGTCGCCGAGCACGTGCTCGACCAGGCCGGGGAGGAGGCGGCCGAGCGGGAGGTGACGATCCACCGGCTGCTGGACGCGGCGCCGACGACGGGCGAGGCGGTGCTGGTCGAGCGGCTGGTGCAGAACCTGGTGGAGAACGCCGTCCGGCACAACCACCCCAAGGGCGAGGTGTGGGTGACGACGCGGCGGCGGGCCGAGCAGGTCGAGCTGGTGGTGGCCAACACCGGGCTGCACGTGCCGCCGTACGAGATCGAGACGATCTTCCAGCCGTTCCGGCGGCTGCACGGCGACCGGCTGCGCTCGGAGCGGGGCAGCGGGCTCGGCCTGTCGATCGTCCGGGTCATCGCCGAGGCCCACGACGGCACGGTCACCGCCAGGCCGCGCGACGAGGGCGGCCTGACGATCACCGTGGAACTGCCGGTGGACCAGTCGGCCCCCTGACGATCACCGCGGAGCCGGTGGACCGGTCGGCGCCCTGAGGACCGTCGTGGAGCCGGTGGGTCAGTCGGCGCCCAGGCTGATCTGCCAGAGCTCCTCCTCCGGCACGCCCGCCCTGACCAGCTGCTCCCACGTGGCGACGCGCTCGGTCGGGTCAGCCAGCACCAGGACCAGCAGCGGGCGCAGCTCGGCGTGGTCGGCGCCGTCTTCGCGCCACAACGCGCCCAGCGCCCGGTGCACCGCCGGGGACCGCACCTCCCCGGCCTCCAGCAGCTCCCGCAGGACGGCCACCCGGTCGCGGAAGCGCAGGGCGCGCCCCTCCCCCACGGCGAGCATCAGCAGGTCGAGCAGCCTGCGGTGGCGGGGGGCGTGGCCGGTGGCGGCGGCGACGATCACGTCGCCCATGGCGGTGCCCTCGGTGCCGCCGAGGATCACCTCCTCCCGGCCCTGCCCGGCGACGCGGTGCGCCGACAGGGCGTTGACCAGGCCCGTCCAGCCCTCGTGCCCGAGCTGGCCCTTCCACAGGTGGCTGAAGGAGGCCCAGCGGCCCAGCGGGTCGGGCCCGCCCAGGATGTGCGAGACGGGGACGGGCTCCTGCGAGGCGGCCACGATGAGCAGCGCCAGGTTGGCCGAATAGGCGGCCAGGCGGCGGGTGACGGGATGGCGTACGGGCTCGAAGCCGGTGAAGCAGCGGCGGCGGCGCTCGTACAGGGACCGGCGCAGCAGCCCGGCCAGGTGGGTCACGCACCGGGCGCGTACGGCCGGCGGCACCTCGTCCAGCAGCTCCAGGATGAACCCGACCGTCGGCCCGCGCTCGGCCAGGCAGGAGAACGACGTGACCGCGTACAGCAGGTCGTCGTCCACGCTCTGGGCCAGGGCCAGCGGCTCGTCCCCGGCCAGGCGGCGGCGCCGGTCGAGGTCGCGCAGCGCGTACACGGTCAGCCACGCGGTCAGGAACTCGCCGAAGGTGGAGTGGAGGAAGGAGTGGCCGTCGCGGCGGATGAAGAAGAAGCGCTCGGTGGCCCGGCGGGCCCAGTCGACGGGCGGGCGCGGCTCTTCGGGCTCGTCCTCGCCGCCCTCGCACAGGGCGGGCAGGTCGCGGCCGAGGTCGTCCTCGGTGATGACCTGGCGGCCGCGGGCGAGCATGGACAGGGCGACCGTGCCGAGCAGGACGAGCTCGCCGTCGATCAGCACCCGTTGCGGGGTGGCGGTCTCGCGTTCGGTGAAGTCGCGCAGCAGCACCTCGTACAGGCGGGCGCGGCCGATCGGGCGGTGCTCGCGCTGGAGCGCGTTGCCGCCGGCGTCGTAGAGGGCGAGCAGCAGCAGGAGCAGCGGCTGCCTGGCCATCTCGCCGTGGGCCAGGGCGGTCGCCGCGGGCAGGGGCTTCAGGTCGCGCCGGGCCAGCAGGGCGCGGTTGGCCTGGTCCCAGATGTCCAGCCACTGGCGCACCTGGTCGTCCTCGAACGGCTGGAGCTGCAGCGCCAGCAGCCCGTCGGGGAACCTGATGCGGTCGGCCACCACGGTCCGGCTGGTCACGATCACCACGACGGGCCGCCCGAGCGCGGCCTCGCGGCGCTGGAACTCCTGGACGTGCCCGAGGTAGTCGTAGCGGTTGACGCCGCCCTGCAGCAGCTCGTCGAAGCCGTCGAGGAGGATCACCGGCAGCGCGCCGTCGCCCGCGGCGACCAGGTCGGCGTAGGCGACGTCCTCCTCCAGCACGGCGGCGACGGCCTGCTCGATCTGCTCGGTGACCGGCGCGCGCGGCGAGACGCGCGGCAGCTCCACCCTGATCGGCAGGAACTCCGACCTGGCCAGGCGGGCGCCCAGCACCTCGGTCAGCTTGGACTTGCCCGAGCCGGGCTCGCCGAGCACGAGCAGCGGCGCCTGGGTGGCGCGCAGCGAGGTGAGGTGGCCGACGAGGAACGCCTCGGCGTCGGGCAGCACGCGCTGGTCCCGCCACCAGCCCACGGAGGAGGGGTCGGACTCGTGGGTCAGCTCGGCGACCCGGCAGCGCGGGCTGAGATAGCCCTCGCCGAGCAGCGGGAGCGAGACGTCCTCGGGGAGCTTGCCCGCGGCCAGCAGGGGCCGGTCGAGGGCGTTCGCGGCCATCCTGGCCCGGTGGATCATGGGACGGTCGCCGACCCGCGGCGGGGCCAGCTCGGCCAGCAACCAGGCCACCCGCGACAGGCCGGTGCCCGGCGTCTGGCGGTCGGTGACCAGGCTGCGCACGCCGAACTCGTGGCTGTCCAGGGACAGCGAGCGGAAGTCCTCGTCGTAGATGCGCAGGGCGTGCGCGGGCGGGCCCTCGGCGAGCATCCGGGGTAACAGGAGCTGGTCGTCCACGGGCAGCTCGTCCCACACGCTGAGGCCGCCGACGAACCCGGCCATCACCTCCGACATGCGCAGGTGGGCGCGTTCGACGGCCTGGCGGGTCTCGGCGAAGGGCACGTGCGGCTCGGGGGTGGGCAGGCGTTCCATGAGGAGACCGGCCACCAGGCGGGCGAAACGCTCGGGGGTGGGCACGCCGTGGGAGATCTTGTCGGCCCGGTCGAGCTGCTCCAGGGTGAAGGGCAGCTTGGCCTCCCCGAGCGCCTCGAACCAGGCCGAGACGACGATCACGGCGTGCGCGGCGGCCAGGCGCTGGGTGCGGGTGTAACGGTCCACGCCGCCCTTCAGCTCGGGCATCCGGCGGATGACCTCCTCGCCGTAGCGCACGACGTCGGAACGCATGTCGGCCAGGCCCATGGTGAGCAGCCCGCCCCCGGCCAGCGCCCAGCCCGTACGGGCGGCCGCCGCGGCGAAGCCGACCACCTTGACGAGCCTGCCCTCCTTGCAGCCGAGCACCCTCAGGGCGTCGGCGTAACTCGGGGTCTCGATCATCAGCCTTCTCTCCGGGACCGGGAGGTCCCATCATGCGCCGGGCCGCGCCCCCGGCGCCGCCCTGATGCACGCTCCGCTATGGGCCTTTCACGGCGTCGGCGATCTCCGGCAGCACGCCGGGGTCCTCGATGGTGGACGGCGTGGCGTACGGCCGGCCGTCGGCGATGTCGCGCATCGTGGCGCGCAGGATCTTGCCCGAGCGCGTCTTGGGCAGCCGGGCGACCACCACGGCCCGGCGGAAGGCGGCGACCGGCCCGACGCGCTCGCGCACCAGGGCGGTCAGCTCGCGCTCGACGTCGGCCGGGTCGCGGGCGGAGCCGGACTTGAGCACCACGAACCCGACCGGGAGCTGCCCCTTGAGCGCGTCGGCCACCCCGATCACCGCGCACTCGGCGACGTCGGGATGGGCCGCGAGCGCCTCCTCCAGCGCGCCCGTGGACAGGCGGTGGCCGGCCACGTTGATCACGTCGTCGATGCGGCCCATGACGAAGAGGTAGCCGTCGGCGTCGATGTGGCCGCCGTCGCCGGTCAGGTAGTGGCCGGGATAGCGGGACAGGTAGGAGGCCGTGAAGCGCTCCTCGTCGCGGTAGAGGGTGGGCAGGCAGCCGGGCGGCAGCGGCAGCCGGACGGTGACCGCGCCCTCCACGCCGGGCGGGCACTCGCGGCCCTCGGCGTCGAGGACGCGCACGTCGTAGCCGGGGACGGGTTTCGTCGGCGAGCCCGGCTTGATCGGCAGGGTCTCGATGCCGACGCAGTTGGCCGCGACGGGCCAGCCGGTCTCGGTCTGCCACCAGTGGTCGATGACCGGGACGCCGAGCAGGTCGCTCGCCCAGTGGTAGGTGTCGGGGTCGAGGCGCTCGCCGGCGAGGAAGAGATGCCGCAGCCCGGACAGGTCCCACTCTTTCGCGAAGTTTCCGGCGGGGTCCTCCTTCTTGATGGCCCTGATCGCGGTGGGCGCGGTGAACAGCGTGCGCACGCCGTGCTGGGCGGTCACCCGCCAGAACGCGCCGGGGTCGGGCGTGCCGACGGGCTTGCCCTCGTACAGGACGGTCGTGCAGCCGGTCAGCAGCGGCGCGTACACGATGTAGGAGTGGCCGACGACCCAGCCGACGTCGGAGGCGGCCCAGAAGACCTCGCCGGGGGCGGCGCCGTAGACGTTGGTCATGCTCCAGCGCAGGGCGACGGCGTGGCCGCCGTTGTCGCGCACCACGCCCTTGGGCAGGCCGGTGGTGCCGGAGGTGTAGAGCACGTAGAGCGGGTCGGTGGCGGCCACGCTCACGCACCCGGCGGGCTCGGCGGCGCGTACGGACGCGTGCCAGTCGAGGTCGCGGCCCGGCGTGAGCCCGGCCGGGCACTGCGGGCGCTGGAGGATCACGCAGTGGGCGGGCCGGTGGGCCGACTGGTCGAGGGCGGCGTCGAGCAGCGGCTTGTAGGCGACGGTCCGGGCCGGCTCGACGCCGCAGGAGGCCGAGAGCACCACCTTGGGCTCGGCGTGCTCGATGCGCAGGGCGAGCTCCCTGGCCGCGAAGCCGCCGAACACCACCGAGTGCACCGCGCCGAGCCGCGCGCAGGCCAGCATCGCGACGACCGCCTCGGGCACCATCGGCATGTAGATCACGACGGTGTCGCCGGCCGTCACGCCGAGCGCCTTCAGCATGCCCGCCGTCCGGGCCACCTCGTCGAGCAGCTCGGCGTAGGTGATCGTGCGGACCGTGCCGGTGACCGGGCTGTCGTGGATCAGCGCCGCCTGCCCGCCGCGTCCGGCCGCGACGTGCCGGTCGACCGCGTTGTGGCAGGTGTTGAGCCGTCCGTCGGGGAACCAGCGGCTCCCGTCGGTGACCACGGCGGGCGCGACGTCCCAGTCGATGTCGCGTGCCGCCTCGGCCCAGAACTCCTCCGGGTGCGAGATGCTGCGCCGGTAAGCCTCGTCATAGCCGCCCACTTTTCGATCAGATCAGCCGCCGGCCCCCGAACGCAAGCCCCGTGGGAGGGTGTCCGGATGAACTCTGACCTCATCCTGTCCGTCGTGACGGGCTCCCGGGCGTACGGGCTGGAGACCGAGGGCTCCGACACCGACCGGCGCGGCGTGTTCGCCGCCCCCACCGCGGACTTCTGGCGGCTGTCCAAGCCGCCCACCCACCGCGACGGGCCGCTGCCCGAGCAGTTCTCCTGGGAGGTGGAGCGCTTCTGCGTGCTGGCGCTGGAGGCCAACCCGACGGTGCTGGAGTGCCTGTGGTCGCCGATCGTGGAGGTCGAGACCCCGGCCGGGCGGCGGCTGCGCGAGCTGCGCGGGGCGTTCGTGTCGCGGCGGGCGCGGCAGACGTTCGCCGGGTACGCCGACGACCAGTTCCGGCGGCTCGACCCGCGGGCGCCCAAGTGGAAGCAGGCCATGCACATGGTGCGGCTGCTGCTGAGCGGCCTGCACCTGGTCCGGCACGGCGAGCCGCTGGTCCAGGTCGGCCCCCACCGGGCACGGCTGCTGGCGGTCAGGCGCGGCGAGGTGCCGTGGGCCGAGGTGGACGCCTGGCGGGGGGAGCTGGCGGCGGAGCTGGCCGCCACGCCCTGCGTCCTGCCGGAGCGGCCGGACCGGGAACGTGTGGAGGACTTCCTGGTGGGCGTGCGGAAGGAGCACCTGTGAGCGCGTTGCCGTCCTGGCTGCCGGAGATCCCCGGCGAGCAGCCGTACCCGGTGGCGTTCGCCACGGTGAGCGGCGCCCACCTGTACGGCTTCCCGTCCGTGGACTCCGACGTGGACCTGCGCGGCGTGCACGTGCTGCCGGCCGAGGAGGTGGTCGGGCTGCGCACCGGGCCGCAGACGCTCGACCGGACGTGGACGCGCGACGGCGTCGAGGTGGACCTGGTCACGCACGACCTGGTCAAGTTCTGCCGCCTGCTGCTCGGCCGGAACGGATACGTGCTGGAACAGCTCCTGTCGCCGCTGGTGGTGACCTCCTCGCCGCTGCACGACGAGCTGGTGGCGCTGGCGCCCGGATGCGTGACGCGGCACCACGCCCACCACTACCTGGGGTTCGCCCGTACGCAGTGGCGGTTGTTCGGGCGTACCGGGGAGCTGAAGCCGCTGCTGTACACCTTCCGGGTGCTGGCGACGGGCACCCATCTCATGCGCAGCGGGGAGCTGGAGGCCGACCTGACGCGGCTGACGGCGTACGGGCCGGCGTACCTGCCGGAGCTGGTGGCGGCCAAGAAGGAGGCCGAGCACGGCCCCGCGCCCCAGGTGGCGGGCGTGGCCGACGACGTGGCGCGGATGACGGCCGCGCTGGAGGCGGCGTGCCAGGAGTCGGCGCTGCCCGAGCGGGCCGTCGCGGACGACGCCCTGCACGATCTGGTCGTACGGGCGCGCCTGGCGGCCCGTCCCTGACGGGGGACGCCGTCAGGGACGGGCCGGAGGGTCAGGCGGCGGCGGGATCGGCCGACAGGACGAGCCGGACCGAGACGTTCTCGTACCCGGCGCGCTCGAACGCCCGCGCCATCGGGACGTTGCCCGCGTCGGTGTCGGCCATGATGCCCGGCACGCCACGCTCGGCGTGGAAGCGGGTGATCTCGCCGAGCAGCTCGTCGACGTAGCCGCGGCCCCGGTGCGCGGGCACCACGCCGAGGTAGCCGACCACGGGCCCGGCGTCGTTGGCGGAGGGCAGCGCGACGCCCACCAGCTCGCCGCTCTTGTCGTAGGCCAGTCGCCACCAGGACCGCTCGCCCCGCATCGAGCGGTTGTCGCGGACGTCCTCGCGGGCCTGTTCCACGGGGTCCATGGTCATCAGGGCTTGGCGGGTGTGGAAGTCGAGGGTGCCCTCGGCGACCTGGCGGAAGGCGTCCACGAACACCTCGTCGTCGTCATCGCCGCGGAAGACCAGCCGGTCGGACGGCTCGGGCACCGGCGAGCCGGGCGTCCAGGCGTAGCGCAGGCGTTCCAGCTCCTCGGTCAGCCCGGCGCGGCCGGCGGCCTCCCAGCGCCAGGCGATGGCCGCCGACGCCTTCGGGTCCTCACGCCAGCCGTTGGAGACGAAGACGTGGTACTCCGGCGTCCGGCCGAACGCGGCGTGCGCGTGGCGCAGCAGCTCGGCGGCCAGGCCCACACGGTCCTCGACCGAGGGGTGGACGTAGACGCAGTCGAGGGCGAGCGGTCGCTCCTCGCCGGCGAAGCCCCACCAGACGGCGCGGGCCAGGATCTCGCCGTTCTCCTCGGCGACCCAGATGCGGTCGTAGCGGTAGTTACGGCTCTCCAGGAAGGAGAGCAGCCGGTCGGGATGGGCCCAGCTGATGGATTCGTCGACGACGCAGCTGAGCAGACGGTCGAGGTCAGCCTCGACCGCGGGACGGAAAAGCACAGTTCCTCCGAGAAATGAAAATCACACTTACACTGCGAAACATCTCAGTGCCTCCCTTCTCCCGACATTTCGCAGCACTCTAGCCCAGCTTGCCGTCGCCCGCCCACCGTTTTCCCGGACGTGATCTTTCCCTCGTGGCCGGAGGACGACGTGAGTACGCTGGACCGCGTCCAGTTTCCGGCGTTTCGCGATCCGGCGGGACGATTCCGATCCGGCCGACGATGAGGACAGGATGGGCTCCGTGAGGTCCTACGACGACGACACGCTGCCGCTGCAACCGCCGATCCGGCTCCCCGACGCCGCCACCCTGGCCGCCGCGGTCCGCGCCGCCCCGCTCTCGGGCGAGCTGAAGGCGCTGCTCGACAGGCAAGACGAGCGCGCGGGCGGGAGCGAGGGCGGGAGCGAGGGCGGGAGCGGCGACGACGCCCGGGTGCTGGAGGCGTGGGCCGAGGTGTGCCGGGCGCGGCTGGCCGCCGACCAGCGGCTGCTGCTGGAGCTCATCCGCATGTTCCTGTCCAGGGAGCCGGTCGCCGGGCGGGTGCCGCGGGCGCTGACCGATCTGGGGCTGGTCCGGCAGGCGGAGCCGTACACGCTGAGCTGGCTCGGGCTGTGGGTGGCGCGGCTGATCATCGCCGAGACCGCCGGGCAGGAGATCCCCGTCATGGGGACGCTCGCCGACGCCGACGCCGCCACGCTGCTGCACGGCCTGCGCTCCTACCCCGAGGCCGAGCGCGGCGAGGAGCTCGCGGGCTGGCTGGCCGGACGCGACCGCGAGCGGGCCGCGGCCGAGATCGCCGGGGCGCTGCCCGGTGTGAGCCCGCTGAGCAGGGCGGTCGGCGTGGAGCTGCTGTCGTCGGGCCTCGGTGAGGAGGGCCGCCGGGCGCTGCGCGGGCTGCTGGAGGAACCCCGCCTGGGCGCGGTGGTCGCGGCCAGGACGGGCCGCGAGGAACGGCGTCCCTCTCCCGACGAGATCGCCTGGGTGCTGGTGGACATGGCGGCGGCGCTGCTGGAGTTCGGCGGCGGCGAGGCGGGTGAGGTGATCGAGTCGATCGCCATGGGGATGGACGCCGAGGAGCAGGCGGGCACGATCGCGATCCTGGCCTTCGGCGACCACCCGTGGACGGGACGGGTGCTGCGGGTCATCATCGACCACCACCCGGACGAACGCGTCACGGCGTCCGCCCGCAAGGCCCTGCGCCGCCTGCACGGGCTCGCCGACGTCCGTGCCTGACGGGACGCGGGCCCGCGGAAGGGGCGGCCGGGGCCGGTAGAGTCGGCTTGATGACGAAGCATACGATCTCGCCGCAGAGCGGCATGCTGGGCGACGGCTTCGGCTGCGACTGCGGCGCGCTGCTGGCCGGACGGATGGCGGCCGAGCTGCACGCCGCCGAGAACGGCCAGTGCTCGGCCTGTCTCGGCTCGGCGGTGGAGCAGGTGGCCCCGGGCCTGACGCGGGGCTGCACGGTCTGCGCGGCGACCGGGGGCCGTAAGGAGCAGATCACCTGGCAGCTCGCCCACACCGAGGCCGAGGAACTGATCACGATGACCGTGGTGCGCGGCATCGTGGCGGGCCTCGACGGGCCGTTCCACCTGTCGGAGATCGCCGACACGGTGCGGGCCGGGTTCGGGCTGCCCGCCGGGCGGCTGCCGGTGGGGCCGCGGGTGCGCGACCTGCTGCTGCAGCTCCAGGCCGCAGGCGAGATCGCCATGCTGTCGGCCCCCGACGAACTGCTGGGCACCGACCAGGTGCTCTACCGCGACCCCCAGTGGCAGCGCACCCGCACCCTCGGCCTCTGACCCGACGGCCCGCCCGGTGGCCCGTCCGGCGGGTCAGGGGCGGCAGAGGATCTCGCCGTGCAGGACCGAGAGCCAGGCGTCGTCGTCGGCGGCCCATTCCCGCCAGCCGTCGGCCATGCGCCGCAGGTCGGACTCGGTGGCCGCGCCCGTGGCGAGCGCCTGCCGCGCCATGGCCGACTCCCGGACGCGGTCGGCCCACATGCCGCCCCACCACGCGCGGTCCTCGGGGGTGGCGAAGCACCAGGTGGAGGAGGTGGCGGTGACGTCCTGGAAGCCGGCGGCGCGGGCCCAGGACAGCAGGCGCCGCCCGGCGTCCGGCTCGCCGCCGTTCTCGCGGGCGAGCCTCTGGTAGAGGGCCATCCAGTCGTCCAGGGCGGGCAGGCGCGGGTACCAGGCGAAGGCCGCGTAGTCGCTGTCCCTGACCGCGACGTACCCGCCCGGCTTGGTCACCCGGCGCATCTCGCGCAGCGCCCGCACCGGGTCGCCGACGTGCTGGAGCACCTGGTGGGCGTGGACCACGCAGAAGGTGTCGTCGGGGAAGTCGAGGGCGTGCGCGTCGGCGACGGCGAAGTCCACGTTCCCCAGCCCCCGCGCGGCGATCTCGGCCCTGGACAGCGCCAGCGCCTCCTCGGTCACCTCCGACGCCGTCACGTGCGCCACCCGCGCGGCCAGGTCCGCGGTGATCGTGCCGGGCCCGCTGCCCACGTCGAGGACCTTCATCACGGGCTTGAGGTGCGGCAGCAGGTAAGCGGCCGAGTTCTCCGCGGTGCGCCACCGGTGCGAGCGCAGGACGGACTCGTGATGCCCATGGGTGTAGACGGCGTCCATCGAAAGACTCCTTCACGACGATGTGTACTCCGCACATTAGCGCGCATCTCATCGTTCGAGAGGATATGTCTTGTTATATGAGACTGGATCGACCGGCGCGGCGTCGCTCATAGACTGGTCGCGGCAAAGTCAGGTCAAAAGGAAGGCGTGGTCGTGGGAGAGGTCCGGCCGATCGTGCACGTGGGCGATCCGGTGCTGCACAATCCGTGCGAGCCGGTGACCCGGTTCGACGGCGAGCTGGCGGCGCTGGTCGACGACATGTTCGCGAGCATGTACGCGGCCGACGGCGTGGGCCTGGCCGCCAACCAGATCGGCGTGCCGCTGCGCGTGTTCGTCTACGACTGCCCCGACGCCGAGGGCGTCCACCACAAGGGCGTCGTGGTCAACCCCGCCCTGGAGCTGCCCGCTCTCGGCGAGCGCCGTCTCGACCCCGACGAGGAGGGCTGCCTGTCGGTCCCCGGGCAGTTCGCCCCGCTCCCCCGTCCCGACCACGCCGCCGTCCACGGCTTCGACGCCGAGGGCGCGCCCGTCACGGTCGAGGGCACTGGCCTGCTGGCTCGCTGCCTCCAGCACGAGACCGACCACCTCGACGGCTACCTGTACATCGACCGCCTGTCGGCCAAACGCCGCAAGCAGGTTCTCGCAGGCTACGAGGCAACGAAGTCCGCTAAAGAGGATATTTCTCCGCTATAGTGGAGGAATGCAAGGTGAAGGCATCCTGTCCGGCGGCCTGTCCCTGGCCGAACTGGGCGGGCGCATCCGCGCCGAGCGGCGCGGGCGCGGGCTGTCCGTCGAGCGGCTGGCCGAGCTGAGCGGCATCAGCCGGAGCATGGTCTCCGACGTCGAGCGCGGCGCCAAGTCGCCGACCGTGCTGGTGCTCGACCGCCTGGCCACGGCCCTCGGCACGTCGATCTCCCGGCTCCTCGACGAACCGGCGCACGAGGCCGTGCGCGTGCTGCGGCACGACCGGCAACGGGTGCTGCGCGACCCGTCGGGCTGGGAGCGGCGGGTGTTGTCGCCGGTGCTGGCCGACGTGGAGTTCGAGTTCATGCGGACCACGATCGGCCCCGGCGTGGACGCGGGCGAGTTCGCGCCGCACGCCCGGGGCTCGCGCGAGTACCTGGCCGTCGAGCGCGGCACGCTGCGCCTGACGATCGACGACCGCCCGTACGAGCTGGAGGCCGGCGACTCGGCCTCCTACCCCGGCGACCACCGGCACGCCTTCGCCAACGACGGGACCGCCGACTGCGTCTTCTACCTGGCCATGGAGCTGAGTGGCGGCGGCCACCACGAGACCTGGCACCACGAGACCCGGAGGGAATCCCCGCATGGATGAGCTGCGCCGCGCCGGCGTCAGGGCGGCCGAGATCGCGGCCGCCCACCTGGAGGGAGTCGCGGCCGGGCCGGTCTGGCAACCGGTGCCCGCCGCCGAACGCGCCTGGCTGGGCGAGCTGCCGCTGCCCGCCGCCGGGCGTCCGCTCGGCGCGCTGCTCGACGACGTGCGCGCCCACGTGCTGCCGTACCCGATGGGCAACGGGCACCCGCGCTTCTTCGGCTGGGTGAACTCGCCGCCCTCCCCCGCCGGCGTGGTGGTCGAGCCGCTGGCCGCCGCGCTCAACCCGAGCTGCGCGGGCGGCGACCACGCGGGCCCGCTGCTGGAGCGTACGGTGGTGCGCTGGCTGGCCGAGCTGGTCGGCTTCCCCCATCCGCCCGGCGGCGGCCTGCTGACCAGCGGCGCGTCCATGGCCACCATCGTCTGCCTGGCCACGGCCCGCCAGCACGCCGCGCTCGCCGACGGCTGGGACGCCCGCGAGGACGGCCTGCACGGCCGCCCGCCCATGATCCTGTACGTCACCGAGGAGGGCCACAGCTGCCTGCACAAGGCGGCCCAGCTCCTCGGCCTCGGCGCCCGGAACGTCCGCAAGGTCCCGGTGGACGCCTCCTTCCGCATGGACGTCGGCGCCCTGCGCACGATGATCGCCGACGACCTGGCGGCGGGCCTGCGGCCGTTCTGCGTGGCGGGCAGCGCGGGCACGGTCAACTCCGGCGCGGTGGACCCGCTCGACGCCATCGCCGACGTGGCCGCCGAGCACGGGCTCTGGTTCCACGTGGACGGCGCCTACGGCGCGCTCGGCGTGCTGGACGCGGTGTCGGCGCCCGCCTACGCGGGGCTGGACCGGGCCGACTCGCTGGCCCTCGACCCGCACAAGTGGCTCGGCGTGCCGGTCGGCTGCGGCTGCGCGCTGCTGCGCGACCCGGCCGCCGCGCGGGCCGCCTTCAGCCTGGTGCCGTCGTACCTGGTGGACGACAGCGCCGACGACCTGGGCTGGTTCGCCGAGTACGGGCCCGAGCAGACCCGGCCGTTCCGGGCGCTGAAGACGTGGGCGACGATGTCGTACCTGGGCAGGGAGGGCGTCACGCGGCTGGTGGAGCACACCAGCGGCCTGGCCCGCACGCTCGCCGCCATGGTCGAGGAGGCCGCGGACTTCGCGCTGCTCGCGCCGGTCGCCACCTCCATCACCGCCTTCCGGCACACGCCCACGACGACCGGGCCCGGCGGGCTCGACGCGCTCAACCGGGCCCTGCCGGGCGCGGTCCAGGCGCGCGGCAACGCCTTCCTCACCGGCACCCGTCTCGGCGGCCGGGACGCCCTGCGAGCCTGCTTCCTGCACCCGGACACCACCGAGGACGACCTCGCGATCCTGCTGGAGGAGATCCGCCTGGCGGCGAAGACGCTCTGAGGTCCGGTAAAGGGGTCCTCCACGGACGTACCGGACACGCATGGCCGGACGCCGGAATCCGACAAAACCCTGTGAATGGTTCACCGGCCCGGGTAGGTAGCCGCCGGGACGTGAGCATTCAGGAGGACCCCATGGCAGAGACCGTGGCAGACGTCATGACTTCCCACCCGGCGACGGTCGAGTGCGACCAGGCCGTTTCGGTCGCCGCGGCGCTCATGCGCGACAACGACGCGGGGGCGGTGATCGTCAACGAGAACGGGCGCATGAAGGGCATCGTCACCGACCGGGACATCACCATCCGCGTGGTGGCCGACGAGCGGGGGCCGGACACGCCGGTCAGGGAGGCGTGCAGCCCGTCGGTCGAGGCGGTCGGGCCCGACACGAGCATCGACCAGGCCGTGCAGATCATGCGGTCGCACGCGGTACGCCGCCTCCCGGTCGTCGAGGACGGGCGTCCGGTCGGCATCGTGAGCCTGGGCGACCTGGCGGTGGAGCGCGACCCGGACTCCGCCCTCGCCGACATCTCGGCCGCGGAGGGCAACCGCTAACGTGGCCGTGTGATCACCGTCGAGGACGTCCGGCGCTTCGCGCGCACCCTTCCGCGCTCGTCCGAGCATCTGATCCGGGACCGGGTCAAGTTCCGCGTGGGAAAGATCGTCTACGTGGCGTTCTCGCGGGACGAGACGCTGATGGGCTTCGGGTTCCCCAAGGAGGAACGCGAGGCCCTGGTGGCGGCCGAGCCAGGAAAGTTCCTCATGCCCGGCGAGTCCGACCTGCGCTTCAACTGGGTGGTCGCCCGCATGGACGCCCTCGACGCGGCGGAGATGCGGGAGCTGGTGCTGGAGGCGTGGCGCATGTGCGTGCCCAAGAAGGTCCGCCTGGAGCAGCAGCTCCAGACCGGCCCCTGAGCACCGGCCCCTGAGCACCGGCCCCTGAGCCTCGGCCACTGAGCACCGGCCCCCGCGGGCCGAGCCCACGCGGGCCGAGCCCACGCAGGCAGAGCCTTCGCGGCTACGACACCGAGCGGTGGAGCGCGGCCGTCAGGTCGGTGACGCGCTTGACCGAGCCGCTCCACGCGCTGCCCGCCGGGTGGGCGGTGAGCACCGCCATGACCAGGCGGTCGCCGGCGCCGGCCAGGCCCGTCGTGTGCAGCACGGGCCGCCCGTAGTCGGGCACGCCCGAACCGGTCGCCCGCTGCGCGATCCACGAGACGGGGGCGGCCACGCTCTTGGCGTCGCACTTGCCCGGCGGCGTCGTGCCGAACCCCGACCAGCCCTGCTTGACCGCCCACGGCCTCGGGACCGCGCGCGGGATGCCGAAGGTCTGGTCGAAGCCGTCGGTGCCGCACGGCGTGGAGGCGCGCAGGTGGCCGAGGACGAGGTCGCGCACCCGGGCGTCGGCGGTGTCGAGCAGGTAGCGGTAGGTCCTGACGACGTCGTACGCGCTGAGCGAGGTGTAGCCCCAGAAGCCGGGCTTGGAGGCGGGCGGCGGCGTGGTGTCGGACAGGCCGAGCCTGCGCGCCGTCCGGACGATGATCTGCCCCTTGCCGCCGCGGTCCCAGAACGCCGAGGCCGCGTCGTCGTCGCTGGAGCGCAGCATGATCTTCAGCAGCCGGGCGTCGGCCGCCGGGACGCTCTTGCGCCGTTCCAGGTAGTCGATCGCGATGAGGATCTTCACGACCGACGCCGAGCGGAACTTCCGATGGGCGTTCCGGACGGCGACGATCTTGCCCGCCTTGCGGTCGAACACCACCCAGGCCGCCGTGGTGCCCGCGGGCACGCGGATCGGCCGCGCGGCGGCGGCGTGGGCCGGCGTGGCCAGGGCGACGACGGGGACGACCGCCGCCACGGCGGCCAGAGGCTTCATTCGCACCCGCCTATAACTACCAGATTGTGCCGTCCCCCTCTTGACCGTCCCACGAAAGCGGGTATAAACACAGGAGAAACCAACCAGAAACGGCGGTGAACCAACATCATGTACGCCGAGGAGCGGCAGCAGGAGATCCTCCGCAGGGCGCGGAACGCGGGCCGCGTCGACGTGGTGACGCTGGCCGCCGAGCTCGACGTGACCACCGAGACGATCCGCCGCGACCTGACCGCGCTGGAGCGGGCGGGCGTGCTGCGCCGGGTGCACGGGGGCGCGATCCCCGTGGAACGGCTGGGGTTCGAGCCCGCGCTCGCCGCCCGCGACGAGGTGATGACCGCGGAGAAGGAGCGCATCGCCAAGGCGGCCCTGGCCGAGCTGCCCGAGGACGGCTCGGTCATCATCGACGCCGGCACCACCACGGGCCGCCTGGTCCAGGCGCTGCCCGCCGACCGCGAGCTCACCGTGATCGTGAACTCGCCGCCGCTGGCCACCGTCCTGGCCTCGCGGTCCAATCTGCAGGTGATCGTGCTGGGCGGGCGGCTGCGCGGCAAGACGCTGGCCACGGTCGACGACTGGGCGCTGCGCCCGCTGGCGCACCTCAACGTCGACGTCGCCTTCATGGGCGCCAACGGCTGCTCGCCAGCCCGGGGCCTGACCACGCCCGACCCGGCCGAGGCGGCGATCAAGCGGGCCATGGTCCGGGCCGCGCAGCGCAGCGTGCTGCTGGCCGACCACACCAAGTTCGGCAACACCTACCTGGCCACGTTCGCCGAGCTGGGCGAGATCGACGTGGTCATCACCGACGCCGGGCTCGACCCCGCCCTGGCCGCCGACATCGCCGCCGCCGGGCCGGAGGTGATCCGCGCGTGATCCTCACGCTGACGCTGAACCCGAGCCTCGACCGCACGATCGAGATCGCCGCCCTGGCCCGAGGAACGGTGATCCGCGCCGCACGGGCCCGGCTCGACCCGGGCGGCAAGGGCGTCAACGTCTCGCGGGCGCTGCTGGCCAACGGCGTCGCCGCCCGCGCGGTGGTGCCCTTCGCCGGGGACGAGGGCGCGCAACTCGTCCGCCTGCTGGCCGCCGAGGGGCTGGACATGGTCACCGTCCCCGTGGCGGGCACGACCCGGTCCAACGTCACGCTCGCCGAGCCCGACGGAACCGTCACCAAGATCAACGAGCCGGGTCCGGTGCTGTCGGCGGCCGAGCTGGACACGATCGCCGAGACCGTGCTGGCCGCGGCGCACGAGGCGGACCGGGTGGCGGACTGGGTGGTGGCCTCGGGCAGCCTGCCGCCCGGGGTGCCCGCCGACGTCTACGCCCGGCTGTGCCGCCGCTTCGCCGCCGCGGGCCTGCACGTCGCCGTGGACACCAGCGGCCCGGCCCTCGCCCGCGCGCTCGGAGCCGGTCCGGCCCTGGTCAAGCCCAACCTCGACGAGCTGGCCGCGGTGACCGGCGTGCCGCTCGTCCGGGTGGGCGACGTGGTCGAGGCGGCGGCCGAACTGCGCGCCGCGGGCGCCCGTACGGTGCTGGCCAGCCTCGGCCCCGACGGCGCCGTCCTGGTCGAGGACGGCGGCGTCTGGTACGGCGAGGCCCCGGTCACCGGGCCGCGCAGCTCCGTCGGCGCCGGTGACGCCATGCTGGCCGGATTCCTGTCCGCCGGCGGGCACGGCGTCACCGCCCTGGCCGAGGCGCTGGCCTGGGGCGCGGCGGCGGTCCGGCTGCCCGGCAGCAGGATGCCCGGCCCCGCCGACATCGACCGCGCCGGGGTGCGGACGGGAGTCCCCGACCCGGCCCGGCCGCTCACCGTCCCGCAGGCGCCGCCCGTCCCGGAGCCGGTCGCCCCCTCACCGCACGGCTGATCCACTGCTCATCCCCCCGAAGGAGCACGTCCATGGCCGACAGCTACACCCCTCCGGTCTACGGCACCGGAGTCAAGGCCACCATCCAGCGTTTAGGCGGCCACCTGGCCGGGATGATCATGCCGAACATCGGCGCGTTCATCGCCTGGGGCCTGATCACCGCGCTGTTCATCCCCACCGGCTGGCTGCCGAACAAGGAACTGGCCGCGCTGGTCGACCCGGTCATCAAGTCCCTGCTGCCGATCCTCATCGCCTACACCGGCGGCCGCATGGTCCACGGCCAGCGCGGCGCGGTCGTCGGCGCGGTGGCGGCGATGGGCGTCGTCGTGGGCTCGGACATCCCGATGTTCCTCGGCGCGATGATCGTCGGCCCGCTCGCCGCCGTAATCCTGAAATATGTGGACAAGTTCACTGAGCAGCGGACCAGGGCCGGGTTCGAGATGCTCGTGGACAACTTCACCGCCGGCATCGTGGGCGCCGCGATGGCCGTGGCCGGGGTGCTGGGCATCGGGCCGGTCGTCCGCGTCGTCACCGACGCGGCGGGCGGCGCGGTCGAGTGGCTGATCACCAACAACCTGCTGCCGGTGGCCTCGGTGCTGATCGAGCCGGCCAAGGTGCTGTTCCTGAACAACGCGGTCAACCACGGCGTGCTGGGGCCGCTGGGGGTGGCCGAGGCGGTGCGGCAGGGCAAGTCGATCCTGTTCATGCTGGAGTCGAACCCGGGGCCGGGACTCGGGCTGCTGGTGGCGTACCTGCTGTTCGGGCCGCGTCCGCTGCGGCCGAGCACGCCCGCCGCGATGATCATCCACTTCTTCGGCGGCATCCACGAGATCTACTTCCCGTACGTGCTGATGAAGCCGCGGCTCATCCTGGCCGTCATCGCGGGCGGGGCGGCCGGCGTCTTCACGTTCATGATCACCGGGGCGGGCCTGGTCGCCACGCCCTCGCCGGGCAGCATCTTCGCCTACCTCGCGGTGACGCCGCGCGGTGGCTGGCTCGGCTCGATCGCCGGGATCGCGGTGGCCACGGCCGTGTCGTTCGCCGTCGCCGCCGTGCTGCTCGGCTTCGGCCGGGGCGAGAAGGACGAGGAGCCGGACGCCCTCGGCCCGCAGGACACCGTCGCGGACCCGGCGGCCCCGGTCCCCGCGAGCAGCCCCGACCCCGCGACCAGTGACCCCGCGAGCAGCGAACCCGTCAGGACCGAACCCGTCAGCAAGGAGGCGTGAGCCGTGGCCGGCATCGACAGCAAGGACATCCACAAGATCGTCGTGGCCTGCGACGCGGGCATGGGCAGCAGCGTCATGCTCGCCTCCCAGCTCCGCAAGCAGCTCAAGGAGAGCGGCGTCACCGTCGAGCACACCCCGGTGAACTCCATCCCCGGCGACGCGGACGTCGTCGTGTGCCACTCCGGACTGGCCGCCAGGGCCAGGGCCGCCGCGCCCGGCAAGCCGCTGGTGTCCTTCCAGGTCTTCCTCGGCGACCCGGCGGTGACCAGGCTGGTGAACACCATCAGGAACGGCGGCACCGTCGATGCGTGAGGGGCTGCTCGACCGGCGGGCGATCCTGCTGCACGAGAGCGCGTCCTCGCGGGAGGAGGCCGTGCGCAGGTGCGGGCAGGTTCTGGTGGACGTGGGCGCGGTCGCGCAGCCGTACGTCGAGGCGATGCTCGAACGCGAGCGCACGATCTCCACCTACGTCGGCGAGGAGGTGGCCATCCCGCACGGCACGGCCGCCTCCAAGCAGGACGTCGCGCGCGACGCGATCTGCGTCGTGCGCTTCCCCGGCGGGATCGACTGGGACGGCGAGCGGGTCACGCTGTGCGTGGGCATCGCCGCGGCCGGCGACGGGCACGTGCCGCTGCTGGCGGCGCTGGCCGAGATCCTGCTCGACCCCGACCGGGCCAGGGCGTTGCGCGAGGCGACGGACCCGGCCCAGGTGCTGAAGGAGCTCACGTGAAGGTAGCCAGGTTCCATGCCCCCGGCGACATCAGGATCGAGGACGCGCCGGAGCCGCAGGCCGGGCCGGGCGAGCTGAAGATCCGGGTGCGCAACTGCTCGACCTGCGGCACGGACGCCAAGATCTTCCGGTACGGCCACCACCACATCAGGCCGCCGCGGGTGATGGGCCACGAGATCGCCGGCGAGGTCGTGGGCACGGGCGCGCGGGTCCAGGTGATCGCCGCCATCCCGTGCGGGACGTGCGCCGAGTGCCGCCGGGGCCGCCTGACCGTCTGCGCGAACCAGGAGTCGATGGGCTACCACTACGACGGCGGCTTCGCCGAGTACCTGATCGTCCCGGCCAAGGTGCTGGCCGTGAAGGGGGTCAACACGATTCCCGACGGTGTCGGGTTCGCCGAGGCGTCGGTGGCCGAGCCGCTGGCCTGCGTGCTCAACGGCCAGTCGCTGGCCGGGGTGGGCGCGGGCGACGACGTGGTGGTGATGGGCGCGGGCCCGATCGGCTGCCTGCACGTACGGCTGGCGCGGGCGCGCGGCGCGTCCCGGGTCTTCCTCGTGGACGTCAACGCCGAGCGGCTGGCGATGGCGGCCGAGCTGGTGCGTCCCGACGCGGTGATCGACTCCGACGCCGTCGGGCAGGTGCTCAAGCTGACCGGCGGCCGCGGCGCCGACGTCGTGATCACGGCGGCGGCCTCCGGCGCGGCCCAGGAGCAGGCGGTGCGGATGGCCGCCCGGCAGGGGCGCGTGAGCTTCTTCGGCGGGCTGCCGAAGGACGACCCGGTCATCGCGCTCGACGCCAACCTGGTCCACTACCGCGAGCTGACCATCGTGGGCGCAAACGGCTCCAGCCCCGCGCACAACGCCGAGGCGCTGCGCCTGGTGGCCGAGGGCGCCGTCGTGGTGTCCGACCTGATCACGCACCGGCTGCCGCTGCCCCGGGTGCTCGACGGGATCGATCTCGTCAGCACGGGCACGGCCATCAAGGTGACGATAGAACCCTGAGGAGGTTCGGGATGGCGAGTCGAACGGTGGCCGTGGCCTCTGCCAGTGGCCTGCACGCGCGTCCGGCGAAGGTGTTCGTGCGGGAGGCGGCCCGGCTCGGGGTGCCGGTGCGGGTGCGGCTCGGGGAGAAGTCGGTGCCGGCCGGCAGCATGCTGGGGGTGCTGTCGCTGGGCGCGGTGCGAGGCACGGTGGTGACGCTGGAGGCCGACGGCGCGGGGGCCGAGGAGGCGCTCGACACGCTGGCCGCCCTCCTCTCCCGCGACCTCGACGCCCCCGACGTCCCCGACGCGGCGGGGGCGGCTGGGCCTGCGGACGGTGGGGCGCTCGATGCCTGAGGCGACGCTGAAGGGGCTGGGGGTCAGCCAGGGCCGGGCCGCCGGGCCCGTGGTGCGGATGGCGGCCCCGCCCGTGCTGCCCGCCCCCCGCCGGGTGACCGATCCCGGCGCCGAGGCGGCCGTCACCGCCGAGGCCCTGGACGCCCTGGCCGCCGACCTCGGACGCCGCGCCGCCCACGCCACCGCCGAAGGGGCCGAGATCCTGGAGGCGCTGGCCATGATGGCCGCCGACCCGGTGCTGCGTGAGCAGGCCGAGACGCACGTGCGCGACGACGGCCTGGACGCCGCCCACGCCCTGGACGCCGCCTTCACCGCGCACCGGGAGGCCCTGGCCGCGCTGGGCGGCTACCTGGCCGAACGGGCCGCCGACCTCGACGACCTCAGGTCCCGGGCGGTGGCCGCCGCCCTGGGCCTGCCCATGCCGGGCGTCCCCGACCCCGGGCATCCGTTCGTGCTGGTGGCCGAGGACCTGTCCCCCGCCGACACCGTCGGCCTGGGCCCGCGGGTGCTGGCGCTGGTCACCGAGCGCGGCGGGCCCACCAGCCACACCGCGATCCTGGCCCGCGGCCGGGGCCTGCCCGCCGTCGTGGCGTGCGCGGGCGTCCTGGACGTCCCCGACGGGACGCTGGTCGGCGTGGACGGCGTCACCGGCGAGGTCACGGTCGGCCTCACCGGCGAGGAGGCCGACGGCGTACGGGAGTCCGACCGGCGCGACAGGGCCAGGCTGGCGGCGAGCACCGGTCCCGGCCGGACCGCCGACGGCCACCCGGTCAGGCTGCTGCACAACATCGGCTCGGCCGCGGACCTGCGTCCGGGCGCGGAGGGCGTGGGGCTGTTCCGCACCGAGTTCCTGTTCCTCGACCGCAGGCAGCCGCCCTCCCACGAGGAGCAGGTGGCCGCGTACGCGGAGGTGTTCGCCGCGGCGGGGCCGGTGACCGTCCGCACCCTCGACGCCGGCACCGACAAGCCGCTGCCCTTCCTCGGCCTGCCGCCCGAGCCCAACCCGGCGCTGGGCGTGCGCGGCCTGCGCGTCGACCGCGTGCTGCCCGGCGTCCTGGACGCCCAGCTCGACGCCATCGCCGAGGCCGCCCGCGCCACGGGCGCCGACGTGCTGGTGATGGCCCCGATGGTGACCACCGCGCGGGAGGCGGCCGACTTCGCCCGCCGCGTCCGCGAGCGCGGCCTCCCCCGCGCGGGCGTGATGGTCGAGGTGCCCGCCGCCGCCCTCCAGGCCGACGAGCTGCTGGCCGAGGTGGACTTCCTCAGCGTCGGCACCAACGACCTGGCCCAGTACACCTTCGCCGCCGACCGCCAGCATCACGGCCTGGCCGACCTGCTCGACCCGGCCCACCCCGCGCTGCTCCGGCTGGTCGGCATGTGCGCCGAGGCCGGGCTGCGGGCGGGCAAGCCGGTCGGGGTGTGCGGCGAGTCGGCCGGCGACCCGGCGGTCGCGCCGCTGCTGGTGGGGCTCGGGGTGTCGAGCCTGTCGATGGCCCCGGTGTGCGTGCCCGTCGTCCGCGAGGCCCTGGCGGCCCTCACCTTGGAGGAGTGCCGCGAGGCCGCCCGCCCGCCGCGGCCTTGACGGCGGGCCCTCGTGTTCTCAGCCGACCGGCTCCGGGTTGTGGGCCCTGAGCCGGAGTTCGTCGCCCTCGACGTCCACGGTGACCTTGCCGCCCTCGCCCACCTCGCCGGTCAGCAGCATCGTGGACAGGCGGTTGTCCAGTTCCCGCTGCACGGTGCGGCGCAGCGGGCGGGCGCCGAACTCGGGCTGGTAGCCGCGCCGGGCCAGCCAGTCCTTGGCCTCGTCGCTGACCTCCAGGGTGACGTCCTGGCCGCGCAGCCGCTGACGGGTGCGCTCCAGCAGCAGGTCCACGATCTGGCGGAGCTGCTCGCGCTCCAGCCGCTTGAAGACGATCACCTCGTCGATGCGGTTGAGCAGCTCGGGGCGCAGGGAGTGGCGCAGCAGGTCCATGAGCTGGTCCTGGAGCTGCGCGGAGTCGCCCTCGGCATCCAGGATGAGCTGGGCGCCGATGTTGCTGGTCATGATGACGATGGTGTTGGTGAAGTCCACCGTGCGGCCCTGGCCGTCGGTCAGGCGGCCGTCGTCGAGCATCTGGAGCAGGATGTTCATGACGTCGGGGTGGGCCTTCTCGATCTCGTCGAGCAGGATGACGCCGTGCGGGCGGCGGCGTACGGCCTCGGTGAGCTGGCCGGCCTCCTCGTAGCCGACGTACCCGGGGGGCGCGCCGATCAGCCGGGAGACGGTGTGCCGCTCCTGGAACTCGCTCATGTCGATGCGCACCATGTGGTCCTCGCCGCCGAACAGCGCGGCGGCCAGTGCCCTGGCCAGCTCGGTCTTGCCGACGCCGGTCGGGCCGAGGAACAGGAAGCTGCCGATGGGCCGGTTCGGGTCCGACAGGCCCGCTCTGGCCCTGCGCACCGCCTCGGCGATGGCGACGACGGCCTCGTCCTGGCCGATCACCCGCTCGTGCAGGTGCTCCTCCAGCCGCATCAGGCGCTCGCGCTCCTGCTCGGTGAGCTGGGTGACGGGGATGCCGGTACGCCGGGAGACGACCTCGGCGATGTCCTCCACCATGACCTGTGGGACGGCGTCGTGGCCCTGCCGGGCGCGGTCCAGCTCGGGGCGGAGTTTGTCGATCTGGACCGTGAGCTCCTTGGCGCGGTCGAAGTCGTCGGAGGTGACCGCCTGGTCCTTGTCGCGGCGCAGCGCGTCGAGGCGTTCCTCCAGCTCGCGCACGTCGCTGCCGGGGGTGCGCGAGCGCAGCCGGACCCGGGCCGAGGCCTGGTCCATCAGGTCGATGGCCTTGTCGGGCAGGAAACGGTCGGAGATGTAGCGGGCCGAGAGGTTGGCGGCGGCGTCCAGGGCCTCGTCGGTGATGCGCACCTGGTGGTGGGCCTCGTACGCGTCGCGCAGCCCGGCCAGGATCTCCACCGTCTGCTCGACGGTGGGCTCGCTGACCAGGATCGGCTGGAAGCGGCGTTCGAGCGCGGCGTCCTTCTCGATGTTCTTGCGGTACTCGTCGATGGTGGTGGCGGCGATGACGTGCAGCTCGCCGCGGGCCAGGGCGGGCTTGAGGATGTTGGCGGCGTCCATGCCGCCCTCGGCCGAGCCGGCGCCGACCAGGGTGTGCACCTCGTCGATGAAGACGATGGTCTCGTCGGCGTGCGCGCGCACCTCGTCGATGACCTTCTTGATGCGCTCCTCGAACTCGCCCCGGTACTTCGACCCGGCGACCATGCCGGTCAGGTCCAGCGCGACGACGCGGCGGTCCTTGAGCGTGTCGGGCACGCTGCCGTTGACGATGCGCTGGGCGATGCCCTCGACGATGGCGGTCTTGCCGACGCCGGGCTCGCCGATCAGGCACGGGTTGTTCTTGGTGCGGCGCGAGAGCACCTCGATGGCCTGCTCGATCTCGTCCTCGCGGCCGACGACCGGGTCGATCCTGCCCTGCCTGGCCTCCTCGGTCAGGTCGCGGCCGTACTCGTCGAGCGCGGGGGTGTCGGTGGGCTGCCGCCCGTCGCCGTGCTGCTGGCGGGAGGCGCCGGACATGATGGCCTGCTGCAGCTCGTTGGCCGAGACGCCCTGCTCCTGGAGCAGGCGGGCGGCGCCGGAGTCGGGGTTGGCGGCCACGGCGAGCAGCAGGTGCTCGGGGCCGATGTAGGACGACTGGAGGGCCCGGGAGATGCGCTGGGCGTCCAGGACGGCGCGTTTGGCCGCCGGGGAGAGCGTGGTCGGCGGCTCGGTCCCCGTGCCGGGCCCGGTCAGGGCGTCGATGCGGTCGCGCAGCCTGCCGAGGTCGATGCCCGCCGCCTGCATCAGCGGGCGGGTGGCGTCGGACTCGGTCAGCGCGTCGAGGATGTCGAGGACGTCCATGTCCTGCGCGCCGCGCTGCCCGGCCACCTCCAGCGCCCGGCTGAGCACTTCCCTCGCCGAGGCGCTGAGCAGCTTGCCCACGTCGACCCGCTGCACGCCGGGGCGCGACGGCGGCCAGCCTTCCATCCCGCCGAACACCCGCCCGGTGAGCTCCTCGAACCCCCTGAACGGATCTCCCCCGAAGAACGACCTGAACGGCATGTCCGACATTTGATCTCCCCCTAGTGCATCAGGGGGACATCTAGCCGAAGAAGCCGCAAGTCATAGCCAGCAATCGGCAAAAGGGACGCATTACTCAGTGGCCACCAGATCGATGACAGGGGTTTCGCCCGAAACAAGCTCCAGCGTCCGATGCGCGGTGCCCGGATTGTCCAGGAGCGCGAGGACGACGGCGGCCACGTCGTCGCGGGGCACCGAGCCGGGCGGCACCTCGGGGGCCAGCCGGACCAGGCCCGTGCCCGGCTCGTCGGTCAGGCGGCCGGGGCGCAGGATCGTCCAGGCCAGGCCGTCGCGGGCGCGCAGGTCGTCCTCGGCGGCGGTCTTGGCCTCGATGTAGGCGGCCCAGACCGCGTCGCTGCCCGGCGCGGGCGGGCGGCCGGCGCCCATGGAGGAGATCTGGATGAAGCGCCGCGCGCCCGCACGCTCGGCGGCGTCGGCCATCAGCACGGACGCGGCCCGGTCGACGGTGTCCTTGCGGGCCGCGCCGCTGCCGGGGCCCGCGCCGGCCGCGAAGATCACGGCGTCGCCGCCGCGCAGGATCTCCGTCACCTCGTCGGCCGTGGCCCTCTCCAGGTCGCACAGCACGGCCTCGGCCCCCGTGGCCTCGACGTCGGCCACGTGCGCGGGGTTGCGCACCAGGCCGACCGCGCCGGACCCGAGCCGCTCGGCCAGCCTCAACGCGATCTTCCCGTGCCCACCCGCGATGATGATCCGCATGCCTCCCATGGTGTCATGGACGTCGTGAACGACTTCCCGCAGGCCCCCACGCCCGCGTTCCTGTTCGACCTGGACGGCACCCTGATCGACAGCGTCTACCAGCACGTCATCGCCTGGCGGCAGGCGCTGTCCGGGATGGGGATCGACCTGTCGGTGTGGCGCATCCACCGGCGCATCGGCATGAGCGGCGGCCTGTTCGTCAGCGCGCTGCTGCGCGAGACCGGGTTGAAGCTGACCCCGGAGCAGATCGACGAGCTGCAGGTCACCCACGCCGAGGCGTACGAGCAGCAGGTGGAGTCCGTGCGGCCGCTGCCGGGGGCCGCCGAGCTGCTCGGCGAGCTGAGCTCGCGCGGCGTGCCGTGGGCCATCGCGACCAGCGGCTACGCCCGTACGGCCCGGCTCGCGCTGGGCATGCTCGGCCTGCCGGAGGACACCCCGATGGTCACCCGCGACCTGGTGCGGCGGGCCAAGCCGGACCCGGATCTGTTCCTGGCCGGTGCGGCGCTCGTCCAGGTGGACCCGCTGCATGCGATGGTGGTGGGCGACAGCGTCTGGGACCTGCTGGCCGCCCGCCGGGCGGGCGCGCTCGGCATCGGGCTGCTGTCCGGTGGATATGGCAGGGACGAGCTCGAACGCGCCGGGGCCTTCCGCGTGTACGCCGACCCGGCGGACATGCTCGACAGGCTGGACGAGCTCGGCGTGCGCTCCCCCTCCTGAGCGACGGGGGAATATCTCGCCGAGCCTCCCAGCTTGATCGTGCGTATCCCCCACAGAGGAGCATTGAGATGGATTTGGCAGACATCGGCGTCACCGGCCTGGCCACCATGGGGCGGAACCTGGCCAGGAACCTGGCCAGGCACGGGTACGCCGTCGCCGTGCACAACCGCACGACGGCCCGTACCCAGCAGTTGGTCAGGGAGTTCGGCGGGGAGGGCACGTTCCTGCCGGCCGAGGAGCTGGCCGCGTTCGTGGCGTCGCTGAAGCGGCCGCGGCGGGCGATCATCATGGTGAAGGCCGGTCCGGGCACCGACGCGGTGATCGACCAGCTCGCCGAGTTGATGGAGCCGGGTGACATGATCGTCGACGGCGGCAACGCGCATTTCCAGGACACCCGGCGGCGTGAGGCGGCGCTGCGCGAGCGTGGCATCCATTTCGTCGGCACCGGCATCTCCGGCGGCGAGGAGGGCGCGCTGCTCGGCCCGAGCATCATGCCGGGCGGCTCGAAGGAGTCGTGGGAGGCGCTGGGCCCGATCCTGCAGGACATCTCGGCCAAGGTGGACGGGGTGCCGTGTGCGGTGCACGTCGGCCCCGACGGCGCCGGGCACTTCGTGAAGATGGTGCACAACGGCATCGAGTACTCGGACATGCAGCTCATCGCCGAGTCCTACGACCTGCTGCGCCAGGCCCTGGGCGCGACGCCGGCCGAGCTGGCCGAGGTGTTCAGGGAGTGGAACCGGGGTGAGCTGGACTCGTACCTGATCGAGATCACCGCCGAGGTGCTGGAGCAGGTGGACGCGGCCACGGGCAAGCCGTTCGTGGACGTCGTGGTGGACCAGGCCGAGCAGAAGGGCACCGGCCGCTGGACCGTGCAGAGCGCGCTCGACCTGGGCGTCCCGGTGACCGGCATCGCCGAGGCGGTCTTCGCCCGCGCGTTGTCGGGCCACCCCGAGCAGCGCGCCGCCGCCGCGTCGCTGGAGGGCCCGAAGCTGTCCGGCGTCGGCGGGCGCGAGCTGATCGAGGACGTCCGCCAGGCCCTGTACGCGTCCAAGATCGTCGCCTACGCGCAGGGCTTCGACCAGATCGCCGCCGCCTCCAAGGAGTACGGCTGGGACGTCGACCCCGGCGCCATGGCCACCATCTGGCGCGGCGGCTGCATCATCCGGGCCAAGTTCCTCGACCGCATCCGCACCGCGTACGACGCCGACCGGCAGCTCCCGACGCTGCTGGCCGACCCCACCTTCGCCGCCGCGCTGAACGCCGCGCAGGAGGCGTGGCGGCGCGTGGTGACCACGGCCGTGCGGATCGGCGTGCCGACGCCGGGCTTCTCCTCCGCGCTGGCCTACTACGACGGGCTGCGCCGCGACCGCCTGCCGGCCGCGCTGGTGCAGGGACTGCGCGACTACTTCGGCGCGCACACCTACCACCGGGTGGACCGGGAGGGCGCCTTCCACACCGACTGGTCGGGCGACCGCACCGAGAGCCCCGCCTGACCTCGTTCGCCGGGAGCTCGCCGGAAGTTCGCCGGGTGGTCGCCGGGAGGTCAGCGGCCGGTCAGGGCGACCGGGTTGGCGACCGCCGTGACCACGCAGAACCCGATCGGGCCCGTCGTGTCGTGCAGGGTGACCTGGCCGGTCGCCACACCTTCCGCGCTGAGGTGGCCGCCGGCCTCGACGCCGATCAGCTCGCCCTCGGGCAGGCGGGCCAGGGTCAGCGTGTAGTCGGCGTTGATGAAGCTGACGCCCGCCGAGCCGACGTTGGCCAGCGGGCTGGCGAAGTCGGCGGCCAGGGCGGCGCGGGTGAGCGGCGTCAGCGGCTCGTCGTCCACCAGGGAGTGCGTCTCCCGCAGCCACACCCGGTCGCGCCCGCCCTGGCCCCAGTCGGTCAGCCGCCACAGGTCGAACGGCGGATTCCAGCCCTGCCCCTCGGCCGGGGCGCCGGCGGGCGGCGGCTCGTCCCAGGCGGGCGTGTGCGGCAGTCTGCCGCCGGGCTGCTCGCCCTGCCGGAGCAGCACGGCCGAGGCCCGGCCGATCACGCCCTGCGCGGTGGAGAGCACGGCGTCGGCGACCCGGATCCGCCGCCCGTCCCTGACCAGGGTGGTCTCCACCGTCACCGGCAGCATCGGGCTGTTGCGGAACAGGTCGACGGTCAGCCTGGCGAAGTGCAGGCCGGGCTCGGCGTGCCGCTCCTCCAGGGCGCTCGCGGCCAGGCCGCCGAGCAGGCGGCCGTGGAGCATGTCGGGGGACCAGGGGCTGCGCGCGTGCGGGGCGGGCACGAACTCGCCCTCCTTGCGCGTGAAGAACGCTGACGTCGCCATCACCGAATCATATTCTAGAAGAGAGCAGCCGCCGTCCCAGTGCGCGCAGGCGCTCCTTCAGCTCGGCCGGTTCGAGCACCTCGAAGTCGACGTCGAGGAAGGCCACGGCCACGGCCATCAGGTGCAGGTCGTCGCCGCGCATGGTGAGCACGCAGCGGGCCTCGTCCACGGGCTCGACCTGGCCGGCGACGCGGCCGGCCAGGTGTGCGGCGGGCGCGTGGATGAGGAAACGGGCCTGGACCGGCCACATCTCGTGCCCGAGCCGGTGCCGCACCCAGGCGGCGACGTCGGCCTCCGGCGGCTCGCGCGGGGCGAAGCGCGGGCCGTTCGGCGTGCGCACCTCGATCCGGTCGGCCCGGTACGTGCGCCAGTCCTGGCGGTCGACGTCCCAGCCGACCAGGTACCAGCGGTTGCCCTTGCTGACCAGGCTGTGCGGCTCGGCCTTCCGCAGCGTGACGGCGCCCTCGTGGTCGGTGTAGTCGAAGCGGAGCTGCTCGCGGTCGCGGCAGGCGGCGGTGATGCGGATCAGCAGCTCGGGATCGACCGTCGGGCCCTGCCCGCCGACGCGCACGGTGTGCGTCTGCAGGGCGTTCACGCGCTGCCGCAGGCGGGCGGGCAGCACCTGTTCGAGCTTGGCCAGGGCGCGCAGCGAGGTCTCCTCGATGCCGGTCACCGTGCCGCCCGCGGCCGTGCGCAGGCCGACCGCGACGGCCACCGCCTCCTCGTCGTCGAGCAGCAGCGGCGGCAGCTCCGCGCCCGGACCGAGCCGGTAGCCGCCGGCCACCCCCGGCGTGGAGCCCACCGGGTAGCCGAGGCCGCGCAGCCGTTCGATGTCGCGGCGCAGCGTGCGCGGGGCCACGCCGAGCCGGTTCGACAGCTCCGCGCCGGGCCACTCGCGCCGGGTCTGCAGGAGGGAGAGCAGGCGCAGGAGCCGCGCCGAGGTGTCGAGCACGCTGTCCATTGTGGCCCGTTCCTGACCGCAATGGTGCCTAGCGTGGGTGGCATGAACCGATTCGTCATCGACGTCCCACAGTCCGCGATCGACGACCTGCGGGCGCGGCTGGACCGTACGCGCTGGCCGGACGCCCTGGACGGGGTCGGCTGGTCCTACGGCGTGCCGCCCGAGGCCGTGCGCGAGCTGGCCGCGTACTGGCTGGACGGCTACGACTGGCGGGCGCACGAGGCGCGGCTCAACGAGCTGCCGCAGTACACGACCGAGATCGACGGCCAGCGTGTGCACTTCGCCCACGTACGCTCGCCGCGCCCGGACGCGCTGCCGCTGCTGCTGACGCACGGCTGGCCCAGCACGTTCGCCGACTTCTCCCGGGTGGCCGAGCCGCTCGCCCGGGACTTCCACCTCGTCATCCCGTCCGTGCCCGGCTTCGCCTTCTCCGGCCCCACCACCGAGACCGGCTGGGGCGTGCGCCGCGTCGCCGCCGCCTGGATCGAGCTCATGGACCGCCTCGGCTACGACCGGTACGGCCTCCAGGGCGGCGACTTCGGCTCGCTCGTCTCCCCCGCGCTGGCCCGGACGGCCCCCGACCGGGTGGTGGGCGTGCACCTGAACGCGCTCACGGCCTTCGTCTCCGACGACCTGTCCGGACTGACCGAGGCCGAGACCGAGCGCGCGCGGCGGATCGAGCGCTGGCACCGCGAGTTCTCCGGCTACGCCGCCGTCCAGGGCACCAGGCCGCAGACCCTGGCCTACGCCCTGGCCGACTCGCCCGCCGGCCAGCTCGCCTGGCACCTGGACGCGTTCGCGAGCTGGGGCCAGGACGTCGGCGGGGTCGCCCCCGACGACGTCCTGACCGATGTCACCATCACCTGGCTGACCGGCACCGCCGGCTCCTCGGCGCGCCTGTACCGCGAGAGCGGCGGCGACTGGGCGCCGCCCGCCGAGCCCGGCAGGACGCCGACGGCCGTGGCCGTCTTCCCGGGCGACAGCACGGTCCGCCGTTACGCCGAGCGCTCCCACAACGTGGTGCGCTGGTCGGAGCCGGCGCGCGGCGGTCACTACGCCGCCCTCCAGGCCCCCGATCTGCTGGCCGAGGACGTCAGGGCGTTCTTCGCCGGGCTCTAGCCGGCCATCACGCAGAACGGGTGACCCTCGGGGTCGAGCACCACCGTCCACTCGTCACCGCCCGGCTGCTGGGCGGGCAGGGTGGCGCCCAGGGCGACCAACGTCCGCTTCGCCTCCGCGACGTCGGGGACGGTGAGGTCGAGGTGCAGGTGCTTGCCGTCGTTCGGCCAGCCCGGTCCCTGGTAGCCGTCGATCCGCTGGAAGGCCAGCTGCACGGGGCCGCCGGTGACGGTGGCGTACTCGGGGTCGGAGTCGGCGACCTGCCAGCCGGTCGCCTTGGCGTAGAAGGCCGCCAGGGCGACGGGGTCGGCGCAGTCGACGACTATGGAGGAAATCATCGTTGTCATGTCGCCCACCTTGCCGGTGACGACGACACCGGGTCTTGAACATCCTTGCACCCCGCCCGCCCCCCCACCGCCGCACACGCGGCCGCCCCCCACCACACCTCCTCCCTTTCCGGAGTTGCCTCGCCCGATCCACTCCACGCCTCCACCCCTCCACCCCGTATCTCCGCCGATGCCATGCCCCCAGGCGCCACAGGCCCCGGGCCGTGGCGGGGGAGATTGTCGGAGGCGGCGCGTAACGTTCGGCGGGTGCGATCCTCCAGACAGCTGGCCCGTGGGAAGGGCTTCACCCTCGACCTGGTGACCTGCGTCGACGACCACCGAGGCTGGTCACGGCCCGAGGTCGGCCGCGCCCACCGCATGGTGCTGGTCCACCGCGGCGCGTTCCGCCGCATGGCCGACGGCCGCCCGGCCGCCGTGGACCCGACGATGGCCTACCTGGGCGCGCCCGGCGAGGAGGAGCGCTTCGCCCACCCGGCGGGCGGCGACGTCTGCACCTCCCTGTCCCTGTCCCCCGCGCTCTGGCGCACGCTGGCGGGCGACGGCACCCGGCTCGCCCGCCCGACCGTCTACGTCGACGCCCGCTTCGAGCTCGCGCACCGGCGCCTGCTGGCCGCCGCCCGCGCGGGAGATCCCGACTTCGCGCTGGTCGAGTCCCTCCTGTCGCTGACCAGCGCCACCCTCACCCAGCTGGCCGGGCCCGCCACCCCGGCCGCCGCGCCCACGCCCGCCCCCGGCCCTGCCGGCTCCCCTGCCGGCTCCCCTGCCCGCTCCCCCGCCCGTTCCCCTGTCCGTGCCCTTGTCCGCTCCCCCGCCGCCATCACCGAGGCCGCCCGCGAGGCGATCTCGGCCGATCATCCGGCGGCCGCCGGGCTGTTGCCGCTGGCGGAGCTCCTGGCCGTCTCCCCCTACCGGCTCAGCCGGGCCTTCACCCGCGAGCTGGGCGTCTCGCTGACCCACTACCGCAACCGGGTGCGCGTGAGCCGGGCGCTCGACCGGCTGGAGAGCGGCGAGACCGGCCTGGCCGCGCTCGCCGCCGACCTCGGGTTCGCCGACCAGGCCCACCTGACCCGCACGGTTCGCCGCCACGTCGGCCACACCCCGGCGGCCTTACGCCGTCTGCTGGCCTCCCCCGTTCCCTGAGGCCGGGTGGATTTCGGGCGGCCCGCCGCCGTAGGCTCCCACAATGCGTGATCTAGGTGAGGACCCCCGGCCCGACCGGGGCGTCGTACGCGAGGTCCACTCGCTCAACGGGCCCGTCACTCTGGCCTACTCCCCCGACCTCGACGGCCTGGCCGATCCGGGCGAGATCGTGTGGGCGTGGGTGCCGTACGAGGAGGATCCGGCGCGGGGCAAGGACAGGCCGCTGCTGGTCGTGGGCCGTACCGGGCGCAGGCTGCTCGGCATGATGTTGTCCAGCAAGGGCGACGACGGCCCCGACTGGCTGGAGGTCGGCGCGTGGGGCCGCGACGGGCGGGTGTCGTACCTGCGGCTCGACCGGGTCTTCGTGCTCGACGAGGCCGACATCCGCCGCGAGGGCGCGGTGCTCGACGGCGACCGGTTCGCGCGGGTGGCGTCCGTTCTCATGCAGACGCACGGGTGGGGCGTGGGCTGACCGCGCCGCCGGGTCCCTGACCCCATGGATGGGCGTGAGGGAGTATCCGGATGGTAAGCGCACGATCCGGTCATCGTCCGAGGTCACCCACGCCTGCGATCATGGGTCCATGCGTGTTGTGGTGATCGGCAGCGGGATCGTCGGAGCGAGCGCGGCCTACTACCTGAGCGGCCGTGGCGTGGCCGTGACCGTGGTGGACCGCGGTTCCCAGGGGCAGGCGACCCAGGCGGGCGCGGGCATCGTGTGCCCCTGGGTGGACCATCCGGAGGACGACGCCTGGTACCGGCTGACCAAGGAGGGCGCCCGCCACTACCCGGCGCTGGTCGAGGCCCTGGGCGAGGACATCGGCTACGCCAAGGTCGGGGCCCTGCTCGTGGCGGAGGACCCGGTCGACCTCGAACCGGTGCGCGCGCTGCTGCGCCGCCGCTACGCCGACGCGCCCGAGATGGGCGAGGTCACCGACGTGCTCACGCCGTCCGACCTGTTCCCGCCGCTGTCCGACGACCTCAGCGCGCTGCTCGTGCCCGGCGCCGCCCGGGTGGACGGCGGCGCCGTGCGTGACGCGCTGTTGCGCGCCGCCGTCGCCCAGGGCGCCGAGGTGCTGAGGGGCGACGCCGTCCTCACCCCCGACGGGCGGGTACGCCTGCACGCCGCCGACGAGGAGCCCCCGGCGGGCGACGGGCGGCAGTGGACCGGCCCCGGTGCCGAGGCGGCGGGCGGCGAGACCGCCTCCTGGCGGCAGGCCGCCCCTCTCACGCCGTCCTCCACCGGGGACCTGACCGAGAGCCCCCTTGAGGCGTCCGCCGAGGGGCCGGTCGCAGCGGCGGGCGACGCCCCCTTCGGCGGTCCCCCTGACGGCTCCCCGGAGGGCCCCGCGCCGATCCCGCCCGCGCCCGCCGAATCCGTCCAGCCTGCCGCGCCCGTCCGGCCCGCCCGTCCGGCCGAGCCCGCCGGGTTTCCCGCGGCCGATCGGGCGCCCGCCGACGAGGGCGTCCCGCTGGAGGCGGACGTCGTGATCGTGGCCGCGGGGGCGTGGACCGGCGAGGTGTGCCGTCCGCTCGGGGTGGAGCTCCCGGTGTTCCCCCGGCGGGGGCAGATCCTGCACGCCACGCTCGACGGCGTGGACACCGCGTTCTGGCCCATCGTGCTGCCCAGGAGCGGGCCGTACCTGCTGGGGTTCCCCGGCTCGCGGGTCGTGATCGGCGCGACCGTGGAGGACGTCGGGTTCGCGCCGCGGGTCACGATGGGCGGGCTCGACGAGGTGATCGCGGCGGGGTTGCGGGTGGCGCCCGGCCTGTTCGGGGCGACGGTGTCGGAGACCAGGGTCGGCCTGCGCCCGGTCAACGCCCCCGGCCCCGCCCTCATCGGCCGGCTCACCGCCCGGGTGGTGGTGGCGACGGGCCTGAGCGCGTACGGCCTGACGGCCGGCCCGTTCACCGGCGAGCTCGTGGCCAGGCTGGCCCTCGACGAACAGTCCCCCATCGACCTCACCCCCTACGCGCCGCCCGCCGTCTGACCCGCCCGCGAGTGACCGGCCGGACGCCGCATGCAGGACGGCCGGGAGGCCATTTGTGGCTGGGCCGCGTCCGGAAGGGGGTGTAGGCGGGTAGGCCGGCGTTGGCCGGACCCCGGCATGATCCATGCGGCACTGCGCGGATATGGTGGATTCCTCCCCATCGTGATCTCGTGGGGAGGCCGCGTTGCCGCTGCTCGCGCTGCTGATCATTGTGCTGCTGGCGGCCGGATGCGCCTCCGCCCCGGAACGAGCGGACGGGCCCGAGGGCTCTGGGAAGCGGACCACTCCCGCGCCGTCCGTCACGCCTCCGCCCCGTCCCTCCGTCCCCGCGCCGACTCCGCTTCCCGCGGAGCACGTCAAGGTGCCGTACGCCGCTTCGGGCTCGTACGCCGTGGTGCCCGGCGGCGCGGCCGCCCGGCCCGGAGAGGGTGAGGTGGTGCGCTACCTGGTGGAGGTCGAACGCGGCCTGCCGATCGACGGGGCCGTGTTCGCGGCGGCCGTGCACCGGACACTCAACGACCCGCGCGGATGGGCCCGCTTCCAGCGCGTCGACCACGGTCCGGTACGGGTCCGGGTGGCGTTGTCCAGCCCGGAGCTGACCGTCCGCCAGTGCCTGCCGCTGCGCACCGGCGGCACGTTGTCGTGCTGGAACGGGACCCGCTCGGTCATCAACGCGGTCCGCTGGGCGGACGGCGTCCCCCAGTACGACGGCGACCTGGCCGCCTACCGCGACTACGTCATCAGCCACGAGGTCGGCCACAGCCTGGGACACGGCCACCGCGCCTGCCCCGGCCCAGGCCGGCCGGCTCCGGTGATGGTCCAGCAGTCCAAGTCGCTGGGCCGCTGCCGTCCGAACCCATGGCCCCACCCCGAACGCCGGCCGGAGGAACGCCGCGACGCCCTGACCCGCAAACCCTGAGCGAAGCACGGCGGGCGACACGAGCACCGGGTCGACGGGCCACTCTCGGACGGGCTCAAAGCTCCCGCCAGCGGAAAGGCCAGGAGCCGCCCGGCCCGCCGGGCGGGCTCACCGCGGAGGAAGGGGGCGCGGTCGGGGCGGAGTCAGGGGGCGGGCGCGGTGGGGTCGGGCGCAGGGGGCGCGGTCGGGGTGGGCGCGGGAACAGAGGGCGCGGTGGGGGCGGGTGGGAGGCCGGGGCCTGGGCCCAGGCCCCGGAGCATGGTGTCCACCAGCCGCGCGGCCAGCGCCTCCGGCTCTCCGTCCCGGCTCTGCGCCGCCTCGTGGATCAGCGCGTAGTAGACCCGCCGGGCCCACTCCGGCTCCACGTCCTCCCGCAGCACCCCGGTGGTCCGCGCCTGCCGGAACAGCTGGTCGCACCTCGCCTCGACCTCGGAGTGCACCCGGGCCACCTCCGCCCCCGCCACTCCGGCCACCGACGCGCGGCTCATCGCGAACCCCCAGTCGATCTTCACCCGCAGCACGTTCGCCGTCACCTGGTAGAGCGCCACCAGCGGCGGCGCCTGCTCGGGACGGGCGGCGTCCACGGCGGCGGCGAACTGCCGGGTCGCCCACTCCGTCATCGCCTCCACCAGCGCGTCCCTGGAGGCGAAGCGCCGGTGGACGGTGGTGCGCGCCACCCCGGCCGCCTCGGCGATCTGCTCCATGCTGGCCGCCGGGTTCCTGCTGAGCACCCGTTCGGCGGCCTCCAGGATCGTCCTGACCGTCCGCTCCGCGTCGGACCGCAGGGCCCGCGTCGTCCCACTCACAGCTCAGAGGGTACAGGACAGTTCCCCTTCCAGCCGAAGTTGCGTCATCAGTGTTGCAAGTTCTAAAGTCATCGCATCACCGCTGATGCAAGAAAGGCGTTTCTCATGGACATGCGACTCACCGGCAAGACCGCCGTCGTCACCGGGGCGAGCAGGGGGCTGGGGCTGGCGATCGTCGAGGCGCTGAGCGCCGAGGGCATGCGGGTCGTGGCCGCGGCCCGCACGATCTCCCCCGAGCTGGAGCGCACCGGCGCGACCGTCGTGACCGCCGACCTGTCCACCGCGGCGGGCCCGGCCGAGCTGGTCGAACGGGCGCTGGCCGAGCTCGACGAGATCGACCTCCTGGTCAACAACGTGGGCGGCGGCGACAGCGGCCAGGGGCAGCTCGGCGGCTTCCTCGGCTTCGACGACGACGCCTGGCGCCAGGCCTACGACCTGAACTTCCTCAGCGCCGTGCGGGCCACCAGGGCCGCGATGCCCAGCCTGCTGCGCCGGCGCGGCACTGTGATCAACATCTCCTCCAACGGCGCCCGCGCGCCGCACATGGGGCCGATGGTCTACACCGTCGCCAAATCCGCGCTGACGGCGTTCGGCAAGGCCCTGGCCGAGGAGTTCGGCCCGCAGGGGGTGCGCGTCGCCACCGTCTCCCCCGGCGCCGCGCGCACCGCCCTGTGGGAGGCCCCCGACGGGTACGGCGCCGCCCTGGCCGCCTCGCTCGGCATGGAGCACGAGCAGTTGCTCGCGGGGCTGCCGTCGGTCACCGGAATGACGACCGGTAGGTTCGTCGAACCGGAAGAAGTCGCCACCTTGGTGACGTACCTGGCCTCGCCGCACGCCGGAAGCGTGAACGGCGCCGACTACGTCATCGACGGCGGAGCGATCAAGACGGTTTGAACTATCGCGATATATCGTAGAACGGGAACACCGGGGAATCCCGTCCGGTTGGGCGGGATGGACATCATCTCCAGGGGAGCGTGGGCAATGGCAGGAATGCGGACCGCACGGCGGATCCTGGCGGGCGGCGCGGTGGCCGCCGCGGCCGGATGGGCGTTGCGCGGGATACCGGCCGAGCTGGGTGTGCGGCCTTTGACGTCAGGGCCGGACCGGGCGGGCAGGATGCGGCGCTCGCCGCAGTTCAGGGGCGACACCTTCGTCAACCCCATGCCCGAGCCGACCACCTTGATGACCACGCCGCCCGTGGGGCTGCTCGCCGAGCTGGGCAGGAACAAGGAGCAGCGGCATCCGGCCGGGCCCATCCCGCTGCGCCTGCCCCCGTCCGGCCCGCCGCCCGCCGACGGCCTGCGCGCGGTCTGGTACGGCCACGCCTCCACGCTGGTGGAGATCGAGGGCAAGCGGGTGCTGTTCGACCCGGTGTGGAGCAACCGGGTCTCCCCCTCCCAGCTCGTCGGCCCCAAGCGGCACCACCCGCTGCCGGTCGACCTCGGCGAGCTGCCGCAGGTAGATGCGATCGCGATCTCGCACGACCACTACGACCACCTGGACATGGCCACCGTACGCTCGCTCACGCGCACCCAGAAGGCGCCGTTCCTGGTCCCGCTGGGCATCGGGGCGCACCTTGAGCGGTGGGGCGTGCCGCTGTACCGGATCATCGAGCTCGACTGGGACGAGGAGGCCGAGGTGGCGGGCCTGCGCTTCGTCGCCACCGCCGCCCGGCACTTCTCCGGACGCACCTTCACCAGGAACGACACCCTGTGGGGCTCGTGGGTGGTGGCCGGGGCGAACAAGCGGGTGTTCTACGCCGGCGACTCCGGATACTTCCAGGGCTACCGGGGCATCGGCGCCGCTCACGGGCCGTTCGACCTGACGCTGATGCCGATCGGCGCCTACAGCCCGGCCTGGCCCGACATCCACATGAACCCGGAGGAGGCGGTCAACGCCCACCTCGACCTGGGCGGCTCGCTGCTGCTGCCGGTCCACTGGGCGACGTTCACGCTGGCGCTGCACCCGTGGGCCGAGCCGGTCGACCGGCTGTGGCGGGAGGCGAAGGCACGAGACGTCGAGATCGTGGTGCCCCGGCCGGGCGAGGGCGTCGACGTGACCGCCGTCCAGGCCGTTGACGGCTGGTGGGAGACCCTGGGGTAACGGTCCGGGACGTGTAGGGGGTCGTACGGCCCCCTACAGTCATGGGGTGAGCAACATGGAACGCGACCCCCAGGAACTCCGCTGCGCCGCCGAAGCCGACGGCCGCGGCGAGGTGCTGACCGGGCGCGAGGTGCCCCTGGGCGGCCCGCGCGCGATGCGGGTCAGCAGGACGCTGCCCGGCGTGCACCGCCGGATGATCGGCGCCTGGTGCTTCGTCGACGCCTACGGCCCCGAACCGGCGCTGATGCGCGTGCCGCCCCACCCGCACACCGGCCTGCAGACGGTGACCTGGCTGGTCGCGGGCGAGGTGCTCCACCGCGACAGCGTGGGCAGCCTGCGCCGGGTGCGCCCCGGCCAGCTCAACCTGATGACGGCCGGGCGCGGCATCTCGCACTCGGAGGAGTCGCCGGGCACGACCCTGCACGGCGTGCAGCTCTGGGTGGCCCTGCCCGACGCCCACCGTCGGACGGCCCCCGCCTTCGAGCACCACGCCACCCTGCCCGTGCTGTCCGGCCCCGGCTTCGAGGCCACTGTGATCATGGGCGAGCTCGGCGGCGTGACCTCGCCCGCCACCGCCCACAGCCCCCTGGTGGGCGCCGAGATCGCGGTGGACGGCACGGGCGAGGTGCCCCTCGACCCCGGCTTCGAGCACGGACTGCTGCTGCTCGACGGCGAGGTCGAGCAGGCCGTGCCGGGCGCGCTGCGCTACCTGCCGCCGGGCCCCGGCACGCTGCGGCTGTCCGGGCGCGGAAGGGTGCTGCTGATCGGCGGCGAGCCGTTCGGCGAGGAGATCGTCATGTGGTGGAACTTCGTGGGACGCTCCCACGAGGAGATCGCCGCCTTCCGCGAGGAGTGGATGGAGGGCGAGGGCTTCGGCTCGGTCGAGGGCTTCGACGGCGACCCGCTCCCCGCCCCGGCGCTCCCCTCCATCCGGCTCAAGCCCCGCGGCCGAGTCCGCGCCGAGCACCCAGCCGGCCCCCAGAATCAGTAGACCCGAGCGCCCAGCCACCCTCGGAGAATCAGTGGGCGGAGCCCCCGGCCCCCGCGGATCAGTAGACCGAGATGTGCGGGTGGTCGAAGTGGTTGGCTGTCGTGCCGCCGCGGTTGGACATCGTGCGCCAGGTGCCGGTCCTGGAGTGCCAGATGCGCTGCCGGTAGATGATGTACATGATGCCCAGGCGCCGGGAGTTCTTGATCGCCCAGTTCGCGATCTCGTAGCCGCGCTTGACCTCGGCCGGCGAGGGCATCGCGCCGCCGTGGCTGAGCATGAAGTCGCAGGCCCGGCCGAGGGGGTGCTCGCCGCCGTCCTGGATCGTCCGGTAGCAGCCGATCCCCATCGGCACCGCGAACCGTTCCTTGATCAACGTCTTGACCAGGCGCATGCGCGGCGTGATGTTCTCGGAGCCGTCCGGGAGCTGCGGCACCCACGTACCGTCCGGACGCCGCACGCCCGGCGCCGTGTACAGCTCGTCGATCCGGTCCCTGATCCGCTCGATCAGCTTCTCGGCCTTCTCCTTGCGCCGTTCCAGGTCGGCCACCGCCGTCCCAAGCTCCTCGGAGCGGGCCGCGGCCTCCTCCTCTGCCTTGCGTCGCTCGTCCCTGACCTGGGCGTAGCCGCGCAGACGGGCGTCCTGGACGTCGATGAGGTGACGGCTGAGCGCCAGGCGGCGCAACAACCCGTCCGGGTCCTCGCTGGCGGTGAACAGGGCGACCTGGTTGGGTTCGCCGCCGATGTACTGGGCCACGGCCAGCGTCCTGAGCTGGAGCGACTCCCGGTCGTAGACCTCCTGGGCGGCGGCCAGCCGCTCGCGCGCGGCCTTCTCCGTCTTCTCGGCCTGCTGCTGGGCGCGGCGGCCGTTGTAGTACTCCTCGATCAGCCGGTCCGACTCCTTGCTCAGCGCGGCCAGCTCCTTCTTGAGCTGCTTCACGGAGGGCTTGGGGGCCGCGAGCCCCGCTGAGGCGTTGCCCGCCATCAGGACCAGCCCGGTCAGGACGGCGACCATGGCCCGCGCGACGTGACCCACGGCGGGGGAGGCGACCGCCACTGTCCTCCTTAGCCTGAGCCGCAGGGCAGGTTCCGGTCAGGAGCTAATCAGACTCCGGGACGCCCTCTATCCGACGCTGATAGTAGGGGATCAAGCATCCTTCCCCGCAACTTATGACTTTTCCTGACTACGGGATTTTCGTATGCGTCTGACCGCCATACGCCCTCCGACCAGCGCCGATCCGGGCACCACGAGCATGCCGAGCAGGCTGGACCCGAGCCCGACGTCGAGGTCGGCGTCCAGCAGCCCGCCTCCGCCACCGCCGAGCAGGGAGCCGCCGAGCGACAACCCGACCGAGACGGACAGGAGCGGCTTGTGGGTCTTGGCGGGAGGCGGCTCGGGAGCGGGCGCGCTCGTGGCGGGCGGCCTGGGCGCGGGGGCGCTCGTGGCGGGGCCGCCGGTGGCGGGCGGCCGGGTCGAGGGCGGGTCACCGGCGGGCGGACGAGTGGCGGGCGGACGGGTGGACGGCGGCGCCGAGCGCGTGGGCGGCGACCCGGTCTCCGTCCGCCTGCCGGTCGGCCTGCCGGACGGACCCGGCGGCCGGTCACCGGCGGTCGCCGAGGCGGGAGGCGTAGCAGGCGCGGACGAAGCAGGCGCGGACGAAGCCGGCGCGGACGACGCGGGCCCCGCCGTGGCGGGCGGCCCGGTCGGCTGCCCGCTGGGCCCGGCGGTGACGATCACCGGCGGCGAGACCGTCCCGGACCCGCTGGGCACGGGCGTCACCGGGGTCACCGGCTCCGGCGAGACGGGCGCCGTCATCGAGGCGGTCCCCGTGGACACGGGCGGCAGCGCGGTGCCGCTGTCGGTCGAGGGCGAGGGCGACCCGCTCCAGATCACGAACGTCGACGCCACCGCCGCCGCCGTCGCCAGCACCAGCCCGCCGGTCACCGCCGACTTGGCCGGCGCCCCCAGCGAACTGCGCACCACGCCGGTGGCCGTAGAGGCCCCGCTCGCCGCACCGCTGTCCACGCCGCCTTCCACGATGCCGCCCGCGCCGGTCCCGGCCGACGGGAGCAGCGCGGCGAACGGCATCGCCAGCACGGCCAGCCCCGACCGCCCGCGCAGCTCCCACCCCGCACCGTACGTCCCGTGCGCCACCTCCTCCAGCTCGGCCAGGAACGCCTCGGCCGAGGCCGGCCGGTCGGCGGGGTCCTTGGCCAGGCCGTGCTCGATCAGCCCGCGCAGCCGTCCGTCCACCTTCTCCAGCGGGGGCGGCATGTGCTGGTGCTGGAAGGCCAGGGCGGCCAGGTTCGCGGCGGTGAACGGGCGGCGGCCGGTGAGGCATTCGTAGCAGACCAGGGCGGCGGCGTACACGTCGGTGGCCGGGCCGGCCGGGGCGTCGTCCCACTGCTCGGGGGCCATGTAGGCGGGGGTGCCGGCCAGGGCGCCGGTCTCGCCGAAGCGGGCCGCCACGCCGAAGTCGACCAGCTTGCTGTCGCCGTTCGTGGTGACGATGACGTTCTCGGGCTTGAAGTCGCGGTGCACCACCCCGCGCCGGTGCGCCTCGGCCAGGCCGAGCAGCGCCCCCTTCAGCACGGTGAGCGCGGCCTCCACGCCGGTGCCGCCCTCCCCGGCGATCAGGCGGCGCAGCGTGACGCCGTCGACCAGCTCCATCACGATGGCGGACGCGCCCCCGGCCTCGACATAGTCCAGCAGGCGGGCGGTGTGGGGGCTGTCGATCTCGCCGATGACCCGGGCCTCGGCGCGGAAGCGGGCGGCGAACTCGCCGTCCTCGCGCAGGTTCTCGGACAGGTGCTTGATCGCGACCGGTAAGCCGTCGGAGTCGCGGACGGCGAGCATGACGCGGCCGGTCCCTCCGTGACCGAGTTCCCGGATCTCCGTGTAACCGGGAACAGCCATGTCGGGCCCTCCTGACCGGATATAGATCCTTATGTCAGGACGCTAGCCGAATGTAACACGCCGTGTCGAGCCCCTTCGCGGGAGTAACCAGACCCCTATCTCAATCGGTATTTTTCCTACTTCCTATAGTAGATCCGTGGCTCTTACCGATCATCTGCGCGAATGGCTCGGGGCCTGGCCCCCCACGGGAAACCTCGACGTCACAGGCTCGCCGCTGCGTACGCTCCCCGCCTGGGACGGCCGCGTGCACCCCGCCCTCGGCGTCGGCACCCCGGAGGGGGCGGTGTTGTCGGTGCCGCCCGAGCACGTCGCCCGGGTGAGCGCCGTACGCACGCTCCGGGAGATCCCCGCGCTGATCGGATATGGGGATCGCGGCTGGTTCGACGCCGTCTTCCGGTGGACCACCGAGCCCGCTCCCCTGCCCGACGCCGGGCAGTGGATCCCCGCGACGGACGACACCGTCCCCGGATGGCTGCGCGTGTTCGGCGGCGAGGTGCTGGTGGCCGTGGACCCCGAGACCGGCGATCACCTGGCCGGGGTGGGCATCAAGCGGCACGACCGCTGCGGACGGGAACTGTCGGTGGTCACCGCTCCTGAGGCCCGGGGGCGCGGCCTGGCCAGACGGCTGGTGGCGCAGGCGGCGCGGCGGGTGCTGGACGAGGGTGCGGTGCCGACGTACATGCACGGGGTCGGCAACACCGCCTCGGCCGCCGTCGCCAAGGCGGCGGGCTTCCCCGACCTCGGCTGGACCGCCTTCGGCGTCGCCGAGAACTGATCCCCGCGCCCGAGGGAGCGAGGGCGGGGCCGACGCCTCCGATGACCAGCCCCCAACCGATCCCCGCGCCTGAGGGAGCGAGGGTTCAGGCCGCCGGGAGGGCGGGGCGGGAGGCTAGCAGCGCCCGAATGTTGCGGGCGGCGGTGCGGCCGGCGCGGTTGGCGCCGACCGTGCTGGCCGACGGCCCGTAGCCGACGAGTTGCAGCCGCGGCTCCCTGACGACCCGCGTCCCGTCCACCTTGACGCCGCCGCCCGGCTCCCGCAGGCGCAGCGGCGCGAGGTGGTCGAGCGCCGACCGGAAGCCGGTAGCCCACACGACGACGTCCGCGGCCTGTCGCCGCCCGTCCGCCCACTCCACGCCGTACGGGGTGAGGCGGCCGAACATCGGCAGCCGCTCCAGCGCCCCCTTGGCCAGCGCCTGGCGCACGACGACGCTGTAGCCGAGCCCGGTGACGCCGACCACGCTCTGCGGCGGCAACCCGGCCCGTACCCGCGCCTCCACCAGGGCGACGGCCTCCCGGCGGGCGTCCTCGCCGAAGTCGCCGTCCCTGAAGACCGGCGGGCGGCGGGTGACCCAGACGGTCTGCGCCGCGACGTCGGCCACCTCCGACAACACGTGCATCGCCGAGGCCCCGCCCCCGACCACGACCACCCGCCGGCCCGCGAACGCCTCCGGCCCGCGATAGCCCGCGTAGTGCAGCTGCTCGCCCAGGAAGCCCGCGGCCCCCGGGTAGTACGGCCAGTACGGCCGGGTCCAGGTGCCGGTCGCGTTGACCACGGCCCCGGCCGCCCACTCCCCCGCGTCCGCCGCCACGACCAGCCGCCCGCCCTCACCCTCCCGTACGGCCGTCACCTTGACCGGCCGCAGGACCTCCAGCCCCACCCGCCGCTCGTAGTCGCCGTAGTACTCCGGGACGACCTCCGCCGCGGGCCGGTCACCGGCCGCCTCCAGGCCGCCCGGCGCGCCGGGCAGGTCGAAGACGCCGTGCACCTTGCCCATGGTCAGCGACGGCGACCGGTGCCGCCACGCTCCCCCGGGCCCCTGCGCCGCGTCGAGCACCAGCGTCTCGATCCCGAACCGCCGCAGGAAGTACGCACTGGACAGACCCGCCTGCCCGGCGCCGATCACCACAACCTCGGTCGTCTCCACGATCGACTGCAACCCCGCGCGACGCCCCGCTCTTCCCACCCCGGCCCGGGAGCCGGCGCCTACCGGGGACGCGGCTCCGTGAGCGCTTCGGCGAACAGGGCGCGGTGGCGCAGGACGTGCTCGCGGTCCACGCCGTACAGGACGTCGTCGCCGCGGGCGAGGTGCGCGGCGAAGGCCCGGTCGCCCGCCGCCGCCCGTTCGCGCATGTGCCGGACGAGGTGGTCCAGCCGTTCGGCGGCGACGGCGGGCAGCGCCGGACGGTCGCCCTCGGCCAGGGCGTAGGCGTCGGCGAACAGCCGCAGCCGGCGCGCCTGCTCAGCCACCGGACCGGCCCCTTCGTGCCGCGGGTCGCCCAGCGGGACGAAGCGGTAGGCGGCGTAGGCCACGTCCCACAGGCGCGGCCCCGGATGGGCGGTGTCGAAGTCGATCAGGGCCACCGGCCGCCCGTCGCGGAACACGCAGTTGTACGGCGCGACGTCACCGTGGCAGATCACCTCGGCGGGTTCGCGCGGCGGGAAGTACCAGGTGGCCGCGCCGTCGAGCGGGAAGTCCTCGGTGGCGTCGTGGTAGCCGCGCAGCAGCCGGGCGACGGCGCCGAGTGCCGCGTCGGACCGGGCGTAGCCGGGCAACGGATCATTGGGCACCTCGCCGGGGACGAAGTCGACCACCTCCCGGCCCTGGGCGTCGATCCCGTGCCCGGCCGGCGCGCCCGTGAAGCCGCGGGCGGCCAGGTGGCCGAGCAGCGCGTGCACGGCCGGTGTCCAGGGACCGGTCGGGCGGCGCACGGTGGCGCCCACCCGCACCACCAGGTTGACGCCGCCGCCGGTCAGCAACTCCTCGTCGCGCTCGCTCACGCCCGCCAGTCTCGCACCCCGGCGACGACGCCCGGCGTGACCGGTCAGCGCACCCTGAACGCGACCGCGGTCGTGGAGGCGATCGCCGTGACGAGGACCACCATGATCAGGACCGTGCCGAGCGGGTTCTTGCGTCGCGGCACAGCCTGGATCTGCGCGATCCGCCTGCGCGCCGCGACCCTCGGGGTCGGCGTGGGCGTCGGCGTCACCTTCGGGGAGGGCACCGGCACCATGCGTACCGGCCGAGGGGTGTGCCGAGGCACCGGACGCGGCGTGGAAGGCGGCACCGGCCGCGACGACCGAGGCGGCGGCGAAGGGGACGGCGGCGGGGGCGGCTTCGGGGACGGCGGCGGCGGGGACGGGCGCACATGGCAGTCGCCCACCTCCACACCGCCGCCCGGCCCGGACACACACACCGAGTCGGGGCCGATCGACACGTGCGGCACGGAGACGCCGGTCGTCGGCGCAGGACCGCCGGACCGCGTCGACGCCGACCCCCGTGGCCTCGGACCGTCGCCGATGCGCACGCCCGGCACCGACACCACCGGTCGCGGATCATCCCAGATCGCCACGCCCGGCACCGACACCACCGGCTCGGGACGCTCGTCGCTCACCGGCGACCCGTGGATCGTGATCCCCGGCTCCGGGACGTGCGGCGGACGTGCGTGCACGGTGCCGGGGGCCGGGGGTTGCAGGTCGGCCGCCGCCGGGCCGGCCGCGCCGGCGGCGAGCAGAGCGGCGGCCAGCAGCAGCGGCGCGCGCCTGGCGCCCACGGTCACATTCCCCCGGCGATGCGGGAGAACTCCTGCAGCGCGCCCTGGAACGCCTGCGGCCCGACCGCCAGCGGCCCGGCGAAGGCGTGGGCGATGTCCCAGGTCAGGTAGGTGCCGAAGCCGAGCATCGCGGCCATCGCCAGCAGCGGCAGCACCGCCAGGCCACGCGGCCGGGCGCCGGCCAGGTAGGGGAAGACGATGACCAGCAGGCCGGTGAGCACGGTCAGGAACAGCAGCCCTTGGGGCGGGGTGGCGGCGGCGTCCATGGAGCGCTGGGAACGGGCGGCGGCGATCGCGGCGACGCGTTCGAGCACGGCGTCACGGGCGTCCTTGTCGTCGTCGGTCTTGGTGACGACGGCGCTGACCCGGCTGCGCATGGCGTCGAGTCTGGCGGCGCCGACTGGGTCCATCCGGCCCTCGGCCATCAGCGGCCACTCGTCCCTGACCACGAAGGTGACGTAGTCGCGCAGCGCGGTGCGGACCGTCTGGGGGGCCGTGCCGGGCAGGTCGGCCGCGGCCCAGTAGGCGTCGATCGCGGCCTGGCCCTCGGCCTGGGCGTTCTGGCGGGCGGCGTCGGCGGTGGTCCAGGGCACGATGATCGCGATCGCGAACACCAGCAGGAACAGCGCCGACAACATGGACCCCGCATGACCGGCCGAGACCCCGTCGGGCTCGGCGTCGTCGCTGCCCTTCTTCGTGAGCCGGAACACCAGCGCGGTGAGCGCCACCACGCCCACGGCCGCCACGATCGAGAGCGTGTACGCCAGCATGAAGATCTCCCAAACCTTCTCGAATACACAGTGTTACATGACTATCACACTATGCAACGCTGGCGTCAGCTACCGGCAGGTAAAGTCGCGGGCGGGCGCGCGGGGCCACCGCCGTACGCCACCCGAGGTCGAGAACCTGCTCGCACGGCGGTCCCGGGCAGGGCCGGCGCTGGACGGATCGTTGATCATGACCGGCCGTTCTGACCAAACGTCCAGCCGGTCGGTGATGATCCGGGAAAACGGTGACTATGGACGGCGTGAATCTCAACGGCCGTAAATTCGTGATGGTGAGCTCGACGGCGAGCGCGGTGGACCCCGACAGCCCGACGGAGTTCCTGTACTGGGAGGCCGACGGCGTGGTGTGGGGCAGCTACACGGGCGACACCGTGACCCACGGCCGCTTCGTCGGGACGCGCGACGGCGCCGACGTCTCCATCTCCTACGCGCACGCGCTCAAGGCCGGCGGCAAGGCCGGCGGCCAGAGCAGCAGCCGCGTCGAGCAGGGCGAGGACGGGCTGCTGCGTCTGGTGGAGGAGTTCCGGTTCGACGGCGACGACACGCTGCACGTCAGCGTGTGCGCCGAGGTCGCGTCCTCCTGACGCCTCCTGGGGGGCGGGCGGGTCTCAGCCGTCCTTGCGCAGGGCGGCGCGTCCCTCGGCGGCTCCGACGAACCGCATCTTGCCGAGCGGAACGTCGCCCTGCGTCTCCTGCGGCGTCCGCCGGACGGGACGGGAGGCGTCCCGGTCGGACGGCAGCACGTACGGCCGTCTGAGCACTTCGTCCAGGATGAACACGGTCTCGGTGGCCTTGACCGCCGGGATGTTGGCCAGGCGGTCGGTCACCATGCTGTGCACGGCGGCCACGTCGGAGACCCGTACCTGGATCATGGCGTCGTGCTGGCCGGTGGTGATCGCGCAGTACTCGACCTCGGGCATCCGGGCCAGTTCGGCCCTGAACTGCTTCCACATCTGCTGGCGCACGGTCACGAAGATCAGCGCGGTGATGCCGAGCCCGGCCCGCACGTGGTCGATCTCCGCGGTGAAGCGCTTGATCGCGCCGTCGGCGCGCAGCGCCTCGAAACGCGTGTAGGCGTTCGCGCGGGAGATGCCCACCCGTTCGGCCAGCGCGGCGACCGAGATCCTGCCGTTCTCGCGCAGGACCTCAAGGATCTTCATGTGGACGTCGTCCAGTTCGAGACCGATGCCGATCCGTCCAGGCTGACCGCTACCGCTGGCACCATTTCTGGAAATATCACTCATCATTACACCTCGACCATTTATATCCGTCTCACGGACCGCACATGACCTGGACGTTCTGCCGGACAATCCTCGACAACCTTCTCCCGAACGTCCAATTTGGAGGACCCCATGGCGACCCGCTCGCAGACGGCGGCAGTGCTGCTCGCCGGTGCGCTCGCCCTTGCCGCCTGCGGAAGCGGCGGCACCTCGCAGACCCCGGCGGCCTCCGGTGGCGGTGGGAAGACGCTCGTCATCGACACGTCGTTCGACCTCAAGACGGCCGACCCCGGCCGCACCTACGAGCCGACCGGGCTCATCGTCGGCAAGGCCGTCTACGAGACGCTGCTGACCTTCGACGGCGCCGACGTGACCAAGCCGGTCCCGGCGCTGGCCGAGTCCTACGAGCTGAGCGAGGACGGCAAGACGCTGACGCTCAAGCTCAAGAAGGGCCCCACCTTCGCCGACGGCTCGCCGATCACCGCCGACGACGTGGTGTTCTCGCTCAACCGCGTGCGCGACATGAAGGGCACCCCGTCGTTCCTGCTGGACGGCGTCGAGGTGGCCAAGACCGACGACTCGACGATCACGCTGACGTCGAAGGCGCCGAACCCGGCGCTGCCCTACATCCTGCCGAACCCGGCGCTGGGCATCCTCAACAGCAAGGTCGCCAAGGAGCACGGCGCGACGGCCGACGCCCAGGACAAGGCCGAGCAGTACCTGAACTCGTCCTCGGCGGGCTCCGGGCCGTACACGATCGAGGCGTTCAACGTGAGCAGCCAGGTCACGCTCAAGGCGAACCCGAAGTACTACGGCACCAAGCCGGCCTACGACAAGGTCGTGATCCGCAACGTCGAGGCCGCCACGCAGAAGCTGAACGTGCAGCGCGGCGACAGCCAGGTGGCGCTGAACCTGTCCGGTGACCAGGTCACCAACATGCCCTCCACCCTGCAGGTCAAGAAGACCGCCTCGGCGAACGTCATCTTCCTGCTGGCCAACCAGGACTCGGGCGTCAGCAAGACCACGCCGAACGCCAAGTTCGTCGAGGCCGTGCGCAAGGGCGTGGACTACGCGGGCCTGCTGGAGCTGGCCGGCGAGGGCTCGACGCAGGCGCCGGGCATCATCCCGTCGCAGCTGCTCGGCGCACTGCCGCCGGAGCAGGCCCCCAAGCGGGACGTCGAGGGCGCCAAGGCGGCCCTGGCGGCCAGCGGCGTGTCGAACCCGACCGTCAAGCTGGAGTTCCCGAGCGAGCTGACCGTCAACGGCCTGTCGTTCCAGCCGCTGGCCGAGCGCATCCAGGCCAACCTCAAGGAGGTCGGCATCACGGTGGACCTCCAGCCCGCACCGGTGACGACCGCGCTGGACAACTACCGCAACGGCAAGGAGGAAATGGGCCTGTGGTACTGGGGCCCCGACTACCCGGACCCGAGCGACTACCTGGCGTTCGCGCCGGGCAAGACCGTGGGCCTGCGGGCCGGCTGGAAGGAAGGCGCGGCCAAGGAGATCGAGGCCGCCGCTGACAAGGCCGCGACCGCGATCGGCGACGAGCCGCGCAAGACGGCCTACGCCGACCTGCAGACCAAGCTCAACGCCTCCGGTCCGTTCGTGCCGCTGATCCAGCCGAGCCAGAACATCGTGTCGGCCGCGTCCGTGACGGGCCTGGAGTACCACCCGGTCTGGACCGTGGACGTCGCCGACCTCGGCGCGAAGTAAGGAGACCGGCAGGTGTCCGACAACCAGGGCGCGGCGGGCTCGCCGCCGCGCCCCGGCGCCGGCTCCCCGGGCGGCTCTCCGGCAGGGACGGCCGCCACGGCGGCGCCGCGGCGGCGGGGAGTGCCTCCGCTGGCGCGCTTCCTCGTCCGGCGCATCCTCATCGCCGTGCTGCTGGCCTGGGGCATCACGCTCGTCACGTTCCTGCTGACCAACCTGGTGCCCGGCGACCCCGTGGCCGCCAACCTGGGCCAGCGGGCGCTGGGCGACCCGGCCATCGTGGCGCAGTGGCGGTCCGAGCACGGCCTGGACAAGCCGCTGTGGCAGCAGTACGGGCTCTATCTGCAGGGCCTGGTCCAGGGCGACCTGGGCACCAGCCAGCAGAGCCACCGTCCGGTCAGCCAGGATCTGGCCGAGTTCGTCCCGGCGACGCTGGAGCTGGCGGGCGCGGCGATCCTGATCTCGCTGGTGCTGGGCGTGGCCTTCGGCGTGATCGCCGCGCTGCGCCGGGACCGGCTGTCCGACCACGTGCTGCGGCTGGTCAGCCTGATCGGCATCTCGGTGCCGACGTTCTGGCTGGCGCTGGTGGCGTTCTACGTGTTCTTCTTCCGGCTGCAGATCACGCCGGGCAGCGGGCGCGTGGACGCGGCGCTCGGCTCGGCGCCGGCGGTGACCGGGCTGCAGACGATCGACGCGCTGCTGGCGGGCCGGTGGGACATCTTCACCTCGGCCGTCGGCCATCTGATCACGCCGGCGCTGGTGCTGGCGCTGTACACGATCGGCCTGCTGACCCGCTTCACCCGTTCGGCGGTGCTGGAGGTGCTGGGTCAGGACTACGTCCGCGCGGCCCGCGCCAAGGGGCTGCCGGGCCGGGTGATCCTGTTCCGGTACGTGCTGCGTTCGGCGCTGGTGCCGATCATCACCGTGGCCGGTCTGGCCTTCGGCAGCCTGCTGTCGGGCACCGTCCTGGTCGAGGCGATCTTCGCCTGGCCTGGTGTCGGCCAGTACGCCTACAAGAGCGCCACCAGCCTCGACCTGCCCGCCGTGATGGGCGTCGGCCTGGTCGTGGGCGTGGTCTACCTGGTCATCAACCTGATCGTGGACGTGCTGTACGGCGTCATCGATCCCCGAGTGAGGCTGCAATGAGAGGCAAGGGGCTGCTGGGCAGGCTGCCCGAGGCGTGGCGGCAGCCGCTGGCCGTCGCGGGCGCCGTCCTGGCCGTGGCCTGGCTGGTGATCGCGCTGGCCGCGCCGTGGCTGGCGCCGCACGACCCGCTGGCCCAGGACCTGCCGCGGCTGGCGCCTCCGGGCCCCGGCCACTGGTTCGGCACCGACCAGCTCGGGCGCGACATCCTGAGCCGCGTCATGTACGGCGCGCGGGTGTCGATCCCGCTGACGTTGCTGCTGGTCGTGCTGTCGGTGCTGGTCGGCGGCCTGCTGGGGGCGTGCGCCGGGTACTTCGGCAAGTGGGTCGGCGAGACGATCATGCGGATCGCGGATCTGGTGTTCGCGTTCCCGACCGTGATCCTGGCCATGGTGGTGGCCGCGGCGCTGGGCGCGAGCCTGGGCAACGCGGTGCTGGCCGTGCTGGTGGTGGCCTGGCCCGCCTACGCCCGCGTCACCCGCGGGCTGGTGCTGGGCGTGCGCGAGCGGGAGTTCGTGCTGAGCGGGCGGCTGCTGGGCTTCTCGGTGTGGCGTTCGCTGCGGGTGGACGTGCTGCCGAACGTGACCGGCCCGATCCTGGTGCTGGCCACGCTCGACATCGGCACGGCGCTGCTGCTGCTGTCCGGCCTGTCGTTCCTGGGCCTGGGGGCCAAGCCGCCCTCGCCCGAGTGGGGCGCGATGGTGGCCTCCGGCGTCGAGGTGTTCGACAGCTGGTGGGTGGCGACGTTCCCGGGCCTGGCGATCCTGACCGTGGTGCTGGCGTTCAACTTCCTCGGCGACACGCTGCGGGACGCGCTCGACCCGCGGACGGCCCGCGCGATCAAGGAGCGTGCGTTGTGACGCTGGACATCACCGACCTGAAGGTGTCGATCGGCGGCAAGGAGATCCTGCGCGGCGTCGACCTGAAGCTGGCCGCCGGGCGCGTGCACGGCCTGGCCGGCGAGAGCGGGTCGGGCAAGACGATGACGGGCCTGGCCGTCCTGGGGCTGCTGCCGCACGGCGCGCGGGTCTCGGGCCGGATCGGGCTCGGCGAGCGGGACCTGCTCACGCTGCCGCCCAAGGAGCTCAACCAGGTGCGCGGCGGCGAGGTCGCCATGGTGTTCCAGGACCCGGCGACCAGCCTGCACCCGATGCTCACGATCGGCCGGCAGCTCACCGAGCACATGCGGCACCACCTCGGCCTGGGCAAGGCCGAGGCGAAGGCGCGGGCGGTCGAGCTGCTGGGCAAGGTGCGCATCCCGGGCGCCGAGGAGGCGTACGGGCGTTTCCCGCACCAGTTCTCCGGCGGCATGCGGCAGCGCATCGCGATCGCCGTCGCGCTGGCCTGCTCGCCGAAGGTGCTGATCGCCGACGAGCCGACGACGGCGCTGGACGTGACCGTGCAGGCGGGCGTGCTGCGGCTGCTGCGCGGGCTCTGCGACGAGCTGGGCCTGGCCGTGCTGCTGGTCACGCACGACCTGGGCGTGATGTCGGCGGTCGCGGACGAGGTGAGCGTGATGAAGGACGGCCTGGTCGTGGAGACCGGGCCGCGCGGGCGGGTGCTGCGCGACCCCGAGCACCCCTACACGCGCGCGCTGCTGGACTCGCTTCCTGATTCTGCTTCGGACGTGGAGGGCTGATGCTGGACATCGAGGACCTGGTCGTCGAGCACCGCTCCCCCGGGCGTCCGGTGGTGCGGGCGGTGGCCGGGGCGAGCCTGTCCGTACGGGCGGGCGAGGTCGTGGGCCTGGTCGGCGAGTCGGGGTGCGGCAAGTCCACCCTGGCGCGGGCGGTCTGCGGGCTGAACCCGGTCACGCACGGGTCGATCGCGTTCGAGGGGCAGCAGGTCACGCCGCTCGGCCTGCGGCGCAGGAAGCTGACCGGCATCCAGATGGTGTTCCAGGACCCGTACGCGTCGCTGAACCCGCGGCGCCGGGTGGGCGACCAGATCGCCGACGGCCTGCGCACCGCGAACGACACCGCCACCGACCCGGCCGACCTGCTGGAACGGGTGGGCCTGCCGCGCGCCTTCGCGGGGCGGCATCCGCACGAGTTCTCCGGCGGCCAGCGGCAGCGCATCGCGATCGCCAGGGCGCTGGCGGCCCGGCCGCGGCTGCTCATCGGCGACGAGCCGATCTCGGCGCTGGACGCCTCCGCGCAGGCGCAGGTGGCCCGGCTGATGCGCGACCTCGCGGTGGACTCGGGGGCCGGGCTGCTGTTCATCAGCCACGACCTGTCGGTGGTGCGGCTGATCGCCGACCGGATCGCCGTCATGTACCTCGGCAAGATCGTCGAGGTGGGCGGGACGGCCGAGGTGTGGGACGACCCGAAGCACCCGTACACCAGGGCGTTGCTGGGGGCCATCCCCAAGCCGGACGGGATGGGCGTGCTGCCCGCCGAGCTGGCCGGGGACGTGCCGGACCCGGCGAACCCGCCGGGCGGCTGCCGGTTCAACCCGCGTTGCCCGCTGGTGATGGAGGTGTGCCGCGAGAAGGAGCCGGACTTCGGTCCGGTCGCCTGCTGGCTGCACGAGCCGGCGTGAGCCGGGGCCACGCCGCGCGGGTGGCGGCCGTGCGGCGGGCGATGGCCGCGGAGGGCATCGACGTGCTGGTGCTGCGGCCGTCGCCTGACTTCCGGTTCCTCAGCGCCTCCCGCGCCTGGCCGGACGGCGGCGCCGGGGAGGGCGTGTTCCTCGTGGTGACGGCCGACGCGGTCGTCGAGACCCGCGATCCGGCGGGGCTGGTGCCCGCCTCCGCGCGCCGGGTGGGGGTGGACCCGGAGATGCGGGCGGGCGAGCTGTTCCGGCTGGCGATCGCCGCCGAGCTGGTGCCCGCCTCCGCGGTGCTGGCGCCGCTGCGGCTGCGCAAGGACCCCGCCGAACTGGCGGCGCTCGGCCGGGCGGTCGCGGCGGCGGAGTCGGTGCTCGCGCAGGCGGGCGAGCTGGCCTGGTTCGGCGCGACCGAGCGGGCGATGGCGCGCCGGCTGCGGCTGCTGGCGCTGGAGTCGGGCTGCGAGGAGGTGATCTCGCTGCGCGTGTCGGCGGGCGAGCACACCGCGCGGCCCGCGCACGTCCCGGGCGGGCGGGTGATCAATCCGGGTGACGCGCTGCTGGTGTCGCTGTGCGGGCGCTGGGACGGCTACTGCGCCGAGGTCGGCCGGGTGTTCGCGGTGGCCGAGCCGCCGGAGGACTACGAGGCGATGTACTCGGTGGTGCTGGCCGCCCACCGCGCGGCCCTGTCGGCGCTGCGGCCGTCCGTCCCGTTCGCGGAGCTGGCCAGGACGGTGAACGAGGTCATCGACGCCAGCGGGTACGGCCGCTTCGCCTCCCTGCACGTGGGCCGCGGGGTGGGCCTGGGGCACGACGAGGGGCCGCGGGCGGGCGAGGAGGCGGTGTTCGCCCCGGGGATGACGTTCTGCCTGGAACCGGCCATCTACGTGCCCGACCTGTTCGGCGCCCGGGTGGCCGACGTGGTGGCCTGCACGGCCGCCGAGCCGGTGCCGCTGGGCACGAGCCCGCACACCCTGCACGTCCTCGACCGCTGAGGCGGCCCCGCATACGCTGGGTGACGACGATCACCGGGGGGCGTCGTGGACCAGTTCGTGCTGCTCATGCTGGTGCTGCTGGGCGCGCTGATCACGGTTCCGCTGGGTGAGCGGCTGGGGCTGCCCGCGCCGGTGCTGATGACGCTGCTGGGCATCGTCATGGCGGTGCTGCCGTTCGTGCCGAACGTGGACATCCCGCCGGGCATCGTGCTGCCGTTGCTGCTGCCGCCGTTGTTGTACGCGGCAGTGCGGCGTACGTCGTGGCGGCAGTTCGCGGCGAACTGGCAGCCGATCTTCCTGCTCGCGGTGGCGCTGGTCTTCGTGACGACGGCGGCCGTGGCGGCCACGGCGCACGCGCTCGTCCCCGGCCTGCCGCTGGCGGCGGCGGTGGCGCTGGGCGCGCTGGTGGCGCCGCCCGATCCGGTGGCGGCCACGGCGGTGGCCGGGCGGCTGGGCCTGCCGCGGCGCATGGTGTCGCTGCTGGAGGGCGAGGGCCTGTTCAACGACGTGACCGCGATCGTGCTCTACCACGTGGCGGTCGCGGCGGTCGTCACCGGCGTGTTCTCCTGGCCGGGCGCGCTGGGCGAGTTCGTGCTGTCGGCGGTGGTGGCCGTGGCGGCGGGGTTCGCGCTGGGCTGGGCGGCCGGGCGGCTGATGGCGCTGCTGGGCGACGCGACGTTGCAGGTGGGGTTGTCGCTGGTGGTGCCGTTCGTGAGCTACGCGGTGGCCGACGAGCTGGGCGGGTCGGGCGTGCTGGCCGTGCTGACCACCGCCTTCTACCTCAGCGACCGCATGTCGGACGCCGACGACGTGTTCGGCCGCTTCGCCTCGGCGACGTTCTGGCAGGTGGTGGACACGCTGGTGACGGGGATCGCGTTCGGGCTGATCGGGCTGGAGCTGCACACCGTGTTCGGCACGGTCCACGGGCGGTTCGGGGAGGTGCTGTGGTGGAGCGCCGCCGTGGTGGTCGTCGTCGTGGGCGTGCGGCTGCTGTGGCTGCTGCCGGCGGCGTGGGTGGCCAAGAAGGGGCGGCGCGAGGACACCGAGGTGCCGATGAGCTGGCGCGAGACCGTCGTGATGTGGTGGGCCGGCATGCGCGGCGTGGCGTCGGTGGCGCTGGCGCTGGCCATCCCGCTGCGGACCCACGACGGTCAGCCGTTCCCGCAGCGGCCGGTGATCGTGTTCATCGCGTTCGCGGTCATCCTGGTGACGCTGGTGGTGCAGGGGCTGTCGCTGCCGTGGCTGGTGACGCGGCTCGGCGTCAAGGCCGACACGGCGGCCGAACGCGACCTGGAGAAGCGCCTGGCCGTCCGGGCCGCCCACGCGGCCAAGCGGCGGCTGCGGGAGATCGACGAGGCCGAGGACCTGCCCGAGGACGTCGTCGAGCTGCTGGGCAGGCGCATGATGGACCTCGGGCTGCGGATCAGTCCCGAGGCCGCCGACGACGAGCGGCGCGAGGCGTTCGAGCAGCGGGCGCAGCGGGCGCGGCTGGTCCGGCGGGTGCAGGAGGAGATGATGTCGGCCGCCCGGCAGGCCGTGCTGGACGCCCGCCGCGACCCGCGGGCCGACCCCCAGGTGGTCTCCCGGGTGCTGCGCGCCCTCGACGCCAGGAGCCTGCGCTGACCAGCGCGGATCCGTCCCGGACGGCGTTGACGGTGTGTGATCGGGGGGCGCGGAGGGTAGTCATGTCGATATGCTGCGGATCGGCACGCTGGGCTCCGCCCCGTCGGTCGGCGTCGTCGCCTGTGGATGGCACGACAGCGATCCAGGTCCTTTCACCACCGGCATCAAGCTGATCTACACCCTCGGCGGCCCGCTGCCGGAGCTGCCCGGGCTGCGGATCACGCCCGTGGCCCTGCGGGGCGCCGAGCAGATCGCCACCGCCCTGCTCCAGGGGCTCGACGTGGTGATCACCGAGCCCGCCTGCCCGGCCGCGCCCGTGGTGGCGGCCGGCATGTGGCACTACGGCTGGACCAGACGCGACGTGTCGGCCCTGGCCGGGGCGACGGTCGCCGGTCTGGCGCTGGCCACGCAGCCGGGCGCGTGCGTGGCGGAGATCGGGCGTGACGGCACCAGCGCGATCGACGGCCAGATCCCGGCCGCGTCCGTCCGGGCCCGCCTGGCGGCGGCGTTCTCCGGCGGCCGGTACCGCACGCCGGAGGTCACGGTGCCGCTGGAGGCCGTGCGGCTCAGTGAGGACACGCCGTGCCGGATCCGGATCGCCCGTACGCCGGGGATCGTCGTCTGAGGCCGTGGTGACCGCTCCAGGACGGTCCCGGACCGGCTTCTAGGACTCCGGGACGAAGAACCGCCCGCCTTTGTGGTGGCCCGGCACGAATCCCGGCGTCGCCGCATGTCGTACGGTCGCCAGGGAGCATCTGTGCGTCGACCGAGTTGGAGAGAGTGTGAAGATCACCGGAGTAGAGCTGCGCCGGATCGCGATGCCGCTGGTGTCGCCGTTCCGCACGTCGTTCGGCACCGAGACCGCCCGGGACGTCCTGCTGGTCAGGGTGGTGACCCCCGACGCCGAGGGGTGGGGCGAGTGCGTGGCCATGTCCGAGCCGCACTACTCCTCCGAGTACGTCGACGGCGCCGCCGAGGTGATCCGCCGGTTCCTGCTGCCGGCCCTGCCGAAGAACGTGGACGCGTACGGGGTCGGCCACGCCCTCGAACCGGTCAAGGGCCACCGCATGGCCAAGGCGGCGCTGGAGACCGCCGTGCTGGACGCGCAGCTCAGGGCGTCCGGCGAGTCGTTCGGCCACTTCCTGGGCGCGGTCCGCGACCGGGTGCCGTGCGGGGTGTCGGTGGGCATCATGGACTCGATCCCGCAGCTTCTCGACGCCGTGGCGGGCTACGTCGAGGAGGGGTACGTCCGCATCAAGCTGAAGATCGAGCCCGGCTGGGACGTCGAGCCGGTGCGCGCGGTGCGCGAACGCTTCGGCGACGACCTGCTGCTCCAGGTGGACGCCAACGCGGCGTACTCGCTGAGCGACGCCCGCCGGCTGGCCCGGCTCGACGCGTTCGACCTGCTGCTCATCGAACAGCCGCTGGCCAACGACGACCTCGTCCAGCACGCCCGCCTGGCCCGCCAGTTGCAGACGCCGATCTGCCTGGACGAGTCCATCGAGTCGGCCGAGCACGCGGCGGCCGCCATCGCGCTCGGCTCGTGCTCGATCATCAACATCAAGCCGGGCCGGATCGGCGGCTACCTGGAGGCGCGGCGCATCCACGACCTGTGCCGGGCCAACGGCGTGGCGGTGTGGTGCGGCGGCATGCTGGAGACCGGTCTCGGCCGGGCGGCGAACGTGGCGCTGGCGGCGCTGCCGGGGTTCACGCTGCCCGGCGACACCTCGGGGTCGCGCCGGTACTTCGCGACCGACGTGACCGAGCCGTTCGAGCTGGTGGACGGTCATCTTGAGGTGCCGTCGGGGCCGGGGCTCGGCGTCGAGCCGATCCCGTCCGTGCTGGAGGAGGTCACGACGTCCACGGAGTGGATCCCGTCGTAGGCCCAGCGGAATAATGCGTTGCGCGGGCGTGCTGAGCACCGCACCATGTTCTTCATGTTCCTGCACGCTCGCCGTCTCGCACCCGCCGCGCCGGGTGTGTTCGAGCGTGCCTGCGACGGCCTGGAGCGCTGACCTCTCCTCGTAAGTCCTGATGTGACCCGGCGGGGGGAGGTTGCCGACCCGACACGGGTCACACACGGTCCCAGGTCTTCAGGGAAGGAATCATGGCCAAGCAGGCCTATGTGCGGAACAAGCCGCATCTCAACATCGGCACGATGGGGCACGTCGACCACGGCAAGACCACGCTGACGGCGGCGATCACGAAGGTGCTCGCCGAGCGCGGGCAGGCGACGTACACGCCGTTCGAGCGGATCGACCGGACGCCGGAGGAGGCGTCCAGGGGGATCACGATCAACATCTCGCACGTCGAGTACGAGACCGACACCCGCCATTACGCCCACGTCGACATGCCGGGCCACGCCGACTACGTGAAGAACATGATCACGGGGGCGGCGCAGCTCGACGGCGCGATCCTCGTCGTGTCCGCGCACGACGGCATCATGCCGCAGACCAGGGAGCACGTGCTGCTGGCCCGGCGGGTCGGGGTCGGGCACCTGGTGGTCGCCGTCAACAAGGCCGACGGCGCCGACCCGGAGCTGACGGACCTGGTGGAGCTGGAGCTGGCCGACCTGCTGGCCGAGCAGGGCTACCGCGACGTCCCGATGGTCCGGGTGTCCGGGCTGCGGGCGCTGGAGGGCGACCCGGTCTGGACGGCGTCGGTCGAGGCGCTGCTGCGGGCCGTGGACGAGCACATCCCCGTCCCGGTCCGGTACGTGGACGCGCCGTTCCTGATGCCCGTGGAGAACGTGCTCACGGTCACCGGCCGGGGCACGGTCGTCACCGGGGCCATCGAGCGCGGCACCGTGCGCGTGGGCGACACGGTGGAGGCGGTCGGGTTGGGCGACGGGTTCACGGCGGTGGTGACCGGCGTGGAGACGTTCGGCAAGACGATGGAGCGGGGCGAGGCCGGGGACAACGCGGCCGTCCTGCTGCGCGGGGTGCGCCGCGAGCAGGTGCGCCGGGGCATGGTCCTGGCCGCGCCCGGCAGCCAGAGCGCCCGTACGTCGTTCACCGCCCGGGTGTACCTGCTGACCCCGGAGGAGGGCGGGCGGCGGCGTCCGATCGCCTCGGGGTACCGGCCGCAGTTCTACCTGCGGACCACCGACGTGCCCGGCGAGCTGGCGCTGCCCGCGCCCGCCGAGCCGGGCCGGACGGTGGAGGTGACGGTCGAGCTGGGCCGGGCGGTCGCGGTCGAGCCTGGTCTCGGGTTCGCCGTCCGCGAGGGCGGGCTGACCGTCGGCGCGGGCACCGTCCTCACGGTGCCACCCGCCTGACGGTGCCACCCGCCTGACCACCGGGAGGCCGGGGTCCTGAGGGACCCCGGCCTTCCGTGTGCGCGGTCATTCCTGAGGGCCCCGGCCTCTGGTGTGCGTGGTCAGGAGGGGGTGAAGCGGAGGTGGAGGGTGGCCGGGGCGGCGTGCAGGTCGTACCGGGGCAGGGTGCCGGGGCCGCAGGTGGCGGTGCCGATGCCCTGCTGGGCGAGGTCCAGGTGGAGGTGCACCCGGTCCCCGGCCACCAGGTCGGGGCGGTGACGGGCGGCCTCCAGCTCGGCGGTGCTCCACCGGCGCGCGGTCAGCCCGAACACCGGGTCACCCTGCACCCGGAACCCGGGCGTCCCGTCCGGGCCGCCGAACTCGGCCCACCGCACGTCGGCGCGGCGCCCGTTCTCCTGCGGGTAGACGTAGGGCGTCTGGAGGTCGTCGACGGTGGCGCTCCAGCGGCCCACGCGGGCGGCCATGCCGGTGTCGGGGTACGCCTCCCCCGGCCCCCGGCCGAACCAGGTGACGTGCGCGATCTCGCCGGGCAGCGTCAGGTGCACGCCCAGGCGCGGGATCGGGTCGGGCCACTCGCCCTCGGGCTCGACGTCCACGGTCAGGTCCAGGGTGTCGCCGGAGGTCGCGGTCCAGGTCCAGGTGGCGCGCATGCCGAGGTCGGTGGCCGCGGGGGCGACCCTGGTGCGGACGGTGAGGCCGTCGCCGGTCTCGACGCCGTCCACACGGTGGGTGAGACGGTGCAGGCCGAGCTGCCGCCAGGCGCGGCCCAGGCCGCCGTAGCGGTCGTTGTCGGTGGGGGCGCGGTAGAGGTCGAGGCGCGGGCCTTCGACGTCCAGGCCGAACAGGCGGGCCAGTCGGCCGGTACGCGCGTCGAACTCGCCGCCGCCCAGCACCAGCCGCCCGCCGTCCGCCGCCTGCCGGTGGGCGGCGGGAAGGGGGGCGAGCAACGGTCCCGCCCGGTCGGCCGGGCCGGGAGCCAGGTCAGAGGTCGGGCTGGAAGCCGGGCCGGGAGCCAGGCCAGGTGTCGGGCCGGAAACCGGGCCGGAAGCCGCGTCAGGAGCCGGGCCGGGGGTCGGGCCGGAGGCCGGGGTGGGCAGGGGGGTTTGGGACCAGGCGAGTTCGTGGCCTGCGGGGGCCCAGGGCTGGTCGGCGGTCAGGGTGGCGCGGATCGTGAGCCGGCGTTCCCCCGCGCCTTCCCCGGGCGGCAGGGCGGGCAGCTTCACCTCACCGCCGGACGCCGGCACCTCCAGCGGGAACTCCGCCACCGGGACCCCGTCCTCCTCGACGACGGCCAGGAAGCCGAGATGGGCGAGATCGCGGAAGTCGTACCGGTTGTCCACCCGGACCACGCCGTCGCCGAACGCGAACCGTACCGGCTCGAACACCTTCTTCAGGTCCAGCAGGCCCGGGGAGGGCGTGCGGTCGGGGAACACGAGCCCGTCGATGACGAAGTTCCCGTCGTGCACGGGCTCGCCGTAGTCGCCGCCGTAGGCGTACTCGTGGCGGGGATGGGTCAGGCCGTGGTCGATCCACTCCCACACGAACCCGCCGGCCAGCCTCGGGAAACGTTCGTACAGCTCCTGGTACTCGGCCAGGCCGCCGGGCCCGTTGCCCATGGCGTGGGCGTACTCGCACTGCAGGAACGGCATCGCGCGCCGCCGCGCGTCCAAGGCGGGGTCGTCGAGCGGGTCCTCCTCGCCGCGCCCGATGGCCTCGACCTCGGCGTGGGTGGCGTACATGCGGGAGTAGACGTCGGTGTGGGCGCACGACCAGTCGCCCTCGTAGTGCAGGGGCCTGGACGGGTCGCGCTCGCGTGTCCAGTCCGCCATGACGGCGAGGTTGCGGCCGACGCCCGCCTCGTTGCCCAGCGACCACATGATGACACTGGGGTGGTTCTTGTCCCGTTCGACCATGCGGCGCATGCGGTCGAGCAGGGCGTCGGCCCAGCGCGGGTCGTCGGTGGGGTTGCGCCGCCAGCCGACCTGGCCGAAACCGTGCGTCTCCAGGTCGCATTCGTCGATGACCCACAGGCCCAGTTCGTCGCACAGGTCCAGGAAGTCGGGGTGCGGCGGGTAGTGGCTGGTCCTGACGGCGTTGACGTTGTGCCGCTTCATGAGCAGCACGTCCTCGCGCATGGTCTCGTACGGGACCGCGCGGCCGTGGCGGGGGTGGAACTCGTGCCGGTTGACGCCCTTGAGCAGCAGCGGGCGGCCGTTGGCCAGGAGCACGCCGTCCTCGACGGAGACGGTGCGGAAGCCGACGCGCAGCCGTACGGTCTCGTGCGGGGTGGTGAGGACGGCCTCGTAGAGGCGGGGTGTCTCGGCGGTCCACGGTTCGGCCTCGACGGTGATCTCGACGCCGGGTTCCAGGTCCCGTACGCCCAGCTCGGGGACGCTCAGGCGGCCCTCGGCGGCCTCGAAGCTCAGCCTGCCGTCGTGGGAGGCCCGCACGAACACGTCGGCGGCCGAGCGGGTGAGGGTGACGTCCCGGAAGATGCCGGGCAGCCACCACATGTCCTGATCCTCCAGGTAGCTGGCGGCCGACCACTGGTGCACGCGCACGGCCAGCACGTTGCGTCCCGGACGCAGCCACGGCCCCGCGTCGAACTCGACGGGCAGCCTGCTGCCGGTGGAGAAGCCCAGCTCGTGGCCGTTCAGCCAGACCCTGGCGAAGGAGTCGACGCCCTCGAACCGCAGCCGGCCGCCGCTCCAGCCGTCCGGCAGGTCGAAGGCGCGCCGGTAGTCGCCGGTCGGGTTCTCGACGGGGACGTGCGGCGGGTCCACGGGGAAGGGGTAGGAGACGTTGGTGTAGGCGGGGGCGCCGTGGCCGTGCAGGGGCCAGTGGGCGGGCACCGGCAGCTCGTCCCAGGCGGCGTCGTCGAAGCCGGGCCGGGCGAAGTCGTCGGGGACGTCGGCCACGGGCGAGAGGCGGAAGCGCCACAGGCCGTTGAGGTCGAGGGCGGGGGCGTCGGAGCGGAGTGCCGCGCGGGGTTCGAGACGGCCCGAACCGGGGGCGAAGGTTTCGAGATCCATCCCTTTCGACACTAGAGGCCGTCGGCGGTTTCGTCAGCGATGCCCCTTCTGGGGGTGCTTGGACTTCCCTGACGCGGTTGTTGGAGGAATGGACGCGACAGGGTGGCAGGGGTTCAGGCGTTCCTGGAGAACAACATCCCGTTCACTCCGGCGGGGCCGGGCAGCGCGGAGGCCGCCGCCAGGTAACCGGCCAGCAGGCTCTCGGCCACCGCGCCCACGGCGGCGTCGCCGGGCAGGAACTCGGGGCTGTGCAGGCCGGCGGCGGTGTCCACGCCGACGAACATCATGAGCGACGGCGCCACCGAGGCGTAGTGGGAGAAGTCGTCGGCCCCGCACGAGCGCAGGCCGCCGTCGACCGTCCAGCCCTGCTCGCGCAGCAGTCCTCCCGCGCGTACGGCCAGCCCGGCGTCGTTGACCAGCACCGGCTCCCCCGGCAGGATCGTCACCTCGGCCACGCAGCCGCACGCCCTGGCGACGTCCTCGACCACCTGGGTGAACCGTTCGTGCAGCTCCTGGCGCCAGGCCTCGGACATGGCCCGGAGCGTCCCCCTGGCCACGGCCTCGCCCGGCACGGCGTTGGGCGCGGTGCCGGCGTTGACCGTGCCGAAGGTGACCACGGTGGGCATCATCGGGTCGGCGGACCGGCTGACGACCTGCTGGGCGGTCACGATGACCTGCGCCATGGCCACCACCGGGTCCCTGGTGAGGTGGGGGTAGGCGGCGTGGCCCTCCGCTCCCCTGACGACCACCCTGAACTCGTCGGAGGAGGCGTTGACCGCCCCCGGCACGGAGGCGACCACGCCCTCCGCCAGGAGGGGCTGCACGTGCGCGCCGATCATGGCGCCGACCCGGTGGCGGTGCAGCGCGCCCGACGCCACGACGTCGGAGGCCCCGGAGGGGAAGCCCTCCTCGCGCGGTTGCAGCACGACCAGCAGAGGCGGGTCGGCGCCGAGCCGGTCGAGGGTCCTGGCCAGGGCGACCACGGCCGCCATGTGCACGTCGTGCCCGCAGGCGTGCATCGCGCCGCCGCCGGCGGCCCACTCGACGCCGGTGCGCTCGACCAGCGGCAGGGCGTCCAGCTCGCCGCGCACGCCCACGGCCGGGCCCGGACCGCCGACGCGCAGCACCGCGCCGGTGCCGGCCACGTGCTCGACCGTCCCGGCGGGCAGCGCGTCCAGCAGCCGCGCCCGCGTCGGGCCCTCCTGGCCCGACAGGCGGGGCGCGGCGTGCAGCTCGCGGCGCAGCGCCTGCGCGGCGGGCAGCTCCCGCCACAGCCCTTCCCGCAGCACCGCGTACGCGGTGCTCTCCGTCGTGCCATTCCCGATGACGGCTCCGTCGACGGGCCCGTTGATCGTACGGCCCCCGAGGTCGTTCACCCCGTGCTCTCCTCCCGTGTTCCCAGTCCGTAGACGCGTCGCGCGTTGTCCGCGCCGACCATCGCCGCCACCCGCATCGCCTGCGCGGCCGACCACTCGCCGTCGAGCACGAGCCGGCCGAGCACCCGCGCCATCGCCCGCCGCCACAACACCGCGCCCAGATGGTGCAGCTCGGCCGGCCCCCACCCGTCGGACGAGAACAGGACCTTGGCGAACGGCGCCACCTCCAGGCTCTCGGCCACCAGCGCCACGCTGCGGGCCCCGGTGTAGGTCACCCCGAGCCCCACGTCGAAGAAGACGTGGGGATAGGCCTGCGCGAGGAACCCCGCGTGCCGCTGGAACGGGTAGCAGTGCAGCAGCACCAGCGGCACTCCGGACGGCTCGGCGCGTTCGACGAGGCCGCGCAGCAGCAGCGGGTCGGCCCGGCGAAGGTCGAGGTCGGGGTCGCCGAGGCCGGTGTGGAACTGGATCGGCAACCCTCGCTCGATCCCGGTCCAGATCACGTGTCGCAACAGCACCGGGTCCGTCAGCTTACCGCCGCCTGAGCCCAGCCAGCGCCCGGCCGCCTCGGTGACCTCGGCCCGGCTCGGCGGCTCGGGGTCCAGGTCGAGGCCGTGACGGTAGGCGGCGACGCTCTTGAGCCCGCGCGCGCCGCCGGTGCGCGCCCACAGCTCGCGCGCGAATGCGTCGGCGAACGAGGACGCCTCGCAGCCGCCGGCCGCGACCTGCTCGGCCACCGTCTCCAGCCGCACCACCTCGTCGGCGGGCACGCCGGTGAGCTCCGCCATGCCGGACGGGCCCACCAGCTCCTCGCTCCGGTAGCCGGTCTCGACCAGATAGTGGGCCACGCCCGTGGCGCCCAGCAGCAGCCGGTTCACCTCACCGGCCCCCAGCCGGGCCCTCCTGGCCAGGTACTCCTCCGGCGTGCAGTGCGGTTCGAGGCCGAGGACGGGCGCGCAGTGGCGCAGGATGGCGTACCCGGTCTGGGAGTCGAACTGCGTCATCCACTCCGGCACCGGCCGGTCGGACTCGGTGATCAGCTCCTCGAACGCGCTGCGCGACAGGTCGCGGGCCACCACGCCGTGGGTGTGGTGGTCGACCAGCGGCAGCTCCTCGATGGCCCGGACGAACCCGGCCGGGGCGAGGTCGAGCTCGGCGGTGGCGTACACGTCGGTCACGGAGAGAGCTCCTCCCCCGTGGGCGCGAGGATGAACCACCCCGTCCCGGTCCGGCCCCTCGTCTAGCGGGCCGTGGCGGGCTCGGCCAGCTGCTGGACCAGCCACGGCAGCGCCTGCGGCAGCTCCCGGTTCCAGGTGTTGAAGTTGTGGCCGCCGCTGGGCAGGATCAGCGACGAGGCCCGCATGGGCGGTTTGACCGCGTTCAGGAACCGCTCGGTCGGCAGGTAGTCGGCCTCGCCCTTCCTGCTGCTGGTGACGAGCACGTCCACGGGCGGGGCGGGCAGGTGGGCCAGGCGCCACATCAGGTCGTTGCGGTCGGCGAGCCCCTTGTCGCCGTGGAACAGGTCGCCGGTGGTGCCGTCCACGATCGTCTTGTAGTAGCCCGACAGGGAGACCGCGGCGGAGAACGCGTCAGGACGGCTCATCGCCAGCTTCAGCGCGCAGTAGCCGCCGGTCGAGCCGCCGAGGACGCCCCAGGAGTCGCCGCCGGGCGCCGCCCGGTAGTGCGCGGTCACGGCCTGCCGGACGTCGGTGGCGAAGTACGTCAGCACCTGCGGGCCGCCCGGCACGTCCACGCACTCGGTGTCGCGCGGCAGCACCACGCTCGGCCGCATCATGACCAGGACGGCCGGGTTGACCTGGTGCAGGGCGATGGCGTGCGCCAGCCGTCCGGGCAGGTCCATCCGGGTCATCAGGTTGCGCGGGTCGCCGGGGTAGCCGGTGAGGGCGAGGATCGCCGGGAACCTGCGCCGCGGGTCCTTGAAGTAGGCCGACGGCAGGAACACGTACGCCTCCTCGCTCAGGTGCGTGGTCGCGCCCGGCAGGACGACCTCCTCGACGCGCCCGCCGGGGACCGCCCGGCTGTCCAGCACCCGCAGCCCGGCCGCGGCCCCGGCGGCGGTGATCTGGGCGGTGCCGGTGTCGGAGCCGAGCAGGTCGGCCCAGGAGCCGTAGAAGCCGAAGTAGTAGTTGACCAGCAGCGCGAGCGCCGCCACGGTGAACGTCTGGCAGGCGGCCAGCAGGCCCGCCCGGCCCAGCACCGGCGGCAGCCCCCGCCCGGCCAGCCGCGGCCACACCCAGACGGTGCCCGCGAGCGCGGCCACCGCGAGCACCGCGGCCGCCGCCAGCAGCGCGATCGAGGTCAGTCCCATGAACAGCAGGAATATCCCGGACGGCGTAAGCGCGTGGTTAACGGCGAGATTAACCGGCAGGAGTTTCAATCAGTATTTGTGAAGCGTCCTTGGATCCCCGCGCTGGCGGGTTACGCGTCGCTGGTCATCGGCCTGCTGGACATCCTCAAGGCCGTGGCGCCGCGGCTGGAGCACACGCGGATGGGGCAGTGGTCGGACCTGCTGCCCGGGACGGTGACGACCGTGGCGCGGGCGACGTCGCTGGTGGTCGGCATCATGCTGGTGATGATCGCGCACGCGCTGCGGCGCGGGAAGGTGCGGGCCTGGCGGGCGGTGGTGGTGCTGCTGCCGCTGAGCGCCGTCATGGGCGTGCTGCACCTGCGCCCGGTGACCGCGGCGATCAGCGTCGTGCTGCTGGCCGTGCTGGTGGCGGGCAGGCGGGAGTTCACGGCGCTGCCCGACCCGCGCTCGCGCTGGCGGGCGCTGTGGAACCTGCTCGTGCTCGGCGCGATCGACCTGGGGCTCGGGTACGTGATCGTGAGCGCCCGGCCGGGCGCGCTCGTGGACCATCCGGGTGTGGCCGACCGGCTGGAGCACGTGGCGCTGGGGCTGGCGGGCATCGAGGGGCCGGTCACGTTCAAAGTGGAACGCGTCTCCGACCTGGTCTACTTCTCCCTCGTCGCGCTGGGCGCGCTCACCGCCGTGACGACGCTCTACCTGGCGCTGCGTCCCGAGCGGCCGGTCGCCGAGCTGACCGCCGACGACGAACGCCGCCTGCGCGCCCTGCTGGCCGTCCACGGCGAGCGCGACTCGCTCGGCTACTTCGCGCTGCGCAGGGACAAGAGCGTGATCTTCTCGCCGTCGGGCAAGGCGGCCGTGGCCTACCGCGTCGTCTCCGGCGTGATGCTGGCCAGCGGCGACCCGATCGGCGACCGCGAGGCGTGGCCGGCGGCGATCGGCGCGTTCATGGCCGAGGCGCGGCGGCACGCCTGGGTGCCCGCCGTCATCGGGTGCGGCGAGACGGGCGGCGAGGTCTGGACGCGGGTGGCGGGGTTGTCCGCGCTGGAGATCGGCGACGAGGCGATCGTCGAGGTCGCCGACTTCACGCTGGAGGGCCGCGCGATGCGCAACGTCCGCCAGATGGTCAACCGCACCCTCCGCGCCGGGTACGTCTGCCGGGTGCGTCGCGCCCGCGACGTGCCCGAGGAGGAGAAGGAGCAGATCCGTCACGCCGCCGGCCTGTGGCGCGGCACCCAGACCGAACGCGGCTACTCGATGGCGCTCGGCCGCTTCGGCGATCCCGCCGACGCCGAGTGCCTGGTGGCCACCGCCTGCAAGGACGGCGACCTCAAGGCCGTGCTGCACTTCGTGCCGTGGGGGACGCGGGGCGTCTCGCTGGACCTGATGCGCCGCGACCGCGACGCCGACCCGGGGCTCAACGAGCTGCTGATCGCCGAGACCCTGCGCGCCGCGCCGTCGCTGGGGATCACGCAGGTGTCGCTCAACTTCGCGATGTTCCGCGCGGCGCTGGCCCGCGGCGACCGGCTCGGCGCGGGGCCCGTGCTGCGGGCCTGGCGGTCGGTGCTGGTGTTCCTGTCGCACTGGTTCCAGATCGAGTCGCTGTACCGGTTCAACGCCAAGTTCCGCCCGATCTGGGAGCCGCGCTTCGTCGTCTACCCGAACGCCCGCGACCTGCCCAGGATCGGCGTCGCGGCGCTCCAGGCCGAGGCGTTCATCCCCTCGGGCCTCCCGCTGCGCGCCCGCCTCCGCCTCCCCCGCCCCTTCCACCACGACCCCGCCACCGCCGCCCCCCAGACCCCGTGAGCCGCTCGGTTCAGAGCGAGGTGGCGGTGCCCGGGGCGGGCCACATGGTGTTGAGGCGGCCGGCGGTGGCCTGGTAGGCGCGTTCGGCGTCCGGGGTGAGGACGATGTCGGCGCCGGGGCCGGCGGCGGCCAGGCGTTCGCGCAGGACGATGGAGTCGGCGGTGTCGGCCAGGTCGAGCAGGCCGGTGAAGCGGGCGGCCGCCGAGACCAGCTCGGTGGCGGGCAGGTCGGTGCCGACCGCGTCGAGGGCCTGGCGGACGACGCCCTTGCCGACCGCGCCGAGGCCGAGCGCCACGGCGGCCGCCGACAGGGTGGCCACGTCGAGCGGGTCGACGTCGACCAGGCGCAGCGGCACGTGCTCGACCCGGCCGCCGGGGGCGTACAGGCGGCCGGCGAGGCGGGAGGCGGCGGCGCGCCTGCCCTGCGTGGGGCCGATCACGCGCCAGAGCCGGCGCAGCGCGCTCAGGGCGATGCCGCCGGCGAGCGGGCCGGGCAGCGGCGAGCCCACGGACTCGGCGGCGCGCAGCACCAGCAGCAGCCTCTCCAGCTCACCCACCGCGCGGGCCAGTTCCTCGCCCAGGTCGGGGACGAGGACCGCGCGCGGGCCGAGGCCGGTCATGTGGGGCTCCTCACGGAGCCCTCGTCGTCGAGCGGTCGTCAGGCGGCGGAGCAGTCAACCGGAGGGTCACCATCGGAGCGTACGCCGCCCCGCCGACGCCGCACACCCCAGCGGGAGACACGTCCCCGGCCGCACCCCGCACCCCGGTGAGAGGCCCGCGACGAGTACGCCGCACATCCCGGTGGGAGACGCGTCCCCGGCCGCACCGCACACCCCGGCGGAAGGCACGCCCTCGCGGGAGGTGCGCGGGCCCCGTGCACGCGGCACCCCATGAGAAGCGGGCGGCCCGGGCGTGTGGGAGGATCTGGCCTCGATGGGTCCGTGGTCGGTGGTGCGGTGGCTGCGTGCGGCGAGCTTCGCCGGCACGTGTGCCGCCCTGGCCGCGCTCGCCCACCTGGCGGGCGGCGGCTGCTTCGACCCCGGGGCGCTGCTGGCGGGGTTCCTGCTGGTCCTGGCTCCGGCCCTGGCGCTGACCGGGCGGGAGCGCACGTTGGCCGCCATCGTGCCCGCGACGGGCGCCTCGCAGATCGTCCTGCACGTGCTGCTCTCCTTGAGCTGTGACCATCCCGCCCCCGCGCCCGCCCCGGACGCCGCGAGCCTGGGTCACCTGCACGACACGGGCGTCCCGGGGTTCGGGATGCTGCTCGTGCACGCGGCGAGCGTGCTGCTGACGTCGGTCTGGCTGCGCTGGGTGGAGTCGGGGCTGTGCGCCCTGGTCCGCGAGCTGGCCGGACGGGTGCTGCGCCCGCTGCTGGTGCTGTTCCTGGCCGTGACCGGGTGGGCCGCGCCGGCGCGCACGCCGGTGACCGGGCGCGACGACGTCACCGCGCGCGTCCGGCTGTTCCTGCGGCACGTGCTGGTGCTGCGGGGGCCGCCCGCCGCCGGACCGGAGCCGTGGTGCCCGGTCCGTCCGACGGTCGTGGGCCTGCCCGCCTGAGAGCGCGCCCGCGGTCCTTCGCGCGCCCGTCCTCCGCGGTTCCTCCGACGACATTCCCGGCTCGCCGCCGTGCCCGCCCCCTGGCCGGGGGCCGATGCGGCGTGCGCGCCTCCGGACCCGACTCTGAGGACATCACCCATGAGACCTTCCCGTACCCGCGGGGCCTCGGCGATCGCGCTGGTGCTGCTGGCCGCGGCCTGCGGCGCGCCCGCGGCGACCGGCGGCGAGACGGCCACCGTCGCGCCGGCGTCCGCCGGCCGGACCGTCTACCCCCTCACCTTTGACAACTGCGGCACGCGGGTCACCTTCCGCCGCCCGCCGCAGCGCGTCCTGATCCTGAACGGCACCAGCGTGGGCGAGGTGGAGAGCTTCCTGCTGCTCGGGCTGGACCGCAGCATCCTGGCCAACGCCCAGAGCTACGGCGTGTCCGACGACCCGTCCATGACCGCCCGCATCAAGGCGCTGCCGACCGGCGGGCTGACGATGAACAAGAACTTCGACGTGCCCGCCGAGCAGGTGCTCAGGCTCAAGCCGGACCTGGTGGTGTCCACCTGGTCGGGCGGCTTCGACCCGGCCAGGGGCTTCGCCACCCGCGAGCAGCTCGCCGCGGCCGGCATCACCTCGCTGGTCAACCCGGTCAACTGCGCGATGGGCAAGCCGGAGGCGACCGAGCAGGAGAAGCGCGCCTACCGCAACCAGTCGATCAACTCCTCGCTGGAGTTCCTCAGCCTGCTCGGGCGGGTGTTCGACGTGCAGCGCAAGGCGTTCGACCTGATCGGCGAGCTGCGGGCGCGGGTGGAGTCCGTACGGGCCCGCGTCGCGGCGCTGCCGCCCAGGAAGGTGCTGGTCGCCTATCCCGGCATGGCCATGATGAACGCCAACGGCCTGCCCGCCGTGATGACCGGGGGCATCTACGACGACGTCATCAGGGCGGCCGGCGGGGTCAACGCCTTCGCCGGCCAGACCGCCGACATGACCCGCACCCTCAACCGCGAGCAGCTGGCCACCGCCCAGGTGGACGTGCTGGTCGTCGGGCTGTTCACACCCGAGGAGAAGGGCGAGGAGGCGGCGGCGAAGCTGTTCGCCGCCTACCCCCACTGGGCCGCGGCCAAGTCCAGGACCTTCACGGTCGTCTCCGACGGCGTCTACCTCGGGCCGCTCAACGCCTGGGCCGTGGAGAAGATCTCCAAGGTGGTGCATCCCGGTGGCTGACGCGCTGATCGCCCCGCCGCGCCGGACGGCGCCCGTCCCGCCGCGGCGGCCGCACGCGGTGTCCGGGCGGGGAACCGGGTTCCTGCTGGCCGGTCTCGGGGCCGCGCTGGTCGTGGCCCTGGTGATCGGGATCTCCGCCGGGTCGGTGAACCTGCCGCCGGACCAGGTGTGGGGGGTGGTGTGGGCGTACCTGACCGGGCGGGGCGGGCAGGCCGATCCGCTGCTCGCGCAGGTCGTGTGGGAGATCCGCACGCCCCGGGCGCTGCTGGCCGCGCTGGCCGGGGCCGCTTTGTCGGTGGCCGGGGTGGCGTTGCAGGCGCTGGTCCGCAACCCGCTGGCGGACCCGTACGTGCTGGGCGTGTCGTCGGCGGCCTCGCTGGGGGCCGTGCTGGTGCCCGCGCTCGGCGGCGGCGCGCTGGCCGGGCTGACGGGGGCGCTCGGTGTCACCGGGGCCGCCTTCGCCGCCGCGCTGCTGTCGGCGCTGGTGGTGTACGTCCTGTCCCAGCGTTCCGGGCGGCTGCTGGACTCGTGGCTGGTGCTGACCGGCGTGGCCGTCGGTTACCTGTGCTCGGCGGCCACCACGTTCGTGCAGCTCCAGCTCAACCCGACCGAGCTGCAGGGCATGATGTTCTGGCTGATGGGCAGCGTCGCCGGGGCGTCCTGGGCAGATCTGGGCGTGCCCGCGCTGCTCGTCGTGTGCTGCGTGGCCTGGCTGTCCTCGCAGGCGCGGGCGCTCAACGCGCTGTTGGCCGGTGAGGAGGCCGCCGTCGCGATCGGCGTGCCGGTCGCCGCGCTGCGGATCGGGCTGCTGGCGGCCGGGTCGCTGCTGACGGCGACGGTGGTCAGCGTGGTCGGCGGCATCGGGTTCATCGGGCTGATGGTCCCGCACATGGTCCGGTTCGTGGTCGGGGCCGACCACCGCCGGGTGCTGCCGGTCTCGCTGCTGGCGGGCGCGGTGTTCCTGGTGCTGGTCGACCTGGCGGCGCGGGTGGCCGACCGGCCGAACGAGCTGCCGGTGGGGATCTTCACCACGGGGCTCGGCGTGCCGTTCTTCCTGTGGCTGCTGCGCCGGCGACGGACGGGCGGAGGCGGCGATGCGGCTTGACCTCGCGGGCGTCAGCGCGAGCATCGACGCGCGGCCCATCGTCACCGACGTCACGCTGAGCGCCGGGCCCGGCGAGTTCGTGGCGCTGGTGGGGCCCAACGGCAGCGGCAAGTCCACGCTGCTGCGCACCGTCTACCGGTCGCTGCGCCCGTCGGGCGGCGTCGTCCGGCTGGACGGCGACGACCTGTGGCGGATGCGGCCCCGGCACGCCGCGCGGCGGCGGGCGGTCCTGCCGCAGCACAACCCGGCCGGGGACGGGTTCTCCGTGGCCGAGGTCGTCGCGGCCGGGCGGCACAGCCACAAGGGGGCGCTGGACCGGGAGAGCGCGGGCGACCGGGCGGTGGTCGCCACGGCCCTGGAACGGGTCGGCATGGACTGGGCGGCCGACCGGCTGATGACCACGCTGTCCGGCGGCGAGCGGCAGCGGGTGCTGCTGGCCCGCGCGCTGGCCCAGGAGGCGCCGCTGCTGATCCTGGACGAACCGGGCAACCATCTGGACGTGGGCTCCCAGCTCCTCCTGCTGGACCTGATCCGCTCGCTGGGCCTGACGCTGCTGGCCGCGCTGCACGACCTGGACCAGGCCGCCGCCTACGCCGACCGGATCGTCGTCCTGCGCGACGGCCGGGTCGCCGGGCAGGGGCCGCCTCTGGAGGTGCTGACCCCGGCGTTCATCGAGGAGGTCTTCGGCGTGCTGGCGCACGTCGGGCCGCATCCGATCACCGGGCGGCCGCACGTCGCGGTGGCGTCGAGGGCGGGAGGTAAGCGCCTGCCCTAGGGCCGGTCAGCAGTCGTCCCCTGGTGCGGAGCCGTACCCGGCGCCGTCCGTCCGCCCGGCTATAAACGGAACGGAGTGGATCTTCGTCGTGAAGGGGCCGGGAGACCGTGTCGATCAGCAAAGTAGGACGAATGGCAGCCGGTGTCGGCCTGCTCGCGGCGGTGTGCGTGCCGGAGCGGGCCGTCGCCGTCCCGGCGCGGCCCCCGCTCCAGGCCCCGGTCGGGGCTCCGGCTGCGGCGCCGGTGCTGAACCTGGTGCTGGACGGCGGCCGGTTCGCGCTCCGCGACGCCTTCGCGATCCTGGCGGGCCGTCCGGTGCTCGCGCGGGTGTCGGACGCCGCGCGGGCCCGGATGGCCCAGTCGCGGACGGGGGCGCTGGCGGCCCTGAGCGGCCAGCGGGTGTACGGCTGGAACCAGGCGCTCGGCCCGTTGAAGGACCGGCCGCTCTCGCCGGATGAGGCCGAGCAGTTCCAGCGCAACGTGCTGCGCTCGCACGCGGCGGGCGTCGGCCCGGCGTTCCCGGACGACGTGGTCAGGCTGGCCCTGGTCCTCAAGGCCAACCAGCTGGCCAGGGGGAAGACGGGCGTCCGGCCGGAGGTTCCGCAGCGGTTGTTGTCCCTGGTGAACGCCGGGGTCGTGCCGGTGATGCCGCAGATCGGCTCGCTCGGCACCGGCGACCTGCAGCCGCAGGCGGCGGCCGGGCTGGCCGCGCTGGGCGAGGACGCGCCGGTGCGCTACCGGGGCGAGGTGGGGCCGGCCTCGGCGATGTTGCCACGGGCCGGGCTGCCCGCGAGCTTCACCTTCGAGGCCGGGGAGGCGCTGCCGATCGTCAGCGGCAGCACGGTGGTGGCGGCCACGCTGCTGCACGCCGTGCACCGGGCCACGATGCTCGCCGACCAGGCCGAAGGGGCCTTCGCGCTGTTCATGGAGGCGACCAGGGCCGAGCGCGGCTCGCTGGACGCGCGGACGCACCGCGAGCGGCACATCCCGGAGGAGGACGCGATCGCGACGCGGCTGCGGGCCATGGTGGCGGGCTCGGGGTGGATGACCGAGGAGGGCCGCAGGCGGCTCGACCCGGCCGGTTACACCCCGCGCGTGCAGGACGCGGTGTCCGTGCGCGCGGCCCCGCACATCATGGCCGGGCTGCGGCAGGTGCTCGCCGCCACCCGCCGGACGCTGGCCCGCGAGGCCAACTCCTCGACCTCCAACCCGCTGGTCTTCCGGCGCGAGCGCGGCCCCGGCTACGAGTTCGTGATGGGCGGCAACTGGGACGGCTCGATCATGGGCCACCTCGCCGACAGCCTGAACGCCGAGATCACCGACCTCGGCATCCTGTCCCAGGAGCTGTCGGGACGCCTGCTGTCGCCCCGCTGGAGCTACGGCCTGCCGGCGAACCTGGCCGGCGGCAGCGTGGGCCTGAACTCCGGGATGGTCCAGGCCCAGTCGGTGGCCGCGGCGGTGGTCCCCGAGATGCAGGTCAGGGCCCACCCCGCGGGCACGTTGTCGCGTCCGGTCAAGGACGGCCAGGAGGACCACAACACGATGGCGATGGCCTCGGTCCGCGACCTGCACGAGAACCTCGACCGCCTGGAGATCGTGCTGGCGGTGCAGTACCTGATGGCGGCGCAGGGCATCGACCTGATCGCGGCCCGGATGACCGGCCTGCCGCTCGGGACGGTGACCCGCGCCCTGCGCGACGAGCTCAGGCAGTACGTCGCGCCGCTGGGCGACGACCGCTACCTGACCCCCGACCTGCAGCGGACGATCTCGCTGGTGCACGAGGGCCGGCTCACCCCGTACCCCGCTCGCTGACGCCGCCTACGGCCGCCTGTACGCGGACGGGCGGCCCGCCGGGGTGGGCCTGCGGGACGTGACGTACGTGCCGCGGTTGACCGCGTCGCGAGCCGTGCCGCGGGCTGCCGTGTCACGGGCGGTCACGTCCTGGGCCGCGGGAGCGCCCTGGGCCACGGTGGCGTCCTGGGCCGTCGTGGCGTCGTCGGTCCTGACGGTGGTCACCAGGACCGGCTCGATCTCCTCCAGGTAGCCGTTCGCCAGCAGCCAGCTCACCGGAACCTCGTCGCTGGTCTGCGGGGCCTCCGGAATGTACCTGCTGACCACGTGGTACTGCGTGCCGCCGCCCTGCTGCTCGAACGCGGGCGCCGCCGGGCCCACCTCGACGCGGAACGACTTGAGCACCCGGAACGCGTGGTAATTGCACAGGTGCTGCGGATCCTGCGGATTGGTGTTCAGGTTGCGCGGCGGCAGTGCGCGCTTGATGAACTGGTCGCCCAACGGCGACAGGAACGCTCCGGTGTACCCGCCGAAACGGTCGAGCCTCATGCCGATCTGCAGAAACGTCGTCTTGAGCAGGAGTCTTCCGTTGGGGTAATTACCGGAACGGGCGAATCCGGAGTCGGGCGGGAATCGGTAATTGCCCGTGGCGTAGTCCCAGTAGCGCGAGAGGAAGTGCTGCGGGTTGAGGCCGCCCAGCGGCACGTAGTCACGCAGCAGGGCGCCGAGGTAGCCGGTCCTGGGCAGGATCGTCGGCCCCAGGTCCGGGTCGCCGGTCACGTACGGAGGCCCGCAGACCAGCCCGCCGATCTCCGCGCTTCCCGTGCCGGGAGGAGGCGCGGGCTGGGCGGCCACCGGCCGGATGAGCGGGGCGGTCTGCCGAGGCGTGCTGTCGGCATGCGCGGGCACGCCACCCAGGGCGTCGGCCACCAGGGAGATCGCGGCGGCCAGGACGGCGCTTCGTCGAAGATATCGCATGACTTTTCCCGTTGATTCGTGCGGAAGAAGCGAATGAAGAGAGATCACGAGCGATTCAATGACACCCACGACGGCGGCCTGGACGCTATGTCCGGATATTCATCAATAATGTCCGCGCGTGCGTAAGTCAGGTGTCGAATGCGTTGATCGACAGCTACATTCCCCATCGTCGCCCATATCGCATCTTCGGCATCGCCAGAGAAGAGCAAAGAGTGCAGCCGCGAAAGCGGCTATTCTCGCCAAAGGCGAAATATCCCCGAATGACGCGCTACGCGACTTCGCCGGGCCGAGCCCGACATCGCTTCGCCGCTATGCGCGATCCTCCCTTCGCCGCTCCGGGCCCGATCAGCCCTTCGCCGGAGGCGCGGCGGGCAGCAGGCGTACCGCGTCCAGGGCCAGGGCGAGGTCCACGATGTCGCGTGGGCGGGTGAGCGAGCGCCCGGTGAGCTGCTCGATCCTGCGGACCCGGTTGATGATCGTGTTGCGGTGGCAGAACAGCCGCCCGGCGGCCCTGGCGGCCGAGCCGTCGCAGGCGAGCCACGTCTCCAGGGTGCTCAGCAGCGTGTCGCGGTCGGCCGGGTCGAGCGCGAGCAGCCGCCCGAGCGCGCCGTCGACGAGATGCCGGGCGACGCCGGGCTGGCCGATCATCAGCACGGCCGGCACCCGCTCGTCCAGGCGGGCGATCTCGGGGCCGCCGTCGGCGCAGGTGCGCATGGCGAGGGAGGCCAGCTCGTGCGCGGTGCCCAGCTCGTCCAGGCCGGTGACGACGGGGCTGACGCCGGCGACGCCGCTGACGATCAGGCTCAGCTCCTGGCACAGGTCGTCCAGGGTGGCCCGGCCGAGCGCGACGACGGCGACCTCGTGCCCGGTGCGCATGCGCCACAGCAGCCGCAGCGCGCCCAGGGTCGCCGGCAGCCGGACGTCGTCGTGGTGCCGCCCGCCGGGGAAGCGCACGGTGACGACGGCGTAGCGGGCGCGTTCGGGCAGGTCGAGGGAGTCGGCGGCGGCGCGGACGACCCCCGCGTCGGCGGCGCCGTCGAGCAGGGCGTCCAGCAGCGCGTTGACGCGTTCCTTGCTGCGGCCGAGGATCTCCTGCTCGCGCCTGCCGTAGACGTCGCAGGCCACCAGCGACTGCCGGTCGATCGCGTGCCAGACGTGGCCGGCGGCGCGGACCAGGACGTCGAGGCGGTCGGGCCGCTCGCGTTCCATGTGGTCCACGATCGCCGACCAGGTGACCTGGCCGGCCAGGCGGTACATGCGCAGCAGCGACTCCAGCGGGAGCCCCTGCTCGGCCCGGCGCTGGGCCATCGCCCGGGTGAAGACCAGGTCGCGCCGCTCGGACGGCTCCTGGAGGATCGCGGTCAGCCCCAGGCGCACGCCTTCGAGGGTGCTCTTCCAGTGCTCGTCGTAGGGGACGCAGGCGCTGTAGACGTCGTCGCCGCCGCGCGTCCTGGCGACCAGCTCGCCGGTCAGCTCGGGCAGGCGTTCGAGCAGTGCCCTGGCTGCGGTGCGTAACGTCTGGCGGACGTCCTCGTCCACGACCGTAGGGGGACGCATTCCCCGAGGCTGCCACCGGCCGCCGTACCAGAACAAGGCTCTGTAGCGTTTTGTGACCTCGCGTTGTGCGGCTGCACAACGGGCCCCCGGCCGCGGTGGGCAGGGAGCCCGACTTCGCCGCCGACTCTGGACGGCGGCCCCGGACGCCGGTTTGGGTGGGCCGCCATGGGGTCCTGCGAGGAAGACGAATGGCCGAGCTGAGGGTGGACGGTCTCGTGGTGGACTACGGTCCCGTCCGCGCCCTGGACGGCGTGTCACTGAGCGTGCCGTCCGGGGCGGTGGTGGCCGTGCTGGGCGCGAACGGCGCCGGGAAGTCGACGCTGCTGCGGGCGGTCTCGGGCACGCTGCGGTTCCACCGGGGCCGGATCGCTGCGGGCGGCGTCACCGTGGCCGGGACGCGCGTGGACGGGCAGGCGGCCTCGGCCGTGGTGCGGCGCGGCGTCACCCACGTGCCCGAGGGCCGCCGGGTGTTCGCCCGCATGACGGTGGAGGAGAACCTGCGGGCCGGCGGGCTGGGCACGCCGCGCGCGGCCGCCGCGCGGGCCAGGGAGCGGGTGCGCGAGCTGTTCCCCGTGCTGGCCGAGCGGGCGCACCAGCGCGCCGGGCTGCTGTCCGGCGGCGAGCAGCAACTGCTGGCCATCGGCCGGGCGCTGATGGCCGCGCCGTCGGTGCTGCTGCTGGACGAGCCGACGCTCGGCCTGGCTCCCCGGGCGGCCGCCACGATCGCCGCCACGATCCGGGCGATCAACGCCGCCGGCACCTCGATCCTGCTCGTCGAGCAGAACGCCGCCACGGCCCTGGCGCTGGCCTCCCACGCGTACGTGCTGGAGGTCGGCGCGGTCGCGCTGGAGGGACCGGCGGCCGAGCTGGCCCGCGGCGACGAGGTGCGCCGCCGCTACCTGGGCGTGGACGACGCGGCCCCGGTGGCGCGGACCAGGGCCGGGCTGTCGAGGTGGTCCGCGTGACCCCCACATACCAACCGGATGGTATGCCCGCTCTGGAGGTGAGCGACGTGACCGTGCGCTTCGCCGGCCTGACGGCGCTGGACGGCGTCGGCTTCACGGTCGCGCCCGGCACCGTGCACGCGCTCATCGGCCCGAACGGCGCGGGCAAGTCCACCTGCTTCAACGTGCTGTCCGGCGTCTGCCGGGCGGCCTCCGGCAGCGTCAGGTTCGGCGGGAGCGAGCTGACCGCGCTGCGCCCGCACCGGATCGCCGCGCTCGGCGTGGCCCGCACGTTCCAGAACCTCGCGCTCTCCCCCGGCCGGCCGGTGCGGGACAACCTGCTGCTGGGCCGCCACCGGCTCACCCGGGCCGGGTTCGTCTCGGCCGGGCTCGGCCTGCCGGGCGCGCGCCGCGAGCAGCGCGCCCACGCGGCCAGGGTCGCCGAGATCGCCGCGTTCGCCGGCCTGGCCCCGGTGCTGGACACGCCGGTCGGGCTGCTGCCGTACGGGGTGCAGAAGCGGGTCGAGCTGGCCAGGGCCCTGGCCATGGAACCGCGCCTGCTCCTGCTGGACGAGCCGGTCGCCGGGATGAACGGCGGCGAGCGGTTGGAGATGGCCGAGCTGATCAGGTCGGTACGGGAGAGCCTGGGCATCTCCGTCCTCCTGGTCGAGCACGACATGGGCCTGGTCATGCGGCTGGCCGACCGGGTGACCGTCCTGGACTTCGGCCGCCGCATCGCCGACGGGCCGCCCGCCGAGGTGCGGGACGACCCGGCGGTCGTCGGCGCGTACCTGGGCGTGGAGGAGACGCGGTGATCACCTTTGTGGAGCTGCTGGTCAACGGGCTGTCCCTCGGGGCCGTCTACGCGCTGATCGCGCTCGGCTTCGTCGTCATCTTCAAGGCCACCGAGGTGGTGAACTTCGCGCACGCCTCGCTACTGCTGGCCGGCGGGTACGTGGTGGCCCGGCTGCACCCCCACCTCGGCTTCTGGCCCGCGCTGCTGGCCGGGGTCGCGTCGGCGGCGGTCCTCGGGGCGCTGGTGGAGTTCCTGGTCATCCGCCGCTCGAAGGCGGGTTCGCACAGCGTGCTGGCCATCGTCACCATCGGCGTGGACATCGTGCTCACCACCGAGCTCACCCGGCGGATCGGCGCCGAGGTGCTGGCGATGGGCGACCCGTGGGGGTCGCGGGTGCTGCGCGTCGGGGCGGTCACGGTCGCCGAGACCAGGGTCGTCGCGCTGGCCGTGGCGGGGGTGCTGATCACGGCGTTCCTGCTGGCGTTCAAGTACACCGGGTGGGGGGTGGCGATGCGGGCCACCGCCGAGGACGCCGAGACGGCCGCGCTCATGGGCGTGCGGCTCGGCCGGGTCTCGGTCGGCGCGTGGGCCGTGGCCGGGGCACTGGCGGCGGTGGCCGCGCTGTTCCTGTGCGTCTTCCCGACGCCCGGCCTGGACCGCGGCACCTCGGTGGCCGCGCTGAAGGCCTTCCCCGCCGCGATACTCGGCGGCCTGGACTCCACCACGGGCGCCCTGGCCGGCGGCCTGATCGTCGGCGTCACCGAGGCCCTGACCACCGGCTACCAGAACGACCTGGACTTCCTCGGCCGCGGGATCGGCGACGTGGCGCCGTTCCTCGTCATGGTCGTCGTGCTGCTGCTGCGGCCCGCCGGGCTGTTCGGGACGAGGGAGCGGGCCCGTGTCTAGGACCGTCGTGTCACTGGCCGCCCTGGCCGCCTTCGTCGCCGTGCCCTTCTACCTGGAGGGATTCTGGCTGCAGGCGGGGCTGTTCGCCATGGCGGCCGCGATCGGCGCGATCGGCGTCAACCTGCTGACCGGGGCGACCGGGCAGCTGTCCATGGGCCACGCGTTCTTCCTGGCCGTGGGCGCCTACGCGTACGTGTACCTGGCCGCCGAGCCCACCGCGTCGCTGGGCGGCCTGGGCCTGCCGCCGCTGCCGTCCGCCGTGCTGGCCGTGGCGCTGGCGGGGGTCGCCGGCGGGCTTTTCAGCCCGATCGCCGGGCGGCTCAAGGGCGCCTATCTGGGCATCGCCACGCTGGCGCTCATCTTCGGCGGGCAGCACCTGCTGTTCAACGCCGGGCCGGTCACGGGCGGCTTCAACGGGCGGGCCGTGCCGGCGATGGAGGTCTTCGGGTTCGCCTTCGCCGACGGGCCCGAGCTGGTCGTCCTGGACGTGCCGTTCGGCGCGCTGGAGCGGCTGTGGTTCCTGGGCGGCCTGGCGCTGCTGGGGGCGGCGCTGTTCGCCCGCGGCGTGCTGCGCGGACGGCCGGGCCGGGCGCTGAACACGATCCGCGACCACGAGATCGCGGCCGGGGTGATGGGGGTGCCCGTCACCCGCTACCGGGCCGGCGTGTTCGTGCTGTCGTCCATGTATGGCGGCCTGGCCGGCGTGCTGCTGGCCCTGGTCTTCCAGCGGACCGTGCCGGACCACTTCGGCATGCTGCTCTCCCTCGACTACCTGGCGATGATCGTCATCGGCGGCCTGGGCTCGGTGGGCGGCGCGGTGCTCGGCGCCGTCTTCGTCTCCCTGCTGCCGCAACTGCTCACCCGTTACGGCGACGCCATCCCCCTGGTGTCCCCGCCCGGCTCCGGCGGCGGCCTGTCCCCCGCCGAGGCCGCCCGCATCCTGTACGGCGCCGCCGTCGTCGCCGTCGTCCTCTTCCTCCCCGGCGGCCTGCTCGGCCTGCCGCGCGCCCTGCGCCGCGGATCACCGGGCCGCCCATCGACGTCCCCGGAACCGTCCCCCGAGACCAGGAGCTCACATGTCACGTAACCGAACGGCCGTCCTAGCCGCGCTGCTGGCGCTGGGGCTGGCGGCCACCGCGTGCGGCAGCGGCAAGGCCACCGGCGGCGGCCAGGCGTCCACCGCCGCCGGCGGCGACGGCGTCAGGACCGGCCCCGGCGTCACCGCCGACACCATCACCCTCAGCCTGCTCACCGACCTGACCGGCCCGTACGCCTCGCTCGGCAAGAGCCTCACCCAGGCGCAGCAGCTCTACTTCGAGCAGGTCAACCAGGGCGGTGGCGTCTGCGGCAGGAAGATCGAGACCATCGTCCGCGACCACGGCTACGACGCGCAGAAGGCGATGGCCGCCTACGCCGAGGTCGCGCCGAAGACGGCCGCCATCCCGCAGTTCATCGGCTCGCCGATGGTCACCGCGCTCAAGGACAGGATCACCGCCGACAAGATCCTCACCCTGCCCATGGCGTGGGCCACCGGCCTGCTCGGCAGCGAGGCCATCCAGGTCACCGGCACCACCTACGACGTGGACATGATCAACGCCGTCGACTTCCTGGTGAAGGAGAAGGGCGTCAAGGCCGGGGACCGCATCGGCCACCTGTACTTCGAGGGCGACTACGGCGAGAGCGCGCTGGCCGGGTCCAAGTACGCCGCCGGCGAGCTGGGGCTCACGCTGGTCGAGCAGAAGATCAAGGCGACCGACCAGGACATGACCGCGCAGGTGGCGGCGTTCAGGAAGGCGGGCGTCAAAGCCGTGCTGGTGTCGGTCGGCCCGCGTCAGACGGCCTCGCTGGTCGGCGTGGCCCTGGCCGCCGGGATGGACGTGCCGTTCGTGGGCAGCAACTCGGCCTACAGCCCGCAGCTCCTGGCCACCCCGGCCGCCCCGGCGCTGCTGAAGGACTTCTTCTACGTGACCGCGGGCGCCCCCATCAGCGCGCCGCTGCCGGCCTACGCCAAGCTCATCGCCGACTACCGGGCCAAGTACGCCGGCCAGCCCCTGGACAGCGGCGTCGCGGCCGGCTGGACCGCGGCGGTCATCGTCGGCGACGCGCTGCGCAAGGCGTGCCAGGCCAAGGACCTCAGCCGGGCGGGCATCGTGGCGGCCCACCGGTCGCAGAAGGCGTGGGAGGCCGGGCTGGGCGGCACGCCGATGGACTTCAGCGTCTTCGACCGGCCCGCCTCGCGCGCCTCCTACGTCGTCAAGCCCGACAGCAAGGCGGTGGGCGGCGCCGTCGTCCTGAAGGAGGCGGCGGTGTCGGAACCGGCCGGGAAGTACACCGTGCCGGCGGCCGGCTGACCGGGGCCGGCGGGCTCACCGCCCCTCGTCGGTGAGCCGCACCGGGCGGGGGGCGGCCAGCAGGCGGCGGTAGACCGCCTCGTAGGCCGCGGCCATCGCCTCCACGCCGAAGTGCCGCTCGACGTGGTCGCGGCAGGCCCGCGGGTCGAGCCGCCCGGCCGCCTCGATCGCCGCGGGCAGCTCGGCCGCCTCCCGCAGCACGAACCCCGTCACCCCGTCCACGACGATCTCCGGCACCGCACCCCGGCCGATGGCGACGACGGGCGTGCCGCAGGCCATGGCCTCGATCACCACCATCCCGAACGGCTCCTCCCACTGGATGGGGAAGACCATGCAGCGGGCGGCGGCCAGCAGCTCGCGCTTGCGCTCGGCGTCGGCCTCGCCCACGTAGGAGACGCCGGGGCCCAGCCGGGGCCGTACGTGCTCGTCGAAGTAGTCCCGCTCGCACGGCTCGGTGAGCTTGCCCGCCAGCACGATGGGACGGCCCGCCGCGCGGGCGGCGTCGATGGCCAGGTCCGGCCCCTTGCTGTGGCTGAACCGGCCCAGCCACAACACCCAGTCCTCCTTGTGCTCCCGGAAGGGGAAGGAGGCGGCGTCGAGCGCGTTGTGCACGGTGGCGACCCAGTTGAGGTCGGGCGCGTCGGCGCGCTGGGCGTCGGAGACCGCGATCAGGTTGACGTGCTCGCCGAGCGCCCGGTACACCTCGCCCAGCTCGCCGCCGGCCGGGCCGTGGCAGGTGACCACGGTCGGGGTCGCCCGGCCGAGCGCGGTGAGCGGCCCGGCCAGCGAGTGGTCGTGCACGATGTCGGCGGGCAGCCCTTCGAGCGCCCGCCAGGCGTGGGCGGCGTGCAGCACCTCGGGCAGCGACTCGCCGATCCGCTGCGAGGGCGCCTCTGGGTAGGTGGCCAGGAACTTGGCCGGGACCGCCGTGCTGCCCGAGCCGATCAGCGTCACCTCGTGGCCGCGTGCGGACAGGCCCGTGATCAGGTCGGCGAGCATCTGCTCGATCCCGCCGTAGGCCCGTGGCGGCACCTCCTCCCAGGGTGGGGCGACCATCACGATGCGCAGCGCGCCTGCCCAGTCGTCCTCGGAATCCGTCATCCCGGCACCTCCCCGTGTCGATCCGGTCGTCACAGCGCCGTGTCATCGCGCCGGCAGGTCGTGTGCTCCGCGGCCGGAGCCGCAGGGGCCGCTGATCGGGCGGCGCGGTTCGGTGACCAGCTCGACGCCGTCGGGCAGGCCGGACACCATCGGCGTGCCGCCGTCCCCCCTGACGCGGATGCCGACTCTGGAGCCCCCCACCGGCATGCCCTTGATCGTCACGTCCCCGAACCCCTCGGGCAGCGCCGGGACCAGCCACAACTTGCCGTACGGCACCCCCGGGTCCAGCCGCAGCAACGTGCGCACGAGCTGGATGGGCGCGGCGGCGGCCCACGCCTGCGGCGAGCACGACGTCGGGTACGGCACCGGCCGCCGGTACTCCTCCTTGCCGAACCCGCAGAACAGCTCCGGCAGCCGCCCGCCGAAGGAGTGCGCGGCCTCCAGCAACCCGACGGCGATGCGCTGGGCCTCCTCGACGTGGCCGTAACGCATCAGCCCGGCGGCGACGATCGCGCTGTCGTGCGGCCACACCGAGCCGTTGTGGTAGCTCATCGGGTTGTAGGCCCCCATGGACGAGGCCAGCGTGCGCACCCCGAACCCGGTGAACATCTCGGGCGAGAGCAGGTGGCGGGCCACCTGCTGCGCCTTGTCCTCGTCGGCGATGCCGGCCCACAGGCAGTGGCCCATGTTGGAGCCCAGGCCGTCGATGGGCCGGCCGCGCCCGTCCAGGCCCATGGCGTAGTAGCCGGGGCCGGGCAGCCAGAACCGCTCGTTGAACGCCTCCCTGATCGCCTGCGCCCGCTGCGCGTAGCGCCGCTCGCCGGCCTCGTCGCCCTGCTGGCAGGCGAAGCGGGCGCGGGCCAGGTAGGCGGCGTAGACGTAGCCCTGCACCTCGGCCAGGGCGATCGGCGGGCGGGCGATGGTGCCGTCGGCGAAGTTGACGCCGTCGAAGGAGTCCTTCCAGCCCTGGTTGACCAGGCCGCGGTCGGTCTTGCGCTGGTACCAGACGAAGCCGTCGCGGCTGCCGTACTGCTCGATCCAGTCGAGCGCGGCGTCGGCGTGCGGCAGCAGTTCGTCGACCGCCTCGCCGTGCACGCCCCAGCGGCGCAGCTCGCCGAGGAGCATGACGAACAGCGGGGTGGCGTCCACCGAGCCGTAGTAGGCCCGTCCCCCGTACGGCGAGGAGCCGTCGTGGACGCCGAAGCGCAGCTCGTGCATGATCTTGCCGGGCTCCTCCTCCGACAGCAGGTCTACCTTCTCGCCCTGGAGCCGGGCCAGCCTGCGCAGGGTGCCGAGCGCGAGCGTCTGGTCCAGCGGCAGCGCCATCCAGGAGGTCAGCAGCGAGTCGCGGCCGAACAGCGTCATGAACCAGGGCGCGCCCGCGGCGATGGCGGGCGGCTCGTCGGGGTGGTCGCGGTCGAACAGGCGCAGGCTGCCCAGGTCCTGGCGCGAGCGGTCGAGCGCCTCGACGAGGCCGGCGTTCGTGCTCTCCAGGGTGGGGGTGCCGGCGGTCCACTCGGCCAGGCGGCGGGCCGGCTCGGCGTTGTGGGCGGGACGGGCGACGGGGAACCAGGCCGAGGTCTCCTCGCCGTCGTGGATCGGCGTCACGAGCACGGTGGCGTGCCATTCGCCGCGGGCGGGGACCACGATGTCGAAGGTGAGCAGCCCCTGCGCGGTGACGACCGGCGTGCCGGCCGGCTCGACGGCGATCTTGGCGCCGCGGGCCCGGCTCGACGAGTGGATCTCGATGCCGTGCTCGCCGGGGTTCACCTCGACGTCGTCGGCGGGCCAGATGCGTTCGGACTTCACCTCGAACAGGTCGGCCAGGTCGGCGCCGGCCTGCACGCACACGACGCAGCCCGCGGCCTCCTCGGACATGTTGCGCAGCGTGAGGTCCTCGCGCAGCCCGACGCCGACGAAGCGGTCGCGCACCACGAGCAGCGTGCTCTCCGCCCACCCGGGACGCGGCCTGGCCTTGCCGAGGAATGTGGCGTGGTAGGGCTCGCCCATGATCACTTGCAGCGGTTCGACGGGATGGTCGTCCACCCGCAGCATCCAGCGGGACAGCAGCCGGGTGTCGGAGTGGTAGACGCCCTGCGCGCCGCCGGGGACGATGTCACCGCAGTGCTGGGACACGCAGAAGGAGGCGCCCTCCACGAGCGTGACCGTGTCCCCCAGCGCGCCGGGTTGTCCCTCGAAGGTCCATGCGTTCACCGACGAGCCCCCCAGTCCTTCCCCCGGCCCCGTGGCCTGCGGGGGCGGGTCCCCGCACGTCAGGAGTGCTATCCGGGGGAAGAATGGGGAATCCCATGGCTATCTAGATTCTTAACACTTCATCCCGATATTTCGGGATTCAGGGGGTTTTCGGCCAGGGAGGGTGGTCCCTCCCTGGCCGGGGGCTCAGGCCGCGGCCTTGGCGGTGATCGCCACGCTCGCCTGGCGGGTGACCCCGCTGACGGTGACGGCGACCGTCACCTGTCCGGCCCGCAGGGCCGTGATCGTGCCCGTGTCCGGGTCGAGCACCGCCACGTGCCACGGCTTGGCCGTCTGACGGGTGCCGACGTGCAGGTTGGGCGAGCCCGACCAGGAGACCGAGACCGGGTAGGCGGCCGGCACGGTCCGGTCGTCCTGCCGGATCGCCGCCGTGACCGGCGCGGGCGCGCCGACCGCGAGGGTCGCGGGCATGGTGAGCGTCAGCTCGTCCACGTGCGGCCGCACCTGCGTGCCGATCCAGCCGGGCGCGTCGATGAACCAGTTGCGCCGTACGTGCTCGGCCTCGGCGGGCGTCACGGGGTCCACGCCCCACAGCGACCAGCCGGTGAAGCCGCCGTCGTCGGGGGCGGTGGCCGGGTTCTTGCCGGAGTTGCCGTTGACGAAGTACGGCACCGCGTCCACGCGCGAGGCGTTGAACGTGCCCACGTGCCCGCCGATGTAGGCCGCGCCCTTGCCGGTGTCGCGCTGGAAGTCGGCCAGCCAGCCCTCGACCAGCGCGGCCTCCTTCCGGTCGCCGAGCTGGCTGCCCTTGCCCGGCGTCGGGTCGCGCGGCGGCACGTGGAACAGCACGGTGACCGACCCGACGGAGGCGTCCTCGGCCGCCTTGTCGAGCTCGGAGCGGAGCATCGCCACCTGGTCGTAGTCGCCGCCGCGCAGGTTCAGGCGGGAGGTGTCCAGGGTGATGAAGCGGGTGCCCTTGTGGTCGAACGTGCCGTACGTGTCGCCGAAGACGGCCTTGAAGTTGTCGATCTTGCCGCCCATGACCTCATGGTTGCCGGGGATGTAGCGATATTTCAGCTCTCCTCCCAGCTCCTCGTCGAGGATCTTCTTCGCCAGCGCGAAGTCCTCCGGCGACGCCTCGTCCACCAGGTCGCCGTTGATCAGCAGGAAGTCGGGCTTGGCGGCCTTGATCTCCTTGAGCGTGCGGCGGGCGTTCCTGACGAGGTCGCTGTCGGGGTTCCGGGCCACGAACTGGGCGTCCGACATGACCGCGAACCGCCAGGGCGCCTTGGCCACGTCCGCCTTGACGACGGGGTCGGCGACCTTGGGCACGGCCGGCGCGGTGATCGACGGCGACACCTTGGCCACCAGGCCGTCGATCAGGATGTCGTTGCCGTACTTGGCGTCGGCCCTGGTCTCGGCCACGTAGAAGCGCCGGAGCTTGAGCGGGTAGTTGACCCCGGCGGGCACCGGGAACTCGACGTACTGCCAGCCGGTCCACGTCATGTACGGCCCACGCAGGATCTGCGACTGGCCGAGCGCGTCGTAGAACTCCAGGCTGGGCCACTCCCCCTTGCCGGTGGAGTTGATCCATAGCCCGAACGCCTGCGGCTGCCCGTCCACCACGATCTGCTGCGGCGGGCTGGCGTAGGCGGCCCGGGTGGCGGTCGAGGTGGTGAAGTCGTAGGACAGCTTGAGCCCGCCGCCGCTCTGGCCGGGCGCGGCCGACAGCGAGCCGGTGGCGCGGGCGGCGGCGAAGGTCCACTTGGCCGCGTCCTCGAAGTCGGCGACCGGCTTGGACTCGAAGCCGACCGTCACCGGGACGGCCGTGGTGATCTTCCCGACTTTGGCGGTGATCAGCCCGGAGCCGGTGGCCTGCCGGGCCTTGACGGTGAAGTACCCGTGCTCGGCCGGGGTGACCTCGAACAGGTTCCGGTCGTAGTCGAGGGTGAGGTCGTCCGGCTCGATGGGCGCGGAGTTGCCGTTGTGGTCGTAGCCGACGACGCCGAAGGCGGCGCTGCCGTCCGCGCCCGAGATGCCGAGCCGGTCGGCCGTGGCGCCGAGCCGCTGCAACGGCTGGAGCACGGTCAGGCCGATCGTGCCCTTCGCGCCGCCGCGCGAGGCGGTGACGGTGGTCTGGCCGGGCACCAGAGCGTGGAACCTGCCGTTCCTGATCACGCCGTGCACGGCCGGGTTGGCCCGCCACGACGGCGTGCCGGCCGCGGGCCCGTACGTCTCGTCGTAGCCGGCGGCGGTCAGCCGCCTGGTGAGGCCGGGGAAGACGCGGTCGGGACGGCCGCCCGCGACGGGCCCGACGCCGGGCGCCTTGGCCGGGTCGCTCGCGGTCTCCAGCCAGAAGCCCTTGAGCTTGCCGCTGCCCTCGGGGGCGTACAGCGCCAGGCCGTTGGGCACGTGGCGCTCGCCGCCGTCGGAGGGGCTGTTCTCCACCTGCACCTCGGCCGAGCCGGGCTCGCGCGCCAGCAGGGTGGAGGAGCCGCCGCCGTCGAGGTTGAGCGCGTTGGCCGCCCCCAGGTCCACCATCATGGCGGCCAGCTCGTTGAGCGTGACGCCGCGGCTGTCGGCCTGGCGGCCGTCCACGGTCAGCAGGTACATCTTCCTGCCGTCGGCGGAGAAGCCCACGGCGGTGCGCGGGTGCGCGGCCGGGTCGGCGCTGTTCTGCACGACGCCGTCCTTGACCAGGACGTAGTTGCCGCCGACGGCCGCCTTGACGGCGGAGCCGTCCGACGCCTTCGGCTGGTACTTCACGTCCACCCGGTCGCCGGCCTTCAGGGCCGACAGGGCGGCGGCGCCGGCGTCCCGGCCGAGCAGGATCGTGGTCCCGGCGGGGATGGGCCCGCTGCCGGCGGCGGCGCGCACCTCGGTGACGACGCCGTCCACCAGCACGACCTCGGCGACCGTGGCGGCGCCCTCGACGGCGCGGGCCCGGTTGTAGGAGCCCCACAGCGGCGTGAACAGGCCCACGCCGCCGTTCTGCACCATCTGGTTGAACTGGGTGAGCGCGATCGGCGCGCCGCCGGAGGGCGTGGCGGTGCCCTCGAAGTACATCTTGAGCACCCGCCCGACGCCGTCGCCGGTGACGGCGACCGCGTTGTCGTGCCCGGCGACCGGCGACTGGACCAGCGTGCCGTCCTGCACGCCGATGCCCTGGGCGGCGCCGGAGTTGTTGATGTCGAAGAAGTCGCCGTTGACCGCCGCCACCGCGCGTGAGCGCCCGGCGGGGCCGGACAGCGGCTCGGTCCTGGTCACCTCGCCGGAGAAGACGTAGTCGGCCTTGGGACCGCCCTTGCCGCCGCCGAGGTCGGCGGTCAGCGCGTCGGCGCGCAGCCAGCCCAGCGCGTCATAGGTGTCGAACGAGGTCAGCGAGAGGCCCGGCGCGACCGGCCGGGTCCTCTTGGCCGTCTCCAGCCGGGGCTGCCCTGCGGCGGCCTGGCTGATCAGCGTGGAGGGCGGCGGGTAGGAGGACGCCGTCAACGCGTCCTCGGCGGGCGTGGTCGGGTCGGCCTGCGCGGGCGCGCTCAGGGCCACCGGCCCTAAAACGAGCGCGGCGGCGGCCAGGAAACGGAGGGTCTGCACGACCGAACTCAATCGCTCGTGGATATAAGTTTCAAGACTTGAGAGTGAACTAAAAGAAAATTTCAGATCTTGTCGCGTCCCCGGCCACGCCGGACGATGGGACGCGTGGATCGACAGGCGCTCTACCGCGACCCGTACCCGCTCTACGCCCGTGCCCGCGCCGCCCCCGGGCTGACCTTCGCCGAGGAGCTGGACGCCTGGCTGGTGGCCCGGCACGACGACGTGCGCGAGGTGCTGTCCAGGCCGGACGACTTCTCCTCCAAGGGCGCCCTGCGGCCGGACGTGATCCCGAGCCCGCGGGCGTTCGCCGAGCTGGCCGGGGTGCCAGGCGGCGCGCCCGTGGTGCTGAGCACGGACGGCGAGGCGCACCAGCGTTACCGCAGGCCGCTCACCCGCGGCCTGTCGCCCGCCCGGGTGGCCGCCGCGCTGCCGTTCGTCACCGCCACGGCCGCCGAACTGGTCGCCGGGCTCGTCAAGACGGGTGGAGGCGAGTGGATGTCCCGCTACGCCAGGCCGCTGCCCGCCGCCGTGATCGGCCACCTGCTGGGCCTGGACCCGGCCGACGTGCCGGCCGCGATCAGGGGCGGCTTCCGGGCCGAGGAGCTGCTGTTCACCCCGATGCCCGAGGAGCGGCAGATCGCCGCCGCCCGCGAGGTGGCCGCGCTGCGGCGCCTGCTGGCCGCCCACGCCGGCCGCTCAGCCGGGGCCGCCGACCTGACCGGCGAGGTGGTGCGCGGCCTGGCGCCCGGCCCCGGGGAGCCGACGGCCGCCCAGCGCGACGAGATCGCCTCCAACGTCGAGAACGTCATGCTCGCCGGGCACCTCACCACGACCGCGCTGCTCGGCTCGGTCGTGCACCGCCTGCTGCGCGACCGCCGCCAGTGGGAGCTGCTGTGCGCCGCCCCGGCCGAGCTGATCCCGGCCGCGATCGAGGAGGCCGCCCGGTACGAGGCGCCCGTCCAGGGCTTCCGCCGCCGTGTCACCAGGCCGCTCACCCTGGCCGGCACGCCTTTGGAGGAGGGCGCGACGGTGTTCGTCTCCTTCGCCTCGGCGGGCCGCGACGAGGCGGCGTACGAGCGGCCCGACGTCTTCGACATCACCCGTCCGCGCGCCCGTCACCTGGCGTTCGGTCACGGCGTGCACGGCTGCCCCGGCGCGTTCCTGGCCCGCGAGCAGCTCCGGGTGACGCTGGAGCTGCTGGTGGCGGAGCTGCCCGGCCTCCGGCTGGCCCGCGAGGACGTGGTGATGGCCGCCACCCTCATCCACCGCGCGCCCGAGGAACTCCATCTGACCTGGTGAGCCGGGCAAGGGTCTCCTCGTAGGCGGGGTCGAGCCAGTAGTCGGAGTGCCAGCGCGCCTCGGGCAGCGGCTCGCCCGGCCCCGGCTGGAGCGGGTCCCAGCAGAACCGGTCGACGGTCTCCTCACCCTCGCCCGCCGGACGGGGGCCGAACGGGTCGACCCGGCGGAAGACGGGCCCGCCGATGGGATCGCTCAGCCGGTAGAGGTTCCGCCAGCGGACGGCGTCGCGCATCGCCGACAGGCCGGGGGTGCCGAAATAGGCGGGGAAGAAGGCGGCGTACAGGCGGCGCAGCGGCGAGCCGTGGGTGAGCAGCCGGACCCGGGGCCGCAGCTCGGGCCGCACCTGGAGCACGAGCGCGGCGGTGAGCACGCTGCCCTGGCTGTGCCCGGACAGCACGACCTCGTCGTCGGCCGTCCTGGTCAGGATCTTGACGCGGGCCAGCAGCTCGGGGATCACCCGCTCGGTGTAGCAGGGCGGCGCGAGCGGGTGGATGGCCCGGGGCCAGAAGGTCGAGACGTCCCAGAGGATGCCGACCGTGCGCCGCAGCCGCGTGTCGCTGTACGTGCGGCGGCCCAGCAGGACCAGGCCCACGACGATCGCCGTCATGGCCCAGCTCCCGACCGAGGCCAGCAGTCCGGCCAGCCCGCCCACCGGGGCGAACAGGTGGAACCGGTAGATCACGGTCACCGCGGCGGACCCGGCCACGCCGAGGCCGGTGAGCACGGCCAGCACGAGCCCGGCGCGGTCGGTGAGCGAGGCCAGCGCCCACTTGCCCGCCACGTCACGGTCGTAGGCGCCGTAGTAGGGGGTCAGCTTGGGCGTGAGCGCGGCGGCGGCGGACCCGCGGACCATCCACAGCTCGGCCGCCACGGCGACGAACCCGATCACCAGCAGCGGCACGAGCGCGGCCGTCCACCAGACCGGGTCGTCGAGGTAGAGCCTGCGGTCGACCGGACCGGGCTCGGCGACGGAGGCCGGCACGCCGAAGAAGGTGGCGGTCCAGAACAGCAGGCCGAGGGCGAGCACGTTCGCGCTGCCGGCCGCCACCATCAGCGTGAACCAGGCCGCCACGCCGCACAGCGCCCGCCGCTCGATCGGGTCGCCGGTCTCGGCCGGCCGGTCCATGCGGGCCAGGACGATCGACGCCACCAGGATGAACAGCCCGAGCCCGAGCGTCAGCCCGAACTGGAACGCTCCCACGCCGATGCCGGGAAGCTGCCGCCCCGGCAGCGCGGGCGACATCCCGGCGAGGGCGGCGGCGATCGTGGCCACGAAGGTCAGCGGCCCGGCCACCCGCAGCACCCGGCACGCGCCGGTGAGCCAGGACGGGACCGCCTCCCCCGGGGCCAGCCGCCTGGCGATCCCGGGCAGCGCCGCCAGCACGGCGGCGGCGACCTGGACGGCGACGTTGGCCAGCGTCAGCGCCAGCCCCCGCGGGTCGCCCACGAACGGCGCCGACACCGCCAGGCTCACCGAACCCAGCGCGAAGGCGACGTGCACGGCCCGCAGCCGCCACACGGGCGCGCCGCCGTGCCACAGCCGCGGCCGGGCCAGCAGCGGCCCCGGACGCGAGCCGCCGCCGGGCGGGACCCCGGTCTGCTCGTCGCGCTCCCAGGTGCGCCGCGCCAGCCACCACAGCAGCACGACCACCGCGAACGGCGCCAGCGCGGCGACGGCCAGCCGCCGCGACGGCTCGGCCCCCCACAGCTCGCTCATCCAGTGGACCCAGGCCGGCGCGCTCTCGCGGGCGCAGGCCCGGCCGGCCGCGGTGCACTGCCAGCCGATGAGATCGACGCTCGCCCGGGTGACGGCGCCGACGAGGGTGCCGGTGAGCAGCAGCGCGAACAGCCGCTGCGCCGCCTCGGCCACGTGCCGCAGGCGGGCGCCGGCCGGCGGCCTCGGCAGCATGAAGTAGGACAGGTTGGCCAGGGAGAAGGGCAGCAGGAGCAGCCAGAGGGCGATGGTCCGGCCGCCCGAGGTGAGGCCGCCCCAGGCGTAGGCCTCGCGGTGGCGGATGCCGGGCAGGTCGTCCTGGTCGCCGTCGGGCCGGCCGCCCGGCCACCAGCGGCGGTAGAAGCCGGTGGTGGCGTCGCCGGCGATCTGGCGGGGGTGGGGGTGGTTGAGGATGCTCGCCGGCGGGGTGCCGGAGACGCCGTGCACACGTAGTTCGGTAATGCCTCCGCAGGTGGGGTCCAGGAATCCGTCCATGAGATCAGGATCACGCAAAGTCACCGATTACGCAAAGTAATGGCATGGTCACTCGAATGGGATGCCGCTTCGACCCTCTCTTTCCGGCCAGAGCCCAGTGGGGAAAGCCGCATTTCCCCACGAAAACACCTTGCCGGGCGTACATCTGAAGCCAGGGCACTGTGCGGGTGAAGCGAGGCATGATGACGACGACGCTGCCGCCGCAGAATTCTTCGGGGCCGAACGAGCAGATCCGCACCGCGCGGATCAACGGCTGGTACACCGTGCTCGCGGCGGCGCTGGCGGCCGTGGTGACGTTCGTGGGCACGGTCGCCTACCAGGAGGCCGCCAAGGAGCGGCAGGGGTGCGCCGCGACTCCGAGCCGCGACAACTGCGACAAGAAGTACGCGAGCGTCACCGGCTGCGAGAAGGACGCGATCACCGTTCCCGGCGGCACCGCCGTCCGGACGGTTCCCGCCGGGCGGATGGTTCTGGAGCTTCGCTGGAGCCGTACCTGCCAGACGTTGTGGGCCCGGGCGCAGCCGCAGAACGACGTCTTCTTCCTCCAGCCCTGGATAGAGCCCGACAGGAAGGACGCCACCCGCTTCTTCGCCGCGGGTGAGCGCACCCGGGGATGGCTGGAGTCGCCGATGGCCTTCATCCCGGGAGGGAACGTCGCCGCCAAGGCGTGCTCGTTCGCGGGGCGCGGCCGGCCGGACGCCCAATACGCGTGCACGGCCATGCTGATGCCGGACGGCACCGACGTCACCGAGAGCTAGGACCTGCGCCGCACCGGGGCGATGTCCGGCCGTCCGGCGCGGCGTCCTGGCGTGGGCCGCCCGCGGACGGGCACCATGATCTACGTGACCGCGGACGGCGACGGCGAGGCGCGGGCCCACTGGATCGACAGGGAGACGGTCGCCTGGACGGTGGATCCGTCGCTGACGCACGCGCTGGCCTGCGCCCCCGACGGCGGCATCGCCTGCCGTGACGGCCGCCTGACCGGCCACACCCTGACCATCCCGCTCACCCCGGGCCCACTGGACGACGAGCGGCGGCGGGCCTGGCCGCACCTGGCCGACCGCGCCGCGCTCAAGCTGCCGTCCGCGGACGTCGGGCTGGTGAGGGAGGCCCTGCGCGGCCAGGTCCTGGCCGTGGCGCGCGACGGGTCCGGCGCGGTGGCCGCCGCGACGGGCGTGCAGCTCCCGGGCGTGCTCGACGACGTCTACGCCGCAGCCACGCGGGCCCGGCTCGGGCCGTCGGGACGGCTGCTGCCCCGGCTGGCACTCTGGGCGCCCACCGCCCGGCGGGTGGAGCTGGCGCTCGGCGGCCGGGTCCACGCGATGCGGCTGGACGAGGAGACCGGCGTGTGGTCGATCCGCGGCCTGCCCACCTGGTACGGCAGGGACTACACCTATCTCGTCACCGTCTACTCCCCCGCCGCGGGCCGCGTCGTCACCCGCGAGGTCACCGACCCCTACAGCCTGGCCGCCGCGCCCGACGGCGTGCGCAGCAGGCTGGTCAGCCTGGACGACCCCGCGCTCAAGCCGCCCGGCTGGGACCGGCTGGCCAAGCCCGAGCCGGTCCCGCTGGACCGCGCGGTCGTCTACGAGCTGCACGTCCGCGACTTCTCCGCCTCCGACGCGACCGTGCCGGAGGAGCTGCGCGGCACGTACGCGGCCTTCTGCCGGGACGGCGACGGCATGCGCGAGCTGCGCGCGCTGGCCGCGGACGGGCTCACCCACGTGCACCTGCTGCCGGTGTTCGACCTGGCCACGGTCCCCGAGCGCCGCGCGGACAGGACCGAGCCGGAGCACGACCTCGCCGCCCTGCCGCCCGACTCCGAACGGCAGCAGGAGATCGTGGCGCTCACCGCGGACCGCGACTCCTTCAACTGGGGCTACGACCCGCTGCACTACACCGTCCCGGAGGGCTCGTACGCGACCGACCCGGACGAGCGGATCAGGGAGTTCCGCGCCATGGTCGCCGCGCTGAACGAGGCCGGCCTGCGCGTGGTCATGGACGTGGTCTACAACCACACCCACTCGGCGGACGTGCTGGACCCGATCGTCCCCGGCTACTACCACCGCCTGCTGGAGGACGGTTCCCTGGCCACCTCCACCTGCTGCGCCAACACCGCGCCCGAGCACGCCATGATGGGCCGGCTCGTGGTCGACTCGGTGCGCACCTGGGCCAGGCAGTACAAGGTGGACGGCTTCCGCTTCGACCTCATGGGCCACCACCCGAAGGCCAACATCCTGGCCGTGCGCGCCGCCCTCGACGCGCTCACCCCCGAGCGCGACGGCGTGGACGGCCGCTCGATCATCCTGTACGGCGAGGGCTGGAGCTTCGGCGAGGTGGCCGGCGACGCCAGGTTCGAGCAGGCCACGCAGTCCAACATGGCCGGCACCGGCATCGGCACGTTCGACGACCGGCTGCGGGACGCGGTGCGCGGCGGCAGCCCGTTCGACGCCGACCCGCGGGTGCAGGGGTTCGGCTCCGGCCTGGCCGGCGCGCCCAACGGCGCCGCGGCCAACGGCCCGGAGGAGCAGCAGCGTGAACGCCTGCGCCACTGCACCGACCTGGTCATGCTCGGCCTGGCCGGCGGCCTGCGCGACTACGTGCTGCCCTCGGGCCGCAAGGGCTCGGAGGTCGTCCACAACGGCGGTCCCGCCGGTTACGCCGCCCGCCCGGACGACGTCGTGACGTACGTGGACGCGCACGACAACGAGACGCTGTTCGACGCGCTGGCCTACAAGCTGCCGGCGGGCACGCCGATGGCCGACCGGGTGCGCATGCAGGTGTTGTCGCTGGCCACGGTGCTGCTGGGGCAGGGGGCGGCGTTCGTGCACGCGGGCAGCGAGCGATTGCGCTCGAAGTCGCTGGACCGCAACTCCTACGACTCCGGCGACTGGTTCAACCGGCTGCTGTGGGACTGCTCGGCGGGCAACGGGTTCGGCGCGGGCCTGCCGCCGAGGGCGGACAACGAGGCCGCCTGGCCGTACGCCCGGCCGCTGCTGGCCGACCCCGCGCTGCGTCCCGGCTGCGCGGCGATCGGGGCGGCGCGGGCGGCGTTCGGGGAGCTGCTGCGGATCAGGGCCTCGACCCCGGCGTTCGCGCTCGGGACGGCGGAGGAGGTGCGGCGGCGGCTGTCGTTCCCGGCCTGCGACGAGGGCGTGATCGTGATGCGCGTGGACACCGCGGGGCTGGACCCGCGCTGGGACGCGGTCGTCGTGGTGTTCAACGCCACCCCCTCACCCGGTACGCGGGCGGTGGCGGCCCCGCCCGGCCGCCGGGTGGCGCTGCATCCCGTTCAGGCCGCCTCGGCGGACGAGGTGGTCAGGCGGTCGTCGTACGACCCGGCGGGCGGCACGCTGACGGTTCCGGCCCGCACAGCAGCCGTTTTCGTAATAAGTGCCGAAAATCCCTCTTAAATCGAATTTCTGGTGCCATAACCGTGAATAGCGGTTGAGGAATGATCGCCTCGCCTGGGGGAACCATTGCCTGTGGAAGATGCCCGATCACTGGCTTTGACGCGCACGACAGCGCAAACTGGATAGACGGCGATCGCGTGGAGCATGGAGCACCCGTGGACAATCACCTTGATCACATGCCGGTCCTGTCCCGCGGCAGGCATCGCAACCCGAAACGCGGCGCCTGTTTCATGGAACTGGCGTCCTATCTGGCCGGAGAGCGGTGGAGCGACCATCCGGCCTGCACCCATCCGCTGCTGGCCGCACTCGCCCGCCTGGTCAACGACAACACCGGCGACGAGAGCCGCGCCGAGCTGGTCGGGCTGGTGCCGTCCATCATCGGGCTGGCGGGCGACGACCTGCGGATCGACGCCCACATCGCGCTGCGCTGCGCGACCACGGCCCTGCCGGTCGCGGCCGCCGAACGCCAGCTCGCGCTCGCGGTGTCGGTGCTCGCGGCCGAGGAGATGCTGGCCAGGCTCGACGGCGCGCCGTCCGGGCGGCTGAGCGAGGCGAGCCGCAGGGCGATGGAGGAGGTGCCGCACGCGGCCGAGCAGGCCAGGCGCTTCAGCCGGGCGGCCAAGATCACCGAGAAGGGCTTCCGCCGGTACGCGGCGCCCAATGCGGTGCAGCTCGCCGTGGTCGGCATCGTCCAGGCGTGCATCAAGGACCCCGACGCGCTGCTGCGCAGGCTGCTGGAGGAGACGATCGCCGACTGCGAGGCGCTCATCCGCCGCCCGAAGGCCACCCGTCCGGCCGCCACGCCCGATTCCACTGTGCCCGATTCCACTGTGCCCGATTCCACCGTGCCCGATTCCACCGCGCCGGCGCACGCCTGACCCGGTGACGTCCCTCCGGCGCCCGCTCGACGGGTTCCGGGGGGCGTCCGCGTGCCCGTCCCGGAAGGGGGGAACGTGGGTGCGGGGCGGGAAAACCGCAGATCAGGCTAGCCTCTCCTTCGTTGCGGATCATGCCGGAAGGGCCTAGATTCCGTGGCGAATTGCCATTAAGGGGAGGATTGTCATGACTGTCGAGCTTGTTAGGCCCTACTCTCCTGAGAAGCACCACAGCCACCGTGACGTCACCGGCGGCTGGTTGCGTCCGGCGGTGTTCGGGGCGATGGACGGGCTGGTCTCCAACGTGGCGCTCATCGCCGGAGTCGTGGGGGCCGCGGGCGCCGGGCGCGGCGCGGTGCTCGCCGGGTTCGCGGGCCTGGTCGCGGGGGCGTGCTCGATGGCGGCGGGCGAGTACACGTCGGTGAAGTCCCAGACCGAGCTGATGCGGGCCGAGATCGCCGTGGAGCGGCGCGAGCTGGCCCGCAACCCCGACGGCGAGCGGGCCGAACTGGCCGCCCTCTACCGGTCGCGCGGCCTGGACGCCGACCTCGCGCGCCGCGTCGCCGAGGGCCTGTCGGCCGACCCGGAGCAGGCGTTGCGCGTGCACGTGCGCGAAGAACTGGGCGTGGACCCCGACGACCTGCCCTCGCCGTACCTGGCGGCGGGCTCGTCGTTCCTGGCCTTCGCGATGGGGGCGCTGGTGCCGCTGGCGCCGTTCCTGTTCGGGGCGTCGGGGCTGTTCCTGGCGCTGGCGCTGAGCATGGTGGCGCTGTTCGGGTTCGGCGCGGCGGTGGCCGTGATGACCGCGCGGCCGTGGTGGCTGGGCGGCCTGCGCCAGCTCGGGCTGGGCGCGGGAGCCGCCGCCGTCACCTTCGGCCTCGGGCACCTGCTCGGCGTCGCCGTCTCCTGACGCCGGCCCGCCCGCCCAAAAGCGCCCGCCCAGGAGCGGCCCCCCGGGAGGCCGTTCAGGGGCGGCCGGCGACGGCCAGGTTGACGCCGAGGGCGATGAGCGCGGCGCCGGTCAGCCCGTCCACGGCCTTGCGCACGCCGGACCGGGCGAACACCCGGCGCAGCGTGCCGACCACGTTCGCCACCGTGAGGAACCAGACCATCGTGCCGGCCAGCGCGACCGCCGACAGCGGCAGCGTGCCGCCGAGCGCGGTGCCCTCCCCCACGAACTGCGGTACCAGGGCCACGAAGAACAGCGCGGCCTTGGGGTTGAGCACGTTGGTCAGCAGCCCTTCGGCGAAGGCCGCCCACGGGCCGTTGTCCGCGGGGCCCGGCAGGCCGAGGTCGAGCGGGCCGCCCTTGCGCAGGGCCGCGCGCAGCGCCTTGACCCCCAGGTAGAGCAGGTAGGCGGCGCCGACCACCTTGACCACGGTGAAGGCCATGGCCGAGGCCGCCAGCAACGCGGCCACGCCGGTGCCCGCGGCCACCACCCAGACGGCCACGCCCACGGCGATCCCGGCCGCCGCCGCCATGCCGTGCCCCCGGCCCGACAACGCCGAGCGGCGGACCACGACCGCGAAGTCGGGGCCGGGCGACATCGCCCCGAGCATCACCAGGGCACCGAAGGCCACGAAGTGCGGCAAAGAGATCATCATGGCGTCCACCTTACGAGGACCCGGCCCTCCGGGACCAAGGTGGAGACCTCCCACGTCCAGCTCGGCACAGTGATCATCTCGGCGGGCTGGTCGAGCGTGACGGGCGTGTCCAGCAGGACGGAGTGAGGCGTGAGCGGCAGCCCGCCGCCGGGGATGACGACGGTGCACAGCGGGGTGCGCAGGCTGGGCCCGTCGGGCTCGTCCGCGTCGCTGGACACCCAGGTGGGCTCGCCGTCGAAGAACGTGCACACCAGCGCCCCCGCCGGCGCCGCGCAGGAGTGGCGCAGGGCACCGGCGGGCAGCCAGGCGTGCTCCCCCGGCAGGTACGTCACTCCTGACACCCGCAGCTCGCCCTCCAGCAGCACGAACTCCTCCCCCGCCAGGTAGTGGCCGCGGCCGGGCCGGCTCCACCGGGGTGGGAGGCGGACCAGCGACGTGCCGCCGCCGAGCGGGGTGACGCGCACCGGCAGGTTGGAGCCGGGCAGCAGCGCGTCGTGTCCGGGCAGCCCGGCGTCGAGCAGATCGATCAGCACATCAGTGGATGTGCCCGTTACCTCCTGCGATGCCACTTCTTGAAGATGGTCCGGATCGTCAGCACCAGGGCGAGCCCGACGAGCTGGCCGCCGAGCACGATCCGGTTGACGTCGACGGCCGGACGCCACCGCACCTCGCCGTCCTTGATCACGAACACCCCGGCGGGGGTGGCGCTGTAGCCGAAGCCGCCACCGCCGCCGCTGCCTCTCTCCTCACCCTTCTCGTCGAGGCCCTGCCCGTGGCCGGCCCCGCCGCCCTGGGCGACCCGGGCGACGGGGACGACCAGGACGTCGCCGTGGCGGATCGGCTCGCCGAAGACGCGCCTGACCGTGACGACGTCCTTCGACTGCTCCAACAGCTCCTTGATGTCCATGGCCCTCATCGTTCACCCGGATCGGCCGCTAGTCGAACGTGGTGGAGATCTCGTGCCAGCCGCCCGGCGCGATCTTCTCGGCCGGCTCCGGCCCCCAGGTGCCCTTCTCGTACGGCATCGGCCGGTCGGGCAGGTCGAGCAGCCGGCCCACGATCCGCCACGACTCCTCCACCAGATCGAACCTGGCGAAGCGCCGCGGATCGCCGCTGACGGCGTCGGTCAGGATGCGCTCGTAGGCGGCCTCCATGGGCCCGAGCACCTTGGTGAAGTCGACGCTCACCGGCACCGGGATCGTCCGCTGCCTGCCCGGCTCCTTGGCCAGCACGTCGAAGGTCACCCCGGCGTCGGGCTGCAGCCGGAACCTGATGAGGTTCGGCCCCGGCGGCACGTCGCCGCCCCGGAACATCGTCACCGGCGGCCTGCGCAGCTCGGCCACGATCTCCAGGTCGGTGGTGGGCAGCGCCTTGCCCGAGCGGATGCACCAGGGCACACCCGCCCACCGCCAGCTGTCGATGTAGAGCCGCATGGCGACGAACGTCTCGGTGGTGGAGCCGGGCCGGACGCCGGGGGTGTCGAGGTAGCCGTCGTACTGGCCGCGTACGACGTGGGCCGGGTCGATGGCCTGGACCGCGCGCAGCACCCGCCACTTCTCGTCGAGCTGGGCGCGGGCGTCCATGGACGGCGGCGGGTCCATCGCCAGGATGGCCAGCAGCTGCAGCAGGTGGTTCTGGACCACGTCGCGGACCGTGCCGTTGGCGTCGTAGAAGCCGCCGCGGTCGGCGACGTCGAAGTCCTCGGCCATGGTGATCTGCACGCTGCGCACGTAGTTCCGGTTCCACAGGGGTTCCAGCAGCATGTTGGCGAAGCGGAACACCATGAGGTCCTCGACCGGCTCCTTGCCCAGGAAGTGGTCGACCCGCCGCAGGTGGTCCTCGTCGAAGTACTTCAGCAGCTCGTCGTTGAGCCTGCGCGCCGAGTCCAGGTCGTGCCCGAACGGCTTCTCCACCACGAGCCTGGCGTCGTCGTTGAGCCCGGCCCCGGCCAGCCCCTCGGCGACGACGGAGAACAGCGCGGGCGGCACCGCCAGGTAGTGGACGAGGAACCCCTTGCCCGCCACCTCCGCCTTCAGCTTCGCGAACGTCTCGGGATCGCGGTAGTCGCCCGCCACCAGCCGCAGGTTGCCCGCCAGCTTCTCGAACGCCGCGTCCTGGACGCCGCCGCAGGCCTCGCGGGCGTGCTCGCGCAGCCCGTCGAGGTCCATGTCGGTCTTGGCGACGCCGATGATCGGCAGGTCGAGCCTGCCGTCGGCGCTCAGGTGGTAGAGCGCGGGAAGCAGCATCTTGCGCGCGAGGTCACCGGTGACGCCGAACAGGACCAGCGCGCCCGCCTTCCCCTCCCCCATCTCAGACCTGCCTTCCGCGCAGCTCCCGGTACCTGCGGACGAGCTGTTCGGTCGAGGAGTCGGGGAAGGTCTGCGGCGGCTCCTCGGAGGTGAGCGCGGGCGCCACGTCGAGCGCCATCTTCTTGCCCAGCTCGACGCCCCACTGGTCGAAGGAGTCGACGCCCCAGATCGTGCCCTCGACGAACACGATGTGCTCGTACAGCGCGACGAGCTGGCCCAGCGTGGACGGCGTGAGCTTGGTCACCAGGATCGTCGAGGTGGGCCGGTTGCCCGGCATCACCTTGTGCGGCACGATCTCCGGCGGCGTGCCCTCGGCCGCGATCTCCTCGGCGGTCTTGCCGAAGGCCAGCGCGCTGGTCTGGGCGAGGAGGTTGGCGGTGAGCTGGTCGTGCATGCCCTCGCGGTCCTCGAACGGCTCGGCGAAGCCGATGAAGTCGGCCGGGACGAGCCGGGTGCCCTGGTGCAGGAGCTGGTAGAAGGCGTGCTGGCCGTTGGTGCCGGGCTCGCCCCAGAAGATCTCGCCGGTCGGGACGGTGACCGGGCTGCCGTCGGCGCGCACCGACTTGCCGTTGGACTCCATCGTGAGCTGCTGGAGGTAGGCGGGGAAACGGTGCAGCCGCTGGCTGTAGGGCAGCACGGCGCGGGTCTCGGCGCCGAAGAAGTCGGTGTACCAGATGCCGAGCAGGGCCATCAGGACCGGCATGTTGGCGTTGAACGGCGCGGTGCGGAAGTGCTGGTCCATGCTGTGGAAGCCGGACAACATCTCGCGGAACCGCTCGGGCCCGACCGCGATCATCAGGGACAGGCCGATGGCGCCGTCGTAGGAGTAGCGGCCGCCCACCCAGTCCCAGAAGCCGAACATGTTGTCGGTGTCGATGCCGAACTCGGCGACCTTCTCGGCGTTGGTGGAGACGGCCACGAAGTGCTTGGAGACGGCGTCCTCGCCCAGCGCGCCGACCAGCCAGGAGCGGGCGACCCTGGCGTTGGTCAGCGTCTCCAGCGTGGTGAAGGTCTTGGACGCGACCACGAACAGCGTGGTGGCCGGGTCGAGGTCGCGCAGGTTGCCGAGGATGTCGGCGGGGTCGATGTTGGAGACGAACCTGGCCTCGACGCCGGCGTCCACGTAGTCGCGCAGCGCCTCGTAGGCCATGGCCGGGCCGAGGTCGGAGCCGCCGATGCCGATGTTGACCACGGTCCTGATCGGCTGCCCGGTGGCGCCCTTCCACTCCTTGGACCTGACCCGGTCGGCGAAGGCGCTCATCTTGTCCAGCACCGCGTGCACGTCGGCCACGACGTCCTGGCCGTCCACGACCAGCTCGGCGTTCTTCCGCATGCGCAGCGCGACGTGCAGGACGGCGCGGTCCTCGCTCACGTTGATGTGCTCGCCGCCGAACATCGCGGCGATGCGCTCGCGCAGGCCCGACCGCTCGGCCAGGGCCACCAGCAGGCCGATCGTCTCCTGGGTGGCGCGGTGCTTGGCGTAGTCGAGGTAGAGGTCCCCGGCGCTCACCGTCATCCGCCCGGCCCTGCCCGGGTCCTCCGCGAACAGCTCACGCAGCTGCTTTCCCGCCAGCTCCTCGTGATGCTTGCCCAGAGCCGCCCACTCCTGGCTCTGGCTGATGTCGCCGTTCACCGCTTCCTCCTCATGTGTCGCCAAACCTGATCACATCGTCCCGTACTCGCGGGAGATCCGCTGAGCCGGGCTCCCGACAGGGAACCCCGTACCCCACGGGGATGATTCCGCGCACGGCGGCGGTCACTCTTTGCCTTCAGTGGGACTCGCGGCCGACGGCGTCGCCGGAGGAGCCCGTCAGGAAGTCGAGATCGGCGCCCTGGTGGGCCTGGGTGACGTGGTCGACGTACAGGCGCTCCCAGCCGCGGGCCGGGCGGGCGTGGCCGGTCATGACCGGTTTCCTGGCGGCCAGCTCGGCCTCGGGGACGTCCACGTCGAGCCTCCTGGCGGCCACGTCGAGCACGATCGGGTCGCCGGTGCGCACCCTGGCCAGCGGGCCGCCGGCCGCCGCCTCGGGCGAGGCGTGCAGGACGACCGTGCCGTACGCGGTGCCGCTCATCCGGGCGTCGCTGACCCGCACCATGTCGCGCACGCCCCTGGCCAGCAGCTTGCGCGGCAGCGGCAGGTTGCCGACCTCCGGCATGCCCGGGTAGCCCTTGGGCCCGCAGCCGCGCAGCACCAGCACCGAGGTCTCGTCCACGTCGAGGTCGGGCGAGTCGAGCCGGGCGCGGGCGTCCTCGACGCCGTCGAAGACGATCGCCCGGCCGCGGTGCCGCAGCAGCTCCGGCGAGGCGGCCGCGGGTTTGATCACGGCGCCGTCGGGCGCGAGGTTGCCGCGCAGCACGGCGATGCCGGCGTCGGGCAGCAGCGGGTCGGAGCGCCGCCTGATCACGGTGTCGTCCCAGATCTCGGCGCCGGCCAGGTGCTCGACCAGCGGCCTGCCGGTGACGGTGATCGCCGCCGGGTCGAGCAGGTCCTCGACCTCCCGCAGCAGGGCGGTCAGCCCGCCGGCCCTGAACAGGTCGTCCATCAGGTGGCGTCCGGCCGGCTGGAGGTCGGCCAGCAGCGGCACGCCGGAGCCGGCGCGGTCGAAGTCGTCGAGGCCCAGCTCGACGCCGAGCCGCCCGGCAACGGCCAGCAGGTGCACGACCGCGTTGGTCGAGCCGCCGATCGCGGCCAGCGTCACGATGGCGTTGAGGAAGGAGGCCCTGGTCATCACATGGCTGGGCCGCCGGCCCGCGCGGACCAGCTCGACGGCGAGCCTGCCGCTCTGGTGCGAGCGCTCCAGCAGGCGGCTGTCGGGGGCGGGGGTGCCGGCCGTGCCGGGCAGCGTCATGCCCAGCGCCTCGGCCATGCAGGCCATGGTGGAGGCGGTGCCCATCGTGTTGCAGTGGCCGCGGCTGCGGATCATGGACGACTCGGAGGCGAGGAACGCCTCGCGGGAGAGCGTGCCGGCCCGCACCTCCTCGCTGAGCCGCCACACGTCGGTGCCGCAGCCGAGCGGCACGCCGCGGAAGTGCCCGGTCAGCATCGGGCCGCCGGGCACCACGAGCGCCGGCAGGTCGACGGAGGCGGCGGCCATGAGCAGCGCGGGAATGGTCTTGTCGCAGCCGCCGAGCAGCACCACGCCGTCGATCGGGTTGGCCCGCAGCAGCTCCTCGGCGGCCATCGCGGCCAGGTTGCGCCAGAGCATCGCGGTCGGGCGCACGTTCGTCTCGCCCAGGGACAGGACGGGCAGGTCGAGAGGCACGCCGCCGGCCTCCCACACGCCGTTGCCGACGCTGCGGGCTATCTCGTCGAGGTGGGAGTTGCACGGCGCGAGGTCGGAGGCGCTGTTGGCGATCGCGATGTGCGGCCGCTCACCCTCGAACGCCTCGCGCGGCAGGCCGCGGCGCATCCAGGCCCGGTGGATGTAGGAGTTCCGGTCGTCACCCGCGTACCAGAGGGAACTGCGCAGTGCCATGTGACGGCACATTATCGGCAGTCCGGGGGATTCAGCATCGCCTGTAGAGGAATGGGCAGGGCATGGACCACATAGACGCGTACTGGCGGGCGGCCAACTACCTGTCCGTCGGGCAGATCTACCTGCTGGACAATCCGCTCCTGGCCGAGCCGTTGCGTCCCGAGCACATCAAGCCGCGCCTGCTCGGCCACTGGGGCACCACCCCGGGGCTGAACTTCTGCTTCGCCCACCTCAACCGGGTGATCTCCGAGCGCGACCAGGACATGATCTACATCGCCGGGCCCGGGCACGGCGGACCGGCCGCCGTGGCGCACGCCTGGCTGGAGGGCACCTACACCGAGCGTTATCCGGACGTCTCGCAGGACGTCGAGGGCATGCGGCGGCTGTTCCGCCAGTTCTCCTTCCCCGGCGGCATCCCCAGCCACGTCGCGCCCGAGACCCCCGGCTCCATCCACGAGGGCGGCGAGCTGGGCTACTCCCTGGCCCACGCCTACGGCGCCGCGTTCGACAACCCCGGCCTGGTGGTGGCCTGCGTCATCGGCGACGGCGAGGCCGAGACCGGCCCGCTGGCCGCGAGCTGGCACTCCGGCAAGTTCCTCGACCCCCGGCACGACGGCGTCGTGCTCCCCATCCTGCACCTGAACGGCTACAAGATCGCCAACCCCACCGTGCTGGCCCGCATCCCCGAGCAGGAGCTGTTCAAGCTCATGGAGGGGTACGGCTACCGCCCCCACCTCGTCGGCCCCTCGCACGAGGAGATGGCCGCCACCCTCGACACCGTCTTCGACGAGATCGCCGAGTACAAGGACGGCCAGGACCGGCGGCTGCCGATGATCGTCCTGCGGACGCCGAAGGGCTGGACCGGCCCGCGCGAGGTGGACGGCAAGCCGGTCGAGGGCACCTGGCGGGCCCACCAGGTGCCGCTGTCGGCGGTCCGGGAGAACCCGGCGCACCTGGCCATGCTGGAGGAGTGGATGCGCTCGTACCGGCCGGAGGAGTTGTTCGGCTCCGGCGGGAAGCCGGTCGAGGAGGTGCTGGCGACGGTGCCGCGGGGGCCGCTGCGGATGAGCGCCAACCCGCACGCCAACGGCGGCGAGCTGCTTCAGCCGCTGCGGCTGCCGGACTTCCGCAGGCACGCCGTCGAGGTCAAGTCACCGGCCGACCGGCTGACCGAGCCGACGCGGGTGCTCGGCGGGTTCCTGCGGGACGTGATCGCCGGGAACCCGCGCAACTTCCGGCTGATGGGCCCCGACGAGACCGCCTCCAACCGGCTGCAGGACGTGTTCGAGGTCACCGACCGGGCGTGGGAGGCCGAGCTGCTGCCCACGGACGAGAACCTGGCCCCCGGCGGCCGGGTGATGGAGGTGCTGAGCGAGCACCTGTGCCAGGGCTGGCTGGAGGGTTACCTGCTGACCGGCCGGCACGGGCTGTTCAACTGCTACGAGGCGTTCATCCACATCGTGGACGCCATGTTCAACCAGCACGCCAAGTGGCTGGAGTCGTCGCAGAAGATCTCGTGGCGGCGGCCGGTGGCGTCGCTGACGTACCTGCTGTCGTCGCACGTGTGGCGGCAGGACCACAACGGCTTCAGCCACCAGGACCCGGGCTTCCTGGACGTGGTCGTCAACAAGAAGGCGTCGGTGGTGCGGGTCTACCTGCCGCCGGACGCCAACACCCTGCTGTCGGTGGCCGACCACTGCCTGCGCTCGCGCGACTACGTCAACGTGATCGTGGCGGGCAAGCAGCCGGTGCTGGACCTGTTCACGATGGAGGAGGCGATCGCGCACAACACGCGCGGCCTGGGCATCCTGCCGTGGGCCTCCACCGACCAGGGCAGCGAGCCGGACGTGGTGCTGGGCTGCGCGGGCGACGTGCCGACGCAGGAGACGCTGGCCGCGGCGGCGCTGCTGCGCGAGCACCTGCCCGAGCTGAAGGTGCGCGTCGTGAACGTGGTGGACCTGATGCGGCTGCAACCGCGGTCGGAGCATCCGCACGGCATGCCCGACGCCGAGTTCGACACGCTGTTCACCGTGGACCGGCCGATCATCTTCAACTTCCACGGCTATCCCTCGCTCATCCACCAGCTCGCCTACCGCCGGCGCGGCCACGCCAACCTGCACGTGCGCGGCTACAAGGAGGAGGGCACCACGACCACGCCGTTCGACATGGCCATGCTCAACGACATCGACCGCTACCACCTGGTCATCGACGTCATCGACCGGGTGCCGGGGCTCGGTTCCAAGGCGGCGCACCTGCGGCAGCGGATGAGCGACGCGCGGCTGCGGGCCCGCGCGTACACCAGGGAGCACGGCGAGGACCCGGCGGAGATCAGGTCGTGGACATGGCCGGCCGAATTCTCGTCCTGAACACCGGCTCCTCCTCGATCAAGTACGAGCTGGTGGACCTGGGCACCGGCGGGCGTCCGGCGCGCGGGCTGGTGGAGCGCATCGGCGAGGAGCGCGGGCGGCTGACGCACCGGACGGGCGGCGGGCCGCCGTACGTGCGGGAGGAGCGCTTCCCGGGGCACGCCGAGGGGCTGGAGGCCATGCTGAAGGCGTTCGCGGAGGCCGGGCCCGGGCTGGATCCGGACGCGGTCGGGCACCGGGTCGTGCACGGCGGCACCCGCTTCACCGGCCCGGCGCTCGTCGACGACGACGTGATCGCCGCGATCGAGGACCTGGCGCCGCTCGCGCCGCTGCACAACCCGGTGAACCTGGCCGGGATCCGGGTGGCGCGGGCGGCCTTCCCCGGGGTGCCGCAGGTGGCGGTGTTCGACACGGCGTTCCAGCTCACGTTGCCGCCGCAGGCGTACACGTACGCGGTGCCGCGGAACTGGCGGGAGCTCGGCGTGCGCCGCTACGGCTTCCACGGCACCTCCTGCGCCTACGTCTCCCGCCGCGCCGCCGCCTTCCTCGGCCGCGACCTCGACGGCCTCGACCTCGTCGTGCTGCACCTGGGCAACGGCGCCAGCGCGACGGCGATGTCCGGCGGGCGCAGCGTGGACACCTCCATGGGGCTGACCCCGCTGGAGGGGCTGGTGATGGGCACCCGTTCCGGCGACGTGGACCCCGCGATCGCCGGCTACCTGGCGCGGGTGCGCGGCATGGGCGGCGAGGAGGTGGAACGCGCGCTCAGCCACGAGGGCGGCCTGCGCGCCCTGGCCGGGACGCTCGACATGCGCGAGGTACGGGCCCGCGACGACGAGGAGGCCCGGCTGGCCCTGGAGGTCTACACCCGGCGCATCCGCAAGTACGTCGGCGCCTACTACGCGCTGCTCGGCCGCCTGGACGCGATCGTGTTCACCGGCGGGGTCGGCGAGCACGACGCGGCCACCCGCGCGGAGTCCCTGGCCGGGCTCGACCGGCTCGGCATCACCGTGGACCCGGAGCTGAACGCGGCGGGCCCGGACGGGGAGCGGGCGGTGTCACCGCCGGGCGCGGAGGTGGCGGTGCTGGTCATCCCCACCGACGAGGAATGGGAGATCGCCCGCCAGGCCCTGGAGGTCCTCCCCCGCTCGTGAACCTCGTGCGGTCAGGGCCGGTGGGGGACGGCGGGGACCCAGAAGTCGACCGTGGTCCCGCAGCCGGGGCGGCCGCTCAGGCTCCACCAGCCGCCCGCGATCTCGGCCCGCTCGCGCATCTCGACCAGCCCGAAGTGCCGCAGCGGCCCCTCCGCGTGCGGCGGCGGCCCGGCGCCGTCGTCGGCGACCCGTACGTGCACGCCGCGGTCGAGCGAGACCAGCGAGAGCCGGATCGAGGTGGCGCGGGCGTGCTTGCGCACGTTCGTGATCGCCTCCTGGCAGATCCGGAAGATGGTGACGGCGGCCTCGGGCGGCGGGTCGGCGTCGAGGCGATGGGTGATCTCGAACGTCAGCCCGGTGCCGGCCGTCACCTGCCGCAGGTAACCGGCCAGGCCCTCGACCAGGCCCTCCTGGTCGAGGGCCGGCGGGCGCAGCTCGAAGGTCAGGTCGCGCAGGCGGGCGACGGCGGCCTCGACCGCCTCGCCGACGCCCCGGAGCTCGGCGGCCTGCTCGCGGCCGAGGCCGCCCTCCATCGCGCGCAGGCGCATGCCGACGGCGACCATGGTCTGGATCGTGTCGTCGTGCACGTCGTAGGCGATGCGCCGGCGTTCCATCTCCTGGGCCCGCACCAGGTGGGCCAGCAGCATGCCGCGCTCGTCGAGGGCGCGGGCCACGTTGCGGCGCTCGGTCAGGTCGCGGGTGACCTTGCCGAACCCGCGCAGCTCGCCTCGGTCGTCGTAGAGGGCGGTGATGACCACGCTGGCCCAGAACCTGGTGCCGTCCTTGCGGACGCGCCAGCCCTCCTCCTCCCACCGGCCGTCGGCGACGGCGACCTCCAGCTCCATGGCGGGCTTGCCGGCCGCGACGTCCTCGGGCGGGTAGAAGACCGAGAAGTGGGTGCCGAGGATCTCCTCGGCGCGGTAGCCCTTGATGCGTTCGGCGCCGGCGTTCCAGCTCACGATCCGGCCCTGGTCGTCGAGCATGAAGATGGCGTAGTCGACGACGTTCTGGACCAGCAGGCGGAAGCGCTCCTCGCTGTCGCGCACCGCCTGCTCGGCCAGGCGGCGCTCGGTCAGGTCGCCGGTGACCTTGCCGAACCCGCGCAGCAGGCCCCGCTCGTCGCGGAGGGCGGTGATGACCACGCGGGCCCAGAATCTGGCGCCGTCCTTACGGATCCGCCAGCCCTCGTCGGCCACCCGGCCGACGGCCGCCGCACGGCCCAGCAGTTGCTCGGGCCGGCCGGCCGCGACGTCCTCGGGCGGGTGGAACACGGAGAAGTGCCTGCCGATGATCTCCTCGGCCCGGTAGCCCTTGATGCGTTCGGCGCCGGCGTTCCAGCTGGTCACGTGGCCGGAGGAGTCGAGAAGGCAGATCGAGTAGTCGACGATGCTTCGGACGAGCAGCTGAATGTCGTCTGACTGCCTGTCTTGACCGGGCATACTGCAGCTTCGCACGGTCCGGCGGAAGACCGGAACCCGGTCAGGCCCGGGAGTGCTCCTGGGCGGGCGCGCCGACGTGCTGCGCCATCTCGCACCACACCACCTTGCCGCCGTCCTCGCCGTCGTCGCCGTCCTCGGCGCGGGAGAAGCCCCAGCCGGTGGACAGCAGCTCGATGACGTGCAGACCCCAGCCGTTGTCCGGTCCGGGCTCGCGCGGCTCGGGCAGGCCGGCGCCGGAGTCGCGCACCTCGATCCGCACGTGGGAGGAGGTGCAGCGGATGCGTAAGGCGGGCGGGCCGTCGCCGTGGACGAGCGCGTTGGTCACCAGCTCGGAGACGACGAGCAGGACGTCCTCGCGACGTCCGCGGTAGCCGCACTCGGCCAGCGCCTCGCGTGCTCTCTGACGCGCCGCGGTGATGCTGCCCATTTCCTCCGGCAGCCGGGTGTCCACCTGGTACGGCGCAGCGAAACTGCCCATTCTCCAACTGTCGGGCAGTACAGGGTCGATCACGAGACGCAGTGGAACCAGCGCGTCCGGTGCGGATGCGGGACGTGTACTGGTGCATCTGCGTCAGTCGAGCAGCCCTTCCCTGCGCGCGACGGCCACGGCCTCCAGCTTGGACCGGGCCCCGAGCTTCTCCAGGACGTGCTGGACGTGGTTGCGCGCGGTGTTGCGGGCCACGCCGAGCCGCGCGCCGATCTCGATCGTGCTCGCCCCTTCGGCCAGCAGCCGCAGCGTCTCGCGCTCGCGCGCGGTCAGCGCCGCGCCGGGGCTGCGCACCCGGCCGGTCAGCCGGTCGAGCACGCCGGGCAGCAGGCCGGGCGCGAAGACCACACCACCGGCGGCCACCTCGCGCACCGCCGACTCCAGCTCCTCCAGCCTGGACGACTTCACCAGCAGGCCCGCGCCGCCCGCCTCCACCACCCGGGCGGCGACGGAGGCGGTGGCCTCGCCGGTCAGCACCAGCACCCGGGCCATGGGCGCGGCGGCCCGGAACCGGCCGATGGCCTCGACGCCGTCGCCGTCGGGCAGCCGCCGGTCGAGCACCACGACGTCGGGCCGGCGGCGGGCGGTCTCGGCGAGGGCGGCGGCGACGGTGCCCGCCTGCGCCACGACCTCGATGCCCGGCGCCCGGCCGAGCGCCAGGCCGATGGCCTCGGCCACCATCGCGTGGTCCTCCACGAGCAGCAGCCGGATGGAGGCGGTGGTCGGCATCGCTTCGTCTCGCTTCTCCCGCGGCAACGTCCCCAGCAGTCTGCCACCCGCGTCCGGCCGCTGCTTCCCGTTCGCCTCCCGTTCGCGCCGCCCGTTCCCCCAGGCCGGACGGGCGGAGCGACGCCGCGCGCGTTCCCCGCCGGGCGGGGGCGGGCGGGATTCGAGGAGGTCGGAGGGCCGGGAGCGTTGGTAGTGTTGTCCAGAAATATGCGCATTTTTTAGATGGGTGGGATAGGTGGAGGTTGAGCAGACAGCGTTGCCGGGCATCGGGCTTCGGCACGATTTCACCACCCGCGCCGGCCAGCGGGTAGGCATCGTCTCGCACCGCACCGGCCGCCGGGACCTGGTGATCTACGACAAGGACGACCCCGACCGCGCCTGTCAGACGGTCAAGCTGAACGACGAGGAGGCCGACGCCCTGGCCGAGCTCCTCGGCGCCCCCCGGATCGTGCAGCGGCTCAACCAGCTGCACCAGCAGGTCGAGGGCCTGGTCAGCGTCCAGCTCCCGATCCCGTCGGGCTCCCCCTACGCCGGGCGCACCATGGGCGAGGCCCGGGTCAGGACCCGTACCAGCGCCTCCATCGTCGCCGTCGTACGCGGCGGCCAGGTGTTCGCCAGCCCCGGCCCCGACTTCGTCTTCCGCGAGGGCGACGTCGTGGTCGTGGTGGGGAGCGCGGACAGCACCGCGGACGTCGCCGGCATCCTGGCTGACGGGTAGGACCGCGGGTGCACGAAACCGCGGTCATCTTTCTGGAATTCGGTGCTGTTCTTCTGGGTCTGGGGGTTCTGGGCGCGCTCGCGCTGCGCGTCGGCATCTCCCCGATCCCGCTCTATCTGATCGCCGGTCTGGCGTTCGGCACGGGCGGTGTGCTGCCGCTGGCCACCAGCGAGGAGTTCATCTCGGTCGGCGCGGAACTGGGCGTCGTCCTGCTGCTGCTGACGCTCGGTCTGGAGTACAACGCCGACGAGCTGGTCACCAGCCTCACGAGCAACGCGCGGGCCGGGATCGTCGATCTCGTGCTCAACGCCGCCCCCGGCGCGATCTGCGCGTTGCTGCTGGGCTGGGGGCCGGTCGCGGCCGTCGCCATGGCCGGCGTCACGTACGCCACCTCCTCGGGCATCACCGCCAAGGTGCTGTCCGACCTCGGGTGGATCGGTAACAGGGAGACGCCGACGGTGTTGTCCCTGCTGGTGTTCGAGGACCTGACCATGGCGGTCTACCTGCCGGTCCTCACCACGTTGCTGGCGGGCCTGAGCCTGGTCAGCGGGGCCATCTCGGTCGGCATCGCGCTGGGCACGGTGAGCGTCGTGCTCGTCGTGGCGCTGCGGTTCGGGCGTTTCATCGAGGCGTTCGTGTCGAGCCCCAACTCCGAGGTGCTGCTGCTCAAGGTGGTCGGGCTGGCGCTGCTGGTGGCCGGGCTGGCGCAGCAGCTGCAGGTGTCGGCGGCGGTCGGCGCGTTCCTGGTCGGGATCGCGCTGTCGGGGCAGCTCGCGCACGACGCGCAGGCCCTGCTCGCGCCGCTGCGGGACCTGTTCGCGGCGGTGTTCTTCGTGTTCTTCGGGTTCCAGACCGACCCGGCGAAGATCCTGCCGGTGGCGGGGCTGGCCGCGCTGCTGGCGCTGGTCAGCATGGTGACCAAGCTCCTGACGGGCGCGTACGCGGCCAGACGGGCGGGCATCGGCAAGGCCGGTCAGGCACGGGCGGGCATCGCGCTCATCCCGCGCGGTGAGTTCAACATCGTCATCGCGGGCCTGGCGGTGGGCGCCGGCGCCCATCCCGACCTCGGGGCCCTGGCGGCCGCGTACGTGCTGATCCTGGCGGCGTTCGGTCCGCTGGCGGCCAAGCTCGTCCAGCCGCTCATCACGGCCATCGCGAGCAAGGCGTGATCCGCTAGTTTGTTCGCATGGCCGACCGCAAGCACGGGGTGCCCGCGCCCCCGATCGAGACGACGATCCACGCCGACGACTGGGACAGGACGGAGATCACCGGTGAGACCTTCCACCGGGTCCTGTTCCAGGGCGTCGACCTGACCGAGCTGGTCGACCAGGGGTCGTCGTTCGAGGAGTGCACGTTCAGGAACGTGCGGCTCAACGTCTCCACGCACGAGGACGCGCGGTTCCTCAACTGCCTCTTCAGCCGGTGCTCGCTGTTCGACGCCACGTTCAAGGGCTGCAAGCTGACCGGCAGCATGTTCGACGGCTGCACCTTCGGGCTGCTGAAGGTCGACGGCGGCGACTGGTCCTACACCGGGCTGCCCGGCGCCGACCTGCGCGGCAGCGCCTTCCACGGCGTCCGGCTGCGCGAGGCCGACCTGACCGGGGCCCGGCTCGCGGGGGCCGAGCTGCGCCGGGCCGACCTGTCGGGGGCCTGGCTGCACGGCGCCGACCTCACCGGGTGCGACCTGCGCGGCAGCGATCTCGGCACGCTCGACCCGCACGCGGTCACCCTCAAGAAGGCGGTCATCGACCCCTTCCAGGCCACGGTCATCGCCGAATCCCTGGGCCTGGAGGTCCGCTCCTGACCCCAGGCCGTGACCGCGGGCGGTTCGGTCGCGGGGTGGGGTCGGGGATGATGGCGGTGTGCCGATCGCCGATCTCAACGACGCCGAGCGGGCCGTGGCCGCCGCGCTCGCGCACGGCCGCGCGGTCGACCTGCGCGCCGGCGACCCCGCCGCCGACGACCCCGCCGCCGCCGCGTCCTGGGACACCGGGCGTACGGTCCGGGGCGAGGTGCTGGCCGGGCTGCTGCTCGGCGGGTTCGACGAGCCCGCCGCCAAGCCACGGCTGATCCTGGCGGGGGCGCGGATCACGGGCGTGCTCCAGCTGGCGTTCGCCGAGCTCGCCTTCCCCGTCACCTTCCAGGGCTGCGCCTTCGACGCCGCCCCCGACCTCTACCACGCCCGCACCCGCTTCCTCAGCTTCAGCGGCTCGCTGCTGCCCGGCCTGACCGCCTCGAACGTCCAGGTCGAGGGCAACCTGCGGCTGGCCGGCACCCGCGTCACCGGCGAGTTACGGCTGCCCGGCGGCCGGATCAGCGGCAACCTCGTGCTCAACGGCGCCCACCTGAGCCATCCGGCGGGCACGGCGTTCAACGGCGAGCACCTCGACGTGGCCGGCCACCTGCGCGCCCAGGACGGCTTCGCCTGCGACGGCACGCTCGTCCTGTCCTCCGCCCGCATCGGCGGCGCGGTCGAGCTGGACCGGGCCCGCCTGAACACGCCGGGCGGCACGGCCCTGGAGGCGTCCAACCTGATCGTCCAGGTCGGGCTGTTCGCGCGGAAGATCGAGGCCGACGGCGAGGTCAGCGTGCGCTTCGCCCGCGTGTCCGGCCCGCTGACGCTGCGCGGCTCGCACATCCGGCGGCCGGGCGGGCTCGCGCTGCGCGCCACCGGGCTCAACGCCGAGGCGGGGCTCTTCCTGGCCGGGCTGACGACCGAGGGCCAGGTGCGCCTCAACCGCTCGGTCATCGTCGGCACCCTCGGCCTGGAGGGCGCGCGGCTGAGCGCCCCCGGCGGGCTGGTGGTCGGCGCCGACGGGATCACCGTGAACGGCTCGCTGCTGGCCTGGCGGGGGCTGCGCACCGAGGGCGAGTTCCGCCTGCTCGACGCCACGGTCACCGGCCCGGTCCACTTCGAGGGCGCGACCCTGGTCAACCCCGGCGGGGCCGCCCTGTCGGCCAACGGCCTGTCGGTGGGCAAGGTGCTCAACCTCTGCGACGGCTTCTCCGCCCACGGCCGGATCAGGCTGACCAGCGCCCAGATCGGCAGCCGCCTGTGCCTCGACGACGCCACCCTGGCGGCGCCGGGCGAGGTGGCGCTGAAGTGCTGGCGGCTGGAGGTCCGCGAGCTGGCGCTGCGCCCGGCCGCGCCGGTCGAGGGGCTGGTGGACTTACGTTACGCGCGGATCGGCGTCCTGCGGGACGACCCCGGCGGCTGGCCGCGGGCGACGCGCATGGACGGGCTGTCGTACGAGGTGCTCGACCCCATGCTGCCGGCCGCGCGGCGGCTGCGCTGGCTGCGTACCGACGCCGACGGCTACCTGCCGGGCGCCTACGAGCAGCTGGCCTCCATGTACCGGCGGCTCGGCGGCGACGCCGACGCCCGCGAGACCCTGCTGGCCGGCCAGCGGCAGCGCCGCGCGGCCCTCCCCTGGTACGCCCGCTCCTGGGGCCACCTCCAGGACGTCACCGTCGGCTACGGCTTCCGCCCCCTGCGCGCGGCGGCCTGGCTGCTCGCGCTGCTGGCCGCGGGCACGGCCGTGTTCGGGCTCGACGTGCCGCCGCCGCTGAAGGCGGGTGAGGCGCCGCCGTTCCACGCGCTGATCTACACCCTCGACCTGCTGCTGCCGATCATCGACCTCGGCCAGGAGAAGGCCTACAACCCGCAGGGCGGCGCGCAGTGGCTGGCCTGGGGGCTCATCATGGCCGGCTGGGTGCTGGCCACGACGATCGCCGCCGGCCTGACCCGCTCGCTGCGCCGGACCTGACCCGCGCGGTCTTCCCGGACCGGCCCACGGCGGTCGGCCGCCGTCGGCACAGCGCCCTCGGGCCGGTCAGCACAGTGCCATGGCCGTCTGCCACAGGCTGGGGAGGGCGGCCAGCACGTGGTCGCCGCGGCGGCGCCGGTCGGCGAACGTCGCGGCTCCGAGGTCGGCCAGCAGCTCCTGGAAGCCCTCCTCGTACCCGGGCGGCGCGCCGGCGGCGGCGCGTTTGTCCAGGCAGCGGGCGTATGTGGCGACCAGCCAGAAGACCGCCTCCCGGTGAAGACCGGCGTCGACCAGCTCGCGGCTGCCGTCGATGGCCACCGCCCGCGCCTCCGGCGTGATGTCGGAGGTGAAGCGGTAGGAGGGCGCCCGCAGCCCGGAAGTGGCGTCGAAGACCTTCTCCAGCGCCGCCAGGTGCCGCTCCACCCGCTCGACGGTCATCCGCGCGCAGCCCAGCAGGTCGAGCAGGTGCTCGTGCCAGTCGAGGCGGCCGTGCCCGGCCAGCAGGTCGCGCACGGCGGCGTACCGGCGGCGCACGGTCGGGTTGCGCAGCCCGGCGACCAGCAGGACGTGCGTGGTCACGCCGGTGCCGAACAACCAGGCCGCCACCTGCTCGGGGACGGGCGCGTTCTCGTCCATGGAGTTGATCCAGCCACGCACCCGGTCCATCGCCTGCGTGCAGCGGGCGATGATCCAGGGCCGCTCGGCGAAGTCGCGGGCCACCAGGCGCTGGATCTCGGCCAGCCGCCCGGTCGGGTCGGCCAGCACGCTGGGCAGGTGGAAGCTGCCGGCCAGGTGGTAGTCGCTCAGCACCTCGTGGGTGGTGCCGACGCGGGCGATGCCTGAGACCTCCAGCAGGACGCCCTCGTAGCGGAACTTGCCGATCGCGGGCGGCGGGTCGGCGACCACCATCACGTCCACGTCGGAGGTGGGGCCCAGCTCCGTGCCCGGGGCCGCCCACAGCGCGGACCCGGTCAGGAACGCCCCTTCGAACCCCGGCAGGCCGACGCCCTCGTCGAGCACCCACTGCCGCGCGAGCTGCCTGGCGCGCTCAACCAGCATCCACGTCCTCCCGGTCAGGGCCGCGGCGCGCACCCCTGATCAGGAGGAACGCGCCCAGCACGACGAGCACCGCCAGCCCGCCCCAGATCCAGCCGGGGACGCCCGTCGCGGCGGGCGGTTCCCCGACGGTCGAGGGCGCCGCTGCCGGTTGCGAAACTGATCCTTTCATGACGAACGGGATTTCGCCTTCGATCGGATGTCCGTCCGAGGACACGACACGCCAGGCGATCACGTACGAACCGGGCGCGGGCGGGCGGGGCACGTCGGCGAACACCTTGGGCCCGTCGAGCCGGGGCTTGCCGACCTCGACGGCCTTGCCCGCCGCGTCGTGCAGCACGACGAACGGGAACTGGACGTGGGCGTTGAACTCCAGCTCGATCTGCTCCAGCGTGGCGAGCTGGGCGTTCTTGGCCGGCGAGCTGCTCTTCAGCGCGTCGTGGGCGAGCGCCGCGGTGGACGGCAGCACCGCCAGGAGGGCGGCGCAGGCGAGCGAGGCCAGGCGGACGGGCCAGGAGGACTTCATGGAGACTCCGATGCGGACGGCCGGACCGGCGCCGGGGCGCCGTCCGGGCACGGACAGGCGGGAGAACGCGTCGTGAGCGGACGCGGGACTTCAGCGGAGGCGGAGCCGCCGGGGTGGTCCTCGCCGGGTGAGCGTGCGGCAGGCGATCCTGCCCGTCGGAGTGGGGACGTCGGCGTGCGCCGGGGGACGCCGCGGCGGGATCGTCACCTCGACCGGCGCGAGGAGCAGCAGGCCGATGACCGGAGGCGGCGCGGCGTACAGGCGGATCATGAGCCACAGCGCGCGCTCGCCGCGGTGCAGCCACCACGCCGTCAGCGCCGCCACGGTGAGGTGGACCAGCGCCATGGCGGGCGCGGGATGGCCGTGCCCGGAGGCGGGGCCGGCGGCGGGCGCGAGGTGTTCGAAGAGCTGGTGCAGCACGAGCTGGGTGACCGTGGTGGCGGCCAGGACGGCCGCGGGGCCGCGCTCGCGCCCGTCGACCAGGACGGCGGCGGCGAGGGCGGCCAGCACCCCCAGCGCGCAGCCCCACAGCGGGACGGCCCCGCCCCCGGCCAGCAGGTGCCCCGCCGCGGACACGAAACCGCAGACCGTCGCGAACACGACGGCCCGCGACAGGCGCAGCCAGATTGACGCGGCGGTCACAGCCGCCATCCTTACACAACCGCCACACTTCCGAAGCGGCGCGTTCGGCGCGCGCCGCAGGGGGCAGCGGACTCTGATGGACTTCGCCCGAGGCGATGGGCCGGATCTGGAAGTCGTGGTCCGGCAGGAACTGACCGAGGCGGGCTTCAGCGTCGAGCCGTCCCCGATGCCGGTCGACGGCGGTCTGACCGTCTGGCTCGACCCGTCCCGGGGTGTGGTGGTCGTCTGGGGTCCGGCAGGCAGTACGACGGCCGCGCACCTGGTGAAGTACGAGACCATCCGCACCGCGGTCCTGCTCGCGCTGCGGATGGTCCTGGCCGGGGCCGGCCATGAGATCCGGGAGGATCAGGAGGGGCTGGAACTGGTGGTCACCTCCTGAGGGGCGCGCAGCGGCGCTCCGACGGCGTGCAGGTGGCGCATGGCCTGGGCCCACGACTCGACGAGCCCGCACTCGGCGTACTCGACGCCCAGCTCGCGGCAGTACTCGCGGACGACGGGCCGGGCGCGGCGCAGGTTGGCCGACGGCATGCCGGGGAACAGGTGGTGCTCGATCTGGTAGTTGAGCCCGCCGAGCGCGACGTTCATCAGCCGGCCGCCGCGCACGTTCCTGGAGGTCAGCACCTGGCGGCGGAGGAAGTCCAGGGAGTCCTCGGCGGTGAGCACCGGCATGCCCTTGTGGTTGGGGGCGAACGTGCACCCCAGGTAGACGCCGTAGCACGCCTGGTGCATGGCGAGGAAGACGAGCGCCTTGCCGGGCGGCAGCACCGCGAACACCCCGGCCAGGTAGGCCAGGTTGTGCGCGACCAGCAGCAGCCCCTCGGTACGGCCGCCCTTCACCCTGGGCAGCGCGCGGAAGCCGGCCACCTTCAGGTTCAGCCCCTCAAGGGTGAGCAGCGGGAAGAACAGGAACGCCTGCCAGCGGCCGATGAAACGGGGCAGCCCGCGGCTGACCTCGGCCTGCCGCCGTGACCAGATGAGGATGTCGGGCGCGACGTCGGGGTCGTGGTCCTCGTGGTTGGGGTTGGCGTGGTGGCGGGTGTGCTTGTCCATCCACCAGCCGTAGCTGAGCCCGACGGTCAGGTTGCCGACCAGCAGCCCGGCGATCCTGCTCCGGCGCCGCGACCGGAACACCTGGCCGTGCGCCAGGTCGTGGGCCAGCAGCGTGACCTGGGCGAAGGCGACGGCCAGCAGCGCCGCGACGCCGAGCTGCCACCAGGAGTCGCCGACCGTGGCGAACAGCGTCCACCCTCCGGCGAACAGGGCGGCCACCAGGCCGATCCTGATCACGTAGTAGGCGGGCCGCCGCTCCATCAGCCCCGCCTGGGCGATGCGGCGCGACAGGTGCGCGAAGTCGCTCCCCCGGGACGCGGCGCGAGGGGTTTCCACCACGGTCAAGGTTCTCTCCGATGCTGACGATGCCGGTGTGATCACTCATCAGCATCGCGGCGGCGGCGCTCCGGCGGACCCCCGCTGTCACCCTTCCTCGTGGTGGTGCAGGCCCTACCATCGGGGGCCGCCGCCGGGGCGGGCGGTCAGCGGTAGTAGCCCTCCAGCGGGGCGGTGGCCTCGGCGTACAGCGCCGGGCCGTCCTGGGGCACGTGCGGCCAGCCGGGGCCGGGTTTGAGGCCGGCGAGCTGCTCGTTCGACAGGGCGTACACCACGCGGCCGAGGCCGGAGCGTTCGATGGCGCCCGCGCACATGCCGCACGGCTGGCAGCTCGTGTACATGGTGGTGGCCGCCGCGGTCCCGGGGTCCAGCTCGCGGGCGGCCCAGCGGGCGAGCTTCAGCTCGGGGTGGGCGGAGATGTCGCGGTCGCCGAGGACCGTGTTGTGCTCCTCGGCCAGCACGTCGCCGCCGGGGCCGACCAGCAGCGAGCCGAAGGGGGCCTCGCCGCCCGCGCGGGCGCGGGCGGCGAGCTCGATGGCCCGGCGCAGGAAGGTCTCGTCATCGGGTGTCATGGTCGTTCTCCTTGGACGGGTCGCGGGGGTCGCGGGGGTCGAGGTCCCAGTGGTCGGCGACGGTGGCGAGCGCGTGCCAGGCCGTCTGGGGGTGCAGCGTCTCGGCGGGGTCCCCGGCGAACGGGTCGAGCACGACGGTGTCGGCGCCGAGCAGCCGTAGCTCGTCGAGGTCGGCCAGGACCTGGTCGAGGGTGCCCTCCCCGGCGTGGCGGCGGGGGCCGGTGACCGGCTCGGCGGTCAGGCGCAGGAGGATGCGGGGGGCGAACGCGGGCGCCGGGCGTCCCAGCTCGTCCGCGGTGTCCGCCAGCCGCCCGGCGGCCTCCCGCAGCCAGGGCAGGGTGTTGCGCAGGGGGTGCCACGCCTGGCCGAGCCGTACGGCGCGGCGCAGGCCGGCCTCGCCGTTGCCGCCCACCCAGAAGGGGATCGGCCCGGCGCGGTAGTCGTCGGCGGCCGACCAGGCGGCGCGCATGGCCTGGAGGTGGTCGTCGGTCAGCCGCCCGCGCCGCTCGAACGGCACCCCGAGCGCGTCGAACTCCTGCCGCGCCCAGCCGACGCCGACGCCGAGCACCAGCCGCCCGCCGCTGAACCGGTCGAGGTTGGCCGCCATCCTGGCCATGACCAGGGGATGCCGGTACGGCACGATGAGCACCGAGGTGCCGAGCCTGATCCGCGTGGTGATCCCGGCCAGCCAGGCGAGCGTGGTGAACGGCTCGTAGAAGGGGGGCGGGTACTGCTCGGCGACGTCGGGCGTGATCGCGACGTGGTCGGAGATCATCAGCAGGTCGTAGCCGAGGGACTCGGCGGTCAGCGCCCATCGTCGCAGCGTGGCGGGGTCGGTGCCGGGCCCGAAGTTCGGTACGTTCACGCCGATTCTCATGACACCGAGGCTATCCAGGCCGTCCTGCCCGGCTGAAGGCCCTGCTCACGGCGTACGGCGGGGTTCGCCGGGGATCTACCGGTATATTCGCCGGATGGCCGAGGATCTCGACGAGACCGACTGGGCGATCCTGGTGGAGCTCCAGCGCGAGGGCCGGGTGCCCCTGACCGAGCTGGGCCGCCGGGTCAATCTCAGCGCCTCGGCGACGACCGAGCGGGTCAGGCGGCTGGAGGCGCTGGGCGTCATCGCCGGCTACCGGGCCGAGGTCGACCTGGGCAAGGTGGGGTTCGGCGTGCTGGCCGTCGTGCGCCTGAAGTACCCCGGCAGCCGGCACGAGCCGCTGCGCCGCCTGCTGGGCGAGCGTCCGGAGATCCTTGAGTGCCTGCGCACCACGGGCGAGGACTGCTACACGCTGAAGGTCGCCGCGGGCTCGATGCCGCACCTCGAACGGGTCATCGACGAGCTGGCCCGGTTCGGCGGCACCACGACCAACATCGTCTACAGCCAGACCCTGCCCTACCGGGGCCCGGCCGCGCCGCCCGCCGGACTCTGACCCGGCGGGGGCGCGGTGACCTCCTCCGGAGGCCGGAGGGGGTCAGATCGGCTGGAGCGCGGGGGTCGTGCGCGGGGCGGCCTCGTCGCCGTAGATGTGCAGGTCGGCGCGGAAGGCCCGCAGGTACGCCCGCCGGTCGTGGAAGGTGGTGGCCAGGGCGTCGCCGTAGTCGATGAGCTGGCGGTGCGCCTGGCGGCGCGGCTCGTAGCGGGCCTGGAGCAGCTTGTCGAGCAGCGGCAGGTCGCCGTCGGCCGCGGAGATGACGTCGGCCAGGATCTCGGCGTCGTACAGGGTGTAGCTCATGCCCATGCCGGTCATGGGGTGGCAGGCGAAGGCGGCCGAGCCGAGCAGCGCGGCGTTGCCCCGGTGGTACGCACCCACCCGCAACGACGAGACCTTGATCGGCTGCCAGGCGGCGGCCTGGAGGGAGCCGAAGGCGTCGGTGCTGTCGGTGACGAAGCCCTTCAGCATGTCGGGCAGGCTGGTGGCGCCCCGGCCGAAGACCTCGTCGTCCTGCTCGGGGGGCAGGCCGACGAACACCCGGGCCTGGTCCCGGTCGAGCGGGTAGAGGTAGGCCAGCCAGCCGCCGGAGCTGAAGTAGAGCCGGTTGAGCTGGGCGACGCTGGCGCTCAGCGGCACGGTGGCCACCCGCATCAGCAGCCGGTCGTACGGCATGGCGACCTGGTCGATGTCGAGCGCCCGGCGCACGGCCGACTTGGTGCCGTCGGCGCCCACGACCACGTCGGCGCGCAGCCGGCCGCCGTCGGACAGCGTCAGCAGCTCGATGCGGTCGCCGTCGCGCTCGACGTGCTCGATGGCGGCGTCGAAGACGAACTCGACGCCCTCCATCGCGCAGCAGGCGTAGATGAGCTCGACCAGCTCGCGGTAGGGGCGGATGAGGAAGCCGCCGTCGGGGAAGCGGCACTCCCTGATCGGCTCGCCGTCGTGGTAGTAGCGGATGAGGTCGCGCCGCAGGCCGTGGCGCTCGACGAGCTCGGCCAGCCCGTGGCGGGCCAGCACCCGCAGGCCGGGGGGCTTGAGGAAGTCGGCGCCCGCGCTCGGGATCGAGGGTCCCTGCTCGATGACGACGACGCGCTGTCCGCGGCGGCGCAGCAGCAGTGCGAGGAAGCAGCCGCCGAGCCCGGCGCCGACGATGGCCACGTCGCACGATGTGGTTGCCATGACGAGAGCCCTTCTTGAGGTTGAACTAGACGTGCGTGGTTCCGTAGGTCTCCGAGCTCTCGGCGGCCCGGGGCCTCGGGATGTGATCCCTGGGGGTCGTGCGGGTCTCGGCAGGCAGCAGCGCGTCGGCCTCCGCCGCGACGGTGGCGAGGGTCATGCGCAACTCCAGCAGCAGCCGGCGCGGCACCTTGATCATGTCGTCGCCCGGGTCGGTCCGCAGCCGGGTGATCTTGGTGAGGGCGATGGCCCCGATGAACACCGAGATGGCCACGCACATGGCGAGCGCGCCGGCCAGCCCGGCCAGCGGGCCGGTGAGGATGAACGGGTGGTCGATGACGAGGGACACCACGGCGATGCCGACGGCCCCGCCGACCATGCGGGCCATGGTGGCCGCGCCCACGGCGGAGGCGTACTGGCTGGGGTGGGCGGCCAGGGTGGTGGCCACGGAGGTGCCCGGCGCCAGCGCGCCGACGCCCATGCCGACCACGACGCTGGCGATCAGGCCCCACACGGTCGGCCCTGACTGGGTCAGCACGAGCACGCACGCGCCGCCGCAGAGCAGCGAGCCCGCGTAGATGAGGCCGTACGCGCCGATGTGCTTGAGCAGCTTGCCGGCCAGGTAGCTGGTCACGACGACGGCCACCGAGGTGGGCGTCAGCCACATGGCCACCTCCAGCATCGGGTAGCCCAGGTGCAGCAGGTACAGCGGCTGCACGGTGAGCAGCCCGTACGACAGGGCGCCGAAGAACCAGGTGGCCAGCCAGCCCCAGACGAACTTGCGCTGCCGCCACAGCGCCAGGTCGATGGCGGGCAGGCGGTGGTGCCTGGCCTGGGCCAGCGCGCCGCCGAGCAGCGCGAGGGCCGCGACGGCCAGCCACACGACGTCCAGGCCCCAGGCCATGGCCTTGGAGATGGCCAGCACGATCACCGCGATCCCGGCGGCCAGCAGCCACGCGCCGAGCACGTCCGGCACGCCCTTGGCCGTGGTGCGCCTGCCGGACGGCAGAGCGGCGCAGGCGATCAGCAGCGCGATGCCGATGACGACGTCGGGCACGAACAGGGCGCGCCAGTCGACGGTGGCGGCCAGCCAGCCGCCGCCGGCCTGCATGAGCAGGCAGCCTAGCCCGGAGGCCGAGCTCCACAGGGCGATCGCGCCCCGGCGCTGCGACTCGGGCAGTTCGCCGAGCAGCAGCCCCAGGCTGGCCGGGATCATCGCCGCCGCGCCCGCGCCCTGCACCGCCCGCGCGGCCAGCACGAACGACCAGGACGACGCGGCCACGGTGGCCACCCCGCCGGCCACGAACACCACCAGCCCGAACGCCAGCACCCGGCGGCGGCCGAACAGGTCGGCCCACCGCCCGGCCGTGGCCAGCAGCGCGGCGATCGGGATGAAGGCGGCGCTGGTCAGCCAGACCAGGTCGCCGAGCGGCATGCCGGCGCCCGCAGGGGTGTAACGCAGCACGCCGACGGCCAGGGTGGTGGCCGTGGTGTCGGCCATCACGGTCAGCATCACGCCCGCGCCGACCAGCCGCAGCATGACGGCGTGACGGCGGGTCACGCCGGTTCCCCTGACGGCCACTGGTGTCTCACGCACTCGGTCCTCCTCGCAGGAAAGCCTCGGGTTCCACGCCGGCCGGCACACTCCGGTGGTGCGACCGGCGTGGTGGTGGTTCGGGGTCAGGCGCCGTAACGGCCGGGGGAGATCAGGCCGTCCGGGTCGAGAGCGGTCTTGAGCCGGTGGAGCATGCCGAGGCCGGCGGTGCTGGTCTCGGACCAGACGTCGGCGGCGGCGTGGTCGATGTCGGAGCGGTAGATGGCGCAGCCGTTGCCGCGCAGCAGGTTGCCCGCTTCGTTGCGGAGCTGGTGGGCGCGGTGGGCGGCGTCGGGGTCGGCGCCGTGGAAGAAGATCTGGATGACGGCGTTGGCCATGTGCGGGCTGACCAGGTTCCACTCCACCATCAGGCCGGTGCCGTAGGTGTCGACCGCGGACTGGAGGGCGTCCATGATGCGCTCGGTCCTGGCGGCGTGCAGCGGCATCAGCGGCAGCAGCACGAGGAAGCCCATGCGGCCGGCGTCGATCTGCTCGCACGACGTGACGCCGAGCGCGTTGCGCACGCCCTGGCAGGTCGGGATGCCCTGGGCGGTGAGCGCCCTGGTGTAGAGCGGGTCGTCGGGGCCGACCGCGGCGGCGTCGAGCACGCGCAGCGTCTCGCCGCCCTCGACCTCGATGAGCGCCTTGCGCAGCATCTCCTCGGCCAGCTCGACGGCGGCGTCGGTGCCGAGCAGCGGCCCGAGGACGGTGAACTTGCCGGTGTCCACGCCCGCCGGCAGCAGCCAGCCGTTGTCGCGGGCGGGCGCGAGGGCGAGCTCGCGGATCCGCATGAGCCCGTCGGCGGGGTTGCCGCGGCGCAGGAACCCGGCCATCGCGCCGATCGCGGCGCCGATCTGGTCGCGCCGGATGCGCGCGTGCACGAGCCCGATCGTCTCCGGACGCGGCACCAGCGCGACGGCCATGGCGGTGACGACGCCCAGGTTGTGCTGGACGAACGCGGCCGTCAGGTCGGGCCCGGCCACCCGGCCGTGGTAGACGCCGGTGGGGTCGAGCCCGCCGGTGGTGATCACGCTGCCGTCGGCCAGCACGACCTCCAGCCCGGCCATGTCGTGGACCCGGGAGCGGAAGCAGCCGTCGCCGCGTTCGAGGGCGTTGCCGATCACGGAGGTGTCGGCGCAGGAGGCCGTCACGTTGAGCATCCAGGGGGTGTCCCGCAGCGCCTCGGCGAGCTGGGCCTGGGTCACACCGGGCTCGATGACGGCGTGGCCGGTCTCCAGGTCGAGGCCGCGGATGCGGTTCATCTGGCTGAGGTCGACGACGACGTTGTCCTCGGTGACCGGCAGCGCGGAGCCCATGCCCCAGTTCCTGCCGGTGCTGACCGGGTAGAGGCGGCTCTTGCTCACCATGGCCCGGCGGACGAGGGCGCGTACCTCGTCCAGGGTGTGCGGGGTCTCGGTGCCCGCCAGCGAACGCGGTCGGTGGGCGCCCACGTCACGCGGCCGCAGTTCCACTCGCGATAGTCCCTGCATGGCTCTCCTCGGGGGATGCGATATCACGTCAGGCGGTGTGCTGGAGGAGGTCGTCGATGGAGCCGATGGCCTGGGTGGACATCTCCCTGATCTCACGCAGCCGCTGCTCGGTGAACGCCTCGAAGGGCGCCGGCGGGACGGCCGTGGGGGCGGGGAAGTCGAGTGAGCCGCGCGGCGCGGCCTGCACGGGCACCTCGTGCGGGCCGTAGGGGTGGCGGCGGGCGCGGGTGCGTTCGGTGTCGGATGACTCGTGCCGGACGAGCGCGGGCAGATGCGGTGGGGTTCGCATGACGGGAGCTCTCCTACAGGGTTCGTACGGGTTGTGCGTGCTGCCGCCCGCCGTGGAGCGGCACCTGGGTCGTCACGTGCCCTCCTGGTGGCCGGAGCGGGGGATGACGGCCGTGGGGGTCGCCCTCGGCATGCCGTGGTTGATGACGCTCGCGGCGATCCGGCGCTCGGTCAGCCCCATGTGCGGACGGGGCACGCCGGCCGGCCGTACGGTGGCCGTGCCGCGGATGATCGAGCTGGCGTGCACCCACCGGCGGGTCTCGGCCAGCACCTCGCGCTGTGCCCTGGGCAGGTCGCCGTGGGCTGAGTAGTGCTCGCAGACGGCCCACGCGAGGGCGCGGGCCATGATCAGGTGTTCTTCGCAGGCCGTGGCCACCTTCGACTCCAGCCCGACCACCTGGGCCAGGAGGAGTTGCAGGTGGGCCAGGCCCGAGCTGCGGTCGAACCCGTCGAGCTCGGCCAGCCGGGCCGGCCAGCGCAGCCGCCGCTCGACGGCGGCGCGGGTGGCGGCGGCGACCTCGGCCGCGGTGCGGCCCCGCGGGTCCTCGCCCTCCAGTTGCACGGCCCGCTGCGCGGTGTGCTCGAAGTCGCCCAGCCGCTTCAGGCCGCTCTGCAGCAGCCGGATGCGGTTGTGCAGGCAGGCGGCGCTCCAGCCGAGCACCAGCAGCCGGTCGCTGTCGGCCTCGCAGTGCCAGCCGACGAGGCTGACCTCGCGGGCCATGCGGTGGTACAGCACCCATGACTCGCGCGGGTCGACGTGGACGGGGGCGTCGATCCACACCTGCAGGCCGCCGGGCGGCAGCTCGCCGACGCCGACCTCGACCCCTCCGGGGGCCACCCTGGCGCAGATGCGCTGGACGACCTTCTGCTGCGCCGCCGTCTCCGGCGCCACCGGCGCCGGGTCCGCCTCCCAGACCGGCGGCACGCGCTCGGGGGCGACTCGCGCCCTGGGCTCGATGCTCATCTGAGGCCACCTCCAGACCCGAGGGTCCCTGCTACGTAAATTGCCACTTAATCCTGCAGCTCCGATCCTCGGCTCGCGCCCCCTCGCTGTCAACTGACACTTAACGAATACCTATGGGAACCGCTGTTGGCAACCCTGGGACGCAGGTGAACGAAGGGACGCGAGCAAATGAACAGGGGCTGAAGGGGGCAGAGATAAGGCAGAGCCCTCGCCCGTCGCGAGGCGGCCGCGCACGAGCGGCGACGACAGAGAGGAGTGCCCGGTGGCGATGCCCAGAGCCGCGCTGGCGGCGGTGTTCCTGGCCGCCGGCCTGCCCGCGGTCCACGGGGTGGCGCACGCCCCGGAGACGTTCTGCCGCCTGCCGGAGTTCACCGGCAAGTCGGTTCCGGAGGGGCCTTACCTGACCGACACTGATGTCTCACCGCGCTGGATTTATCCGTATCCGACGCCGGCCGAGCGCGAGCCGTCGTCGGAGCAGCGGCTCGACTTCGCCGGGTTCCCGAGCGTGGCGGCCCTCGACACGGTGGGCCGGGGCGGCGCGCCGGTGCGCAAGCTCCTCGTCACCTACGCCACGAACGTGGACAAGGTCGTCACCCTCTCCAGCGAGTCGGCGACCTCCGAGGACGGCGGCGTCACGTTCGGCGCGAGCAACCGGACCCCGCTGCGGGAGGCGCCGATCGAGCTGCGCGACGGCACGCTGCTCGCCCTGGAGTACTACCTGCGGCGCTCCGGGCCGGGCACCGCCAAGCTCGGCGTGCTCTCCTCCCGCTCCCCCGACAGCGAGAGCTGGGTGCGCTGGGAGGCGACGGTCTCCTCGCCGGACGCCGAGGCCGCCGGCGGCGCCGCGCACGGCCTGCCGATCCAGCTCGCCGACGGCACGATCCTGTTCACGGCCTACATCCGCCAGGGCGAGTCCGAGACCTACCAGCCGGAGGTGTTCGCCAGCGACGACGGCGGCCGCACGTTCGCCCGGCGCGGCGTGATCGCCCCTCCCCAGGCGCCCTTCGTCTACAACGAGACCGCCCTCGCCCAGACGCTCGACGGCTCCCTGCTGGCGGTGCTGCGCAGGGACGGCGAGCCGCCCTCCACGCTGCACCAGAGCCGCTCGTCCGACGGCGGCCGCACCTGGTCGCCGGTCCGGCCGCTGCGCATCGACGGCCAGGACTGCCTGGTGCGCGGCGTGGCGCCGCGGCTGCTGCTGATGCCCGACGGCGTGCTCGTGCTCAGCGCCGGGCGTCCGCACAACTGGCTGGCGGTCGCCCCCGACGGGATCGGCGAGGAGTGGCGGCAGCAGACGGTGACGTACCGCAACAGCGACGGCGTGCGGGACGTGCACGGCTCCTCCGGCTACACCGCCGTGGCCGCGATCGGCCCGCACCGGCTGATCCAGGTGTTCGACAACTGCAAGCTGCCCGGCGTGCGCCCCGACGGGCTGCTCAACGAGTCGGCCTGCCCGGCTCACGGCAAGTTCGAGAACGGCGGCTGGTACGCCATCAAGCGCCGCCTGTTCACCGTCACCGCCCCCGGCCCCGACCTGATCGACCTGTCGGGCCTGTACCACCGGGGCTCGCTCACGGTGGACACCGACATGCGCTGGACCGCCGCCGGCCACCGGCGCACCGGCCCGGTGGGCGCCTTCGACGGCAGCACCGACTACTGGTCCAGCGCCGTCGCCGCCGGCCCCGGCCGGTACGTCCTGCATCTCGACCGCCCGTACGCGATCAACCGCGTCGGCATCAGCCTGCGCCCCGGGCACGCGGCCGGCGCCCGCGTGTACGTCTCCGCCGACGGCCGCACCTGGGGCGAGCCCGTCGTCACCATCGAGGACCGGACCGACTACGCCATGCGCTACCACACGGTGGCCCGCACCGGCGCGCACGTCATGATCGTCACCGAGCCGACCGACGACTGCGACGCCGAGATCGGCGACTCCTGCAGCATGCTGAACGAACTCGAACTCTACGGACGGTGAACCCGGGCGGGAATTTCGCATTATCAGGCGGGCCGAAAAAGCGCCGCTCCCGGGAAATGTGACGCCGGATCCAGCGAAAGGGACCGGCCGTTTATCGTGGCCGGAATTTCCCTGTCGGACGGCTCGGTTACTGTGACTTGCGTTCCTCTCTGCCCGCCTTCCGGCCCGCCACGGTGACGCATGGTGACGCACGGCCGGACCGATGCTCCGGAGAGCCGAGACATTGCCGCCCTACTCCCCCGGCGCCGAGGCGCCGCCGTGCGCCTGATCCCCTCCCGTCCCTTCGACAGCGCCGCCGTGTGCGGCGTGGCGGGCACCGTCATGCTGCTGTGCGCCGCCGAGGCGGCCGGCCGTCTCGGGCTGGTCTCCCAGCTGGAGCTGCCGCTCGTCTCGGCGGTGCTGGTCACCGCCGCCGGGCTCGCCGCCGACCCCGCCTTCCTGGCCGACGTGCTGGCCACGTGCGGCGCGTGGGCGCTCGGCCTGCTGACCGCCGTGGCGGTGGCCGTGCCCGCCGGGCTGCTGCTGGGCAGCGTGCCGCCGGTCGAGCGGGCCCTGCGTCCCGTGCTGGAGTTCCTGCGGCCCATCCCCTCGGTGGCGCTCATCCCCCTGGCCGCGTTCGTCTTCACCGGCCGGCTGGAGACGGAGGTCGCGATGATCGTGTACGCCGCCACCTGGCCCGTCCTGCTCAACACCATGTACGGCCTGCGCGAGGTCGACCCGCTGGCCAAGGAGACGATGCGGGCCTTCGGGTTCGGCCCGCCGGCCGTGCTGTGGCGGGTCAGCCTGCCGAGCGCGGCCCCGTTCGTGGCGACCGGCGTACGGGTGGCCGCGGCCATCGCCCTGATCCTGGCCGTCAGCACCGAGCTGCTGGCCGGGACGAGCGGCATCGGGCACTTCATCATCGTGGCCGAGAGCAGCCCGGACGGCCTGCGCCTGACCATCGCCGCCACCCTGTGGGCCGGCGCGCTCGGCCTGCTCACCAACACGCTGCTCGCCCACGCCTCCCGGCGGCTGCTGCGCTGGCACACGGCCCTGACGGGAGCGGCCCGGTGATCAGGTCCCTGGCACGGCTGTGGGCCGTCCCGGTCGTCGTGGCCCTCTGGGAGCTGGCCACCAGGGCGGCGGGCAACCCCTACTTCCCGCCGCCGTCCACGATCGCGCTGCGCCTGGGCGACCTGTGGATCAGCCGGGCGGCCCTGGACGACCTCTCCCGCAGCCTGGGCCGGCTGCTGACCGGGTGGGTGGTGGCCGGCGTCGCGGGTGTGGCGGCCGGGGTCGCCATGGGCCGTTCGCCGTTGCTGGCCAGGTTCGTGGACCCGGCCGTGCAGTTCTGCCGGGCGCTGCCGCCGCCGGCGCTGCTGCCGGTGTTCCTGGCGCTGTTCTCGACGGGCACGCTCATGCAGGTCGCGACCATCGCGTGCGGCATCGTCTGGCCGGTGCTGATCAACGCCGCCGACGGCGCCCGCAACGTCGACCGGCTGCACCTGGACACCGCGCGGGTCTTCAGGCTGTCGGCCGGTCAGCGCCTGCTGCGGGTCGTGCTGCCGTCGGCGGCCCCGAAGATCCTGGCCGGGTTGCGGCTCAGCCTGTCGCTCGCGCTGATCCTCATGGTCATCGCCGAGTTCTTCGCCACCGACGGCGTCGGTTTCCGATTGCGCGCGGCGCAGCGTTCCTTCGACCTGCCGGGCATGTGGGCCGCCGTCACCGTGCTCGGCGTTCTCGGTTATCTGCTGAATCAGGTGTTCCTGATGGTCGAACGCCGGATGGCGGCGAATTATGGCGCGTCCGAATAAAGCCGCCCGGGAATGAAGGAGATTACTCGGCGGCTGTTCCTCTCGCGTTTCCCCGGCACGCTTTCGTTCACGAACCCACTCCTTGGAGCGTTCATGCGTCTGTTACTCGCGGCGGTCGCCCTCGCCCTCGCCATGACCGGGTGCGGCGGGGCGGACCCCCGGCCGTCGTCCGGCGGGCCGGAGAAACCCGTGCTCAACCTCGGCATGCTAGCCCTTCCCGAGGTCGCCCCCATACAGATCGCCATCGACAAGGGCTACTTCGCGGCGGAGGGCCTGACCGTCAAGCCCGTCGTGATCCAAGGCGGGGCCGCCGCGATGCCCGACCTGATCAGCGGCAAGCTGGACGTCCTGCACAGCAACTACGTCTCGGCGATGCTGGCCGCCTCGCGCGGCGTGGGCCGGTTGAAGGTCGTCGGCGAGGCGTACGTGGCCAAGCCCGGCAACTTCGTCCTCATGACGAGCAAGGACTCGCCCGTCACGGAACTGGCCGACCTCAAGGGCAGGAAGGTGGGCGTCAACACCCTCGGCAACGTCGCCACCCTGGCCGTGAGCGCGCTGCTCAAGCCCGCCGGCGTGACACCCGCCGACATCACCTTCGTCGAACGGCCGTTCCCGCAGATGGCCGGCGCGCTGGCCAACGGGGACGTGGACGCGGCCGTCCTGCCTGAGCCGTTCTGGCAGACCGCGGCCGCCACGAACGGGGCCCGCTCCCTGTCGGACCTGTTCACCGGGGCGACCGCCGACTTCCCGATGGCGGGCTACCTGACCACCGAGGGCTTCGCGGCCGACAATCCGCGCACGGTGGCCGCCTTCCAGCGCGGCCTGCGCAAGGCGGTGGACCTGGCGATCGCCGACCCGGCCCAGGCCAAGGCCGCGCTGCTGAAGTACACCAAGATCGACAAGGCCACGGCCGACCGGATGGCGCTGGGCGGCTACTCCACCGCCGTCGACAAGGCCCGGCTGCAGCGAGTGGCCGACCTCATGCTCCAGTTCAAGGGCAGCGGCTACCTGGAGGCGCCGTTCGACGTCTCCGCCCTGCTCCTGCCCGGAGGCTCCTCATGACGGGGTTCGCGGCGCGGCGTCCGAGGCGGGTGGTCATCGCCGGAGCGGGCATCGCCGGGCTCACCGCGGCCCTGTCCCTGCACGCCGCGGGCATCACCGACGTGACCGTGCGCGAGGCGGTCAAGGACGTCCGCCCGCTCGGCGTGGGCATCAACCTGCTGCCGCACGCCGTGCGCGAGCTCGTCGAACTGGGCCTGGGCGAGCGCCTGGCCCGCATCGGCGTCGAGACGGCCGACCTGACCTTTCTCACCCGGCGCGGGCAGCACATCTGGTCCGAGCCGCGCGGCCGGGCCGCGGGCCACGCCTGGCCGCAGTACTCGATCCACCGCGGCCGATCACAGCTCATGCTCCTGGACGCCGTACGCGAGCGCCTGGGCCCGGACGCCGTGCTGACCGGCTCCCCCGTCACTGGGCTCGACCACGACGGCGACCTGCTCGTCGGCGCCGACGGCATCCGCTCCGCCGTCAGGGCCGCGCTGTTCCCCGGCGAGGGCGACCCGCTCTGGGGCGGTCACGTGCTGTGGCGCGGCACGTCCCGAGCCCGGCCGTTCCTGACCGGCCGATCCATGATCATGGCGGGGGACGGCACGCAGAAGATCGTCATCTATCCGATCGCGCCGCCGGACCCCGACGGCACCCAGCTCATCAACTGGGCCATCCAGCACCGGGCCCCCGAGACCACGCCCCGGGGCGACTGGAACCGCGAGGTCGAGATCGCGAAGTTCCTCCACCACGTGGCGGACGTGCGCTCCGACGCCCTCGACATCCCCGCCCTCATCGCCTCGGCCGACCAGGCGTACGAGTACCCGCTCGTGGACCGGGACCCGCTGCCGCGCTGGTCGTCGGGGACGGTGACGCTGATGGGCGACGCCGCGCACCCGATGTACCCGACCGGGTCCAACGGCGGCACGCAGGCCGTCATCGACGCCCGCGTGCTGGCCTACGCCCTGGCCACCGGTCAGGGGCTGGAGTTCTACGAGAGCCGGCGGCGGCCGGTCACGAACCAGATCGTGCTGGCCAACCGGGAGGACGGGCCCGAGGTCGTCCTGAAACTGGCGCACGAACGCGCCCCGGACGGGTTCGCCGACATCGAGGAGGTCGTCCCCCGGGACACGCTGGAGAAGATCTCGCTGCACTACCAGCAGCTCGCGGGCTTCGAGCCGGCCGTCCTGAACGCCCGCCCGAGCTGGTCCGTCCCCCCGGACACCGGCCGGGGCTGAGCGGGGCCGGCGGTGGGCGCGTGGTGGGCATGTGGTGGACCTGGTGGGCGTGGTGGGCGCGGTGAGGCGGGGGCGCGTGGGCGCCCCCGCACGGGACCCGGAAGGGCCTCCTACCGCTTCGGCGGGAGGTCGTCCCCGCGGTTGCGGGTGTGCTCGCGCGCGTTGCCGTCCTCGTCGACCTCCAGGCGTTCCCTCCTGACCTGGCCCTCGACGGTCTCTTCGTGCTGGACGGTCTCCTTGTGCACGCGGATGTGCTCGACCGGCCTGGTCTCCTTGCCGATCACCGGCCGTTCCTCGTGCAGGGTGATCTGCTGCTCGTCCTCGCCGATCTCGTACGTGCCGGGCTGGCCGTCCCTGATGGGCTCGCGCTCGATCACGACCTCCTCGTGCGAGAGCGGCACCCTCTCCTGGACGTTCTCCGTCTCGACGTACTTGCGCAGCCGGACGTGCCCGGTCTCGCGGCTCTCCTTGCCGACGCGCAGCCGTTCCTCGGACGTGGTCATGTCGATGTCGCGGTCGCCCACGTCCCGGCCGCGCGGCTTGCCCGGCTGTCCGGTCGGGACCGCCTGGCCCGTCTGTCCGGTCATGCCGGTGCGCCGGCCGCGCTCCTCGGCCGTCCGCGACTCCCCCATGGGCCGCTGGGCCTGCCGCTCCCCCGCGGCGGGCGAGCGCTGGGACGGGATGGTGGACGGCTGCATCCCGTAGTACCGGTAGAGCTCGGCCTCCTCCTCCAAGGAGAGGCGGCCGTCCACGTCGATGTTGGGCGCGCCCTTGATCATCTCCTTGTCGAAGGGGACCCTGATCTCGTCCCCGGCGCGGCGGGCGTTGGCCAGCGGCACGAAGGTCTGCCTCATGCCGAAGAACCCCGTGCGAACCGTGACCCACTCCGGCTCGCCGGTGCGGTCACTGAGGTAGACCTGGCCCACCTTGCCGATCGAATGTCCGTCCGACCCGATCACATGGCACTCGAGCAGGCTTCGGATCTCTGTTTGCATAGCCACGACGATCCCCCCGATTGTTCGTCCTGGTTCAAACAGGACAAATACCCCAGAACGTCGCATATGCACACATGGGTCGGCCAGTCTTTGCCATAAACGGTCTAGGGCGGAGGCACGCCGCGGCCCTGCCGGGAGCCCTCGTAGGCGGCCCGCCGCAGCCGGGCCGTCCATCCGGCCGGACGCAGGCAGGGATGGCTGTTGAGCACCGGGTCGAACGTCAGGTCCTCGCCGGGCAGCGCGGCGTGCAGGCGCAGGCGGGCGAGGTAGCGGCCACCGGCCCACAGATGGAACAGCAGCGGGCCGCGGGCCAGCGCGCCGGGCAGCAGCGCGGGGTCGGCGGGCACGCGCTCACCCTCGGGGCGGGCGACCAGCCGGTACCGTCCGGTTCCGTACACGTAGGGCGTCAGGGTGGAGTACGGCCCCGACATGAAGGTGCGGCGCGGCACCGGCAGGCCGCCCACGCCGGTGGACAGCAGCAGATCGACCCCGTTGGGCAACCGCACGGCCAGCCCCAGCACGTCGGGCAGCCGTCCCGGCAGGGACAGCCCCTTGGACAGCCGGGCCCGCACCTCGTGCTCGCCCGGCTCACCCAGCGGCGCCGCCTCGACCGTCAGCGTGCCCGCCAGGAGCAGGCCGCGCCGGTGCAGCGCGCGGCCGTGCCGGAGCCCGGCCACCTCGCGCGCGGCGGCGCGGGCCAGGGAGGCGACCGCGTCCGGCCCGCCCGCGCCTTCAGGCATCGCGGGCACCTCCGCCGGTCCCGCGCCTTCGGGCATCGCGGGCGTCTCCGTCAGTCCTGCGCCTTCTTCAGCGCCTTCAGGTGCTCCTCCAGCGTCGGGGTCGCGGACTCGGCCAGGGCCACCACCGCCGGCGAGGAGCCCTTGGAGATCTCCTCCTTGGTGGCCTCGATCGCCGTCTTGTGGGCCTTGAGCATGCTCGCGACGAACTCCTTGTCGAACTCCTTGCCCTTGGCCTCCTGCAGGCGCTTGGCCATGGCGGCCTGCTCGGAGGTCAGCCCGGCGGGAAGCTGGATGGCGAGCTGGCTCGCGGTCTGGGTCACCTTCTTGTCGAACTGGGTGTGGTCGTCGACCAGCATCCGGCCGATCGACTTGACCTGGTCGGTGGCACCCTTCTTCTCGGCCAGGCGGCCCGCCTCGATCTCGGCCAGGTTGCCCCGGTGGATGGTCGCCATCCAGGTCCTGTCCTGCTCGGACGGCTGAGCGTCGGTCCGCGGCGCCAGCCCCGCGGTGTTGGTGGTGGCGCTTTCGCCGCACCCCGACAGGGCGACGACGGCCGCGGCGGCCAGCAGCATGGTCAGACGAGTACGCATAAGTTTTCCTATGACATGGTGATACATCTCCGTCACAGAGCGTAACCATGTGGTCGTGACTTCCCCCTCAGGCGCGCCGCGCCATATGCCGGTCAGGCGGCGAGGGGGTCGCTGTCGCGCTCCTCCGCCGGGAGCCGTCATCATGTGACGGACGCGACAAGAGTGCGAGGAGAAGAATGACGCCACCGGCCCGTTCACCGGAGCAGCGCAAGCAGGACACGCTCGACCGGCTCGAACACGACGTCGACGCCTGGGTGGCCACGGCGGGCGACGGCGGCCCGTACATGACGCCGCTGTCGTTCCTGTGGGACGGGCACACGCTGCTGCTGTCCACCGCGGACGCCACGCCCACCGGCCGGAACCTGCTGGCCGGCGGCACCGTCCGGCTCGGCCTGGGCCTGACCAGGGACGTCGTCCTGATCGAAGGCACGGTGACCGCGCAACCGGCCGGCACGATCCCGGACGACATCGGCGACGCGTTCGCGGTCAAGACCGGGTTCGACCCGCGTGAGTCGCGCGGCCCGTACACCTACTTCCGGGTGACGCCGGTGCTGGTGCAGGCGTGGCGCGAGGTCAACGAGCTGGCGGGCCGCGACCTCATGCTCGACGGCAAGTGGACCGTCTGACCGGAACCCGTGTCACGACGACGAGCCCGGCCCCCGAAGGTAAAGAAAACACCAAGGAGGGTTGGGTCCCGGCATCGGGGGAATGGCAGGCAACTCTCTGTACGTCGACCGTGAGGAGGAGCCGTAGTGCTCACCCTGACAGCCAACGCAGCCCAGGCGATTCGCGACCTGACCGCGTCCGCGCCGGAACCCGCGCAGGGCGGGATCCGCATCTCGTCGCAGGGCGACGGCGCGAATTCGCTCACCCTTTCCCTGGCCACGGCCCCGGAGCCGGCGGACGAGGTCGTCGAGACCGAGGGCGCCCGGGTCTACCTCGACCCCGTGGCCGCCACCGTGCTGGACGACAAGGCCCTGGACGCCGGGGCCGACGCGCAAGGGAGCGTGTCGTTCATGGTGACGCCGCAGGCGGTGTGACGGGAGCCGCCGTACCGGCGATCACGCCGGTACGGCGGCCACCCACCGGGTCAGCCGGCCAGGAGCTTGTGCAGGTAGCGGACCTGCTCCTCGGTCTGGTAGCCGGACCCGCCCTCGTGCCCGTTCCAGGGCCAGACGTTGATCTCCTTCGGTCCCTGCCAGTGGTTGTAGGCGGCGAAGACCGTGGAGGGCGGGCAGACGGAGTCCATGAGCGCGACCGAGTACAGCGCGGGCACCCGGCCGCGCGCGGCGAAGTTGACGCCGTCGAAGTACGACAGCGTGCGGAACACCTGGTCGGCGCCGTCCCTGCGGGAGGCGAGGAAGCGCACCAGCTCCTGGTACGGATACTCGTCGGTGATCTCGACCGCCCGCCGGAAGTGCGTCAGGAACGGCACGTCCACCAGCGCCGCCCGCACTGACGGGCGCAGCGCGGCCGTGGCCTGCGCGATCGCGCCGCCCTGGCTGCCGCCCGAGACCACGATGCGGCTCGCGTCCACCGCCGGGTGGGCCGCGGCCACGTCGACCGCCCTGGCCGCGTCGGTGAACACGCGGCGGTAGTAGTAGTCCTCGGGGTCGAGGATGCCGCGCGTCATCATGCCGGGCGCCTGCACGTTGGCGCTGCCGTGCGGGTCGCCGGTCACGCCGGGGCTGCCCGGGCTCGCGCCGCCGTGCCCCCGGGTCTCCATCACGAACACCGCGTATCCGGCCGTGGGCCACAGCAGGTGGTCCTTCGGGAAGCCGCGCCCGCCGCTGTAGCCGATGTAGTGCATCACGCACGGCACCGGCTCCTGAACGCCGCGCGGCAGGATGAACCAGCCGCCGATGCGGTGGCCGCCCCAACCGGCGAACGACACGTCGTAGACGTCGACGCCGCTCAGCGGCAGGTCGTAGGGCACGAACTCGGCGGCCGGGTCGAACCTGCCTGCCTCGGCCAGCGTACGGGACCAGAAGTCGTCGAAGTCGGCGGGCTCGTCGCGGTCGGGGAGGTAGCCGCGCAGCTGCTCGATCGGCAGGTCGAACAAGGACATGAGGGGAACTCCAGCCTGTAGGTAACCCTGATATTTCACCTCATCGGCCCAGGTAAGCGCTATCCTCCGCGGGCCGGAAGCTGAAAGCGCGCGAGCGGGGTAGTGGCGAGCGCGTGAGCGAATACGTGATCGAGGTCCCCTCCTCCCATCTCTATCCCGGCCTGGTGCTGGAGGCCCCCGCGCACGCCGAGGACTTCCTCGTGCTGTTCGCCGACGACTCCGAGTCGCGGGCCCAGCTCCTCGGCGACGCCTCGGGCCGTCCGGTGCTGCGGGTCGGCGGCTACATGACCACGAACGGCACCGTCATCGACGAGCGGGTGTGGACCGTGCGCGAGACCCTGCGCGCCGGCGACCGCCTGCGCATCCGCCTCGGGCGCTCGCTCCCCTCCCCGGTCGGGGGCTAGCGTCCCCCTGTGAGGTCTTTCACCGGGATCGTGGCGGGCGCCGCGGTGCTCGCGCTGTCGCCCGTGGCCGGGCTCGCCGCGCTGGCCGGGACGGCGATGGTCGGCGCGCGGCCCGGGGTGTTCACGGGGACCGGCCTCGCCGTGTTCGCCTCGCTGTTCTTCCTCGGGCTGCTGCTGTGCGTGCCCCGGCCGGGCCCGGCGTGGGGACGGTGGTTACGGGCGGCGCTGATCCTGACCGTGGAGGCGGCGGTGGTCTGGCAGGTCGCGGGCGCGACGCTGACGCCGCCGCCGGTGCCGGTCGCGGCCGGGCCGCCGGTGGCCGGGCAGCGCGAGTGGCGGCTGGCGACGGGGTCGCGGCTGGCGTACGTGCGGGTCGCGCCGAAGCGGGTCACCCGGCCCGAGCCGGTGGTGTTCCTGTCCGGCGGGGCCGGCATGGCGGACGTGGCCACCGATCCTGCGTTCTACCGGCGGCTGGCCGCCGACGGGTACGAGGTCTACGTCTACGACCAGGTGGGCACGGGACGGTCGGCGCGGTTGCCGGACCCGGCCGTGTACGGGCTGGGACGGGACGTGGCGGACCTGGAGCAGGTGCGGCAGGCGATCGGCGCCCGCCGGCTGAACCTGGTCGCGCGCGGCGGCGGTACCCGGCTGGCGGCGGCCTACCTGTCCGCCCATCCGGACGGGGTCGCCAGGGCGGTGCTCGCCTCCCCCGCCGGGCTCGACGAGGTCCGTACCGCGTCGCTGCTGGACGACGGGCCGCCCGGCCCCCGGCTGCTGGCGGTGTACACGCTGCTGCGGGTCGAACCAGCGGCGGCGCACGCGTTCGCCGGCGACGCCGAACTCGACGCCCGCACGGCCGCGACCTCGGGGTCCGGCGACGACACCCCGGCCCCCTGCCCACCACCACCGCCGCTCCCCGCGAGCCCGAGGACCGCGAGTACCCCGGCCGCAGCGGACGGTTCGGGGGGATATGCGAGCCTGGTGGAGCGGCCGTCGCCGCCGGGGCTGCGGGAGGGGCTGGCCCGGGTGACGGCGCCCGTCCTGGTGGTCAAGGGGCCGTGCGACGGGGAGAGCTGGTCGGCGGCCACCGACGTCCGCCGGGCGATCCCCGGTTCCGGGTTCGCCTACGCCGAAGGGCGGGCGGCGTACCTGGGGACGTTGCGGGCGTTCCTGGCGGGCCGGGCGGTGCCCCCGTACGAAGGGGCCGCGCCGCCGCCCGGATATCTCGGCCCTTGGTGATTCGGCCCGCTCACCGGCGGGCGCGGGCGCAGGAGCCCGCCGTGGCCGCCGCCACCTTCCAGTCCGGCCCCGGGAACGGCGACATGAAGTGGGTCAGCAGGTCCACCGCGTAGTCCGGGGTCTGCCCGCCGGGGTCGAGGAAGGACACCATCTGCGGGCCGTCGGCGCCGCGCAGGGTGACCGAACCGCCCCTGCCGACGGCGGCGAAGCCGGGTTTGGCGTCCACCGTGAGGCAGGCCAGCCCGATCCCGGCGGCGGCGATCTCCTGGCGGGCGCCGATGCGGCGCATGCGCTGGTCGTAGCGGCGCAGGGCGAGCGAGGTGGCCCGGGTGAGCCGGAGCGAGCCGGTGAAGACGTCCTCGCCGATCTTCCTGCTCAGCCTGACCCGGAGGGAGACGTCGGGCCGCAGGTCCACGCCCTTGGCGGCCAGGTCGAGGCGGTCGTAGGCGCCTTCGAAGCCGGGCGCGAGGAACCCGGCCGCCGCCGGAGCCTTCAGCCCGAACGGGATGCGTCCCGGCCGCACCCGCAGCCAGGACATCCGCCGGACCGTCATCGACACCTCCCGAACCGCGCTCGCGCCCAGCGCGAAGTCCCCGCCGACCGCGTAGGTGAGGAAACCCGTGGTGTACGGGACCTCCTTGGACACGGCGATCCGCTGCCTGGCGACCGGGCCCGCGCGCAGCCCGGCGGCCACCGCGATCCGGCCCGTGGGCCCGGGTTTGGAGGCCAGGTCGAGCGACTGGTCGGGGTTGAGCCTGATCGTGGTGTCGGCGGCCAGGTCCTCGACGGTGAGCGAGACGGCGCCGAGCCGCCCGGAGGGGTCGACCAGGCCGCCGTCCACGCCCAGGTGGCCGTCCAGGGTGCTCGCGCCGCCCCGGTAGGTGATCGCCGGGACGCTCAGCCCGGCGGACGAGGCGTCGGCGTCCAGGCCGAGCACCGCCGGCACGTCGGTCAGCCGCAGCGCGCCGGTGCCCCGGCCGGGCAGGGTGACCTCCGCGGTCAGGCGCTCGACCGGCGCGGAGTTCCGTACGCGCACCCGGGTCCTGGCCCCGTACGCGGCCCGCACGTCCACGGCGGCGGGAACCGGGTCGAGGGCGACGTGGCCGCGCAGCCCGCCCGCCTCGGCCCGTACGTCGAGCGCGCCCAGGGTGGCGGACGGCTCGACGCGGTAGGCGACGTGCCCGGCGTCGAACGGCCCCAGCGACAACCGGGTGATCCTCGACGGCAGCCGGGTCAGCGTGGCCCGTGCCTTGACCGGGACCGGCGCGAGCACGCTGCTGGCCAGGTAGAGGGCGAGGGTGCGGCGCCTGGGCGCGAACCCGGCGAAGGCGAACGTGCCGCCCGCCGGGTCGATCGTCACCTGGCTGGGCAGGCCGGTGACGTCGAGGTAGCCCTGGAGGCCGTAGCAGCCGCGCCCCGCCGTGCAGAACGGGCCCTGTGCGCAGCCCTCGGTTCCGGCCGGGCAGCCGCCGTCCACCAGCGAGAGGCCGTCCCGCACGGCGGGGGCGGGCCGCATGCGGGCCAGCGCGGCGGTCCTGCCGAGCCAGGCGCGGGCGGTCACGCCGAGCCGGGAGCCGGAGTAGCTGAGCCTGCCCTCGGGCGTGGCGGCGACGGTCAGGTCGCCCGGCACCGGTCCCACCCTGCCGAGGACGCCGAAGCGCACGTCGCCCAGGACGATGTCGGCGTCCACGGCGAGCCGCTGCCGCGCGGCGCGGAACCCGGCACGGAAGCCCTGCCCGGACGGGCCGATCTCGACTCTCCGCAGGCCCTTGACCAGCACGCTCGCGTCCAGGTCGCCGGTGGCGCGGTCGTAGTGGGCGGCCAGGTGCGGGCCGTCGGGGGACGTGGCGCCGTCGTGGTTGGCCACGGCCAGGGCCGCCGATCCCACCGGGCCGGACAGCCCGCGGAAGCGGTAGCCGCCGTCCTTCCAGGCGGCCTCGAAGCGGGCCGGCACGCCGGTCACGTCGGCGGCGGCCCGCAGCCCCCGGCCGCCCGTCCTGATCCTGGCCAGCGCCGACACTTTCGCCACGGGGGCGCTCGCGGTCCAGGCGAGGGTGCCGGTCGAGGTGTCGGCGACCAGCTCGGCCCGTTTCCGCACCCCTTGCACCGCCACCCGCACGTCGTCCCCGCCCGCGGCGCGGCCGGCGTTCCCGAGGGTGGTGACGTACGACCTGGCCGCGTACAGGCTGAGGTCGCGGAGGCGGCCGGACGTGGTGACCTCGACCGACGAGCGCGCGCCCAGCGTCCACGCGGTCCGTACGTCCTCGCGCACGCCGCGGACCGTGCCGTCGATCGTCGGCCCGTTCCGTACGTCGGCGTAGGCGGCCCTGGCCCGGTCGATCACGCCGCTGGCCCGGTAGACGGCCCGTCCGGCGGCGGGGTCGAGGGAGAGGTCGACCTCGGCGGGCGTGTTGGAGATCTCCAGTCGTGCCAGGCGCGTCCCGTCGACGCCGGCCGCGCCCACGAAGGACCGGCGGCTCGCCCTGGCCTTCAGGTGCGCGTGCGGCGCCGCGCCGTACGTGACGTCGAACGCCGACAACCCGGACAGCAGCGCCGAGATCCCGACCGCGTCGCCGTCCTTGATCATGGTGACGTGGCCGCCGGAGGGGCTGGAGACCGCGCCGCCGCCACGTTGCAGGACCGCGGCGAAGCGGCCGATCGGCGAGCTGGCCGTCTGGGTGACGCGCCGCGCGGCCGGGTCGTTCTCCATGCGGACCCGGGCGGGCAGCCCGCTCAGCTCGGCCCGCAACACGGTCCTGGACGCGGCCCGGTCGTAGTAGAGCACCTCGGCCGAGCCCGTCCGCGCGGGCCGGGACGACTCGACGGTCAGCGTCTGCCCGCCGCCGGTCGAGGCGTAGGCGGCGGTGAAGGAGCGGGGCACCTCGCGCAGCCCGGCGCTCACCACGGTGGCCAGGCGGCCGTCGCGGTAGAGGTGGCTGTGCAACTCGGCGCGGGCGATCGGGGCGGGGGCGGTGAAGCGGATCCGTCCGCCGGACAGGCGCACCCGGGCGCGGGTGGGCATGCGGTCCAGTACGGCCTGCGTGTAGCGGGTCCGGGAGACGGCGATCGCGTCGAGCCTGGCGGGCCGGGAGGCGGTGACGTCCAGCTCGACGGCCCCGGGCTTGGAGGTGGCCTCCGACGCGGGTGAGCCGAGTGCGGCCTCGACGGTGAGCCGTTCGGTGGCGGGGGTCTGGCGCAGGCTCACGGTGGTGCGCCCGGTCAGCCCCGCCAGGGTGACGGCGGACGCTCCCGGGTCCTTCCTGGTGACGCTCGCCCTGACCGTCCCGCCTTCCTGGTCGAGGGTGAACGTCCCGCGGTCGAGCACCGAGAGCGACGCGCCGGCGCGCAGGCCGTCGAACCCGACGGTCACCCTGTCGTCGTACTCGGCCCAGACCAGCGCCTTCACCTTCTGCCCGGACAGGCTCCTGACGGCGAACCCGAGCCCGACGTCCCCCTTTCCGGGGTTCGCGGCGGGCACCAGGTCGGCCGCCAGGTCGGGGAGGCCGTCGCCGGTGACGTCCGCGGCGACCGGCACGGCGACGGGCCTGCGCGCCGAGCACGCCACCGTCCGCGCCACCCCCATCACACACAACCGGTACGTCAGCGCCTGCCCCTTCACCATCCGCCCGCCCTGGGCCAGGGGGGTGTTCAGGCGCAGGGCGTCCAGAGCCCTGGTCACGGCGGAAGGCGGGCGCAGGAGGGTCAGCGGCGCGGCGCCGGTCGTGTCGGGCAGCAGGGCGGCGGGGTCGGGGGCCTGCCGCCCGAGCCCCTGCCGTTCCTGCCGCCGCGCGGCCAGCGCGGCGATCCCGTCGGCGAGGGACGTTCCGGCGGGCGTGGTGATCTCCGGTCGTTCCGGCCCCACCGGCCCCTCCCCCATCGGCCGGACGGCGGGTGACGGCCCGGAACGAACGGTCACCACGGCCGGCGGCGGCTCCTTCACCGCGGGCACCACCACCTGACCAGGCGCTGAAGCCCGAACGGCGGCCGTCGTCGCGGCATGGCTGGAGACGGCGAGCGGCCCACCCGCCAGCGCGGTGGCTGCGATGGACGTCGAAGCGAGCACGCGCAGGAGGGCGTGCGGCATGAAGCGTTCCCCCGGACCGGTCTAACTCATCCCATCAGAAACAATGGTCACGAGATGACCATATTTCCTCACTAATCGTCAAACTCGCCCCGACATGGAACTCCAGTTTCCGCCCCCTCGCCGGGCCACTACGCCGCCCGGCGGGCCCCCGTCCGGCTCACGGCCGTGACCACCGTGGCCGCCACGGCGAGCACCAGCAGGACGGTCACCGCCAGCCGGTAACCGTCCTGCAGCACGTCGGCCACGCCGGACAGCCGGGACGGGTCGGCGGCGTAGACCAGGTGCCGCTCGGCGGCCGGCACGGACGCGGCGACGATGGCCAGCGACATGGCGGTGCTGATCACGGTCGAGACGTTGACCAGCATGAGCCGTACGCCGTTGACCACGCCGAGCCGGTTCTGCGGCGCGTCCATCATGATCGCGGTGGTGTTGGCCGTGATGAACAGCCCGCTGCCCGCGCCCACCAGCCCGAGCGCCGTCCCGAGCCAGGCATACGGCACGGACGGGTCCAGCGCGGCCAGCATGACCGCCATGCCCGCCGCGCTCAGCGCCGATCCGGCCACGGCCACCGTACGCGGATGGAAGCGTCCGGTCAGTGCCCCGGCGACCAGCGAGGTCAGGGCCGAGGCGGCCGAGACGGGCAGCACGGCGAGCCCCGCCTGGGCGGGCTCGAACTGCCGGGTGGACTGCAGGAACAGCGAGATCACCAGCACGATCGAGAACTGCCCGAGCGAGTTGAGCACGGCCGCCAGGTTGGCCAGCGCGAAGCCGCGGTCGCCGAACAGCCGCAGGTCGAGCAGCGGCGTGCGGCTGCGCCACTCGACCAGCGCGAACACCGGCGCCGCCGCCGCGAACGCCACCCCGCCCGCCACCACCCACGGGCTCAGCCAGCCCAGCGAGCTGCCCTGCGACAGGGCCAGCAGCAGCCCGCTCAGCCAGGTGAACAGCAGGACGATCCCCGGCAGGTCCAGCCGCTCGCGCGGCCCCCTCGGCACCGGCCGGAGGGTGACGGCGCCCCAGACGATGGCCGCGACGCCGACGGGCACGTTGAACCAGAAGACCCACCGCCAGCCCGCCGCACCCGCCAGGAACCCGCCGAACGACGGCCCGACCAGCCCCGCCACGGAGATGATGGCCATGTAGACGGCCATGCCGCGGCCCAGCCGCGCCGGCGGGAAGGCGCCGGCCAGGATGGCCGAGCTGTTGGCGAGGATCATGGCCGAGCCGCACGCCTGGGCGACGCGGGCGGCCAGCAGCAGCTCGATCGAGGGCGAGAACCCGGCCGCCAGGCTCGCCGCGGTGAACACCATGAACCCCAGCAGGTACGTGCCGCGCCTGCCGAACAGGTCGGCCACCCGTCCGAACACCACCAGCCCGACCGAGCTGACCAGCATGTAGGCCAGCAGCACCCAGCTCGCCAGGAAGGCGTCGGCGTGGAAGTGCGCGACGACGGCGGGCAGGGCGACGTTGAGCGAGCTGGAGTTGAGCCCGGTCAGGAACATGCCGAGGCTGGTGACCGAGACGGCTCGCCAGGCGTACCGCAGCCGGGCGGCCTCGTCCTCCTCCGCCGCCGCCCCCACGACCGGCTCCGACACGACGGCCTTGGACGGGCACTCAGTCACACCGGACCGCCTGAAGGTTCATGCGCCACTCTTTCTAGAATCTTCCTCTAGGAAAGAGGGCGGCCAGTCGATTGTCAAGATCCCGTCCGCGCACAGGCATGTCGGTGCCCCCGGTCAGGCGCGGCCTGGGGCGCTCAGTTCAGGGCGCGCAGGGCCTGCTCCAGGGTGTCGCCGGTGCCGACGGCCACTTCGCCGCCGTCGCGGTCACGGGCCACGGCGATCACGCCGGACCCGGTCGGATGGCGGCTCAGGGTGACCGTGCAGCCGTCGCGCAGCAGCGCGTCGGCGCCGCCCGCCCCCGGCGGCGCGACCTGCTCGCCCACCCGGGGACCGAGCAGGCGGGTGGCCGCGATCAGCGCGGCGACCGGCGTCCGGTGCCGGGCCAGCAGCACGGGACTGTCGTCGTACGGCTCGGCGACCTGCCGGACGAGGTCGCCGAGCTTGGCCTTGCCCGTGGACAACGACACCACCGGCAACCCGGCCAGCACCCCCGAAACCTTGGACAGCGGCACCAGGGCGGCCCACTCCCAGCGCTCCCGGGTGATCAGCGTGACCTGCCCCTCGCCCGCCGCGCTCACCAGCGCCCCCCATCGGGACCGCGCCTCCTCGACCCCGATCGGGACGCCCAGTCTTTCCTCCAGCTCGCTGTAACTGATCATGAGAATATCGTAAGGCGCCTTACGACCGCCCGCGTCTCCCCCCGACCTGCCCGGTCGCCGTCGCGGGTCAGCCCCTCCGGCCGAGGCGCACTCTCCGGACGAGCTCCTCGGCGGCCTCCGGCCACTCGGGGTGCTCGAAGGCGAAACCCGCCTCCAGGAGCCGGCCCGGGACGACCCGGCGGCTCTTGAACAGCAGCTCGGTGTCGGACCGCAGCGCGTACGCGCCCAACTCGGCCATCCACCGCGTCGCGGGCAGGCCCACCGGCACGCCCCAGGCGGACCGCAACGCCCGCATGAACGCGGCCTGCGGCAGCGGCCCAGGGGCGGCCAGGTTGACCGGTCCGCTCAGGTCGTCCCGCCCGGCCAGGAACTCGACCGCGCGGACGAGATCGCGGTCGTGGATCCAGGACACGTACTGGGCGCCGCCCGCGACCGGCCCGCCGAGGCCGAGCCGGGTCAGGCGCAGCAGCACGTCGAGGACGCCGCCACGATCGGGGCTCATCACCATGGCGGTGCGCAGGCCGACCTTGCGCGTGTACGGGGTCTCGGCCCGTTCCTGCTCCCGCTCCCACGCCTTGGCGATCTCGACGCTGTAACCCCAGTAGCCCGGCACGCCGGGCTCGTCGCCGCCGATCAGGCCGGTCGCCTCGTCGTTGGGCGCGTCGAAGCGGTGGGCGTAGACGGTGGCGGTGCTCATCTGCAGCCAGACCCGGGGCGGGCGCCCGGCGGCGGCGATCGCCCGGCCGACGGCCCGGGTGGAGCGCACCCGCGAATCCATCATGGCCCGCAGGTTGGCCGGGGTGTAGCGGCAGTTCACGCTCCGCCCGGCCAGGTTGATCACGAGGTCGCTGCCGTCGATCTTCCGCGTCCACGCGCCCGGGGTCTCGCCGTCCCAGGCGACCTCGCCCGGACGGGCCGGCCGCCGGGTCAGGATCACGACGTCGTGTCCGGCCGCGGTCAGCGCCCGGCGGAGGATCTCGCCGACCTGCCCGGTGCCTCCGGGAATCACCGTCTTCACCCGGTCGACACTACTCCGGGCTTTTGAACGCGTTCAGCGAGGGGGCCCGCGCGGTCGGGACGGGCTCGGCCGGCGTGTGCCCGGCCTCGGGTGGATCACTTCAGGGCGTGCATGTCCTCGTCGGTTAGGGCGAGGTCGGCGGCGTCCAGGTTCTCCTCCAGGTGAGCGGGCGAGCCGGTGCCCGGCGTGGGCAGGACGACCGGGGAGCGGTGCAGCAGCCAGGCCAGCGCCACCTGCCCGGACGTCGCGCCGTGCCGGGCGGCCACCCGTTCGATCGCCGTGCCCGCCCCGGTGGCGAGGGAGCCGTTGCCGAGGGGGAACCAGGGCAGGAACGCGATGCCCAGCTCCTCGCACCGCGCCAGCACCGGCTCCGACTCCCGGTCCAGCACGTTGAAGCGGTTCTGCACGGACGCCGGCCGCAGGATCGTCAGCGCCTCGTCGAGCTGGCCGAGGGTGACGGTGTCGAGCCCGATGTGCCGGATCTTGCCCTCTTCGCGCAGCTCGGCGAGCGTGCCGAGCTGATCGGCGAGCGGCACCGCGGGGTCGATGCGGTGGAGCTGGTAGAGGTCGATCGTCTCGGTGCGCAGGCGGCGCAGGCTCGCCTCGCACATGGCGCGCAGGTCCTCGGGACGTCCGGCGGGATGCCACGTGTCCGGCCCCGTACGGACCACGCCGCCCTTGGTGGCCAGCACCAGCTCGCCGGGGTACGGATGAAGGGCCCGCGCGATCAGCTCCTCGGCGACGCCGGGGCCGTAGTTGTCGGCGGTGTCCAGGAGCGTGACGCCGCGCTCGACGGCCCGGCGCAGCAGCGCGACCGCCTCGGCGGACGGCAGACGCGGGCCCCAGTAGCCGGGGCCGGTGAGCTGGGCGGTGCCGTAGCCGAGGCGGCGTACCCGCAGCTCACCGGCGATCTCGAACGTCGTGCCCACCCCTGTGCCCGCCACTGTGCCCGCCCCTCTCCTGACGAAGGGGCCCATCGTAAGGCCGCCGCCACCGCTGTGTTCCGCGCACCCCTCCGACACCCGCTCAGAGCATCGCCACCACCGCGTAGCGTTCGTCGGTGATCTCCTTGCCCCACAGGGCCGGGTCGGGAAGGGGATGCACCTGAAGGTCGCCGACCAGGGGGCGGAGGGCGGCGGTCAGGTTGACGGCGGTGACGCCGCCCATCCAGGGCAGGCGCTCGCCCGGCACGTAGCCGGACTGCTCGCCGGAGCTCTGCCAGCGGCCCTCCACCAGCACCAGCCGGCCGCCGGGGCGCAGCAGCGACACCCAGCGGGTCAGCGCCGCCTCCGGGTCGGGGATGGTCCACAGCAGGTGACGGGCCAGCACGACGTCGAAGCGGCTGTCGCCGACGGGCGGGTCGGCCGCGTCGCCGGTCAGCACCACGGCGTCGGTGGCGGCCAGCTTGGCGCGGGCCCGCCCGACCATGCGCGGGGCGAGGTCGACGGCGGTCAGGCGGTGGCCCCGGGCGGCCAGGAGCAGCGACAACGAGCCCGTGCCGCAGCCGAGGTCGAGCACGTCGAGCGGCCCTGCGGGCACCCACTCGGCCAGCCGCGCCGCCCAGGCGGCCCTGGTCGCGGGGTCGCGGAGCCCGTGGTCGGCTTCGTCGTCGAAGGAGTCGGCGGCGGCGTCCCAGAAACCGGCGATGGTCGTCATGGCCCGCATCCTGACAGGCGGCACCGACGGTTCCGCGACGTGCGGGCGGACGGGATCGGCGGAACCTGGTGTACTGGTCTGACCAGTCGCTAGTGTTCTCCAGCATGACGGGATATGACGCGCTGTTCCGCCTCGACGGGCGGCGGGCCGTGGTGATCGGGGCCGGGAGCGGGATCGGCAGGGAGGCGGCGTCCGCCCTGGCCGCGCATGGGGCCTCCGTGGTGTGCGCGGACCGGGACCTGGCCGCCGCCCAGGAGACCGCCGCCGGGTGCGACGGCCGGGCGCGCCTGCTCGACGTGCTGGACGCCGACGCCGTACGGGCGGCCGCCGCCGAGGAGCCGGCCGACGTGCTGGTGTTCACCGCGGCGACGAACGTGCGCAAGCGGCTGCTCGACTACACCGGCGAGGAGTTCGACCGGGTGGTGGGGCTGAACCTGCGGGCCTCGTTCGACGTGGTGCGGGCGTTCGGCGCCGGGATGGTGGAGCGGGGGCGCGGGTCGATCATCGGGTTCGCCTCGATCCGGGCGTCGGTGACCGAGCCGGGGCAGGGCGTCTACTCCGCCACGAAGGCGGGGCTGGTGCAGTTGCTGCGGACGGCGGCGGCCGAGTTCGGCCCCCACGGCGTGCGCGTCAACGCCATCGCGCCCGGCGTCGTGGAGACCCCGCTGACCAGGCAGATCAAGGACAACCCCGACTGGTACGCCGCGTACGCCGCCAAGAGCGCCCTCGGCCGGTGGGCCACCGCGCCCGAGATGGCGGGCGCGGTGGTCTACCTGGCGAGCGACGCGGCGAGCTTCGTGACGGGCTCGGTGTTGTACGTGGACGGCGGCTGGACCGCCGTGGACGGCCGTTTCGATCCTCCGAATTGAGGTGAATACTCCCGACCGAAGGGGGCAGCAGGCACGGGTCCCATTGAAGGGAGGGACTCATGAGAACAGCACGGAGCCACTTAGCACCCGCGGGAATCGCGGCCGTGCTGGCGTTGACCGTGTCCGCCACCACCCCCACCGCGGCCCAGGCCGCGACCGGGCCCACGGCGGCCCAGGCCGCCGGCGCCGTCCGGCCGGTGGCCGCGCCAGGCGCCGCGACCGCCCTGTCCGTCCAGGCGTTCCACGCCTCGGCCCAGGACCGGGCGTACCTGCGGCAGGCGCACCGCGGCAATCTCGCCGAGATCGCGGCCGGCCAGGCCGCGCTCCGCAGGGCGCACGACAGGGACGTGCGCGCGATCGCCTGGCGGCTGATCCGTGACCACCGCAAGCTCGACGCCCGGCTGCGCGAGGTCGCCCGGCGGCTGCGCGTCGGCCTGCCGGACGCGCCGAGCGCCGCCCAGCGCGACAGCCTGGACGCGGTGCTCGCCCGCCGTTCCGGTCACCGGTTCGACCGGGCGTGGCTGCGTCTCCAGACCGAGGCGCACGAGCAGACGCTCACGCTGATCAGGCGCGAGCTGCGGCACGGTCACTCCGGCTGGGTGCGGGACCTGGCGCGCGACGGCGCCCCCGTGGTCCGGCACCACCTGGACGAGGTCCGTACGGAACTCGACCACCACACCCGCTGACCGGCGCGCGACGTCACGTCCGATGAGCGGCGTGCGACGTCACGTCCGTCGAGCGGCGTGACTCATCGCGTCCGTTGGGCGGCGTGAAGCGGCCCGTGGTCGGGACGTGTGGCGTCCCGGCCACGGGTGGTGAGCGCCCGGGCGGGGGCGGCCCCCCGCCTCCGTCCGGGTCAGGTCGCGGGTTCCAGCCGCACCTGCACCGGCTGCCCGTGCACGGTCTCGAACTCCAGGACCGTGCGCGGCCCGGTGATCCTGGCCCGGCACGGCAGGCCGGCATCGACCCGCCATCGCCCGTCCAGGGTCACCCGCATCCGGTGCGGGTGGCTGGGGCTCGCCAGCCAGGGCCGCGACCACGGGCTGTAGTGCCCGACGTAGCGGCCCTTCTCGTACTGGTCGTGGTCGATCCCGCCGTAGAGGCGCAGGTCCGGATCGCAAACCGCGAGGACCAGCGTCTCGCCCTCCGTCCGGACGAGCAGCATCGAAGGCGTGTCGACCTCGCGTACCGGACCTTCCAGGCTGGTGCGCTCGAACACCGCGTACCCGGTGATGCCGGTCTCGCGGTCCCGGACGACGTGGGCGGCCGTGTCGGCGCGCAGCACCTGGTACGGAGCCCGCGCGGCGTCCCCCATCGCGGCGGCGAAGCCGGCCATCCGCTCGGCCGTGGCGTTCACGACCATCGCGTACTCGTACGTCCCGTTCCGAGGGGCGGTGCCGTGCCTGATCCAGGCCGTGGCGAAGTCTCCGCCGGTGGGCTCTTCCGTGGCGTTGTTGCGGGAGGTCTGGGCCGAGCGGGTCAGGGCCACCTTCTGCCCGGCGGCCAGGTAATAGCCGATGCCCTTTCGTCCAGCAGCCAGCGCGGCCCGCCGTCGAGCGCCTGGTGGGGGAAGGCGGTGACCGGCGTGCCGTCCACCACGGTGGGCGCTGTCCTGTTCGGGAGCCGGGTCTGGAAGAGCGTGGTCTCGGTCTCGTCCGCGGTGTCGTCGTTGGTGATGCCGGTGCCCAGGGCCACGACGCGGTCGTCGAACAGGAACACCGACTTGCGGGCCCGGTGGGTGCCGTCGTACTTGGGGTGTCCGTGCAGGTCCATGGCGAACAGGGCGTTGCGTCCGTCGATGGTGCAGGCTCCGGCGAAACGGGAGTCGGTGAGGAGCATCTCCTCGATCGCCCCGGTCAGGTCGCCCTTGAGCTGTTCGAGCGGTTTGTGGATGACTGTGGTGCCGGGGCGGCGGTTCCAGTCCCAGCCGGGCTGGGCGTAGCCGCTGTCCTGGTTGGTGACGGGGTTTCCGCGGTGCAGGACCTGGATCTGGCCGTAGGTGTTGTAGCGGCCGTACCAGTTGGCGCCGACGTAGATCTCGGTGCTCCACAGGTAGCGGTTGTGGCCGCGTACCGTGATCTGCCATTCGTCGCGGCGGTGGACGGCGAGCGCGGCGTAGTTGAGCGCCCAGGCGCCGGTCGGAGCCGGTTCCGCGACGATGCCGCGCGCGGCGAGCCGGGCCGCGAGCTCCTTCTGCCGCTCGGTCGGGCTGCCGGGCAGCAGGCGCAGGAAAGCGCCGGCGATCTCATCGTCGATCGGGGCAAGCCACTCGAACGGGACGATCGACAGCGCGGTCGTGCCGCCGGGGTTGCGGCCGCTGATCGAGATCGGCCAGTGGTTCTTGTTGGCGTAGACGCGCTGTGCGAGCAGCGCCTTGCGCAGCCACCCGTACGCCTCCTCCGAGATCGCGAACGAGCCGCCGTGCAGCACGTAGACCAGCGGCGCGAGCCCGGCGAAGCCGTCGCGGACGTAGTCGGGGAAGAAGCCGACGTGGTGGAAGGCGGTGCCGTCCACCTTGATGCCGTCCTGGATGCCGTCGGTGGGCAGGAGGGTGGCGTTCAGCCAGTCGCGCAGCGCCCGCAGGTACGCCACCTGCCCGGCCTCGTCGTCGCGCAGCAGCACGGCCGCCAGCATGCCGCGGACCGTGGTGTTGTACAGGTCCATCATGCTGCCCCGGGCCATCCGGAAGCCGAAACCGCGGAAGATCCGGCCGAGTCCGCTCAGCCATTCCAGGTCCGCTCGTACCCGCTGCAACTCCCCCGCCTCGCGCAGGGCGTCCCGCATGAGGTAGACGGAGTCGTAGAAGCCGCGGACGTCGTAGCCGAGGTGGTGGATGGTGCCCTGGCAACTTCCCTTCGTCCAGCCCTGTTCCCGCAGGTGGGCGACCAGGCGCAGGTAGAGCGCGGCCAGCGCCGGACGGTCGGCGGGGGCGGCCTGGTGGGCCTGGGCGATCGTCTTCATCAGGTCGGTGCAGGCGCGCAGCGTGACCGGGTTCACGAACGCCTTGAGCTCGGCGGCGATCCCGGCCGGGTAGATCTGCGACTGGTAGGCGTGCGTGGGACGGCCCTCCAGGGCGGCCACCTGGGCCGTCAGCCCCGGCAGGTCCGGCTTGACCTGGGCGATCAGGTACTCGTCGTGGTAGCGGGTGTGCAGGGCGCGCAGCGAGGCCAGCTCGCCGGCGGACGGGGGCGAGGCGTCGGGCCTGACGGTCTCCAGGAGCCGGTCGAAGCGGTGGAGCGCCTGCCAGTGCTGATTGTCGTACTCGTCGCCCTCGGGGGCGATGTCCGGGAGCTGGTGGTCGCGGCAGGGGGCGTCGGGGCGCAGCGGCACGTTGAGCATGAGCTGGTCGAGGTGCAGGGTCCCGGCCCTGCGGGGCGCGACGATCCGCAGGGTGTCCATGTCGGGGTGCGGCCAGCCGTGCATGTCGTAGGCGTACCGCACCCACGCCGTACGCCACCCGCTGAACCCGAGCCGGAACTCGAACCACAGGTCGGTGCGCTCACCCCGGCCGAACTCGAACCTGAGCACGTCGTCCACCGGCTCGGCGTTGTGCACCCACACGCAGAACGCGTCCACCAGCCCCTGCCACGCCTGGTCGTCGCCGAGCCGGTAGGGGTCGGGCGCCCACCGCAGCGGCGCGCGCACGGTGATCACGTCGCGGCTCGCGTGCTCCCACCGCAGCGACCTCGTCCCGCACACGGCGACCCGGTCGCTGATCGACAACGTGGAGCCGGTCCCGGCGGCGAAGTGCGGCGGGACGGCGCTCTCCAGCAGGAACACCGGCGGGTCCATCGCCATGGCCCGCTGCTCCAGCGCCTCGCCGGTCATCCCCTCGCCGACCGGCCCGTCCGCCGCGGACGCGGCCGCCATCGGGCCGCCGGCCGTCAGGAAAGCGCTTGCCGCACCTGCCTTGAACACCGCTCTGCGCGTGATCTCCACCATGCGCGCCATACAACGCGACCGATGCCAGAACGTAAAGACATTCCGTCAAACTGTTACTCGCGTCCCGGCCGTCAGGGGCGGATGATCGCCATTCTGGTCACCGTCAGTTCCTCGATGGCGAACCTCGGGCCCTCGCGGCCGGTGCCCGAGTCCTTGACGCCGCCGTACGGCATGTTGTCGGCCCGGAAGCCGGGCACCTCGTTCACCACCACGCCGCCGGCCTCGATGCGGTCTATGGCGGTGAAGGCGGTGGCCAGCGAGCGGGTGAAGACGGAGGCGTGCAGGCCGTAGCGGGAGCGGTTGACGGCCTCGAAGGCGGCGTCGAGGCCGGGCACCGCGCGTACGCACACCACCGGGCCGAAGATCTCCTCGTCCCAGGCCGCGGCGCCGTCGGGCACGCCGGAGAGCACCGTCGGCGCGATCGCCCGGCCCTCCCGCACCCCGCCGGCGACCACCTCGGCGCCCGAGGCGATGATCCACTCCAGGACGCGGTCCGTGGCGGCGGCGTCGATCAGCGGGGCCACGCGGGTCTCGGGCAGGCGCGGGTCGCCGACGGTGACGTCCTTGACGCGGGCGGCCAGCAGCGCCAGGAACTCCGCCCGTACGGGCTCCTCCACCAGCACCCGCTGCACCGCGATGCACGCCTGGCCGGAGGCGTAGTAGCCGCCGCGCACGACGGCGTCGGCGGCGGCCTCCAGATCGGCGTCGGCGGCGACCACGAGGGCGGCGTTGGAGCCGAGTTCGAGCAGCACCTTGGTGGGGGCGGCGGCACGGGCGATGGCGTGCCCGGCGGCGGCCGAGCCGGTGAAGGAGACCGCGCCGATCCGCCGGTCCTCGACCAGCGTGCGGCCGACCTCGACGTCCCCGGTGACGAGCTGCACCCCGGCGGGCGGCAGGCCGCCCTCGCGGAGCAGGTGCACCAGCCGGAGCGTGGCCAGGGGTGTCGCCGGGGCGGGCTTGACGATCACCGGGCAACCCGCCGCGACCGCCGGGGCGATCTTGTGGGCGGCCAGGAGCAGCGGGTAGTTGAAGCCGGTGATCCCGACGACGACGCCGATCGGCCGCCGCGTCCAGAACCCGACCAGCCCCTCCCCCGACGGCAGCAGGTCCAGCGGGACGGTCTCGCCGTGCAGCCGGGCGACCTCCTCGGCGGCCGTGGCGAGGGTGACGAGCGTCCTGGCCACCTCGACCCGGCAGTCGACCAGCGGCTTGCCGGTCTCCAGGACGAGCAGCCGCTCGAACTCCTCGCGGCGGGCGGCGAGCGCGTCGTGCGCCGTCATGAGCGCGGCGCGGCGGGCGTGCGAGGGCAGCGCGGCCATGGCGGGCGCGACGGCCAGCGCGGCCTCCAGGGCGCGGACGGCGTGGGCGGGGGTGCCCAGCGGGGCGCGGGCCACCACAGAGCCGTCGTAGGGGAAGACCACGTCGGTGGCGTCTTCGGTGGTGACCCATCCGTCGCCGATGGGCAGGCCGTCCGGCCAGGTCATCTGTCTCCCCCCAGAGCGCTCGGGAACACGTCGAGGTACGCCGGTGCGCCCTCGCGGCCGGTGGCGGCGAGCATGGCGTGGGCCACCGCCCGGCTGAAGACGTCGGCCGCGGCGGCCAGGACGTCCTGGAGGCCGTCCGGGCCGGGGGCCGGGCGGGCGCAGGTGGCCAGGCCGAAGACGGTGTCGCCGTCGACCATGGTGTGGGCCGGCCGGATGGCTCTGGCCAGGCCGTCGTGGGCCACCCCGGCCAGCTTGCCGCACTGGGCCTTGGTGAGGGTGAGGTCGGTGGCCACCACGCCGATGGTGGTGTTGAACGAGGTCACCTTGTCCGGACGCCACGCCCCGGCCTCGGCGGGGTCCGGCGCGCTGAGGTGGCCGAACTCGCCGGGCAGTCCGTAGCGGACGCCGGCCAGGGTGGCGCCCGCGGGGTCGAGGACGGATCCGGCGGCGTTGACGACGGCCAGGGCGGCCACGGTGACGCCGTCGGGCAGGACGGCGCTGGCGGTCCCGGCCCCGCCGGCCAGGCCGCCCGCCATCGCCCCGGCGCCGGCGCCGATGGAGCCGCCGGCCGTGGGGGGCGCGGTCGCGTACGGAGCGGCGCCGCCGTCGCCCGTCCCCCGGGAGAAGGAGGCGGACGCGGTGCGCGGGGACGGATCGTCCGCGGCGGGCCGGGGCAGGGGGAAGACCGGAGGGGCGAGGCGGGCGGCGTCGTAGGCGGCGGCGCCGAGGGCCGCGTCGGGGGTGGCGCGGAAGTCGCCGCCACGCCCGAGGTCGTAGATGACGGCCGCCGGAACGATGGGCACCACCCCGCCCGCCACCGGGAACCCGATGCCCGCGTCGGCCAGCCGTTCCATCACCCCGCACGCCGCGCTCAGCCCGTACGCGCTGCCGCCCGACAGCACGACGGCGTGCACGCGCTCGACCAGGTTGCGCGGGTCGAGCAGCTCGGTCTCGCGGGTGCCGGGAGCGGCGCCGCGCACGTCGACGCCGGCCACCACGCCGTCCGGAGGGGCCAGCACCACGGTCGTGCCCGTCCGGTAGCCGCCGCCCACCCGATGCGCGTGCCCGACGCGCAGCCCGGCCACGTCCACCAGGGAGTTCGTCGCCCCGGGACGCATCCCGGGTGCGGGCTCGGCGAGCATCAGAAGTCCCGGTGCAGGAAGCGCCGCGCCGCCTCGGCGAACACCCGGGTGCACCGGACGATCTCCGCGACCTCGACGTACTCGTCCGCCTGGTGGGCGATCCACTTGCCGCCGGGGCCGTACACGACCGAGGGGATGCCGCCCCAGTGGGTGAGCACGGTCCCGTCCGTCGAGCCGGGCACGCCACCGTAGACCGGCTCCTCCCCCGTCACCGCGCGGTGGGCCGCCGCCAGCGCGGCCACCACCGGGTCGGTCACCGGCACGTCCACCGGCGGCCGGTCCACCAGGACCGACACCGACGCCTCGATCCCGTCGGAGGCGGCGGCGAGGGCGGCCACCCGGTCGGCCACGACCTTGTGCTCCAGCCCGGGGACCGTCCGCACGTCGACGAAGACGGACGCGGTGGCGGGGATGACGTTGACCTGCTCCTCGCTGCCCGCCCGGACCACGGTCGGGGTCACGTACACCTCGCCGAGGTGCTCGTGGGCCGGATGCCGTTCCTGGAGCTCCCGCTGGAGGGAGCTCAGGGCGACCAGCAGCGTGCCGGCCGCCTGGACCGGGTTGCGGCCGTGCTGCGGCATCGCGCCGTGGGCCATCTTGCCGGTGAGGTCGACCCGCAGCCGCAGCGCGCCCTTGGCCACCGCGCAGATCTCCCCGGCCTCGGGCTCGGCGACGATCGCGCCGTCCACGCCGGCGGCCAGCCCGGAGGCGACGAAGTGGTGGGCGCCGATCATCAGGCCCTCCTCGTCGGCCAGCGCGCACACCTTGATCCGCCCGGGGAACGGGCCGGCGAGCTGGAGGGCGCGGGTGGCGTAGAGGGTGGCGGCCAGGCCGGACTTCATGTCGGCGCTGCCCCGGCCCCACAGCCGCCCGTCGCGGATCTCGCCGCCGAACGGGTCGACGGTCCAGGTGGACAGGTCGCCCTCGGTGACGACGTCGGTGTGGCCCTCGAACATCAGCGTCGGCCCGTCGCCGCCGCCGCCCTCGACCACCGCGACGACGTTGGGGCGTCCGGGGGCGGCCTCGCTCACGACGGGGTCCCAGCCCCACTCGCGCATCCTGGCCTCGACCAGCGCGGCGGCGGGCCGCTCGGTGCGCCCGCGCGCGGGGTCGTTGGTGCTGGGGATGCGCACCAGGGCCTGCGTGAACTCCACGACTCCCCGCTCGTCGACGTCGATCACAACAATCCCTCCAGGGTCGGTACGGCCTGCAGCAGGTCACGCGTGTAGGGGTGGCGCGGCGCGGCCCAGACGTCGTCCACCGGGCCGGTCTCGACGATCTCGCCGCCGCTCATGACGGCCACGGTCTCGCACACGTGCCGCACCACCGACAGGTCGTGCGAGACGAACACGAGCGTCAGGCCCAGCTCGTCCACCAGGTCGGCGAGCAGGTTGAGGATCTGGCCGCGGACGGACACGTCCAGGGCGCTGACGGGCTCGTCGGCGACCAGCACCTTCGGCCGGGGCGCGAGCGCGCGGGCGATGGCGATGCGCTGCCGCTGCCCGCCGGAGAACTGGTGGGGGTAGCGGTCGGCGGCCGAGGCGGGCAGGCCGACCTCCTCCAGCAGCTCGGGCACCCGCGTGCCGACCGGCAGGCCGAGCGCGACCAGCGGCTCGGCCACCAGGTCGCGCACGCGCATGCGCGGGTCGAGTGAGCTCATCGGGTCCTGGAAGACGATCTGGAGGTTCTCCCGCAGGAAGCGCAGCCGCCGCTCCGGCAGGCCGGTGATCTCCCGTCCGTCGAAGGCGACGGACCCGGAGGTGGGCCGGTCGAGGCCGCACAGCAGGCGCAGCAGCGTGGACTTGCCGGAGCCGGACTCGCCGACGATGCCGAACCGCTCGCCGCGGCGGACCGTCAGCGACACCTCGCGCAGCGCGTGGACGGGCGCGCCCGGCCTGGTGAGCGAGGTGCGCGGGCGGTGGTAGACGCGGGTGAGCCGGCGGGCCTCGATCAGCGGCCCGTCCGGCGGCTCGATCGGCGGCTCGATCGGCGGCTCGATCGGCGGCCCAGTCGGCGGCCCAGTCGGCGGCTCAGTCGGCGGGGTGCCAGCATGCGTGGGCATGGCCGTCTCCTGTCAGCGCCGGCGGGGTCTCGCACCGCGGGGTGGCGTGCGGGCAGCGGTTGCGGAACACGCAACCCTCGGGGAAGGCGCCCGCGGGCGGCACGCTGCCCTTGATGGTGGGGAGCCTGGTGCCGCGCGGGGTGAGCCGGGAGGCGGCCAGCAGGCCCTCGGTGTAGCGGTGGCGGGGGCGAGTGAAGACCTCGCGGATGGGCCCGGTCTCGACGACGCGGCCGCCGTACAGGACGATCACCCGCTCGCAGACGGAGGCCACGACCGCCAGGTCGTGCGTGATGAACAGCAGCGCGGGGGCGACCTCGGCGATCAGCTCCAGCATCTGCCTCTGCACGGTGACGTCGAGCGCGGTGGTGGGCTCGTCGCAGATGAGCAGCCCAGGCTCGTTGGCCAGGGCGATGGCGAGCATGACGCGCTGCCGCTGGCCGCCGGAGAGCTGGTGGGGGTAGGCGCGGGCGATCTGTCCGGGTTCGGGGAGCCGGACGCGTTCCAGGAGGACGAGCGCGCGCCGCCCGGCCTCGGCGCGGGGGACGCCGTGCAGGGTCATGACCTCGGCGACCTGGGCGCCGACGCGCATGAGCGGGTTGAGCGCGGTCATCGGCTCCTGGAAGACCATCGACAGCTCGCGTCCGCGCAGGTCCTTCAGCCGCTTCTCGGGTACGCCGACCAGGTCGCGCCCGCCGAGCCTGGCCACGCCGGAGGCGGTGACGCCCTCGGGCAGCAGGCCCATGAGCGACAGCGCGGTCAGCGACTTGCCGGACCCGGACTCGCCGATCAGCCCGACCCGCTCGCCCGGCCCGATCGCGAACGACACGTCGTGCACGAGCCCCACCCCGCCGGCCCGTACGGACAGCCCTTCAACGCTCAGCACGGATCCTCCTGAGCTTGGGGTCGAGGTGGTCGCGCAGGCCGTCGCCGAGCAGGTTGAACCCGAGGACGGCGAGCGCGATCGCCAGGCCCGGCCAGAGCGCCAGGCGCGGGGTGGAGAAGAGCAGTTCCTGGGACTCCTGCAACATCCGCCCCCACGACGGGGTCGGCGGCCGGGTGCCGAACCCGAGGAACGACAGCGCCGCCTCGGCCAGGATCGCGATCGCGAACGACACCGAGGCCTGCACGATCAGCACGGACGCGATGTTCGGCAGCACGTGCCGTACGGCGATCGCGCCCCGGCGGCGGCCGGCGGCGCGGGCGGCCAGGATGTAGTCGGTCACCATGACCTGGAGCGTCGCGGCGCGGGCCACCCGCGCGAACGCGGGCACGGTGGCCACCCCGATCGCGATCATGGCGGTGAGCGTGCCGGCCCCGTAGACCGCGCCCAGCATGACGGCCAGCAGCAGCGCCGGGAAGGCGAACACGAGGTCGTTGACCCGCATGATCAGCTCCGACAGCCAGCCGCGCGGCGTCATCCCGGCGACCACGCCGAGCGGCACGCCGAGCACGGCGGCGATGCCGACGGCCACCACGCCGACGTAGAGGGTGGTGCGCGCGCCGACCATGAGCTGGCTGAGGGTGTCGCGGCCGAACTTGTCGGCGCCCAGCAGGTAGCCGCCGCCCGGGTCGCGCAGCTTGCGGGCGGCGTCGACGAGGGTGGGGTCGTGCGGCGTCCAGACGAACGAGGCCAGCGCGGCCACCGTCACCAGCCCGACCAGCACGCCGCCGGTCAGCAGCGCGGCGTTCACCCGGCCCGTCATCGCAGCCTCGGGTCGAGCAGGCGGTAGGCGACGTCCACCACGAAGTTGATCAGCAGGACCGCGGCCACCAGCACCATCACCACACCCTGGACGAGCAGCAGGTCGCGCCCGGCGACGCCGTTGAGCAGGAGGTCGCCGAGCCCGGGCAGGACGAAGACGCGCTCGACCACGACCGCCCCGATCAGCAGGGTGGCCAGTTGCAGGCCGAGCACGGTGACCACGGGGATCGAGGCGTTGCGCAGGCCGTGCCGCCACAGGGCGCCGGTGCTGCCGCGGCCCTTGGCGCGGGCGGTGCGCAGGTAGTCCTCGCGCATGACGTCGAGCACGGCGCTGCGCACGTAACGGGTGAGCACGGCCCCCTGGACGAGCCCGAGCGACAACCACGGCAGCAGCAGCGAGCGCAGCCACTCCTGGGGGCTGTCGGAGATCGGGACGTACCCGCCGGAGGGCAGCGCCTGCGCCTTCACCGCGAACACGAACACCAGCAGGATGCCCGCGAGGAAGGCGGGGACGGCGATGCCGAGCTGGCTGACCGCGCTGACGGCCGCGCCGAGCGGGTTGCGGTGGTGCACGGCGGCGAACGTGCCGAGCGGCACCGCGACGGCGAGCGCCAGCACCATGCCGCCGAGCACCAGCACGGCCGTCACGCCGAGCCGTTCGCCGATCTGCGGGCCGATCGGCGCGCTGGTGACGTAGGAGACGCCGAAGTCGCCGTGGGCCAGGCCGCCGATCCAGTCGAGGAACTGTGCGGCGGGCGGGCGGTCGGTGCCGAACTGCCGGCGCAGCGCGGCGACCGCGTCGGGGGTGGCGTTGACGCCGAGCGCGATCTCGGCCGGGTCGCCGGGCAGCAGCGCCATGAACGCGAACACCGCGACGGCGGCGACGGCGGCGCTCACGATCAGCACCGCCAGCCGTTTGAGCAGGTAGAGCGTCACTGCTTGGCGAGCCCGGTGAAGTCGAAGGACTCCGCGATGGCGTTCTTCGGCAGCCCGGTGACGCCCTTCTTCGCCACGATCAGGTTGGGGAACAGGAACAGCCAGTCGGCGGCGGCGTCGTCCGAGAGCAGCTTGGCGGCCTTCTTGAGGTCGTCGGTCTGCTGCTGTTCGGTGCCGGCGTCGGCGGAGGCGAGGAGTTTGCCGAACTCGGGATTGTCATAGTGGAAGTAATACGATTTATCGGCAAAAATCCCCATGTCGCGGGGCTCGACGTGGTTGATGATGGAAAGGTCATAGTCGCCCTGCTTGAACACCACGTCCAGCCAGCGGGCCGGGAACTCCAGCGGCTCGATGTCGGCCGTGATGCCCACCTGGGCGAGCTGCGACTTCACGACCTGCGCGCTCGCCACCGCGTACGGCAGGTTGGGGATGCGCATCTTGACCGTCAGCGCCTTGCCGCCCAGCAGTTCCTTGGCCTTGGCCGGGTCGTAGGGGTAGTCGCCGGTGCGGTCCTCGTACCAGGGGTCGGTGGGCGGCACCATCGAGCCGATGAGCTGGCCGCGGCCGGCCCACGCGGTGTCCAGCAGCGCCTTGTGGTCGATCGCGTACCGGACCGCCTGGCGGGCCTTGACGTCGTCGAACGGCGGCCGGGCGTTGTTCATCGACAGCACGACCTCGCCGTTGGTGGTGCCCTCGACCGTCTGGAAGCGGTTCGGGTCGGCGAACTGCTGCAGCGACTCGGGCGCCTGCACGGCGGAGATGACGTCGATGCCGCCGGTCAGCAGCGCGTTGTTCATCGCCGTGGCGTCCTTGAAGTACTTGAGCGTGATCGCCGACAGGGCCGGCTTGGCGCCCCAGTAGGAGGGGTTGGCGGCGAGCTGGATCGACTCGCCGCGCTTCCACGCCCCCAGCGTGTACGGCCCGGTGCCGACGGGCTTGTTGGCCAGGTCGGCCACGCCGGTGCGGCTGAACATGGCGCCGAGGCGGGTGGCCAGGGCGTAGAGGAAGCCGTTGCTCGGCCGCTTGAGCGTGACGACGGCGGTGGAGTCGTCGGTCTTTTCCACCTTGTCGATGACGTCGAGCTGGGACTTGATCTTGAGCTTCCAGTCGGTGCCGACCCGGCCGAGCGAGAACACCACGTCGTCGGCCGTGAACGGCGCGCCGCCGCTGAACGTGACGCCCTTGCGCAGGGTGAAGGTGTAGGTCTTCCGGTCGTCGGAGACCGTCCACCTCTCGGCGAGCAGCGGCTTGATCGAACCGTCCTGGTCGAGCTTGACCAGGCCCTCGTAGACGTTGACCAGCAACGCCTGCGGGATGGCCGCGCCCTCGGTGGCGGTGAAGTCGAGGTTGGCCGGCTCGGCCACGAACCCGACGGACAGGGACTGCGCCTTGGGGGCGCCTCCGGTGCCGGAACCTCCCGAGCCGGAACCGCCGCCACAGGCGGCTGTGACCAGCAGGAGACCGCCCACGGCGATCCAGATTCCGATTCGCCTCATGTCTTACAGCCTCCTGGCTAGTGCACTGGTCTGACCAGTAGGCTACGCACATTGCCAGTCCGCGACGGCCCGGGTCAAGGGGGCTCCCATGGGTGCACGGTTCGAGCCGGTGCGCGCCGTACGCGCCTACGAACGGGTCGTGGAACAGGTCGAGGAGGCCATCGAGAGCGGGGCCCTGGGCCCCGGTGCGCGGCTGCCCAGCGAGCGCGAGCTGATGGTGCAGTTCTCGGTGGGGCGCTCCACGATCCGGGAGGCGCTGCGCGTGCTCCAGGCGCGCGGCCTGGTGCGTTCCCGGCCGGGCGATCCCAACGGCGCGGAGGTGCTGCCGTTCTCCCCCGCCGCCTTACACAAGTCGATGACCACCCTGGCACGGGTGGCCGAGCTGTCACTGGCCGAGCTGGTGCAGTTCAGGATGGTGCTCGACGCCTCGGCCGTGCTGCTGGCCGCGCGGCTGCGCACCGAGGAGCAGCTCGCGCAGATGGAGACGGCCATCGCCGGCATGCGCGCCGCCGTGTCCTCCGATCACGACGCCTTCAGCGCCGCCGACGTGGCCTTCCACGACGTGATCGTGGCGGCCAGCGGCAACACGCTGATCCAGGTCTGCACCGACGTCGTGCGCTCGGTCGTGCTGGGGCTGATCTCCGGGAAGATCGCCGACGCGCCCGACCGCGGGTCGCTGATGCGGCGGAGCATCCGGCATCACGAGGAGGTGCTGGCCGCCGTACGGGCCGGCGACGGGGCCTCGGCCGCGCGCCTGCTCCGCCGGTCCATGTACGACTACTACGCCGTCCACCTGCCCGAGGCCGAGCGGCCCGCCCTGCGCGCCCTCCTGGAGTGACGCCCGCCACAGGGTGTTATGTTGCACGCGTGTCACGCGAGGACGCGGACGGGGTGGCGGAGGCGTTCCTGCGCGCACCGCGCCGCTACACCAGCCACCAGGTGGCCCACATGGCCGGGGTCCCGGTCTACCGCGCGCGCCGGCTGTGGCGGGCGCTCGGGTTCGCCAACGTGGCCGACGACGCGGTCGAGTTCACCGACTCCGACGTCGAGGCGCTGCGCACCATGCTCGCGATGGTCAGCTCCGGCGCCTACGACGAGGAGCACATGCTGCTGATGGCCCGCTCGATCGGCCGGGCCACGGCCCGGCTCGCCGAGTCGCAGGCCGAGCTGGGCGCCGAGGCGCTCGACCAGGCGGGCGTGCCGCTGGCCGAGCGTCCGCGGGCCTGGCGGCGGCGGGCCGAGCGGGTGGTGCCCGACCTGGCGCGGCTGCTGGTCTACGCCTGGCAGCGCCAGCTCGCCGCCGCCGCCGGACGCCTGGCCGACCAGGACATGAGCGCCGTGCGCATGGCGGTGGGGTTCGCCGACCTGGTGGCCTTCACCCGGCTCAGCAGGCAGATCACGGCGACCGAGCTGGCCAGGCTGGTCGACAGGTTCGAGGGCCGCTCGGCCGACGTCGTGACGTCCTCGGGCGGGCGGGTGGTCAAGACGCTCGGCGACTCGGTGCTGTTCGTGGCCGACAAGGCGCACGTGGCGGCCGAGATCGCGCTGCGCCTGGTGGAGACCCATCGCGGCAGGGACATGCCCGAGCTGCGGGTGGGTCTGGCCGCCGGCCCGGTGATCTGGCGCATGGGCGACGTGTTCGGCACCACCGTCAACCTGGCCAGCCGGCTCACCGCGTTGTCCCTGCCGGGAACGATCCTGGCCGACCCCGAGATGGCCGAGGAGCTGGAGGGCGACCGGGCCTTCCGGCTGCGCGCGGTCGACCGGCTGTCGGTGCGCGGGCTGGGCGAGCTGGCGCCGTTCACGATCATGCGCGCCGGGGCAACCTGACGTCGCCGACGATGCGTCAGTACCGGTGTGCCTGACAGAAAGCTCTTCCACGACTTCGTGGCCTCCCGGTCCGAGCGGTTGCTGCGGACCGCGTACCTGCTGACCCATGACTGGGGGACGGCCGAGGACCTGCTGCAGGAGTCCCTGGCCAAGGCGTGGTTCGCCTGGCCGCGCATCGACGAGCCCGAGGCGTACGTGCGGCGCGTGCTCGTGACGACGTACACGTCGTGGTGGCGGCGGCGCTGGCGGACGGAGCTGCCGAGCGACGCCCTGCCCGAGAAGGGCGCCAAGGCCGACCGGCACGGGCCCGACGAGCTGTGGGAGGCGGTGGGCAGGCTGCCCGCCAGGCAACGCGCGGTGATCGTGCTGCGTTTCTACGAGGACCTGACGGTGCAGGAGGTGGCGCGGATCCTCGGGTGCCAGGACGGGACGGTCAAGAGCCAGACCGCCAAGGCGCTGGCCAAGCTGCGCGTGGACGAGTCGATCGTGAAGGAGTACCGATGAGCGTGCAGGACCTGCGTGACGTGCTGCGGGAGCGGGCCGAGGGTCCCGCCCCGGCGAACCCGGCCCGCCCCGAGCACATCCGCCGCCGCGTGCGCCGGACCCGGCGGCGCAGGGGCCTGACGGCCGCCGCCGCGGCGGTGGTGGCGGCCGTGACCGTGTTCTCCCTGCTGCCGGGGGACGCCGCCCCCCCGCAAGAGGCGGCGACCCCGGCCGTCAAGGCGGCGCGCGAGCTGCCGGAACGGTTCGCCGCCCACGACGGCACCGGCTACCGGCGGCTGGCCACGGCGACGATCAGGACGGAGGGGACGACGAAGGCGTCGGTCACGATCCCGGTCTCGGGCAAGCCGCTGGACGTGGCCGCGCTGTGCGAGGGCGGCCCCAGGGCCCGTCCGCCGGCGATCTCTGTGACCGGTGGCGACGTCGCGCCCTTCCAGTCCCTCTCCTCGTGCCCGAAGGACATGGAGCTGGTCCCGCTCGTCGTGCCCGGCGGGGCCGGCCGGATCACGGTCACGTTCGACACGGCCACCAAGGGCTGGGGGTGCGTCCGCGAGGGCAAGGACGGGCCGTGCGTGCCCCAGAAACCCGACGAGGCGGTCTGGAGCCTGGCCGTCTACGAATGGACCCCGCCCGGCCGGCCGGTCGAGCCCGGGCCGCTGAAGCCGTTCCCCAAGCGGCTGGCGGGCTGGGACCTGGCCGGCGCCACCCGGCAACTGGTGTGGCCTCAGGCCAGGACGTTCACGGTCACGGCCCGGGGCGACGGCGGCCGGATCGGCATCGAGGCGCTCTGCGCCGGTGACCTGGCCCGGCGGATGTGGTTCAGGTACCTGATCGAGGGCGGGGAGGGCGGCGAGGTGACCTCGACCTGCGGCCAGTGGGAGAGCGGCCCGTATCCGATGGCGATGAACGAGTTCTCCGTCCCCGCGGGCAAGCCGGTGAAGGTCACCGTCAGAGCGGGCATCTGGGGCCCGGACAGCAACCGCCCGGTCCGCTGGTCCGTGGCCGTCTACCGCAAGGGGTAACGTCGCTTCCGTGATCGTACGAGCGGTGGTCGAGGGCAGGGCGGTCGACGCCGACGCGCGCTTCGCGCTGGAGGCCCGCTACGGGCACTTCACCGCCATGCAGGTCAGGGGCCGGCGCACCCGCGGCCTGGCCCTGCACCTGGAACGGCTGGCGGCGGCCAACCTGGAGCTGTTCGGCGCCCGGCTCGACACCGCGGCGGTGCTCGCCTCGGTGCGGGCGGTGCTCGGCGACGACCTGCGCGACGCGGGTGTACGCGTCTACGTCGTCGAGCACGACGGCCGCCCGCACGTGGTGGCCACCGCGGCCCCGCCCACCGAGGTCGCCACGCGCCCGCAGCGCGTCACGGCCGTCGCGTTCCAGCGTTACCTGCCGCACATCAAGAAGGCGGCCGGGTTCGCCCAGGCGCACATCCGGCGCGCCGCCGAGCCGCTGGGCTTCGACGAGGCGCTGCTGACCACCGGCGACGGCCTGATCAGCGAGGGCGCGATCACGAACGTCGGCTGCTTCTCCGGCGGCCGCCTGCTGTGGCCGGATGCGCCCATGCTGCACGGCACGGCCATGGGCCTGCTGGAGGGCATGGACGTGCCCCAGGAGCGCCGCCCGCTGAGGGTCGCCGACCTGCCGGGCTTCGACCTGGTGTTCCTGTGCAACTCCCACGGCGTGGTCCCGGTCGGCGAGGTCGACGGCGTCCCGCTGCGCCAGGACGCCGGTACGCTGGCCCGGCTGCTCGCCTTCTACGACGCCACCCCGTGGGACCCGCTGGACTGATCCCGGGCGTGACCGCCCCGACAATGCCGACGAGGTGGCGCCATGGCGATGCTCCGCAGGCGATGGCGCAAGAATCGCAACGGCCGTTCCCGCTCTTTGCGGCGGGAAACAAAGGCCCCGGCATCAAACGACGCCGGGGCCTTGATGCGAAAAGCTACGAACGTGACCTACGGGGCATTGCAGTATTGATCACATATGGCGCCTGTATCGCTGCAGGATCCGATGCGCCAGCCCCTCAAGAGGCACTTGCTCGCGTCCGCCGTGCCGCTTGCCGCACAGGGCCCCTCATAGGTGGCACCGCCGGAGATGGAGACCATGCACGTTCTGCTCTGAAGATCGAACACGAAACTGTAGGGGCCGTACGTCTTCCACTCGCCGCCGCCGGTCGCACTTGCCGCCGGAGTCACGGCTGAGAGAGTGGCACCCGGGGCTCACCCGCCGGTGCTGGGGTAGAAGTCGTCCTTGGCGGCTGCCGGGCCGGCGGTCAGGGCGAGTCCGGGTGCGGTCAGTTTGATCATCGTCTTGGGCATGCTGTCACCTCTCGTCACTCTTGATGGGTGATCTCCGGTCCGGTGTCCGGGGCGGACACAAGTCCAGTGCACAACGCGAGGTCGCCGCCCGTCCCCCTGTTCCGGCCTGGACAGGAACCGGCAGTTCACAGCCCCGCCCAGGTCAGCGGCTGCATCGGCACGGACCGCCGATTGTCCGACAGCCCTTTTCGCCAGTTCAGACAATCGGTGGCGGGCCTGCCTTCGATCGCGCTCGCGCCGGGTGCGTCGATCGCCGCGTGGTGGGGGTCTCCGGGGCCGAGGAGGTGCTGGTCACGATGAACGCCTACGACCCGGACCGGCGGCTGGAGACGTGCCGGCGGCCGGCCGTCCTGATCTGATCACCAAATCCGCCGTGGTTTGTTGGCAAATGCCCCTATTGCGCGCGTCAAACGGGTTCCGGTAATTACCGGATGTCACCCCTGTTCCATCCGGGCAACACCCATACCTAGGGGGTTCAATGGCGCGCACCCGAATCATCGGAATCGCTGCCGCACTTCTCTTACTGCCCACGCTCGCCGCGATACCCGCGTCGGCCGAAACCACGCAGGCGGCCGCCGCGACCGCGTCGCCGCCGAGCGACGTCAAGGAGCTCACCCGCAAGGACTTCACCCTGGACGGCAAGCCCGTCAAGGTCCCCGCGAAGTACGAGGCCCGCGCCACGGCCAAGGCCGCCGCCGAGACGCCGCCGGTCGGCACCGTACGGCAGTGGCTGGCCACGGACGACTACAACGGCCGCCTGTACCGCAAGGACTACACGCTGCGCGGCGTCGGGGACAAGATCGAGGTCTGGGTCGCCAACGACCTGGCCTTCCCGGCCGGTGACTGCCGCATGCAGGTGCCCGGGACCACGGAGATCACCGACGCGCAGGTCACGAACCTGGTGCAGCAGTTCGACACGAACATGTTCCCGAAGGAGACCGCGACCTTCAGCACGCCGCCGGACCGGGACGGCACGAACGCCGTGCTCGGCCCCGACGCCAACGGCAACGGCGGCGTCTACACCGGCGCCGGCGACCGCACGGTGACGCTGATCGACAACGTCCGGGACGACAACTACTACACCTTCCCGGCCGCGACCACGTACATCGCGGGCTTCTTCTCCTCCCAGTACAACGAGCTGCTCGACCGCAACGTGATGACGATCGACGCGTTCGACTGGCTGCACAGGACCGGTGCGAACCCGCCGGACAACCCGACCTCCGACGTGTGCACCTCGCGCTCGGCCCGGCCCTTCCAGTACGAGGGCGTCTTCGCCCACGAGTGGCAGCACCTGCTGCACTACTACACCGACCCGCTCGAGACCACCTGGATGAACGAGGGCCTGTCGGACTTCGCGATCTCGGTGACGGGTTACGGCAACCCCAAGGCGACGGTGTTCGAGAAGGGCTTCGACAACCACATCAACTGCTTCCAGGGCTTCGGCATCGTCCAGACGCCGTACAACCCGAACCCGCGCAACTGCGGCGGCCCGCAGAACTCGCTCAACCTGTGGGGCGACGGCGGCAACCCGGACGCGGTGCTGGCCGACTACGGCAACGCGTACTCGTTCATGTTGTTCCTGTACGACCGGTACGGCGCGGACTTCCTGTCCAAGCTGCACCGTGACGGCGCCCTCCAGGGCCTGGCCAGCGTCAAGGCCGCGCTCGGGACGACGAACCTGTACCAGGTGATCCACGACTACCAGACCATGGTCCTGGTGGACAAGGTCGTCGGGAGCCGCGGCGTGGTGCTGGGCGTGCCGAAGAAGCGGGTGACGACCGCGAGCCTGAACTCGACGGTCAACCTCGCCAACCCGGCCGCGTACAACACCCCGGGGGCGGCCCCGAACGGCGCCGACTACGTGCAGATCCGCAAGCCCGGCGGCGCGGCGCCGACCTCGCTGTCGTTCCAGGGCGCCAAGACGCTGCCGCCGATCCCGCTGGCCTGGACCGTCGTCTCCGACGATCCCGACCGTGCGGGCAACCCGGTGCTGTGGTCGGGCAACTCCAGCAACCTCAACGTCGCCGCGGTCACCAAGGTGACGGTCCCGGCCGCCGACCCGACGCTGCGCTTCCTCGCCAAGTACGGCGCGGAGTCCGGCTTCGACTACGGCTACGTGATCGTCTCCGCGGACGGCGGCAAGACCTACACCGCGATCACCGGTGACAGGACGGTGGCCGGCCCGCTCGGCCCGGCCGTCAACGGCACCACCACCGGGTTCGAGCCGCACTCCTACAGCCTGTCCGCCTACGCGGGCAAGGAGATCCTCGTCGGCTTCCAGTACGTCAGCGACGGCGGGGTCAACGAGGGCGGCTGGAAGGTCGACGACGTCACGGTGGGCGGCACGGCGGTGAGCGACGGCGCCAGCCTGGAGCCGTTCGACTCCCCGACCGAGATCTCCCCGACGCCGGTCAGCAACTGGAACGTGCGCCTGGTCGGTCTGGACGAGCGGCACTCGGTGGTGCTGCAGGCCCAGTTCGACGGCAAGGGCTCGATCAGCCTCAACCGGCTGCAGCTCGCGCCGTTCGCGGTCTTCCCGTCGGTGGTCGCGATCGTGGCCTATGACGAGCCGACCGAGCAGGTCCAGCAGTACGCGCCGTACACGCTGAAGGTCAACGGCGTCACCCAGCCCGGGTGATCCCGAGGAGGCGTCCGCCGGGGTCTCGGCGGGCGCCTCCTTCGTCGGGTACGATCGCCGAACATCATTCGGCATGGGGGTACCCTGCATGACCACGCGCCAGCACACGATCGGTGACCTCCTGCGGCGCTCGGCCGCCAGGTTCCCCGGCAAGACCGCCGTGATCTACGGCAACATCCGCCAGAGCTATGCCGACCTCGACCTGGAGGTCAACCGCACGGCCAACGCGCTGGCGGCGCGGGGCGTGGCCAAGGGCGACCGGTTCGCCCTGTTCAGCCATAACAACCACGCGTTCGTGCTGGCCTACTTCGCGCTGGCCCGCCTGGGCGCGATCTCCGTGCCGATCAACTTCATGCTCGGGCCGCGCGAGGTGGCCTACATCCTGGAGCACTCCGGCGCGACCGGCATGCTGGTCGAGGAGGCGCTGCTGCCGGTGGCCGAGGCCGCCGCCGGGCCGGCCGTGCGGGTGCGCGGCGTGATCGGCGCGGCCGAGGGCTGGGAGTCGTTCTCCACCTGGCGCGGCGACGACGCCGAGCCCCAGGTGGAGATCGCCGCCGACGACCCGATCCAGATCATGTACACCAGCGGCACCGAGTCGCGTCCCAAGGGCGCCACCCTGTCCGGTGGGGGCCTGCTGGCCCAGTACGTGAGCTGCGTCGTCGACGGCGAGATGAGCTCCGACGACGTCGAGGTGCACGCGCTGCCCCTCTACCACTGCGCCCAGCTCCACTGCTTCCTGACGCCCGGCATCTACCTGGGCGCCACCAACCTCGTCCTGCCGGGCGCCGACCCGGCCTCGATCCTGGCCACCATCGAGGGCGAGCGGGCGACCAAGCTGTTCTGCCCGCCCACGGTGTGGATCGGCCTGCTGCGCCACCCCGACTTCGACCGCCGTGACCTGTCCTCGCTGCGCAAGGGCTACTACGGCGCCTCGATCATGCCGGTCGAGGTGCTGAAGGAGATCTCGACCCGGCTGCCGGACGTGCGCCTGTTCAACTTCTACGGCCAGACCGAGATGGCCCCGCTGGCCACCATCCTGCGGCCGGAGGAGCAGCTGACCCGGCTGGGCTCGGCCGGGCGGCCCGCGCTCAACGTCGAGACCAGGATCGTCGACGACGAGGACCGGCCGGTGGCGCCGGGCGTGGTCGGCGAGATCGTCCACCGCAGCCCGCACGCCATGCTCGGCTACTGGGACGACCCGGACAAGACCGCCGAGGCCTTCCGCGGCGGCTGGTTCCACAGCGGCGACCTGGGCGTCATGGACGCCGACGGCTACCTGTCGGTGGTCGACAGGAAGAAGGACATGATCAAGTCCGGCGGCGAGAACGTGGCCAGCCGCGAGGTGGAGGAGGTCATCTACCAGCATCCGGCGGTCGCCGAGGCGGCCGTGTTCGGCGTGCCGGACGAGCGGTGGATCGAGGCGGTGACGGCCGCCGTCGTGCTGCGCGAGGGCGCCGGGCTGACCGCCGCCGAGCTGAACGCGTTCCTGCGCGAGCGGCTGGCCTCCTTCAAGACGCCCAAGAACGTGGTGTTCGTGGACGCGCTGCCCAAGAACGCCTCCGGCAAGGTGCTCAAGCGGGAGCTGCGCGACGCCTTCTGACCCCGGAGCCGCCTCCGGGGGTCACTTGCCGAGCAGGTCGGCGGCCAGTTGCCGGAGCACCACGCGCTGGACCGTCCCCGTCGGCGTCTTCGGCAGCTCGTCCAGGACCAGCACCTCGCGCGGGCACTCGGCGTCGGCCAGTGCCTCGCGGCAGAACCCGATCAGCTCATCGGCGTCGATCGGGCGGCCGGGCGCGGGCACCACGCAGGCGACCGGCCGCTCCGGCCCGCCCGCGGCGACGTGGGCGACCACCGCGCACTCGGCGACCGAGGCGTGCTCCAGCAGCCGGGACTCCACCTCCATGGGCGACACCCGGACGCCGCCCACCCTGATCAGGTCGTCGGCGCGGCCCAGGAACCGGTAGGAGCCGTCGGCGTCGCGGGCGCAGGTGTCGCCGGTGCGCAGCCACTCGCCCTGGAACGCCTGGCGGGTGGCGGACGTGCGGCACCAGTAGCCGGTGGCGATCGAGTCGCCGCGCACGTACAGGTGGCCGGGCTCGCCGTCGGGGACGGGCGTGCCGGAGTCGTCCAGGAGGCGCAGCTCGTAGCCGGGCACGGCGGTGCCGGAGCCGGCGGGGCGCGCCTGGCCCGGGCGGCCGGAGAGGAAGATGTGCAGCGCCTCGGCCGAGCCCAGGCCGTCGACGACGTCCACGCCGAAGCGGGCGGTGAGGCGGCGGTGGAGCTCGGGGGCCAGGGTCTCGCCCGCGGAGACGGCCAGGCGGACCGAGGCGAAGGCGTCCTCCGGGGCCTGGGCGGCCAGCAGGGCGGCGTAGAACGACGGCCCGGCGAAGAACAGGGTGGGACGCTCCTCCAGCAGTCGTTCGACGACGCCGCCCGGGGTGGGCCTGGCGGGGTCGAGGATCGTGGTGGCGCCCGCGGCGAGCGGGAAGATCATGGAGTTGCCGAGCCCGTAGGCGAAGGACATCCGGGCCACCGAGAGGCACCGGTCCTCGGGGCGGAGGCCGAGTACCTGCCGCCCGTACGCCTCGTGGACGTCGCGCAGCGCGCCGTGGCGGTGCACGACCGCCTTGGGCGCGCCGGTGGTGCCGGAGGTGTGCAGCCACAGCGCGGGCGAGTCCGGGCAGGTGTCGTACGGGCCGGTCACGCCCCGCCCGGCCTCCAGCAGGTCCGACCACGGGCAGACCGGCACCCCGGTCTCGACCGCCGCCGCCTGGCCCGCTCCCGTCACAGCAGGGCCGCGCGGGAGGTTGCCGGGGCCCGGGGGGCTCGCGTCGGTGAGCACGAGCGCCACGACCTCGGGGGCCGACAGCAGCGCCTCCTGGACGGCCGGCTCGAACTCGGGCGCGGAGACCACGACCCGCGCCCGCGAGTCCCGGATCAGGTGGCCCAGCTCGGCCCCGTCGTACAGGGGGGACACCGGGACGGCGACCGCGCCCATCCGCATCACGGCCAGGATGGTGATCAGCGTCTCGGGCCGGTCGGGCAGGACGAGCAGCACGCGCTCCTCCGGCCGTACGCCCATCACCCGCAGCCCGCCGGCCAGCTCGGCGACGTGGGCGGCCAGCTGGGCGTACGTCATGGTGCCCATGGGACCGGCGACGGCGACGCGGTCACCGTGCCCGGTCTCGACCAGGCGGTCCACGAGAAAGACACTGGCGTTGAACGACTCGGCCGGCATGGTCGTCCCCATCCGCAGGCGGGCGTGCGTAGCTGAATCCTCCATACAGAATGGATGAGCCGTCAACTACTTCCGGCAGGACGGGTGTCAGCGGGGACGCAGCCCCGGCCCGACGTCGGCGGCGCCGGAACGCACGTGGTCCAGGAAGGCGCGCACGGCCGGCGTGAGCCGGGTCCCGGCGGGCCAGCACGCCCCGATCGTCCGGAACACCGGGGGCGACAGCGGGATCTGCACGACGCCCTCCGCGGCCGTCAGGCGGGGCAGCACGGCCACGCCCAGCCCGGCCGCCACCAGGCCGCGCACGGTCTCCGACTCCTGCCCCTCGAAGGCGATCCTGGGCGTGAACCCGGCCGCCGCGCACAGGTCGTCGGTGATCTGGCGGACGCCGTAGCCGTGTTCGAGCGTCACCAGCTCCTCCCCCGCCAGCTCGGCGGGCCGTACCCGGGCGCGTCCGGCGAAGCGGTGGCCGGGCGGCACGGACAGCACCAGCTCCTGGTCGGCCAGCGGATGCCCGGCCAGGCCCGGGTCGCCGTCAGGCAGGGGCGCGACGAACACCAGGTCGATCTCGCCCTCGCCCAGCGCGCGCAGCATGTCCTGGCGCGAGCCCTGCGCCAGGCTGAACCGCACGCCCGGATGGCGCTCGCGGAAGCCGCGGATGAGCGAGGGGACGAGCGTGCGGCCCAGCAGGTGCAGGAACCCGAGCACGATCCGGCCGCTGCCGGGGTCGATCTCCTCGCGCACCTCGCGGGCGGCCGACTCCATGGTGGCCAGCGCCCGGCCGGAGGCGGCGGCCAGGACGCGCCCGGCCCTGGTCAGCCGGATGCCCCGCCCGTACGGGACCACGAGGGGCGCCCCGACCAGGTCGGCGAGCGCGGCCAGGCGGCGGCTGGCGGTGGGCTGCGGCATGCCGAGCAGCTCGGCGGCCCGCGTGACGTGCCCGGTCTCCCCGACGGCGGCCAGCAGGGCGAGCGTGGGAGCCAGCCCGGCGGCCAGCCGCTCGTCCACGGACTCGTATTCATCCAGCACAGCATGAATTATTGCCCATTTCCGCATTGGACGTATTTATTAGCCTTGCTTAGCGTTTCCTGGCGTGGCGGTCATCGAAGCTCAAGAGGCTCAACGTGTCGGCACCCGGCGGGCCGGTCCGGCCGTGGCGGCGGCCGGCGTGTCCTCCTTCGCCCTGCTGTACGCCCCGCAGCCCGTCCTGCCGCAGCTCGCGGCCGCCTTCCAACTGGACCCGGGCGGCGCGTCGCTGGCCGTGGGCGTGCCCACGGCGGCGCTGGCGGTGGCCGTGCTGCCGCTGGCCGCGCTGGCGGAGGTCGTCGGGCGGCGGCGGATGATCGTGTGGTCCGTGCTGGCCTCGGCGCTCATCGGGCTGGCGCTGCCGCTGGCGCCGACGTTCCCCGTGCTGGTCGCGATGCGGGCGGCGCAGGGGGTGGCGGTCGCCGGGTTCGCGGGGGTCGGGGCGGCGTACCTGGCCGATCTGGTGGGGGCGACGCGGCTGGCCGGGGCGGTGGGCGTGATGATCGCCGGGAACTCGGTGGGCGGGATGCTGGGCCGGCTGGGCGCCGGGTTCGCCGCCGGGCCGTGGGGGTGGCGGGGGGCGCTGCTGGTGGTGGCGGGGGTGTCGCTGCTCTGCTCGGCGTACGCGGCCCGTACGCTGCCCGCTCCCCCGCCCGCCGTGCCGCCCGCCGTACGCCCTTCTGGCCGCGTGCGGATCGGGACCGGGCTGCTGGCGCCGTACGCGGTGGGCGCGCTGGGCGTCGGCGCGTTCGTCGCCCTCTACAACGCCGCCGGCTTCCGCCTGTCCGCGCCGCCGCTGTCGCTCTCCCCCGCCGTCGCCTCCCTGGTGTTCCTCTCCTACGCCCTCGGCACCGCCTCCTCGGCCGCCGCCGGCCGCCTGGCCGACCGCCTGGGACGCCGTACGGCCCTGGCCGCCGCCCTCGCCGTGACGGCCGCGGGCGCGGCGCTGACCGCGCTGGACCCCCTGGCCGCGGTCGTGGCCGGGTTCGCCGTGCTGACCGCCGGGTTCTTCGCCGCGCACGCCGTGGCCAACGCCTGGGTCGCCGCGCAGGCCCCGCCCGCCGCCCGAGGACGCGCCGCCGGGCTCTACACCCTGTGCTACTACCTCGGCAGCGGCGCCGGCGGCACGGCCGGCAGCGCCGTGTACGGCCACGCCGGATGGACCTGGCTGATCGCCCTGACCTCGGGCTGGCTGCTGCTGGCGATCGTGGCCGTGCTCGTCGCGGGCCCACGACGGTGAGGACTGTCGCGGGCCCGCGACGGTGAACACTGTTGCCAGGCGGCCCCGGCGGGAGTACGCCTGACATCACAGGGGTGGGCTACTTCCAGGAGGGGAAGACGATGGCCGACCAGTTCATCGTGTTGCGTGATCTGAGCAGGACCCGCATGGCCGCGCCGTTCGAGCCGGGCGCCGCCGCGGTCGAGACGCCGGGCGAGCCGCACGTCGAGGTCACCGGGCTCGGCAAGCGCGAGGTGGCCGACCTCGCGCGGGACCCTTCGGTGGCCGCGGTCGCCCGGCCGATGCCGACCACCGTCCCGGGCGCGCCCGAGGACGTCGACGCGCCGCCGCCGGGGCCGGAGGCCGGCGCCCAGGTCACGTGGGGGGTGCGGGCGCTGGGCGCCGACGCCTCCCCCCGTACGGGGGCGGGGACGGTGGTCGCCGTCCTGGACACCGGGATCGACGCCGCCCACCCGGCCTTCACCGGGGTGACGCTGGTGGAGCAGGACTTCACCGGGTCGGGCCTCGGGGACAAGGTCGGCCACGGCACCCACTGCGCCGGCACCGTCTTCGGCCGCCCGGTGGACGGCATGCGCATCGGCGTCGCGCCCGGCGTCGAGCGCGCGCTGATCGGCAAGGTGCTCGGCGACGACGGCAAGGGCTCGACCGCCGCGACGGTCAAGGGCCTGCTCTGGGCGCTGGGGAACGACGCCGACGTCATCACCATGTCGCTCGGCATCGACTTCCCGGCCGCCATCCGCCAGCTTGAGGATCGGGGGTTGCCGCAGTTCCTGGCGACGTCGATCGCGCTGGAGTCGTACCGGGCGACGTTGCGGCTCTACGACTCGCTGATGCGGATGATCGCGGCCAGGGCGGCGTTCGGCACGGGCACGATCGTCGTCGCGGCCACGGGCAACGCCAGCCACCGGGAGCTGCGGCCGGACTTCGAGGTCGGGCCGGAGCTGCCGTCGGCCGCCGAGGGCATGATGGCCGTGGGCGCGGTGCAGCGGCAGCCGTCCGGGCGGCTGGCGGTCGCGCGCTTCTCCAACACCTTCCCGCAGGTGTGCGCGCCTGGCGTGGACGTGGTCTCGGCCCGTACCGGAGGGGGGCTGACCAGCAAGAGCGGCACCAGCATGGCCGCCCCGCACGTGGCGGGGGCGGCGGCGCTGTGGTGGCAGGAGCTGCGGGCGCGCAGCGACGGCGCGCGGGCCGCGGCCGTCACCGGGCGGTTGCTGCTGACCGCGGCGACGGACGTGTTCGTCCCGGACGCCGACGCCGAGGACCTGGGCGCGGGCCTGGTCCAGGCGCCGCGCTGAGAGCGGGAAGGCGGGGGCGTCAGGGCCCTTCGGGGTCCACCGTGTCGGCGTCGGCCCAGAACGGCGCGGCCAGCTCGCGCAGCCGCGCCGGGCCGACCCGGTCGAGCAGGGCGAGCGCGCCCGCGTTGTCGGCGAGCTGGGCCCTGCTCGTGACGCCGAACAGCACGCTGGCCACCGCCGGATGGGTGAGGCAGAACGCCACGCACACCTGCGCGGGCGTCGCCCCCAGCCCGGCCGCCACCTCGGCCAGCCCGGCGGCGGCCGTCGCCGCCCGCTCGCGCACGCCGCCGGGGTCGGGGAAGACCGGCCGGGCGGGCGTCTCCCTGCCCGCCAGCAGCCCGCCTTCGAGCACGTCGCTGGCCTGCAACGACACGCCCGCGTCGAACACCTCGGAGAACGGCACCCCCTCCGGGATCGAGCGGCGGCACGGGTTGTACTTGAGCTGGGCCAGCTGCGGCCCCGGCGAGCCGAGGTCGCGGGCGTGGTTGCGGATGGTCAGGATCGAGGTGGCCGACCAGTTGTTGACGCCCCAGCAGCCCAGCAGCCCCTCCGCCTCCAGCGCGGCCAGTTCGCGGGCCAGCCGGCGCAGGTCGAGGTCCTCGCGGTGGACGTCGCCGACCACGGCCAGGTCGGCGTGGTCGGTGCCGGCCCGCAGCAGCGCGCGTTCGAGCTGCTCGCGCAGCGGACGTCCGGGGTGGTCGTCGAGCCAGAGCTTGACCGAGAGCAGGTAGTCCTCGCGGGCCAGGCCGGCGGCCCTGACCATGGCCGAGAACAGCACGTCGGTGAAGACCGGCCGCTGTCCCGGCAGGCCGTAGACGCCCACGTCGAACAGGTTGACCCCGATCTCCACGGCGTGCCGCAGCAGCTCGACGGCCGCGCCGAAGTCCATCCGGTCGTAGGTGTGCCAGGACCCCAGGGACAGCACCGACGCCTCGGGGCCGTGCGCGCCGATCTGGCGCTGGGGGACCTTGACGGTCATACGTTCGCCTCCGAGTCCCAGACCTGATGGCGGCTGCGCCACCACAACAACGCCACCATGACCAGGAACGGCAGCACCCCCCGGTACTGCTGGACCGCCTCCAGCGAGGCCGTCACCCCCTCCAGGCAGCCCAGCAGCAGCCCGCCCGCGAGCGTCAGCCACAGGCTGCTGAACGCCCCCACCATGGCCACCGCCAGCGCGGTCGTGACGAGGTTGCCGAGGGTGGAGAAGTCGCCGCCGAGCCGGGGCGCGACCAGGACGATGACCAGCGTGCTGACCGCCCCGATGGCCACCCACACGGCCAGCGCGAGCCGGGGGGCGGGGATGCCGACGACCTGCGCGGTGGCCGGGCGCTCCGACAGCGCCTGGAGCCGCAGCCCCACCCGGGTGCGCCCGAGCAGCAGCCCCACGCCGACGGTGATGAGCACCGCGAACGACAGCGACACCAGCACCGCCTGCGGCACGACCACCTCGCCCACGGTGAAGGCGGGCGCGTCGAAGGGCTGCGGGAAGCGCCGCGCGCCGCTGGTGTTGTTGCCGAACAGCCGCAGCCCGACCGACATCAGCGCGACGAACACCGCCACGGTGACGGCCGCCTTCGTGCGCAGGTCGTGCTCGCCGAACCAGCGCACCAGGCCGAGGCCGAGCAGCGCCGAGACCAGCCCGCCGGCCAGCGCCCCGAGCGGGAGCGCAAGCCAGACGTTCAGACCGGCGTCGGTGAGGGTGACCATGACGAAGGCGCCCATCGCGCCCACCGCCGCCATCGCGAAGTTGACCACGGCGACCAGCCGGTAGGTCAGGACCACGCAGAGCCCGAGCAGCGCGTACACGCCGCCGCTGGTCAGGCCCGCGACCACGGAGTCGAGCATCAGCCGTTCCGCTTCGGGACGATGAAGCCCTCGGGCAGCACCGTCCACTTGCCGTTCTCGGCCTTGACGAAGCGGCTGCCCTCGATGGGGTTGTGCGTCTGGCCGGGGCCGAACACCCAGGGCGTGCCGACCATGGGGTAGGTGATGGGCTGCATCTCCTTGAACGCCTTGGTCACCGACTCCCGGGTGATGTCCCCCTTGATCGTCTTGAGGACCTGGACGAACACGTCGGCCGCCATCACGCCGCCCTGGCTGAACGCGGTCTTCTGGATCTTGTTGTCGTTGACGATCTTCGCCCACCGGTCGTTGCCCGGCAGCGTCTCGTCGGTGTACGGCTGCCACTCGGTGCCCGCCTGGGCGTTCATGCCGGCCGGGATGAGGGCGGCGTTGGCGTCGGTGTAGGCGTTGGCCATGAGGATGAAGTCGACGTCCTGCATGCCCTGGGTCTTGGCCTGGGCGAACCACGGCCCGACCTGGGCGTTGTAGATGACCGCCTGGCAGCCGGCGCCCTTGAGCTTGACCAGGTACGGCGTCGGGTCGCCCTGCCCGACCGAGGTGTCCTTGACCGTCAGCGTCTTGCCGGTGATGTCGCTCCACTCCTTGACGGCCGCGTCGATGCCGCCGCCGCTGCCCGGCAGGACGGTGAAGGCCAGGCACACCTTGTCGCGCTTGAGCGTCTCGGAGGCGTAGTAGAGCATCGCGGTCAGGAGCTTGAACGGGCCGGGGTTGACCGGGGCGATGTTCGGGCTGGTGAAGCAGGCCGGGTCCACGCCGACGGCCGGGATGGAGACGATCTGCGACTTGCTGTAGGTGGCGCGGTTGAGCCCGCAGTCCACGGCGCTGGAGGAGCCGACCAGCGCGACGACCTCCTCGGAGTCGATCAGATCGCGCGCCGCCTCCGTGGAGCGCTGCGGGTTCATCGCGTCGTCCTTGCTGATCAGCTCGATCTTGCGGCCGTTGATCCCGCCGGCCTTGTTGACCTCCTCGAAGACGGCCTTGACCGCCTGCGGCACCTCGGGGGTCTGGAACAGCCCGGTGACGCCGTTGATCGCGCCCACCTTGATGGGGCCGTCGGTGCCCGAGCCGCCGGAACAGGCCGTCAGAGCGGTCAACAGGCCGAGGACGGGCAGAGCCACGAGTACGCGTTTCATGATGTCTCCTCCAAGACGGTCCCGAGGTAGGCGGCCCTGACGGCCGGTGCGTCCAAGACGTCGAGCGTCGGCCCCGAGGCGATCACGTGCCCGAAGTCCAGCACGGTGACCTGGCCGCAGGCGGCTCGTACGAGATCCATGTCGTGCTCCACCAGCAGGATCGACACGCCGAAGCGGGCCGGGACCTGGGCCAGGCGGCGGCCGAGCCGCAGCGACTCGGCGGCGGACTGGCCGGCGGCCGGCTCGTCGAGCAGCGCGACCTTCGGCCTGGCGGCGATCGCGGCGGCCACGTCGAGCAGCCTCCTGGTGCCCGCGTCGAGGATCGAGACCGGCACCTCGCCGGGCGGGCAGCCGAAGAAGCGCAGCACCTCCTCCGTCTCGGCGGCGGGCAGGCGCCGCCCGGCGACGATCGCCAGGTACTCCTCCTGCGTCAGCTCCGAGGCGATGGCGGTGGTCTGGAACGTGCGCCGCAGCCCGCGCCGGGCCCGGACGCTCGGGCTGAGCCGGTCGAGGGGCTGCCCGGCGAGCACGACCGAGCCCTCGTAGCGGGCGGCGAAGCCGGTGACCGCGGAGATCAGCGTGGACTTGCCGGCGCCGTTCGGGCCGATCAGGCCGCAGACGCCGAGCGCGGGCACGGTCAGGTCCACGCCGTCCAGGGCGACGACCTGGCCGAACCGCACGCTCAGCCCGCGCACCTCCAGCACGTTCCCCTCGCCGGCGGCCGGGGGAAGGGGGGCGGGCTCCTCGGCGGGGGCGGCGGCCTCCAGCAGGGGGCGCGCGGCCCGTTCGCGCCTGCGCGCCCGGGTGAAGTCGGTCTGGCTCACCCCGCTGCGCAGGGCGAAGATCGCCATGACGCCGAACAGGATGCCGCCGAGGTCCTGCGGCAGGCGCAGCTTCTCCAGGATCGTGGCCATGACCGCGCCGAAGATGCCGCCCAGGACGGCGCCCTCGGTGTTGTGCGGCCCGATGAGCACGGCGACCGCGAACAGCGCCAGCGACTGCATCATCGCGAAATTTCCGGATACGACGAGGCCGAGCTGCCCCGCCATCAGCCCGCCCCCGATACCGGCGATGAACGCGCTGATGGCGAAGGCCGTGAGCTTGCTGCGCGCCACGGAGATGCCGTGCGCCGCCGCCGCCCGCTCGGAGTGCCGCAACTCCAGCCAGGACCGCCCGATCCTGGTCCGGTTGACCAGCGCGAGCCCGGCGGCGATCAGCACGAACACGGTCATGGCCAGCACGAAGTACGCGGCGTCGGAGGAGAAGGGCCCCGGCCGCACGACGGTCTTCAGCTCGGCCGTGCCGGGGAACTGGTTGGCGTTGAGCACGATGTCGGTGGAGACGGCGAAGCCGAGCGTGACGACGGCGAGGTTGACGCCCCGGATGCGCAGCGCGGGCAGCCCGATCGCGACACCCACCGGCACGGCCGCCAGGCCGCCGAGCACCAGCCACAGCAGGAGGCCGCCGGGCGCGTCGGCCAGGTTCAGCCGCAGCACCACCCAGGCCCCGATCGCCGCGAACGACATCTGGCACAGCGACATGACCCCGGCCCGCCCGACGATCACGCCGTAGCTCTGCATGAGCACGCCGCTGACGACGGCCGCGATCGCCAGGTAGATCCAGTACGGCGGCAACACCCACGGCAGCACCGCGCACGCCGCCACGGCCAGCCCCAGCCCGGGACCCCAGGTTTTCAGCAGCGCGTTCATCAGCTCCCGCCTTCCGTGCCGGCCGCCCGCGCGAGGCCGTCGTCGGTGACGGCGCCGAAGTAGAACTCGTGCAGCCGGTCCTCGGCCCCGCGCAGCTCCTCGCACGGGCCCTCGAAGACGACCCGGCCCTTGCGCAGCACGTACGCGCGGGTGCCGATCTCCAGCGCCAGGTTGGCGAACTGCTCGACGAGCAGCACCCCGATGCCGCGCTCGGCCAGCTCCCGCACCGAGCCCATCAGGCGGCGGACCACGACCGGCGCGAGCCCGAGCGACATCTCGTCGATGAGGACGACCTTGGGCCCGGCGATCAGCGCCCGGCCGATGACGAGCATCTGCTGCTCGCCACCGGACAGGTTGGCGGCCGGCAGCGTGCGCCTGCGGTCCAGCTCGGGGAAGAGGTCGTAGACCATGGCCGGGTCGCCGTCGCCGGAGACCAGCAGGTTCTGCTCCAGCGTGAGGGTGCGGAACACGGTGCGGGCCTGCTCGGCGTACCCGAGTCCGGCCTGGGCGCGGCGGTAGGTGGGCAGGCCGGTCAGCGGCGTGCCGGCGAGCGTGACCGTTCCGGCGGCGGCGGGGGCCAGGCCCGCGATGCCGTCGAGCAGGGTGGTCTTGCCCGCGCCGTTCGCGCCGAGCAGCACGGTGACCGTGCCGGGCGCGACGCCCAGGCTGACCTCGTGCACGACGGGGACCTCTCCCCTGGAGACGCTGACGCCCCGCACGTCGAGGACATCGTCCGCGGGAGCGTTCATCAGCGGCTCCGGCGGCGGTCGCCGGCCGCGTCGGGCGACGGCGCGTGCGCCGGTCCGCGACGGGCTCGATCGATGATGCGCCGTGCCTCGAAAGGTAGAGGCATCGTCACCTCCCGGCACGAAATCGTATCTGATTCCATGTACGTTATGCGGATGGAAATGAGAGTGTCCAGAGCGGAGCGGATATGAAATCTGCGGCTGACAACAGGTCGGCGGATCTGGTCATGACCGGCGGCGTCGTCCACACGATGAACCCGGCCGGCCACCTCGCGTCCGGCATCGCGATCAAGGACGGGCGCATCGTCAGGGTCGGCACTCCACTGCAGGTCCAGGCCATGGTCGGCCCGGGGACGCGGGTCGTCCGCCTGCGCGGCAGATCGGTGCTGCCCGGCATCAACGACACCCACCTGCACGGCGCCTGGCTCGGCCTGCGCTGGCCCGACCTCCTGCTGGACCGCCTGACCGGCGCCGGCGACCTCGTGCCCGACTCCCGATTAGGGAAGGCGGAGGAACGCCGGGCGGCGATCCAGCGCGCCGGCGACCTGCTGGCCTCCCTGGGCATCACCAGTTACACCGAGCCCGGGCTCGGCCCCTGCGAGCACGAAGGCGGCGGGCGGTTCGGCGTCGAGCTCCTGCGCGAGTACGCCGGGATGGCCGCCCGGGGCGAGCTGAAGGCGCGGGTGAGCGCGTTGCTGCTCTTCGCCGAGGTGGGCGGGCGCAGCTCGCTGCCCGACCTGGTCTCCGGGCTGCGCGACCTGACGCCGCCCGCCGAGGTGCCGGGCTGGTTCAAGGTCGCCGGGGTGAAGATCTTCGCCGACGGCATCCCGCCGATGCGCACCGCCTGGAGCGACGAGCCGTACGAGGACGGCACGCACGGCGCCCCGCTGGTCGAGGGCGGCTCGGAGGACGAGCGCGAGACCGCGCTGACCACCATGATCAAGACCGCCGCCGCTGCCGGGCACCAGGTCGCGGTGCACGCCACCGGCAGCCGCGCGACCAGGACCGTCACCCGCGCCCTGGCCGGGGCCCCCGGGCGGCGCCACTACCTCGTCCACGGCGACGTCCTGCATCCGGACACCCTCAAGACGATGGCCGCGGCCGGCATCGGCCTGACCACCCAGCCGGGCATCGCCGCCGCCGCCTCCCCCATGCTCCGCGACGCCCTGGGCCAGGCCGCGCTCGGGCACGCCTGGCCGGTGCGGGACGCGCTGGCCGCCGGCGTACGGCTCAGCCTCAGCTCCGACGCCCCCATGCTCACCCCCGACTGGCGGCACGGCGTGGCGGCGGCCGCGACCCGGTGGGCCGTCGAGGGCGCCCGCGACCAGCGGCTCGCGCTCGACCAGGCGCTGCGCGCCTACACGGTCACCCCGGCCTGGCAGGAGGGCGCGGAGTCGTGGAAGGGCTCGCTGGAGCCGGGCAAGGTCGCCGACCTGTGCGTGCTGGACGACAGCCTGCTCGACGCGCACCCGGCCGACCTGCCCGCGGTGCCGGTCACGATGACGATGGTGGACGGCAGGATCGTCTACGAACGCTGACCCGCGCTACAACTCCACGTGGTGGTCGGGGTCGCCGCCGAGCCGGCTGCCCGCGCCGCCCAGGGCCGAGATGCGCGCCATCTCCTCGGCCGACAGCTCGAAGTCGAAGACCTCCAGGTTGTGGCGCATGCGCCCGGGGTCGGCGGACTTGGGGATCGGCACGGCGCCGAGCTGCACGTGCCAGCGGAGCACGACCTGCGCGGGGGTGCGGTCGTGCGCGGCGGCGACCTCGGTGACGGCCGGGTCGTCGAGCAGCTTGCCGCCGGCTCCGAGCGGGCTCCACGACTCGGTGACGACGCCGTGCCCGGCGTGCCAGGCGAGCAGGTCGGGCTGGGGGAACCCGGGGTGCAGCTCGACCTGGTTGACCGCGGGCCACACGCCGGTGGCCTCGACCACCCGCTCGATCTGCTCCGGGGTGAAGTTGGAGACGCCGATCGAGCGGGCCAGACCCTCCTCGCGCAGCCGGACGAACGCCTTCCAGGTGTCGACGAACAGGCCGTGGCCGGGCAGCGGCCAGTGGATCAGGTAGAGGTCGACGTGGTCGAGGCCGAGGCGGGAGCGGCTCTCCTCGAACCCGCGCAGCGCCAGGTCGTAGCCGTGCTGGGCGCCGCGCAGCTTCGTGGTGACGAACAGCTCCTCGCGCGGCACGCCCGACTCGGCGACGGCCGCGCCCACCCCCTTCTCGTTGCCGTAGCTGGCGGCGGTGTCGATCAGCCGGTAGCCGAGCGAGAGCGCGTGGCCGACGGCCTGGCGGGCCTGGCGGTCGTCCATCGGCCAGGTGCCCAGGCCCAGGCGCGGCATGGGGCGGCCGTCGGAGAGCACGAGGGTCGGCGCGGTCGTCATGGCTGGTCCTCTTCCGGGTGCGGGCAGGTGACGTACCTACCCGCCGGCGACGCGGCCAACCCGGAGGCGTCCGTGCCCCCCGGACGGACGGTCGGCATCGTGGAAGGCCGCACGGCGGCGTACGATCCGAGACGTGATCATCGCTCCCCGTCTGCTCGCCGTCAGCGACCTGCACGTGCACCATCCCGACAACCGCAGGTTCGTCGAGGAGCTGCGCCCAGGGTCGGACGGCGACTGGCTGCTCGTGGCGGGTGACGTCGGCGAGCTGACGACCGACATCGCCTGGGCGCTGCGCCTGCTGGCCGGCCGGTTCGCGAAGGTGGTCTGGGCGCCGGGCAACCACGAGCTGTGGACGCCCGCCCGCGACCCGGTGCAGCTGCGCGGCGAGGAGCGCTACCAGTACCTGGTGGAGCTCTGCCGCGACCTGGGCGTCCTGACGCCCGAGGACCCGTACCCGGTCTGGGAGGGGGCGCGCGGCCCGGTCACGGTGGCGCCGCTGTTCGTCCTGTACGACTACACCTGGCGTCCGGAGGGCGCGACGACCAAGGAGGAGTCCCTGGCGACGGCCTACGAGGCGGGGATCGTCTGCACCGACGAGGTCATGCTCCACCCCGACCCCCACCCCGGCCTGGACGCCTGGTGCGCGGCCAGGGCCGAGCTGACCGAGGCGCGACTGGCCGCCCGGCCGCCGGGGCTGCCGACCGTGCTGGTCAACCACTATCCGCTGGTCCGCGAGCCGACCCGGATCCTGCGCTATCCGGAGTTCGCCCAGTGGTGCGGCACCGAGCGCACCGCCCGCTGGCACCTCGACTACGACGCCGCCGCCGTCGTCTACGGTCACCTGCACATCCCGCGCCTGACCCACCACGACGGCGTGCCGTTCATCGAGGTCTCGCTCGGCTACCCGCGCGAGTGGCAGCCGCGGCCGAACCCTCCGGCGCTGCCCCGCGTGATCGAGGTCTGAGGCCCGGTCTCCGGGTCAGCCCTCCAGGTAGCGCAGGATCGCCAGCACGCGCCTGCTGTAGCCGGTGTCGCGCGGCAGGTCGAGCTTGTCCATGATGGCGTTGACGTGCTTCTCCACCGTGGACGCCGAGACGTGCAGGCGCTCGGCGATGGCCGCGTTGACCAGCCCCTGGGCCAGGTGCGCCAGCACCTCGGACTCGCGCGGGCTCAGCCGGCTCAGCGGGTCGGCGTGACTGGTGCGGGCCAGGAGCTGCCGCACGACCTCGGGGTCGAAGGCCGTGCCGCCGGCGCGTACGCGGTCGAGCGAGCCGAGGAAGTCGGCCACCTCCGAGACCCGGTCCTTCAGCAGGTAGCCGAGCCCTTCGGCGGGCCCGGCCAGCAGGGTGGCGGCGTAATGGGGCTCGACGTACTGGGACAGGACGAGCACGCCCACCTCGGGCCACCGCGCGCGGATCTCCAGGGACGCCCGCAGGCCCTCGTCCTTGTGGCCGGGCGGCATGCGCACGTCGACCACCGCCACGTCGGGCCGCTGATCGGCGACGGCGGCCAGCAGCGCGGACGCGTCGCCCACGGCCGCGACGACCTCGTGCCCGGCCTCGGCCAGCAGCCGGGTCAGGCCCTCGCGCAGCAGCACGGAGTCGTCGGCCAGGATCAGCCGCACGGCGGCTCCTTCGGCAGCGTGGCGACGATCTTCGTGGGCCCGCCGGGCGGGCTGTCCACGGTGAACACGCCGTCGAGCGCCAGGACGCGGCGGGCCAGCCCGGACAGGCCGCCGCCCGCGGGGTCGGCGCCGCCTTCGCCGTCGTCGGAGATCGCCACGCTCACCGTCCGTTCGTCCTCGCTCACGACGACCAGGATGTCACGGGCGCGGGCGTGCTTGACCGCGTTGGTGATCGCCTCCCTGGTCACGAAGTACAGGGCGGTCTCGATCTCCGTGGCGGGCCGGGCCGCCGGCCCGTAGTGGACGGTGACCGGCACGGCGGCGCGTTCGGCCACGCCGGCGAGCGCGGCCTTGAGCCCCAGCTCGTCCAGGGCGGTGGGGTAGATGCGCCAGGCGACGCTGCGCAGCTCGTCCAGGAGGCGGCGGGACTCGGCGTAGGCCTGGTCGACCAGCTCGGCGCTCCTGGCGTGGTCCTGGCCGTGGCCGTGACTGTGCCTGGCCCGGCCGAGCAGCATGGCCAGGGCCACGCCGCGCTGCTGGACGCCGTCGTGCAGGTCGCGTTCGATCCTGCGGCGCTCGTCGTCCACGGCCCGGACGATGCCCGAGCGGGTCGCGGTCAGCTCGGCGATGCGGCGGCGCATGAGCTCCCGGCCGCCGGGGCCGAGGAAGTGGGCGGCCAGCCGGCGTTCCAGGACGCCGACGGCCAGGGCGAGCAGCGCGGTCACCGCCAGCAGGGCCACGCCGCCGGTCAGGCCGAGCATGCCGCCGGTGGTGACGATCTTGACGCCCGGCAGCTCGACGGGGACGGCGTCCGAGCCGCCCCTGATCAGCTCCCACGCGCCGCCCGCGAGCAGCAGGAGGCCGACGAACAGGGCGGTGGCGCAGCCGTACCCGCCGAGCACGCCCAGGGCGGCGCGGGCGGCGAGGTAGGCGTAACCGCCGTCGCGGGTGGGGGCGGGGTGGTCGAACCACCTGGTCAGCCGGAGGCGTTCGAGCGCCAGGAGCCCGGCCACGCCGCGCCTGACCTGCGGGCGCGCCGCCGGGACCAGCGACATGGGCCAGGCCACGCAGAGGAAGGCCAGCTCGACCGCGCCGAGCGCCATGCCCGCCAGCACCCCCACCAGCGCCTTCGCGGCCCTGCTGCCCGCATTCTCCCGCTTGTCCACCACAGGCCCGAAGCCTAGGCGTCCCGGCGTCTTGCCCGGCACAGGCCCGAAACCTACGCGTCCCGGCGTCTTGCCCGGCACAGGCCCGAAGCCAAGGCGTCGTGGCACGGGCCCGCCGCCTACGCGTCGCGGCGGCGCAGGACGGTGTAGCCCGCCGCCAGCGCCGCCGCCGTCCAGGCCAGCAGCCAGGCCAGCCCCTCCCCCGCCGGGTACGGGACGGGCCCGCCGGTCAGGTTGTCCACGCTGCCCATGAACGCCAGCCCGGCGAACGTCGGCATGCGCAGCGAGGCGTCCAGCGCCGCCTGGCTCCCGGTCATCAGCAGCACCAGCGGCAGGCCCAGGAGCAGCATGAACACCACGGTCAGCGTGCCCGCCGCGCTGCGCATCGCGGCCCCGACGCCGAGCGTCATCACCGACACCAGGGCGAAGAACGCGCCCGCGCCCGCCACGTCCCGCACGACCTCGCCGAACGGCAGCACGACGACCCCGCCGAACGCGTCGGCCTGCAGCACCAGGTAGACCGCCGCCGTCGCCACCGCCCCCGACAGCACCCCGGCGGCGAACATCACCGGCGCCACCACCAGCGCCTTGGCGGCCAGCACCAGCCCGCGCACGGGCGTGGCCAGCAGGGTGACCCTGATGCCGCCGGAGGAGTACTCCGCCGTGATCGCCAGCATGGCCAGGGCGACCAGCGCGAACTGCACGAACGACGTGGCCGACACCACGGACTCGCTCGCCGTCACCCGCACGCCGGGAGCCCCGTCGCGCACCGCGTCGGTGGCGGCGGCCGCGGCCAGCGTCACGGCGGTCAGCACCATGAGCGCCGCGGCGCCGGCCAGGCACCACCACGTGGACCGGACCGACCACAACTTCCCCCACTCGGCCCACGCCGCCCGCCACAACGTGCTCGTCACGCGCCCGCTCCCGTCGTCCCGTATTCCACGCTGCTCTCCGTCAGCTCCTGATAGGCCTGCTCCAGGGACGCCTCCCGGGCGCGCAGCCCGTGCAGCCTGATCCCGGCCTCGTGCGCCAGGTCGCCCACCCGCTCGACGGACGCGCCGGTGGCGACGACCTCGTTCTCGGCGACGCGCTCGGCGGCGATCCCGGCGGCGCGCAGGCGTTCGGCCAGCTCCCCGGCGTGCGGGGTGCGTGCCAGCACGGCCGTCAGCGAGCTGCGCCCGATGACCTCGGCCAGGGGCGCGTCGGCGATCAGCCGGCCCTTGCCGATGACCACCAGGTGGTCGGCCGTGAGCTGCATCTCGCTCATCAGGTGGCTGGAGACGAACACCGTGCGGCCCTCGGCGGCCAGCGACCGCATGAGCTGCCGCACCCACCGCACACCGTCGGGGTCGAGCCCGTTGACGGGCTCGTCGAACAGCAGCACCTCCGGGTCGCCGAGCAGCGCGGCGGCGATGCCGAGCCGCTGGTTCATGCCGAGCGAGAGGGCCCCGGCGCGGCGGCCCGCCGCGCCGGCCATGCCGACGCTCTCCAGCACCTCGGCCACCCGCCGCGCGGGGATCCCGTTGCTGCGGGCCAGCGCCGTCAGGTGTGCCCGCCCGCTGCGCCCGGGGTGCGGCGCCCGCGCGTCGAGCAGCGCGCCGACCGTCCGCAGCGGGTTCCTGATCCGGTGGTACGGCAGGCCGCCGATGAGCGCCGTGCCCGCCGAGGGCCGGTCCAGCCCGAGGACGAGCCGCATGGTGGTGGACTTCCCCGCGCCGTTGGGCCCGAGGAACCCGGTCACCGTGCCCGGCCTCAGCTCCAGCGACAGGTCGTCCACGGCCGTCCGGTCGCCGTACCGTTTGGTCAAACCGTCGAGACTGATCACGGGGTCAACGCTAGGCAGGCGGGAAGCGGGCCACCATGGGGCTCGGCCGCCGACCTCGATGGCGGAAAACCGGAACAGACCAGGTGAGGGCGCCGGGCCGGCGGGGCGACCCCGCCCAAACAAGACGGTGCCGTTGCCCCGCGTTGACGTGCGGCTCACTACGGTTGCCGAGCATGACCGAAGACAAGAGCCGGAACCGGCGGCGGATCAGCATCGACGAGGCGGGCCTGGAGAAGCGCAGGTCCGCGATCCAGGCGCTCATGGAGCAGCCGCCGTCACCGGCGTCCGAGCAGGTGGGCGTCTTCGCCGAGGCGAACGCCCCGGGCGCGTCACAGGCCGACCTCGGCTGAGCCCGCCCGGCGCGGCCCCGGGTTCGGCAAAGCGGCGGCGCGGCGCGCCGCCGCTCCCGGGTCCGGGATGTCACGCTCGCCGGGAACGAGGAGCACCGCCATGAGCACAGCCATACAAGGGCCCGAGGCGCATCCTCTCCTGGTCAAGCTGCTCCAGGAGGGTTCCCCGGACACCATGACGTTCTGGGGCTACGTGGGCCCGCCGTACCAGGATGGATTCGTCACGCTGTATCCCAGCCTGGAGGATCTGAACTCGGCCCTCGACATCCCGCTGAGCGACGTCCTGCACATCGAGAACGTGCCCGAGAGCATCCTGCTCTTCGGCGCGAAGGTGTTGTGGGTACGCCGGGACGCCAAGGTCGTCCGCCGGCAGGCCGGCACGGCGGAGGCCTCGCTGACCTCGGAGGTCGCCGAGGACGCCGGGGAGATCCGGACGGGCCGGCTGCACCTGCGGGTCAAGACCGAGCGCGCCGACTGCCACAGCCCCTGCATGACCTGCCGGGACTGCAGCAGCGTGTGCCTCTCGTCCTGCCGCAGGAAGTCGACGCCGGAGTAGGGGAACCGCCATGATCACCGACACCCCGCTCGCCGCGCTCGACCACCAGGCGCCCTACCTCCTCGAACGGCTCGTCAAGGAGCGCGTCGCCGCGACGGAGGAGGAGGCCGATGAGCTGTTCGCCGAGGCGAAGAAGTACCTGGTGCTCACGCAGGTCGACCGGTCGCGGATCTGGATGATGCACTCGACCCGCGTCGACGACGCCTGGCATCACTTCATCCTGTTCACCGGCCTGTACACCGAGTTCTGCCGCACCTACTTCGGCCGGTACGTCCACCACAGCCCGAGCAACGACCCCGGCGTGCGGGACGAGCCCGCCGAGGAGACCCCGGTGGCCACGTTCGCCGAGTTCCGCGACCGCTACAAGGAGCTCTTCGGCTGCCCGCTCCCCGACGTCTGGTACGACCATCGCACCGTCACGCTGACCCGCCGCGTGGTGAACGACAGCGCCGGGCTGCTCACCACCCGCCGCGACGGGAACCAGGTCGAGCTGCTCTCCCCGTCGGGCGAACCGCTGGTGGGCGCCAACATGATCGCCGCACCCGCGCTGGAGTTCGTGGCCCGCACCGGCGCCTTCTACGTGCGGGAGCTGCCCGGCGGCCTGACCGGGGAGGAGCGGGTCGCCCTGGCCGAGGTGCTGGTCGAGCAGCGCGTCCTCAAGGTGAGCGGCTAGCGGCGGCGTGACCTACGCCTCCCTGCGGGCGGGGCGGGGGCCCAACGCGCTCGTCGTCGAGGCGCTGGGCGTGCTCGGCGGCGTCCGCGGTCGTGCGCTGGACATCGGCGCGGGCCCGCTCAACGACACCCGCTTCCTGCTGGAGCTGGGCTTCTCGGTCGAGGCCGTGGACACCGACCCCTGCACCCTCGCGTTGGCCGCGGCCTGGCGGCACCCGCGGCTGCGGGTCGTGCACGCCGACGTCCGTGACGTGCCGGTCGCGGCGGGGGCCTACTCGTTCATGGTCGCGATCCACGTCCTGCCCTTCTTGCCCAGGGCCGACGTCCGCCGGGTGACGGCCGCGATGGCCGGCGGCCTGGCCGCGGGCGGCGTGCTGTGCTGCACGTTCTTCGGTCCCGAGGACGCCTGGGCGGGGCGGCCGGGGCGCACGTTCCTGCGCGCCCCCGAGGCCGGCGCGCTGTTCCCCGGGCTGGAGCCTGTTGTCCTGCGCGAGGACCGCTACGACGGCATCGACGCCAGGGACGAGCCCAAACACTGGCACGTGGTGCGCTGCGTCTTCCGCAGGCCCGCCGGGTCAGCCTGACGTCGCCAGGGTCAGGAACCCCTCCTCGACCAGGCGGCGTACCAGGGCGAGGCCGTCCTCCCCCGGCAGACCGGCCGCCGTGAAGGGCTCGCCGTCCGCCATGCGCAGGAAGGCCGCCTCGTGCCGGGCCGGCAGGCTGAGCCGTTTGCCGTGGAAGGCGAGGACCAGCGTGCCGGCGTCCCGCCTGCTCTCCCAGCGCAGGCCGGGGCGGCATCGGACGGCGGTGCCCGCGTCGAGGCGGGCCAGGCCCGCGAGGTCGAGCAGATGGCCGTCCAGCCGGTCGCCCTCGGCGAGCAACGCCATGTCCACCGCGTCGTCGGCCAGCCTCTCCGGGGTGAGGGCGGTTCCCAGGCGGGCGGTCAGCTCCCGGATGCGCTCGCATACGGCGGCCCGGCCGCCCATCGTACGGGCGAAGCCGAAGGGCAGCGGCTCCTGGAAGGCGGAGTCGGCGGAGACGGCCGCCTCGCACCCGGCCAGCAGCACGTCGGCCCAGGTCAGGGGATGGACGCCGACGCTCAGGTGCAGGGACGCGCCCTGCGCCGAGGCGGCCTCGTGCGGCAGGCCGCGCGGCAGGTAGAGCAGGTCCCCTTCGCCCAGGTCGAACTCGTGGCAGGCGTCCTCGTGGATCCGCCAGCGTTTGGCCCCGGCCACCTGCAGCACGAACACGTCGTGGGAGTCGCGGTGGACGCCGAAACCGCGTGCCCGCGGCGGTGTGAGGTAGGCGTTGACCCGGCACTCCGCGCTGAACTCGCCCGCCAGCCGCCGGCACAGCTCCCGCAGCGGCGGCCACCGTTCGTGGACCGAGGGCAGGATCAGGGTCGAGCCGTCGCGGTAGCGGGCGTAGAGGTCCTCCAGCCCGGCCGCGCCGCCGTCGGCGTGGCCGTCGCGGACCACGCGCACGGCCCCGGCGTGCAGGCCGGAGCCGGACAGCAGCTCGTCGAAGCGGGCCAGCGAGAACAGCTCGCCGTAGTGGCCGGGCGACCGCCTGCGCAGCAGGAGATGCCGCCGCCCCTGGTGGTCCCGCAGGAACTCCTCGCGGGACACCGGGCCGAGCAGCCAGTCGGTGGCGGGCGTGACGTCCGCGCCGTCCCGCTCGTCGATCATCATCTCCGGTGCGTACCCGTGGCGTCCGCGCGCCACGCCCCGGGCCGCGCGGCGGCGGCCCAGGAGGCCCGGAAGGCCCGGGGGCGCGGTCAGTCGGTGCCGAGTTCCATGGCGGCGCGGTCGAGCAGCTCCTCGTCCTCGGAGACCTCGCCGCGCGAGGCGATGGCCTCGGCGCCGCCCTGCGGCATCGCGCCGATGAGGCCGGTCGAGGCCGCCTGGGCGGCGCCGATCAGCGCGGGGTGGGTGGTGCCCACCATGCCGAGCGTGGCGTACTGCTCCAGCTTGGCGCGCGAGTCGGCGATGTCCAGGTTGCGCATGGTGAGCTGGCCGATGCGGTCGACCGGGCCGAACGCGGAGTCCTCGGTGCGCTCCATCGACAGCTTGTCGGGGTGGTAGCTGAAGGCCGGGCCGGTGGTGTCGAGGATCGAGTAGTCCTCGCCGCGCCGCAGCCGCAGGGTGACCTCGCCGGTGATCGCCGTGCCGACCCAGCGCTGCAGCGACTCGCGCAGCATGAGCGCCTGCGGGTCGAGCCAGCGGCCCTCGTACATGAGCCGGCCGAGCCGCCGGCCCTCGTTGTGGTACGTGGCCAGGGTGTCCTCGTTGTGGACGGCGTTGACCAGGCGCTCGTAGGCGGCGTGCAGCAGCGCCATGCCGGGGGCCTCGTAGATGCCGCGGCTCTTGGCCTCGATGATGCGGTTCTCGATCTGGTCGGACATGCCCAGGCCGTGCCGGCCGCCGATCGCGTTGGCCTCCATGACCAGGTCGACCGGGGAGCCGAACTCCTTGCCGTTGATCGTGACCGGGCGGCCCTGGTCGAAGCCGATGGTGACGTCCTCGGGGAGGATCTCGACCTCGGGGTCCCAGAAGCGCACGCCCATGATCGGGTCGACGGTCTCGATGCCGGTGTCGAGGTGTTCGAGGGTCTTGGCCTCGTGGGTGGCGCCCCAGATGTTGGCGTCGGTCGAGTACGCCTTCTCGGTGCTGTCGCGGTAGGGCAGCCCGTGGGCGAGCAGCCACTCCGACATCTCCTTGCGCCCGCCGAGCTCGGTGACGAAGTCGGCGTCGAGCCACGGCTTGTAGATGCGCAGGTGGGGGTTGGCCAGCAGGCCGTAGCGGTAGAACCGCTCGATGTCGTTGCCCTTGAACGTGGAGCCGTCGCCCCAGATCTGCACCTCGTCCTCGAGCATGGCCCGCACCAGCAGGGTGCCGGTGACGGCCCGGCCGAGCGGCGTGGTGTTGAAGTACGCCCGGCCGCCCGAGCGGATGTGGAACGCGCCGCAGGTGAGTGCGGCCAGGCCCTCCTCGACCAGCGCGGCGCGGCAGTCGACCAGGCGTGCGAGCTCGGCCCCGTAGGCCAGCGCGCGGCTGGGCACCGAGGCGATGTCGGGCTCGTCGTACTGGCCGATGTCGGCGGTGTAGGTGCACGGGACGGCGCCCTTGTCGCGCATCCACGCGACGGCCACCGAGGTGTCGAGACCGCCTGAGAAGGCGATGCCGACCCGCTCGCCGGTGGGCAGGGAGGTGAGAACCTTGGACATAGAAGAAGATTATGCATCGCAACGCATGAACATGCAAAGCCACCCCCTCATCCGGGTGCGGGCCGCGATTCCCGGCGGAGGGTGGACAACCGGGCGGGGACGTGATCTGACGGAGTAAGGACCGCTGACGATCACGAACAGGAGCACCGGGACATGAGCGACAAGCCGCGACTGCACTCAGCCGGCCCCCACCACCTGGACCGCGCCCGCGACCTGCGCCCGCTGATCGAGAGCGAGGCGGCCGAGGCCGAGGCGCTGGGCAGGCTCACCGAGCCCGTCGTGACGGCCCTGCACGAGGCGGGGCTGTTCGACGTCTGGCTGCCCGCGCCGCTGGGCGGCGCCGAGCTGTCGCCGCCGGAGCTGCTCGCCGTCTTCGAGGAGCTGTCCTACGCCGACCCCTCGACCGGCTGGGTGGTCATGGCCACCACCCTGGAGAACGGCACGGGCGGCGCCTACCTGGGCGACGAGGCCGTCGAGGACATCTTCCGGGGCCCCCGTACGCCGCTGTTCGCGGGGCAGGGCACCCGGCCGGGCACCGCCGTGCCCGAGGACGGCGGCTTCCGGCTGACCGGCCGGTGGAGCTTCGCCTCGGCCATGCCGCACGCCCGGTACGTGCACAGCCTGGGCGTCGTGGAGGGCACCGGCGAGGAACGCATCTTCATCACCCCGGTCGAGGACGCCAAGCTGCTCGGCAACTGGGACGTCCTGGGCCTGCGCGCCACGGGCAGCGTCGACTACGCCATCGACGGCGCCTTCGTGCCGGAGTCGCGGACGCACCCGTTCGCCCAGCGGGAGCCGCTGCGCGGCGGCGCGATCTACCGGCTCGGCCTGCTGGACCAGGCGCTGATCTGCCACTCCGCCTGGGCGCTCGGCGTCGGCCGCCGCCTGCTGGACGAGCTGGTCCGGCACGTCGCCGCCCGCGCGGGACGGCCGGGACAGCTCGCCGACAGCGACACCTTCCACGCCGGTCTCGCCCGCGCCGAGGCGGCCCACCGGGCGGCCCGCGCCCTGGTCCGCGAGACGTGGGACGACACCGCACGCACCCTGGACGCGGGCGGCCCGCTGTCCACCCGCCAGGAGACGATGGTGCGGCTCGCGCTCAACCACGCCACCTCGACGCTCACCGACGTGGCCGGGTTCGCCTACACCTCGGGCGGCACGACGGCGCTGCGCGACGGCCTGCTCCAGCGCCTGTTCCGGGACGCGCACGCCGGCGCCCAGCACATCACCTCGGGCCCGCAGGCGCTGCGCGAGTGCGGGCGCGAGCTGGCGGGGCTCGCGCCCGGCGAGGAGTGGGCGGTCTTCAGCCTGGAGCCCCGCCGCCCCTGAGGCCCGCCACCAGACGTCAGTGCCGCGAGATCAGTGCTGGCGGGAGACCTGGGCGGTGTGCAGGGCGTCCGCGGTGGCGATCTTGTGGTTGCGGGCCGCCTGCTCGATCACCTCCGCCTCGGCGTCGCCCTCGATCAGGCTCAGCAGACGGTCGTGCTCCTCCACCGACTTGCGCGCCCGCCCCGGCACGTACGTGAAGCTGGAGCGGCGCATGTGGTCGAGCCGGGCCCACTCCGACTCCAGCAGCGCGTTGAGGTGCTCGTCGGGACAGTGGCGGTAGAGCGAGAAGTGGAACTCGCGGTTGAGGGCGGTGAAGGAGGTGGGGTCGAACTCCTCCAGCGCCTCCTTCATCCGCTCGTTGATCTCCCGCGACTCCTGGATCTTGGCCGCGTCCATGTGCGGCGCGCAGATGGCCGTGGCGTAGCCCTCCAGCCGGGCCAGCACGTTGAGGGTGTGCTCGACCTGCACCGAGTCGAAGACGGCGACCCGGGCGCCGATGTTGCGCACGACCTCGACCAGCCCGTCGGACTGCAGCCTGCGCACGGCCTCGCGCAGCGGGATCGTGCTGACGCCGGTCTCCCTGGCGAGCTGGTCCATGACCAGGCGGTAGCCGGGGCCGTACGTGCCGTCGAGGATGCGGGCCCGCAGGAGGTCGTAGCTGATCTCGGCCTTGGAGCCCTTGGGCCGCTTGGCCTGGGCCGGTTTTCTCGTGCTGCTCACCATCACCTCTGCAGGACCTTCACGATGGCGCCGCGCGGGCCCGCGCCCGCCGGCACTCCGACGTGACCGCCCGGAGCCCTCACCGGCCCCGCCCCCGGGGTCACCTCGACGATACGCTGGATGCCCGCTGTCATCCCATCATCTTGCCCGACGACGAGCGCGGACGACGCCTTTCGCGGCCACGCGCGCGCCGGGAAAGCCGCCCCCGTCAGCCCTTCCGGGCGCAGGCGGCGCGCGGGCCCCGCGGCCCGGCCCGCGACGGCCGGGACGCAAGGGTCGGATGGCTGCCTTCCCCCGCGGACGGCCCGTCCGCGCGGCCCGCCGGAGGGACGGAGGCCGGGCCACCGGGAGAACAGCCTCGCCACAGAACCTCCGTCTGTCCTATTTCACATATGATTTCAGATCTTATCGTACGCCGGCACGGGAAAATCCACGACCACCTGACCGGTTCCGGTCGAGCCGAAATACGGGCACAACTGCTCCCCCCGTCCCTTGTACGACCGCCACCCCAGCACGCCGAACAACATCGCCGTGTCCGCCATCGCGCCCTCTCCCGTGCACCGCACGTTGTAGTCGGGCAACATGTCCAGGAACTCGCCGATGCGCCCTTCGGCCCACATGTCCAGGACGGCCATGTCGATCTTGCGGTTCAGCGGGCTGCTGACCTCGTTGAGCAGCGACTCGGCGCTCTCGTTGGAGGGGAAGGCGTGCGAGAGCGAGCCGCTGGCCAGGAACGCGACCCGGCGGTCACTCTGCCGGATGCCGCGCAGCAGCGCCTCGCCGATGCGCCGGTTCTCGTCGATCGAGGAGTAGACGTTGCAGCCGATCGGCAGCACCCGGATGGCGGAGTCCTCGTTCATGAAGTGCATCGGGACCAGCGTCGCGTACTCCAGGCCCAGGTCGCGGTAGGTGTGCACGAGCGCCTTCTGGCCCCCGGCGACGATCTCGGCGCGGATCAGCTCGGCCAGCACGGGATCGCCCGGGTAGTCGTAGTCCAGGTCGTGGATGAAGTGCGGCAGCTCGTGGCTGGCGTAGGAGTCGCGGTGGCGCTCCTTGCCGTTGAGGTGGAAGCCGATGCTGTTCATCCAGTGGGTGTCGGCGATCAGGAACGTGTCCACCTCCAGCTCGCGCGCCCGCCTGCCGATCTCGGTCAGGGCCAGCTCGGCGGGCCGGCGGATGCCGAAATGCCTGCCCGGCTGGATCGACAGCCAGATCGACGGCACATGCGTGATCTTGGCTGCCAGGACGAGCTCTCCCATCACACCCTCCCCAGGTGTGTCCAGACGCCCTTGACCTCGGTGTAGGCGTCGATGGCGTACGGGCCCATCTCCCTCCCCCACCCGCTGGCCTTGTAGCCGCCCCACGTGGTGGCGGCGTCCGGCACATGGATCATGTTGATGAACACGGCTCCCGCCCTGATCCGGGCGGCCAGGCGGTGGGCGGTCGACAGGTCGTCGGTCCAGATGGAGGCGGCCAGGCCGTACTCCAGTCCGTTGGCGCGGCCGACGAGCTCCTCGGGGTCGTCGTAGGCCAGCACCGGGATGACGGGTCCGAACACCTCCTCGCGGGCCACGGCCATGGTGTCGGTCACCTCGGCGAACACGGTCGGCCGGTAGAAGAAGCCGGGGCCGTCGGCGCGTCTGCCGCCGGTGACGAGTTGCGCGCCATCGTACAGCGCGCCGCGGACGTGGGTGTCCACGGCCATCAGGTGGTCCTCGCTGATCAGCGGGCCGAGGTCGGTGGCCGGGTCGAGGCCCGGTCCGACCTTGAGCGCCTCGGCCGCGGCGGCCATCTTCGAGGTGAACTCGTCGGCCCGCTTGCGGTCCACGTAGAAGCGCGAGTACGCGGCGCAGACCTGGCCGCTGTTGAACAGCGCGCCCTGGACGTTGCCCGCCACGGCGGCGTCGATGTCGGCGTCGGCGGCGATGATGCTGGGGGCCTTGCCGCCGAGCTCCAGCGTCAGGCGCTTGAGGTTGCCCGCGCTGGCGTGCACGAGCGAGCGGCCGACGGCGGTCGAGCCGGTGAAGGAGACCTTGTCCACGCCCGCGTGCCCGGCCAGGGCCGCGCCGGTCTCCGGGCCGCCGGTCAGCAGGTTGACCACGCCGGGCGGGAAGCCCGCGAGCTCCATCAGCTCCACCAGCCGGACGGTGGTCAGCGGGGTCTGCTCGGCGGGCTTGACGATCACGGTGTTGCCGCAGGCCAGGGCGGGGGCGAGCTTCCAGGCGGCGATCATCAGCGGGAAGTTCCACGGGGTGATGAGCGCGCACACGCCGACGGGCTCGCGCCGGGTGTAGTGCAGGGTGTCGGGGTACGAGACGGGCAACACCGAGCCCTCGATTTTCGTACACCATCCTGCGAAATATCGGAAATGTTCGGCGGTGCCGGGGACCGTCACGTTCCGCGCCACCGCCAGCGGCTGGCCGTTGTCCCTGGTCTCCAGCTCGGCCAGCTCGTCGGCGTGCTCCTCCACCAGGTCGGCCACCCTCCACAGCAGCCGGGCGCGGGCGGCGGCGGGCATCTCGGCCCAGGCCGGGTCGTCGAGCGCGGCCCTGGCCGCCGCCACCGCGCGGTCCACGTCGGCCGGGCCCGCCTCGGCGCACTCGGTGATGACGGTGGCCTCGGCCGGGTCCAGCGTGGCGAACGTCGCGCCGTCCGCGGCCGGGCCCCAGGCGCCGCCGATGTACAGGCCGGTCATGAGCCGATCTCCTCTCGCACCATGTCCGCGCACCGCTCGCCGATCATGATGGCGGGCGCGTTCGTGTTCCCTGACGTGACGGCGGGCATCACCGAGGCGTCGGCGACGCGCAGCCCGTCGATGCCGTGGACTCTGAGCCGCTGGTCCACGACGGTTCCCATGGCGCAGGTCCCGACCTGATGGTGGTAGGTCACCAAGGTCCTCTCTATGTGCTCGGACAGTTCACGATCACCGGGGTAGAGCTCCGGTCCCGCCCATTCCCGCAGGGCGGCGGCGTGGGCCAGCTCCCGGCACAGCCCGACGGCCGCGCGCATGCACGCGCGGTCGGCGGCCGTGTCCAGGTAGGCGGGGTCGATGTGCAGCGGCGCGTCGGGATCGGCCGAGGTCAGCGCCAGGTGGCCCCTGCTCTCGGGACGGACGATCCCGGCCATGAGGGTGAAGGCGTCCGGCGGGCCGGTCATGCCCTCGTCGTACAGGGGGACGTGGAAGAACAGCGGCTGCACGTCGGGACCGGGCAGGCCGGGGCGGCTGCGCCAGAAGAGCTGGCTGTGCATCGGCTGGAGGCCGGGCAGCGCGGGCGGCACGGGACGGCGGGCGGCCACGATCACCGGGACGAGCGCGTGGTCGTGCAGGTTGCGTCCCACGCCGGGCAGGTCCTCCACCGCTTTGACGCCGTGCCGGCGCAGTTCGGCGGCGTCGCCGAGGCCGCTCAGCAGGAGCAGGCGCGGCGACTCGACGGCCCCGGCGCTGAGCACGACCTGGCGGGCGGCCCCGACCTGGTGCAGCCTGCCGTCCTGGGTGTACTCGACGCCGACGCACCGCCGGCCGCGCAGGAGCAGCCGCCGGGCGCGGGCCCGGGTGCGGATCTCCAGGACGGGCCGGTCGCAGCGCGGGCGCAGGTAGGCGTCGGCCGTGCTGTGCCGGCGGCCGTGCCTGATCGTGAGCTGGCAGAACCCGGCGCCGTCGGGACGGCCGCCGTTGCAGTCGGGGTTGAACGGCATGCCCTGCTCCACGGCGGCGGCCACGATGGCCGCGTTGACCTGGTGCGGCGCGTAGTCGGCGATCACCCGTACGGGCCCGCCCACGCCGTGGTGGTCATCGGCCCCCCGGTCGAAGTCCTCCAGCCGCCTGAAGTACGGCAGCACCTCGGGGTACGACCAGCCGGGCCCCCAGGCGTCGTAGTCGGCCGGCGCGCCCCTGACGAAGATCATGCCGTTGAGCGAGGACGAGCCGCCCAGGACCTTCCCGCGCGGCCAGTGCGGACGCCGCCCGCCGAGCCGCCGCTGCGGCGCCACGCGGTAGTCGTAGTCCTCCGGTCCGCCCCACAGCCGGAACACCCCGCCGGGGTCGTGGATGTCGGGGTTGACGTCGGGGCCGCCCGCCTCCAGCAGCAGCACGCGCAGCGCGTCGTCGTCGGCCAGCCGGCGGGCCACCGCGGCGCCCGCCGAGCCCGCGCCGACCACGACGACGTCAAAGGTCTCCATCGCCCTCTCCCAGATAGGCCGAGCCCAGCCGTCCGCGCAGCTCGTCCGGCGTGCCGCGCAGGACGATCCGGCCCCGGTCCAGCACGTGGACGCGGGTGGCCAGCTCCAGGGCGAGCCGGGTGTACTGCTCGATGAGCAGCACTCCGGCGCCGGCTTCGGCGAGCGCGGCCAGGGCGGGGACGAGCCTGGACACCACGGCGGGCGCCAGGCCGAAGGACAGCTCGTCCACCAGCAGGTAGCGCGGCCCGCCGGCGATGGCCTGGGCCAGGGCGAGCATCTGCTGCTGGCCGCCGGACAGCGTGCCGGCCCGCCGGTCGCGCAGCTCGTCCAGCTCGGGGAAGGCGGCCAGGGCCGGCGCGGGGTCGGGGCCGGCCAGGCGCAGGTTGTCGGCCACGCTCAGCGAGCGCAGCACCCGGTGCCCCTCGGGGACGGCGGCGACGCCCAGCGCCCGGACGCGTTCGGGGCGCAAGCCGGTCAGCTCGTCCCCGTCGGCGCTCACGCCGCCCGACTCGACCGGCAGCAGCCCGGCCACGGCGAGCACGAGCGTGCTCTTGCCCGCGCCGTTCGCGCCGAGCAGCGCGGTGATCTCGCCGGGCGGCACGTCGAGCGCCACGTCGTGCAGCACCTCGCGCCCGGCCCTGCGCACGCGCAGGTCGCGCACCTCCAGGCTCACGGCGCCTCCCCCAGGTACGCGGCGCGCACCCGCTCGTCGGCCAGCACCTCCGCGGTCGGGCCGGCAGCGACCAGGCGGCCGAAGTCCAGCACGGCCGTGGTCGCGCAGACCTCGCCGACCAGGGCCACGTCGTGCTCGATGAGCACCACGAGCGCGCCGAACCGGTCCGGCACGGCCGTCACCACCTCGGCCAGCGACCTCGACTCGGCCTCCGACAGCCCGGCGGCCGGCTCGTCCAGCAGCACGATCCTGGGCGTGCCGACCAGGGCGCGGGCCAGTTCCAGCCGCCGCCGCTCCGGCAGCGTCAGCTCGCCCGCCGGGCGTCCCGGGTCGCGCAGGCCGCAGAAGGCGAGCAGGCCCTCGTCCGGGCCGCCCAGGTGGTCGGCGGCCAGGCGCAGGTTGCCCGCCGCGCTCAGCTCGGCGACCACCTGCTCCTGCTGGAACGTGCGGCGCAGCCCCCACCGGGCCCTGCGGTGCGGCGCGAGCGCCAGCAGGTCCGCGCCGCCGGCGGTGACGCGCCCGGAGACCGGCCGCACGAAGCCGGACAGCACGTTGAACAGGGTGGTCTTGCCCGCGCCGTTGGGCCCGATGAGGCCGCACAGCCCGGACTCGAAGGTCAGGGTGACGCCGTCCAGCGGACGCACGCCGCCAAACCGCACGCGCAGGTCCTCGATCTCCAGCCTCATGCGGGCCGCCGCAGGTCCTCTAGCGTCCCGCCGATGCCGCGCGGCGCGGTGACCAGGGCGTGCACGGTGCCCGCGCCGAACACGACGAGCATGAGGTTGCCGTCGAGCCCGGCGGCGTCGAGGGCGGCCGGGACGACCTGGCCGACCACGCCGGACAGGACCACGCCGGTCAGCCCGTACGCGCCGCCGACCAGGACGACGGCGAACAGCAGCACCGAGTCCGAGGCCCGGAACGAGATCGGGTCCAGCCGCCCGGTGTTGGCGGCCAGCAGCGCCCCCGCGGTGCCGGTGACGAACGCCGCCAGCGCGAACGCCCACACCTTGTACTTGGTCAGGGCCACGCCGACGGCCAGCGCGCCGGCCTCGCCGCTCCTGATCGCCGCCCACGCCCGGCCCGGCCGTCCGCGCTGGTGCAGCACGACCAGGACGAGCGCGAGCACGGCGCACAGGACCGCGAACCGGAAGAAGCCGGTGTCGGAGGACGCCATCGAGGGCCGCGGCATGGCCTGCTGCGTCCCGCTGCCCGCGACCCGGCCGAGGAACCCGGGGCCGCCGTCGGGGAACCCGGTCGCCGAGAACGCCACCTGGAACGCCCCGCCGGCCATGAGCGTCACCAGGGCCAGGTCCACGCCGGACAGGCGCAGCGCGGGCAACCCGTATACGATGCCGACCAGGCACGTCACCGCCCCGGCCGCCAGCACGACCACCGGGAACGGCCACCCGGTGGCGAAGGCCAGCCGCAGCGCCACCCAGCCGCCGACGCCGAGCAGCGCCACCTGGCCGAGCGAGACCAGGCCGAGCCGCGCGTACAGCAGGGCGATGCCGGCGGCGGGGATCACGAAGATGACCGCGGAGGTGAGCACCCGCACCCAGTAACCGTCCACGACCAGGGGCACCAGCACCGCCAGCAACGCCGCCCCGGCGGCCAGCCCGAGCACCACGCGCAGCACCGAGCGGACGTCGCCGGGCGGCAGCGGCCGGGCCCGGGCCGACAGCGCGGGTTCGGCCGCGCGCACCTCGACCGTGCCGCCCCGCCTGGCCCTCGCCCTCCCGCGCTGCAACCACAGGATCGCCACGACGGCCACCGCGAACGGCGCCACCGACCGGTACGGCGCGGTCTGCTCCCACGCCCCGCCCAGGGCCTCGGCCAGCCCGATCGCCAGCCCGGCCGCCAGCGTGACCGGCAGCGACCTGAACCGGCCCACCACGCCGGCCGACAGCGACGCGATCACCAGGAAGGTCAGGGTGCCCGCCTCCAACCGGGTGAGCGACCCGAGCACCAGCCCGGTGAGCCCGGCCACCGCGCCGCCCGCCACCCAGGTGACGGTCTCGACCCGGCGGATGCGCACGCCGAGCAGCGCGCTGATCTCGCGGTCGTCGGCCAGCGCGCGCATGGCGGTGCCGAAGGCGGTCCGGCGCAGCAGCACGGCGGTCCCGCCGGTCAGCGCCACGGCCAGGACCAGGGCGAGCGCCTGGGTGAGCGTGACCCGCGAGCCGCCCACGTCGAACCCGGCCGTGTCGGTCGGCAGGGTGAGCGTGCGCGGGTCGTCGCTCCACGTCCAGTAGCACAGGCCGAGCAGCACGAGCGCGAAGCCGAGCGTGCAGACCGCCTTGACCAGCGGGTCGCGGGCGGCGACGAGCGGGCCGATCAGTCCGCCGTACAGGCCGGACAGCAGCGCCGACAGCAGCGGCGCGGCCATCAGGGCGGGCGCGACCGGCCAGCCGTCCTGGAGGAGTTGCCAGGACAGCAGCGCGCCGATCGCGCCGATCGCGCCGTAGGCCAGGTTGAGCACGCCGGTGGCGCGGTAGAGCACGACGATGCCCACCCCCGACAGGGCGTAGACGGCGCCGAGGGCGAGCCCGCTGATGACGAACGGCAACATCAGCCGGTCAGCCCCGACTGTTTCTCCTCCCGCAGGAGCGGCGCGAGGTCGGGGTCCTGGGTCGGGGTGCAGTCCTTGACCTTGGACCAGCCGCCGCCCTTCATCGTGACGTAGCGGGTGTCGTGGTTGGCGTTGTGGCGGGCGGCGCGGCCGAAGTACCAGGGGGCGCAGAGCAGGTCGCTGCGGTAGCCCTTGATCTCCGACAGGGCCCGGCTCACCGAGGCGCGGTCGATCGTGCCGCCGGCCTTGGCCAGGGTGTCGACGAAGATCTTGGCGGCCAGGAAGCCGCCCTGGGCGAAGGAGTCGCGGGGGGCCTTGTCGTCGGCGTACTCGTCCATGACCCGGCGCCACAGCTTGTTGTCCGGGGTGCCGGCGTCGAGCAGGGTGAACTCGGAGTTGGACACGAAACCCTCCCAGTAGGAGCCGACCTGGCCGGGGAAGGTGGTGTCGTAGCAGGGCGTCAGGCAGACGAAGGTGACCTTGTCCTTGAGCCCCTGCGCCTGGGCGGCCTTGAGGATGGCGGCGTCGTCGGGGGCGGGATCCTGGAGGATGATCGCGTCCGGGCGGCCCCGCATGGCTTCGAGCAGCACGGCGGTGGCGTCCTTGATGCCGGGGTCGTGCAGCACGTCGCCGGCCGAGGTCAGGCCCTTGGTCCTGAGGTAGGCGCGCACGCCGTCCTGGGTCCAGTCGCCGACGCCCGGCACCCGGTTGCTGATCTGGGCGACCCTTCTGGCGCCCTTGACCTCCACGGCGTACTGGGCGGCGGCCACGGCGCTGACCCTCGGTCCGGCGTTGACCGGGGCGATGCGCGGCGACTCGAAGCACGCCCTGGGCACGCCGACCGCGAGCACGTCGAACAGCCCGTTCTGCTCCCAGATCGGGCCGGACACACCGCAGGCCACGAAGCTGGAGCCGCCCACCAGGGCGACCAGGTCCCGGTTGCCGGCCAGCTTGGTGGCCAGGGCCGAGGCCTTCTGCGGGTTGAGGCCGTCGTCCTCGACCAGGTACTCGACCGGCCGGCCGCCGATGCCGCCGCCGGCGTTGACGCAGTCGAAGTACGCCTTGGCCGCCTTGGTGGCCGAGCTGAAGTCGATGCCGCCGCTCGCGGTGACGATCGCGCCGACGGTGATCGGAGTCCCGGTGGCGGGCGCGCCCGTGCCGCAGGCCGTTCTGGCGGCGCCTCCGTCCTGGCCCGTCCCGCAGGCGGAGACCACCAGAGCCATGGCGGCCGCCCACCACACCAGGCGTCGTGGACATCGCATTCGCACCCCTCCTCGAAGCGCCGTGCGTCCTGCCCCGATGGACAAATCATGTACGACATCAGATATTTCTGTCCATAGGTTCCCCATGTATCATCGACGATGTCCTATACGATTTGACGGGGTTGCGAGGGGCCTACCGCTGGGCCTTCCACCTGGGAAATCATCGTGGCGGGGCGGAGGAGTGCCATGAGCTGGCAGGCCGGCCGCACGTCCGACAGGGGATCGATCGCACCCGTGGCCGGGGAGCCGCCGTCCCAGTGCAAGGAGATCTCCCGTTGAACCTTGAGCACTACATCGACGGGGCCCACGTGCCCAGCGTGTCCGGCGAGACCTTCACCTCGCTCGAACCCGCGACCAACCGCCCCGCGCTGACCGTCGCCTCAGGGGACGCCGAGGACGTCGGCCTCGCCGTGCGCGCCGCGCTCAAGGCGTTCACCGACGGGCCGTGGCCGCGCATGACGGGCGAGGAGCGGGCGGCGGTGCTGCGCGGGATCGCGGCGGCCATCGAGTCACGCGACGAGCGCATCGCCGATCTGGAGTGCGGTGACACCGGCCTGCCCATCACCCAGGCCAGGGGCCAGGCCCGCCGCGCGGCGCACAACTTCCGCTTCTTCGCCGACGTCATCAGCAACCTGGGCGAGGACGTCTACCGCGTCGGCTCGGCCCAGCTCAACTACGTCGTGCGCAAGCCGGTCGGCGTGGCCGGGCTGATCACGCCGTGGAACACGCCGTTCATGCTGGAGACCTGGAAGCTCGCGCCCGCGCTGGCGGCCGGCTGCCCGGTGGTGCTCAAACCGGCCGAGTGGTCGCCGCTGTCGGCCAGCCTGCTGCCGGAGATCATGGAGGAGGCCGGGCTGCCCGCGGGCGTGTTCAACCTCGTCCACGGCATCGGCGAGCGGGCCGGGGCGGCGCTGGTGGCCCATCCCGACGTGCCGGTGATCTCCTTCACCGGCGAGACCGCCACCGGGCAGGCCATCATGCGCGACGCCGCCACCGGCCTGAAGACGCTCTCCATGGAGCTGGGCGGCAAGTCGCCGCTGCTCGTCTTCGACGACGCCGACCTGGAACGGGCGCTCGACGCGGCCGTCTTCGGCGTCTTCTCGCTCAACGGCGAGCGCTGCACGGCCAGCTCGCGGGTGCTCGTCCAGGACACCGTCTACGAGGAGTTCGTGGCCCGGCTCGCCGAGCGCGCCGCGCGGGTCCGCGTCGGCCCGCCGCACGACCTGGCGACCGAGCTGGGCGCGCTCATCCATCCCGAGCACTACGAGCGGGTCATGTCGTACGTGCGGGCCGGCGTCGAGGAGGGCGCCCGCCTGGTGGCCGGCGGCGGCCGCCCGGACGGCCTGCCCGAGGGCAACTTCCTGGCCGCCACGGTCTTCGCCGACGTGACGCCCGCCATGCGGATCTTCCAGGAGGAGATCTTCGGCCCGGTCGTCTGCGTCACCCCCTTCTCCACCGAGAAGGAGGCCCTGGAGCTGGCCAACGCCACCCGGTACGGCCTGGCCGCCTACGTGTGGACCAGCGACCTGCGCCGCGCCCACCGCCTGGCCCGGTCCGTCGAGGCCGGCATGCTCTGGATCAACTCCCAGAACATCCGCGACCTGCGCACGCCCTTCGGCGGCGTGAAGGCCAGCGGGCTCGGCCGGGAGGGCGGACGGTACAGCATCGACGTCTACACCGAGGCGCACATCGTGCACGTCGCCACCGAGGACCTGCCGATCCCCCGTTTCGGTCTCGGCTGAACCCGTCCTGCACTGTGCGCCCAGGCGTAACGTCCGGGCCACCTCGGCGGTCTAACGTGCCCGCATGACGACGCGCAGGTTGTTCGCGAGCGCGCTGGCCGCCCTCCTGGCCGGCGGTACGGTCGCTGTCGTGCTGACCCAGACGCCCTCCGCCACGGCCGAGCGCCGCGGCCAGGCCCCCGTCGTGATCGGGCACCGGGGCGCCAGCGCCCACCGGCCCGAGCACACGCTGCCGTCCTACGAGGCGGCCATCGCGATGGGCGCCGACTACATCGAACCCGACCTGGTCTCCACCAAGGACCACGTGCTGGTCGCCCGGCACGAGAACGAGATCTCCGGCACGACCGACGTGGCCGCCCACCCCGAGTTCGCCGGCCGGCGCGCCACCAAGACCGTGGACGGCCGGCCGGTCACCGGCTGGTTCACCGAGGACTTCACGCTGGCCGAGCTGAAGACGCTGCGGGCCAAGGAACGCGTGCCCGACCTGCGGCCCGACAACACCGCCTTCGACGGGGTCGCCGAGATCCCGACGTTCGAGGAGGTCGTCCGGCTCGCGCAGCGGCACGGCGTCGGGGTCTACCCCGAGACCAAGCATCCGACGTACTTCGACTCGGTCGGGCTGTCGCTGGAGGAGCCGCTGCTGGAGGTGCTGAACCGGTACCACGTGCGCAAGGCGTACATCCAGTCCTTCGAGACGGCGAACCTGCGCGAGCTGCGCGAACGCACGCGTTTGCCGCTCATCCAGCTCATCACCTCCGGCGGCGCGCCCTACGACTGGGTGGCCTCCGGCAGCACGCGCACCTACGACGACATGGTGACGCCCGAGGGGCTGCGCGAGGTGGCCCGGTACGCCGCCGGGATCGGCGTGGACACCCGCCGCGTGGTCCCGGTGGACGCCGCGGGCGCGACGCTGCCCCCGACCACGCTGGTCCAGGACGCCCACCGCAGGCGGCTCGACGTGCACGTGTGGACGATCCGCAACGAGAACTCCCAGCTCCCGGCCGACTACCGCAGGGGGGACCCGGCAAGCCCGGTCTACGGGCGGGCCACCGGTGACGTGGCCGGCTGGCTGGCCAGGCTCATCGAGCTCGGCGTCGACGGCGCGTTCTGCGACGACCCGGCGATGGGACGCGCGGTGGTCGCCGGCCGCCCGGCCTGACCGGACCGCCCCCTCGGACACACCCGAGCGGCGGGCCCCGCCCGGGGACCCGCCGCTCGCGCACGCGACCAGGGTGCCGCCAGGTGCGGCGTCCGGGCGCGCGGCCGGGGTGGCGTCAGGTGCGGCGCCAGCGGGACTCGCCGAAGCAGTAGCCCGCGAACAGCAGCAGCCCGAGCGCCACCACCGCGAGCAGCCACGGCCCCGCCGGCGTGTCGGCGAAGCGCCGCAGGGTGGCGTCGATGCCGCCCGCCTTGTCGGGGTCGAAGGTGATCGCCGCGTAGCCGACGAAGAGGCCGGCGCCGCCGGTGATCACGCCGCGGGCGATGTAGCCGGCCTGGCCGAGCCGTTCCATCACCTTGCGGGCCTTGGGCGACATGCGCCCGAGGTCGAGCTCGCGCTCGAACTTCCTGGTGGCGCCCTCGTAGATCCAGTAGATGCCGAGGGCGACGATGCCGAGCCCGATCAGGCCGACGATGACCTGGCCGCCGGGCAGGTCGAGCAGCTTGCTCGTCAGGTTCTGCGACTGCTTGTCGTCGGACTTGGCCTGGCCGGCCAGCAGCACGCTCAGCAGGGTCACGCAGATCAGGACGTACACGCCGGTGCGGAAGCCCGACTGGGCCCGGTCGGTGGCCTTGCGGTGGCTGAACAGCGCCTCCGACGCCTGCCACAGCGCCAGCCCGGCGAAGCCGACCGTCATGATCCACAACAGCACCTGGCCGAAGGGCAGTCCGGCGATGGTGGTGATGGCGCCCGACTTGTCGGCCTGACGCGAGCCGTCACCGAAGGCGATCTGCAACGCCAGCACGCCGATCAGCGCGTACAGCACGCCGCGGCAGGCCAGGCCCACGCGGGCCAGCGTGGTCATCGCCGGGCTGTCGGCCGCTCTGCGGGCCGCGTCCTTGGCTTCGCGGCCCGCGTCCATGGCCCCGCGGCCCGCGCTATGTGCGGTGCTCACCGTTCCTCCTGGGGGTTTGCGTAAGAACTCCCCTTTGCCCAGGAACTGGCGGCCTAGGCGTCGATGATCAGTCGAAGGCGAGGGTGGGCAGGTCAACGGCGGTCGCGCCGCCGTCGGCCACGACGACGCTGCCGGTCATGACGGCACTGTCGGACGAGGCGAGGAACAGGCAGATCGCGGCGATCTCGTCGGCGGTGGCCGGACGGCGCAGCGGCACGTCCTTGGTGACCAGCTCGTACGCCGCGTCGCGGGTGATGCCGTCCCGGCCGACCAGCACGTCCATCTCCTCGTCGGCCATCGGCGTGCGGACCCAGCCGGGGCACAGGCAGTTGGCCCGGACGCCCTGGGGCCCGTAGTCGCGGGCGATCGAGCGGGTCAGGCCGATGAGCGCGTGTTTCGTAGTGACATATCCGGACACGGCCGGGCCGGCGGCCAGGCCCGCGATCGACGACACGACGACGATCACGCCCTTCGACCGCACCAGCGCCGGCAGCGCCTCCCGGCAGGTCACGAAGCAGGTGTTGAGGTTGGCGTCGAGGCTGAGCCGCCAGGACGCGTCGTCGGTCTCGCCGACCGGCCCTCCCCCGTGGCCGCCCGCGTTGGCCACCAGCACGTCGAGCCCGCCGAAGCGGCCCAGGCACGCCTCGACCGCCTCCCGCGCCTGGACGGTGTCGGACATGTCCGCGCAGGCCACGGCCGCCGCGTCGCCCAGGTCCGCGGCCACCTCGGCCAGCGGCCCGGGACGGCGGCCGGTCAGCATCACCGAGGCCCCCTCGGCGGCGAACCTGCGGGCGGTCGCCGCGCCGATGCCGGTGCCCGCCCCGGTGATCAGCGCGACCTTTCCCTTGAGCCTCATCGCCTACTCCTTTACAACGGGAAGCTATATGATTTCATAGACGAATTCGTGGAGGAAGGAGCCCGTTCATGACCGATCGCCCTGCCGGTTGGAAGAACATGGACGATTTCGCGCCCGGGATCGCCACGAACCGCCTTCCGGCCACCTACGCGCTCGCGGGCACCGAGGTGGACCTCACCTTCGACGACGGCAGCAAGACGTCCCTGGCCTTCGCGAGCCGTTACAAGGTGCACGCCGACGGCGGGCCCGCCGAGGCGTACGAGGCCGTGGCCATGCGCGAGGACCTGTTCTACGTCGGCCGCGCCCACACCGGGCGGCCCCGGGAGTACACGGTCACCGTCCTGCACACGACCACGGGCCGGGCGCTGCGCGTCGTCTCGGTCATCGCGCCCGAGCCGGTCCCGGGGCAGCCGCGGGTGTCGCAGACGTTCACGCCCGGCGTGATCGAGGGCCGGGAGGTCACCGGCGAGCCGCCCGCGCCGACCCGCGAGCTGATCGGCCGGCGGGCCCTGTACCGCTACAGCCCCGAGCACCTCTACGAGCACGTCTACCTCAGCTCCGAGCGCTACGCCTGGCAGTGCCTGGCCGGCGCGCAGCGTGGCCACGGCGACGTCGACCTGGCCACCGCCTGGAAGATCGCCGACGACCTGTACGTGTTCACCTTCCGGGAGTTCCGCATCCCGGTGGCGGCCACCTGGCTCTACGACTGGACCGCCCTGCGCACCGTCGGCACGTTCTTCGGCCTGTCGGGCGAGGGCGAGATCCACCACTCCCCCGGCGGCGCGTACATCGAGCCGCTGGGTCAGGTCACCTATCCGGCCGGTGAGGAACCGGTCTGAGGAGAAACACAGATGAGCGACAATCTCGACGCCGTACGCGCCTCCTACGCGGCCTCGGCGGCCGGCGACGTGAACGGCATCGTGTCCCTGCTGGGCCCGCAGGCCCGGTGGACGGAGATGGCCGGCTTCCCGTACGGGGGCACGTACGTGGGGCCGGAGCAGGTGCTGTCGGAGGTGTTCGCCAAGCTGGGCAGCGAGTGGGACGGCTACCAGGCCGAGCCGGAGGAGTTCGTCGACGGCGGCGACGTGGTCGTGGCGATCGGCCACTACAGCGGCACCTACCGGGCCACCGGCAAGTCGATGAAGGTGCGCTTCACCCACGTCTGGCACCTGGAGGACGGCGTGGCCACCCGCTTCGAGCAGTTCACCGACACCGCCCTGGTGCGGGAGGCGCTGGCCCCATGATCCCGTCGCGCGGCCGGATGAGGGCCGGCCGCGCGACGTCCTCACCCGGTCAGCTCGCCCACCCGCCGCATGACCTCGCGGCAGAACGCGCCCACGCCGTCCGGGTCGTCGACGAACTGCGACGGCTTGATGCAGAAGGTGGTGTAACCCTCGGCCATCCGGGCCGGGATGTGCTCCAGGGCCGGGCCGAGCGGCGCGCAGGAGACGGCGTCGGGGAAGACGGCCCGCGTGCCGCCGGCCAGCTCCAGCTCGCCGATGTCGCGACCGGCCGCCTTCATGCCGTCGGCCAGCGCCTTCATGTCCTCGGCGGGCGGGTAGCCGAGCGGGTTGAACCCGCTGCCCCACCGGGTCATCCGGCGCAGCAGGTGGGCGCTCATCCGCGCGCCGCCGAACCACAGCGCCGGCCCGCTCTCCCGGTACGCCTTCGGCTCGAAGTACACCTCGTCGAACCGGTAGTGCCGTCCGTGGTAGGTGACCGGCGAGTCCCGCCAGAGCAGCTCCCAGATCTCCAGGTGCTCGTCGAGCAGTTGCCCGCGCCGCTCGAAGGGCACGCCGAGCGCGGCGTACTCGTCGCGGCTCCAGCTCACGGTGGGCAGCACGATCAGCCGGCCCTCCGAGAGCAGGTCGAGCGTGCCGAGCTCGCGGGCCAGCGCCAGCGGGTGGCGCAGCGGGGCGAGCACCGCGGCGGCGGCCAGGCGCAGCCGGGTGGTGACCGAGGCGACGGCGGCCAGCAGGCCCAGCGAGTACGGCCACGGCGTGAACGGGTCCTGGTTGCCGGGCAGCGCGTACTCGCGGGGATTGGCCATGCGGCCCCGGGCGCCGGCGTCGGGGCCGAGCGCCAGGTGCTCGCTGACCATGACCGAGTCGAACCCGGCGTCCTCGGCCTCGCGCGCCCACCGGACCAGCACCGGCAGGTCGCGGGCCGAGGTCATCGTCCAGTTCTCGGACAGCACGAGTTGCATGCGCGGTTGCTTCATTTTTCTTTCATACCCGAACGATCTTAAACAAGCTAGCTCTTGAACCAGCTCGTTTGGCACCTTACGATCCCTCCACAATCCGCAGAGAGGTCGCCCATGATCCCCATGAGGGCACGCGCCGTCCCGCTCGCCGTCCTGCTCGCCTTCCCGCTGTCGGTCGCCGGGTGCGGCCTGTCCGACGAGCCGCCGTCCGCCTCGTCCGGCGGCGCCGGGAACGTCATCAAGGTGGGCGGCGTCAGCTCGCTGAGCGGCGCGGTCACCTTCCCCGACTCCTCGGCCGCGGCCAAGGCCGTCTTCGACCGGGTCAACGAGCAGGGCGGCGTGAACGGCCACAAGATCGAGTACGTCAGCGCCGACGACAAGGGCGACCCGGCCGCCGCCGCCCAGGCCGCCAGGGACGTCGTCACCAACCAGGGCGTCGTGGCGCTGGCCGGCTCGGCCAGCCTGCTCGACTGCGCCGTGAACGCCCCCTTCTACCAGCAGTCGGGGATCGTCTCCGTCCAGGGCACCGGCGTCGACCCGACCTGCTTCGAGTCCCCGGCGGTCTCCCCGGTGAACACCGGCCCGTACCTCAACATGGCGATCAACCTCTACTACGCCTCTGAAGTGCTCAAACGGGACAAGGTCTGCATGTTCCTGGCGATCCTCGGCAACACCAACGACGCCTACGGCGGGGCCGTGAAGAGCTGGACCGCCCTGACCGGCAAGAAGCTCACCCTGGACGACCGCACGGTCAAGCCCGACTCCGACCCCACGCCGTTCGTGCTGCGGGCCCGGCGGGATGGCTGCCGGGCGGTCCTGTACAACGGCACCGAGCCGATGGCGATCGCCTGGATGAAGGTCGTCAAGCAGCAGGACGTCACCGGCATCGACTGGCTGATGACCACCGCGCCCTACACCGAGGCCGTCGCCAAGGCCCTCGGCCCCGACGGGGACGGCATGTACGCCAACGCCGAGTTCGAGCCGTTCACCGAGGCGGACTCGCCCGCGCTGAAGGACTGGCGCGAGCTGATGACTTCGAAGAACGTGCCGCTCACCTCCTTCGGGCAGGGCGGCTACCTGGCGGCCACCTACGTCGTGGACACGCTGAGGACGATCAAGGGGCCGATCACCCGCGAGTCGGTGACGGCGGCGTTCAGGGCGCTCAAGCCCGTCCAGACCCCGATGACCGGCACCCCGTACGAGTTCGGGCAGGCCGCCCGGCACTTCTCCAACCGGGCCGGGAAGATCGTCCGGCTCAAGGACGGCGCCTGGCACGTGGTCACGCCCGAGTGGGTGCGCTACCCCGGGACGCTCGGCTGATGTTCCAGGGCCTGGTCTCCGGGCTGGCCGCGGGCGGCACGTTCGCCGCCCTCGGCCTCCTGCTCACCGCCATGTACCGGCTGACCGCGACGGTGAACCTGGCCGTCGCCGCGACCGGCGTGGCCGGGGTGTACGTGATGGCCGCGCTCGCCGGGGCGGGGTGGCCGTACTGGGCGGCGGCCCTGGCCGGGGTGGCGGCCGGGGCACTGGTGTCGGCCGGGTGCGGCCTGGTGATGACGCGGTGGTTCGCCGAGAGCGGGCCGCAGACCCGTACGGCGGTGTCGATCGCGCAGCTCATCGGGATCATCGCGCTGGCCTACATCGCCTTCGGCGACGAGCCGCGGGTGCTGCCGAACCCGGCCGCGGGCCGCGTCGCCACGCTGGCCGGGGTCGTGGTGACGCAGGGGGCGGTCGTGCTGCTCGCCCTGGCCGTCGTGATCGGCGCGGGCACCTCGCTGCTGCTCACCCGGACGCCGCTGGGCCTGCGCCTGCGTGCCATGGCCGAGCGGCCGGTCACCACCGAGCTGCTGGGCATCGGCACCCGCGCGCTCACCGTGACCGTGTGGGCCCTGGCCGGCGCGCTGTCGTCGCTGGTGCTGCTGGTGGTGGCGCCCGTGCGGTCGAGCGACATCCTGTCGCTGAGCATGCTCATCGTGCCCGCCTGCGCGGCGGCGCTGCTGGGCGGGCTGCGGCGGCTGGCCGGGGCGCTGGCCGGCGGGCTCGCGCTCGGGCTGCTGGAGGGGGTGCTCGCGGGGTCGGCGGTGGTGCAGCAGTACCGGGACGTGGTGCCGTTCGCGGCCATCCTGCTGATCCTCGTGTGGAGCCGGCGCAGGGAGGTGTGGGATGCGTCGCGCTGACGGGCCGGTGACGCGGCGGACGGTCGCGGGCGTTCCGCCGGACGGGCCGGCGACGCGGCGGACGGTCGCGGGCGTCCCGCTGGACGGGCCGGTGGCGCGGTGGGCGGTCGCGGGCGTCCTGGCGGCGGCGGCCGCCTACGGTCTCGCCGCCGGGCTGCCGGCGTACTGGGTGTTCCTGGCGATGTCGGCGGTCATCTCCGGGGTGCTGCTGCAGAGCCTCGGGGTGGTGGCCGGGCAGGCCGGGATGGTCTCCCTGTGCCAGATGGCCTTCGCCGCCATCGGCGCCTGGACCACCGCCCAGCTCAACGTCTGGGGCGTCCCCGGCGGCCTGTACGTCTGGCTGCCGCTCGCGGGCCTGGCCGCCGTGCCGTTCGGGCTGCTCATCGGCCTGCCCGCGCTGCGGCTGCGCGGCGTGCACCTGGCGATCGTCACGCTGGGCTTCGCCGCGACCGTGGACGTCGTCATGGCCGCCAACTCCTTCCCCGGCGTGAGCCAGGGCGTCGTGGTGGGCCGTCCGGCGGGGCTGACCTCGGACCGCCAGTACTTCCTGCTGTGCTGCGGCGTCTTCGCGCTGGTGGCGATGGCGCTGGCGCTGGTGCGGCGGACCCGGCTCGGGGCGTCGTGGCGGGCGCTGAAGGAGTCGGAACGGGCCACGGCGGCGGCCGGGACCAGCGTGCCCGGCGCCAAGCTGAGCGCCTTCGCGGTGAGCGCGTTCATCGCGGGCGTGTCCGGGGCGTTGCTGGCCGGGCAGCTCGCCATGGTGGTGTCGCGCAACTTCGACCCCGGGCAGTCGCTGGTGGCCTACGCGGTGGCCGTGATGGCGGGCGCCCACCACGCGGAGGGCGCGCTCGTCGGCGGGGCGCTGGGCGTGCTGGTGAGCGAGCTGCTGCGGCGGCTCGGCGTACCGCAGCAGTGGGCGAACGTCGTGTTCGCGGTGGGCGCGGTGCAGGCGATGACGCAGGGGTCGGGCATGAGCGACGGCTTCCGCGCCGCCCTGCGCGCCCGCCGCGCCCGCCGCTCCGACGCCCGTCACGCCGACACCGGACGCGCCGACACCGGACCGGGCGTGTCCGCGGTGGCCGGACCCGAGACTCCGGCCCTCGCCGCGGACGGGCGGCGCGCGGCGCTGCGGATCGAGCGGGTGAGCGTGCGGTACGGCCGGGTCGTCGCCGTGGACGACGTCGGCCTCACCGTGCTCGCCGGCGAGGTGCACGGGCTGGTCGGCCCGAACGGCGCGGGCAAGTCGTCCCTGGTCGACGCGATCAGCGGGTTCGTCCCCGCCGGAGGCGGCCTGGTCGAGGTCGGCGGCGTCGCCGTCGCGGACGCCCGGGGCGGCGCGGCGGTCCACCGGCGCGCCAGGGCCGGGCTGCGCCGCACGTTCCAGCAGGACCGGGTGCCGGTGGGCCTGTCGGTGCGCGAGTACCTGCGGTTCGCCGCGCGCCGCGCGCTGAGCGACGCCGAGCTGGAGGAGGGCCTGGCCGGGCTGGTGACGGCCGCGCCCGGCGACCCGATCGCCGCGCTCGACGTGGGCGCCAGGCGGCTGCTCGAAGTGGCCGGCACGCTGCTGGCCCGTCCGGCGATCGCGGTGCTGGACGAGCCCGCCGCCGGCCTCGGCCACGCCGAGAGCGAACGGCTGGGCGCCTGGCTGCGCCGGGTCCCCGCCCGGTACGGCGCCGCCGTCCTGCTCATCGAGCACGACCTGGACCTGGTCCGGGCGGCGTGCACGGGCGTGACCGTGCTGGACTTCGGCCGCGTCGTCGCCCAGGGCCCGCCCGCCGAGGTGTTCGCCGAGCCCCGCGTCCTGCGGGCCTACCTGGGCGAGGAGCCTGCCGCGTGAGCGGGCGGACGGGAGGCGCCCCCATGGATCTGGTGCTGCGCGACGTGACCGTGGCCAGAGGCGGCCGGCCGGTGGTCAGGGACGTGACGCTGACCGCCGCGCGGGGGCAGGTCACCGTCCTGCTCGGCCCGAACGGCGCGGGCAAGACGACGCTGCTCGAAGCGGTCTCGGGCGTGGTGCCGGTCGCCGGGGGCGAGATCGTCCTGGGCGGGGCCGCGCTGACCGCCCGGCCGCGCACCCACCGGGCCAGGCACGGCCTGGCGCACGTGGAGCAGGGCCGCGCCGTGTTCGGCACGCTCACCACCCGCGAGAACCTGTCCCTGGCCGGCGACCCCCGGCGCGGCCTGGAGCTGTTCCCCGAGCTGGAACGGCGGCTCGACGTGCGGGCCGGGCTGCTGTCCGGCGGCGAGCAGCAGATGCTCGTCCTGGCCAGGGCCATCGGGACCGGTCCCGTGGCGCTGCTGCTCGACGAGATGTCGCTCGGCCTGGCGCCGGGCGTCGTCCGCCGGCTGCTGCCGGTGATCCGGCGGCTGGCCGACGACGGTTGCGCGGTGCTGCTGGTCGAGCAGTTCGCGCACGCGGCCCTGGCCCTGGCCGACAGCGCGTACGTGCTGTCCCACGGCACGATCACCTACGGCGGCGACCCCACGCCGCTGCGCGAGTCGGATGCCGCGCTCAAGCGCGCCTACCTTGGAGACGATTCATGACTGACGCCGATCTTCTGCTGGTCAACGGGCGGGTGCTCACGATGGACCCGGCGCGGCCGTACGCGACGGGCGTGGCGGTGCGCGACGGCGTGATCGCGCACGTCGGCGACGCCGCCGGCTGGACCGCGGCCGAGGTCGTGGACCTGCGGGGCCGCGTCCTGCTGCCCGGGATCAACGACTCCCACCTGCACGCCTGCGGCTACGGCCTGACCCGCCCGCCGTTCTGCCTGGACGTGGCGGTGGGGTCGATCGCCGAGGTGCGGGACCGGGTCGCCGCCGCGGTGCGCGCCGCCGGGCCCGGCGAATGGGTGCGCGGGATCGGCTGGAACCCCGGTCGGCTGGCCGAGGGCCGCCTGCCCTCGAAGGCGGACCTGGACGACGTCGCCCCCCACCATCCCGTCCTCCTCCAGGACTTCTCCGGCCACACGACGTGGACGAACTCCGCCGCGCTGCGCCTGGCCGGGCTGCCCGAGGACGGCGACGGCCTGCTGCACCACGGGGACCAGGGCGTCGTCCAGCGCCTGGTGCCCCCTCCGCCGGGCGGCCTGACCCGGGTGCTGCGCGAGGTGGTGGCCGAGCTGAACCGGGCCGGGATCACCAGCTTCACCGAGCCGGGCCTCGGGCCGGGTGGCGGGGAGGCGTTCGCGGGCGGCATGGGGCCGGGGGTGCTGGGCGCGTACGGGGAGCTGGCGCGGGCGGGCGGGCTGACCGCGCGGGTGAGCGTCCTGGGCCTGCCGAGCCCGATGTCGGGCGCCTCGGTCGCCGACACCGCCGCCTACCTCGACCGCCTGCCGGACGACCTGGACGGCGTGGACGAGCGGCTGGTCCGGCTGCTGGGCGTGAAGGTGTTCGCCGACGGGATCCCGCCGTCGGAGACGGCCTGGATGCGGGAGGCGTACCCGTCGGGCGGGCACGGCTCGCTGTGCACGCACGGCGGCACGGACGCCGAGCGGGTCGCCGAACTGGACGAGATCCTGCGCCTGGTGCACGTCGCCGGCCTCCAGGCGGGCGTGCACGTGGTGGGCAGCCGGGGCGTCGACGCCGTCGCGGACGCGCTGGCCGCGATCTCCCGCGAGCACCCGAGGGCCGACCCCCGCCACTACGTGATCCACGGCCAGTTCGCCTCCGAGCAGGCGCTGGCCACGCTCGGCGAGCTGGGCTACGGCATCAACCTGCAGCCGGTGCTCCAGCGCGTCGAGTCGGGCACCACGCGCGAGCTGTTCGGCGCGCGGGCGGCCGAACGGGAGTGGCCGGCGCGCTCGGCGCTCGACGCGGGCGTGCTGACCGCGTGCAGCTCCGACGCCCCGGTGACCGCGCCGGACTGGCGGGCGGGCGTGGCGGCGCTGGTCGACCGCGACGGCGAGGGCATCTCGCTGGAGGAGGCCCTGGCCACCTATACGATCGCCGGAGCACGGCAGGACTTCGCCGAGGGCTGGAAGGGCACGCTCACCCCGGGCAAGGTCGCCGACCTGTGCCTCAGCGCGGCGACGGCGGACGAGGACGTCGTGGCGGCCCCGGTGGACCTGACGATGTTCGGCGGCCGGGTCGTTTGGGCCCGTTCGTGAATGGCCAGCGCGAAGATTGTTAGGTACCGAATATACTTTCGTGCCATGACGGGACACCACACGCTGCGCCAGACCGAGGAGGCCATCGGCCAGCGGCTGGGCGACCTCAACATCGACTTCGAGGCCATGTGGGCGGTGTCCAACGTCTACCGCGCCTCCTCGGCCATCCGCAACCACCTGGAGCAGACCGTCCTGCGCGACACCGGCCTGACCTGGACGGGGTTCGTGGTGATGTGGGTGGTGTGGATCTGGGGCGAGAGCGAGACCCGCCACGTCGCCGCCGAGGCGGGCATCTCCAAGGGCACCCTCACGGGCGTGGTCAAGACCCTGGAGTCCTACCGCCACCTGCGGCGCTACCCGCATCCCACGGACGGCCGCCGGGTCATGCTGGCGCTCACCGCGACCGGCGAGCGGCTGATGCGCGAGCTGTTCCCGGAGTTCAACCGGCAGGAGGCCTTCGTGGTCAAGGAGCTCGACAGCGATCAGCGGCGCGAGCTGGCCGGCTCGCTCAAGCGCGTCATGGAGCACCTGGAGAGCATCTGACCGGCAGCTCCTTGATGCCGTTGACGAAGTTCGAGCGGATCCTGCGCACCTCGCCGGCGGGCTCGATCGACGACAGGCGCGGCAGCAGCTCCTCGAACAGCACCCGGATCTCCAGCCTGGCCAGCGCGCCGCCGAGGCAGTAGTGCGGGCCTCCCCTGCCGAACGTCAGGTGCTCGTCGGCGTCCCTGCCCACGTCGAACCGGTACGGGTCGGGGAAGACGCGCTCGTCCCTGTTGCCCGAGGCGTACCACATGACGACCTTGTCGCCGGCGGCGACGCGGCGGCCGTTCAGGGTGACGTCGCGGGTGGCGGTGCGGCGGAAGTGGTAGACGGGTGAGGCCCAGCGCAGGAACTCGTCCACGGCGCGCGGCATCAGCGCCGGGTCGGCGCGCAGGCGGTCGAGCTGGGCGGGGTGCTCCATGAGGGCGAGCATGGTGTGCGAGATGGCGTGCCGGGTGGTCTCGTTCCCGGCCACGACCAGCAGCAGGAAGTAGTTGTCGAAGTCGCGGTCCGACAGCGGCAGGCCGTCCGCGGGGGCCTGGTTGACGAGCCGGCTGACCAGGTCCGCGCCGTCGCCGCCGCGCCGGCGGGCGGCCAGCTCCCGGCCGTACTCGAAGACCTCCAGGGAAGCGGGGCTGCGGAAGGGCAGGTCCTTGTACTTCTCGCTCTCGCGCAGCCGGTCCGGGTCGGTGTTCTCGATGATCTGGTTGCCCCAGTCGATGAGCCGCCGGGTGTCGGGCACGTCGAGCATGCGGGCCAGCACGTTGATCGGGAAGTCGGCGGCGACCTCCTTGACGAAGTCGAACTCGCCCTTGGGCAGGGCGGCGTCCAGGGTCGTGGCGGTCAGGCCGCGCAGGAAGACCTCGTAGCCGGCCACCGCCCTGGCCGAGAAGTCGCGCAGCAGCAGCCGCCGCAGCGCGTGGTGGCGGGGGCCGTCGGTCTCCAGCATGGAACGCCGGATCGCGGCCTGCCGCTCGTCCACCTCCTCCAGGTTGGTGAAGCCTTCGGAGGTGAACGTCTCCGGGTCGCGGCCGACGGCCACGATGTCGGCGTGCCGGGTGACCGCCCAGAAGCCCTTGCCGTGCCCGTGCTCGTCCTGCCAGTGGACGGGGGACCGCTCGCGCAGCACGTCGAACATCCGCCACGGGGTCACGCCGTCGGCGAACCTGCCGGGGTCCGCGAGGTCGACGTCGGCCAGGCGCATGGGCTCTCCTCCTCGGTCGTTCGGCATCAAACATTACGTATGCGGGTTAGGGGCGACAAGTGTTCTCTTCGTTCGTATGGCCCCTAATGACGGGCCGCGCGTCAGGCGGTCGTCCTGAATCGGGACCGGCGGCGTGGTTACAGTGATCGGGTGACCACCGACGAGCACGGCCTGGCCATGACCGGCGCGAGCACCGCCGCCGCCCGCCACTACGACCGGGCGATCCACGAGCTGCTGCACTTCCGGGCCGAGGTCGACGCCGAGGCGACCGCCGCGCTGGCCGACTCCCCCGGCTTCCCCATGGGCAACGTCCTGGCCGCCTACCTCGATCTGCTGACCACCGAGGCGGCGGACGCCCGTAGCGCGCGCACCCGGTTCGACGCCTTCCGCCGCCAGGCCGACGAGTCGTCGCTGCTGCCCCGCGAGCGCGCGCACCTGGCAGCCGTCCAGGCGCTGCTCGACGGCGACCTGACCGCCTGCGGCGCGCTGCTGGCCGAGATCACCGTCGCCCACCCGCGCGACGCGCTGGCCCTGGCCGCCGGGCACCAGATCGACTTCTTCACCGGCGACGCCCGCTCGCTGCGCGACCGGGTCGGCGGCGCGCTCACCGCCTGGCACGACGACGACCGGCACTACGGCAACCTGCTCGGCATGTACGCCTTCGGCCTGGAGGAGGCCGGCCACTACGACCGCTCCGAGGAGGTCGGCCTGCGGGCCGTCGAGCTGAACCGGCGCGACGTGTGGGGCATCCACGCGGTCGTGCACACCTACGAGATGCAGGGCCGTTTCGGCGAGGGCGTGCGCTACCTCGACGCCCGCCTGGACGACTGGTCCACCGGCACGTTCTTCAACGTCCACACCTGGTGGCACTACGCCCTCTACGCCCTGGAGACCGGCGACACGTCCCGGGCGCTCGGGGTGTACGACGCGGCGCTGGCCGGCGGGCGCACGTCCATGGAGCTGCTGGACGCCGCCGCGCTGCTCTGGCGGCTCCTGCTGGAGGGGTCCGACCAGCCCGGACGCTGGCGGGCCCTGGCCGACGCGTGGCCGCCGCTGGTGGCCGAGCCGTTCTACGCCTTCAACGACGTGCACGCGGTCATGGCGTACGTGGGGGCCGGGCGGATCGGGGAGGCGGAGAAGCTGGTCGCCTCGCGGGAGGCGTACGCGCTGGAGTCCCGTCCCGGGGTCACCAACGTCGCGATGACGTCGCGGGTGGGGTTGCCGGTGTGCCGGGCCCTGGTGGCGTACGGGCGGGGCGACTTCGGGGCCGTCGTCGACCTGCTGTACCCGATCCGGCACCGGGTCAACGAGTTCGGCGGCAGCCACGCCCAGCGGGACGCCGTGCAGAAGACGCTGCTGGAGGCGGCGCTGCGGGGCGGGCGGCACGAGGTGGCGCGGGCGCTGGTGAGCGAGCGGATCGGCGTACGGCCGTGCAGCCCGTTCAACTGGCTCAAGCAGGCCGCGCTGGCCGACGCCCTGGGCGACCGCGCCACGGCCGCCGCCGCCCGCCGACGCGCCACGACCTTGACCACCACCGCCTGACGCGCCCGTCCCCCACCCCGTCCCCCACCCCGTCCCCCGCCCCGTCCATCGTCCGCCGTCGCCGCGCACGCGCGGGCCGAAGTGTCGGGCGCGCCGAGTAGGGTTCCCTTCATGGATCGGGAACTCACCTTGATGGTCGTCCACGCCCACCCCGACGACGAGTGCCTGAGCACCGGCGGCATCCTCGCCCGCTACACCGACGAGGGCATCCGCACCGTGCTGGTCACCTGCACCAACGGCGAGCAGGGTGACGACACGGGCGGCGTCAAACCGGGCGAGGAGGGTCACGACGCCGCCAGGGTGGCCGAGAAGCGCCTGGGCGAGCTGCGCGAGTCCGTCGCGCACCTGGGCATCGACCACGTGGAGCTGCTCGGCTACCGCGACTCCGGCATGGACGGCTGGGACACCAACCATCACCCCAACGCGTTCGCCAACGTCCCGGTCGAGGTGGCCGCCGCCAAGCTGGGCGAGCTGATGGAGCGCTACCGCCCGCAGGTGGTCATCACCTACGACGAGACCGGCGGCGGCGGTTACGGCCACCCCGACCACGTGCAGGCCCACCGCATCACGGTGGCCGCCGTCGAGGCGACCGGCATCCCCGACAAGTTCTACTACACGGCGATCCCCCGGGCCGCGATCAAGCGCATGTTCGAGCTGATGCGCGACAGCGGCGTCGACCTGGGCGGCTTCGAGCCGTCCGACGACTTCGGCACCCCCGACGAGCAGGTCACCGCGGTCGTCGACGTCACCCCCTACGTCGAACGCAAGCTCAAGGCCCTCCAGGCCCACGAAAGCCAGGGCGAGAACATCTTCCTCCTCCGCATGCCCGAGGAGGCCCAGCACCAGGCGTTCTCCCACGAGGCCTTCGAACGGAAGCTGAACAAGGTCGACGCCCCCGACCACGAGGAAGACCTCTTCACCGGCCTCCGCCCCTGACCCTTCACCGCGACAACACCCCACCGGGTTGCTAGAGGCCCGCGATGTCGATGGCCCGGTCGAGGTGTGTCTCGGTCTGGCCGGGCCAGAAGCGTTCGCAGGTGAGGTAGTCCAGTGGGTCCCGGTGCCCGTCCGTCAGGAATTCGCGGGCCGCACGGGGGTGGTTGGCCAGGGCGGCCATGACGGCTGCCATGGGGTCCCGTTCGTCCAGGGGAATGGCGCACATCGGCAGCGAGTCCGGACGAAGGTTCCGCCAGTACGGAGACCCGGGCGGCTGGCTTCGTTCATGGTCGTAGACCTTGAAGGCCAGGTCGCGCAGGAACGTGTCGGCGAACCGCCCGTACCGCAACAACTGCCCGAGCGCGAAACCGGTTTCCGGGTCGTCGAGGTTTTCGAGCAGGCGGTGGGCGTAAGGGGTCGAGATCCTGGCCGCGCAGGGGGCGCGGGAGGCGGTGCCGAGCAGCGTGCTCAGCGCCCTGGCCAGCCGGTCGAGGCTGGTGGACTGGATGGCATGCGCGCGGCGCAGACCGGCCAGAAGGCTTTTGAGCTGCCGTGGCGGCATCACGGAGGCGAACGCCACGGCGAAGTCGGGATCGTTCCGGCGCTTTTCGAGTTCGGCCAGATCGTGGGAATCGATGGCGCCCTTCTTCCCCTTCGCTCCGCAGAACGACTGGACGAAGGAATCGTAACCACAAGGATGATCGGGCAGCGCTGGCCCCAAATTTCCCAATAAAGACGAAAAATCGGGCAGCCAATCTCCTCTACACACGCCCTCTCTGTACAAATCACCCGCCAGCGACGCACATCACGAAGAGATAACTTTAGCGAGCCCTCGGACGGACACGAAAAAACCACATGACCGACCGGAATCCTCACCCCCGGGCATCCGCCGAGGCGAGACCCCCCGAATGACCCTCCCGCCAAGGTCAACGGCAGAACAGGACAAGCGTGATGGAATCGGTCCTATGACCATCGAGTACATCCCCGTCTCCGGCGGCGGCAGCCTGTGGGCCGAGAAGACCGGCGGCGGAGCCCCCATGGTCCTGCTGCACGGCTCCGTGCACGACAGCCGCCTCTGGGACGGCGTTCTCCCTGACCTCGCGCGCCACCACACCGTGATCCGGTACGACGCGCGGGGCCTGGGCCGTTCGACGTCGCCGACCGCTCCGTTCCGCTACGAGGACGACCTGCTCGCGGTGCTCGACCACTTCGGCATCGAGCGCGCCGCGCTGGTCGGGCTGAGCATGGGCGGCGAGGTCGCGCTCGACTTCACCTTGGAGCACCCGGAACGGGTGCGCTCCCTGGTCCTGGTCGCGGCGTCGGCCAGTGGCCACGACTGGCCGGACTCTCCCGAGACGGACGCCTACATGGCGGCGGACCGCGGGAACGACGCCGGCCGCCTGGCCGAGACGGAGCTGACGGTGTGGGCCTCGCTGGGTGACCGGGCGCCGGGATGGGCGGCGATCGAGGGCATGGTCACCGAGAACGCCAAGGTGCGGGTGGCCTCGGAGAAGGGCCACGTCCGCTTCTCCGAGGTGGGCGCCGTCGAGCTGCTTGAGCGGGTCGCGGTGCCCACCACCGTCGTCGTCGGCGATCATGACCATCCGGAGATCGGCGTGATCGCCCGCCGGCTCGCCGAGGGCATTCCCGGCGCGCGCCTGGAGATCGTCGCCGCGGCCGATCACTATCTGCCGCTGCGTGCGCCGGAACGGCTCACGGAGATCATCATCCAGCGCTGAAGGAACAGGCGGCTATATTCCTTGACAGGCATATACCTCCAGCGGAATATAGAGGCATGTCCGTCGACGCGTTCTCCGTGCTCTCCGAGCCGACCCGGCGTCGCATCCTCGATCGGCTCCGGGTGTCCGAGAGCAGCGTGAACGAGCTGGTCGAGGCGCTCGACGTCAGCCAGCCCACGGTGTCCAAGCAGCTGAAGGTGCTCAGGGAGGCGGGTTTCGTCACCTGCCGCACCGCGGCGCAGCGGCGGATCTACCGCATCCACGCGGGCCCCCTGCGGGCGCTGGACGACTGGCTTCAGCCGTACCGGGCCCTGTGGGACGGGCATCTCGACGCTCTTGAGCGGCATCTCGACAACCTGGAGCAGTGATGACCTCTGACGTGTACCGCCCGAGCCCGCCGGCCCAGGTCGGCGGCGAGGCGACGGGAGATCGCTGGACCCTCGTCTTCGTCCGCGACCTGCGTCACCCGCCGGAGAAGGTGTGGCGGGCGCTGACCGAGCCGGGGCAGCTCTCCGCCTGGGCCCCGTACACCGCCGGCCGGGATCTGTCCGGGACGGGCGGCGTGACGCTCACGATGATCGACGACGAGAACCCCCTGGACATGGCGGCCGAGGTCGTCCGCGCCGAGCCGCCGACGCTGCTGGAGCACACGTTCGGCACCGACCTGCTGCGCTGGGAGCTGGCGGCGACCGGCGGCGGCACCCGTCTGACGTTGCGGCACACCGTCCAGGACCGCGACATGCTGCCGAAGGCGGCGGCCGGTTGGCACATCTGCCTCGACGTGGCCGAGAAACTGCTCGACGGGCGGCCGATCCCGCCGATCCGGGGCGCCGCGGCGGTCGACTTCGGCTGGTCGGAGCTCAACGACCGGTACGCGCGAAGGCTCGGCGTCCCGGACACCGGCCTGCCCCGCCACCTGAAGGACGGGAACGGCACCGCCTGACGCGAGCCCAGGACGGAGGGTGAGTGCGGGCGTGATCGCGGGCTGCGATGATGAGCTCCCATTCGGAGACGTCGATGCCGCCTCGGGCGTACGGCATCGGCGGCGCGCGCCAGGAAGGCAGGCTCGATGATCGCTGTTCTGGGCGAGTGCGTCGCCGACGGCTTCACCGCCTCCGAGGGCGCGGCCGGGCAGGGCGAGCTGGGGTTGCGGGTGCTGCCGGGAGGCGGCCCGGCCAACACCGCGGTGGCGCTGGCCCGGCTCGGCACGCCGGCCCGTTTCCTCGGGCGCATCTCCGGCGACGTGTTCGGGACGCTGTTCCGTGAGCGTCTGGCGTCCTCGGGCGTGGACCTGTCGGCGGCCGTCGAGGCCGCCGAGCCGAGCACCCTCTCGGTCGCCGCGCTCGACCGCGACGGCCGGGCCGCCTACACCTTCTACGCGGGCGGCACCGCCGACTGGCAGTGGAGCCCGGACGAGCTGGCCCCGGCCAGGCTCGGCCCGGCCGCCTGCCTGCACACCGGGTCGCTGGCGCTGGTCAGGGAGCCGGGCCGGGCGGCGGTCGAGGAGTTCGCACGCGAGGCCGCCGCGCGGGTCACGGTCTCGATCGACCCCAACGTGCGTCCCACCCTCGCCGCCCGCGAGGACTACCGGGTCGAGCGCTGGTGCGGGTGGGCCGACGTGCTCAAGCTCAGCGACGACGACCTGCGCTTCCTGCTGCCCGGCGCGTCGGTGGAACGGGCCTGCGACACCTGGCACGCGGCCGGCGCCCGGCTCGTGGTGGTGACACGCGGCGCGGCGGGGGCGCTGGTGTCCCTCGACGGGGAACGGGCGGAGGTGCCCGCGCCGGAGGTCGACGTCGTCGACACGGTCGGCGCGGGCGACTCCTTCACCGCCGGGCTCCTGCATGATCTGGGCGCGCGTGGCCTGCTCGGCGGGCGGCTCGACGGCCTCGACCTGGACACGGCCGTGGCCGCCGCGTCGTTCGCGGCCCGGGTGTCGGCGCTGACGTGCTCGGTGGCGGGCGCGAACCCGCCCTGGGCACACGCGCTGACCGGCCCCTGACGGGGCCCGGGTCAGGGGAGAGGGATCGTGGTGGTGGGGACGTTGTAGCCGCGTACCCGTACCGACGGCTGGTGGCCGGTGAGGTCGGACGTCCGGTACGTGGCGGTGATCGTCGTGGACTCCCCCGGCCACAGCGTGACGTAGTTGTCGGTGTAGGTGACCGGGACGACCTCGCGCCCGTCCGCGACCACCTCCGGGCGTACGAGGAAGGCCAGGCCGGAGGGGTTGGTCAGGGTGATCGTGACGGTCTCGGTCCCGGCGGAGACGGCGCGGACGGCGGTGGCCGTGACATTGGCCGTGGGCAGGGCGTTCAGGCCGGTGAGGTCGGCGTACGTCTTCGGCGTGGTGCGGTACCAGTTGCTCTTGTTGCCGAGCGTGTCGGGCGAGGTGGAGTACCAGTAGACGTTGTCGCTGACCTTCGCGCCGGCCGCGTCCTTGAGCTGGAGCCTGATCAGGTACGTCCCTGACAGCCCGGTCAGCGCCGGGACGGTCAGGACCTGGACGCCGGCGTTGGCGGTCGCGGTGACCGGCGCCGAGGCCGTGTACTTCTGGGCCAGGTCCGGCAGGTTGTGCACGGAGACCGTGGCGGTCAGCCCGGACCTGGTGGCGAGGGTGGAGTTGACCACGTGGACGGCCCGGGTGAGGTAGTCGTAGGCGATGTGCACGGGCTCGGTGGCCTTCTTGGTCCCGAAGTAGCCGCCGCCGGGCTTGAGGTAGTAGTCGTAGAGGTTCCAGTGGACCGACGGCCAGGCGTTGTTCAGCATCCAGAAGATCGAGCCGAACGAGCGGACGTGCTGCCTGGCGCTCCACGCCTCGAAGAAGGCGCGGGCGTTCTCGTAGTTCTGCGCCTCGGACTTGCGCGACTGGTCGGCGGCGGAGGTCGGGGTGCCGTAACGCCTGGTCAGGCCGGTGGTGTAGGGGGCGATGGTGTCGAACACGCTGCCCGGCTTGCCGGCGTGGTAGTTGTACGCCGTGCCGATGGGCCAGATGTCGGCGGGCGCCAGGAACCGCTGGAGGGTCTCCAGGGGCGGCGGCGCCTCGGTGCCCTCCTCCCCCGTGCTGCCGAACGCGCCGCCGCTGCGGCTCTCGTCCCACCACAGCACCGGCGGCTCCCACACGTACGGGCCGTCCATCTTCATGCCGGCGTCGGCGTTGGACCAGGTGGCGACGTTGTCCAGGGTCGGGTTCTGCCAGTGCAGGGCGGCGGCCACGCCCTTGTAAGCCGCCAGGTGCGCGGCCGTCGGCGGCTGGTCGCTGCCGTAGGTCCACAGGAACACCGAGGCGTGGTGCCGCAGCGAGCGCAACTGACTGTCCAGCGACGCGCGGGCGACCTGCTCCTGCTCGGCGGTCCAGGCGCTGTCGTCCTCCCAGGCGCTGCAGCAGACGAAGCCCGGCATGACCAGGATGCCTGCCTTGTCGGCCAGGTCGTACAGTTCCTCGTTGCCGAGGGTGCCCTCCAGCCTGATGGTGTTCAGGCCCATGTCCTTGACGTAGTTGATGTGGGCGGCGTTCGTCCTGGTGTCCCAGCGCTGCATCAGGTCCCACACGTACCCGCCGCCGCGCAGCAGGATCGGCCGGCCGTTGATCTTGTATCCGGCGAACGAGGTGCCGTTGACGGTGGTGCGGTAGTCGGTGACCTGGCGGATGCCGAAGTCGATCGACTTGCTGTCGGAGGCGCCCGCGGTGACCGTCAGCCGGTACAGCTCGGGGCTGCCGAACTGGTAGGGCCACCACAGCACCGGATCGCTCACGTGGAGGGGCGCGAAGGCGACCTCCTTGCGCTCGCGGGCGGCCAGCGTGACGTCCTGGGAGAAGGTGAGGTCGGGCCGGCCCGCCTTGGCGATCGTGCCGCTGACCGTGGTGGTGACGGGGGCGTTCGTGGCATTGACGGCGTCCACGTAGACGTTCAGGTCGGCGGCGGTGCCCGACAGGGTCGTGCGCACGTACGGGTCGCGCAGGGCCACCGGGCCCGTGGTGTCCAGCAGGGTCGTGTTCCAGATGCCCGCGTTCATGTCGGGGGCCTCGGGGTTCCAGTCGACCGTGCAGGCGGACAGGTCCTTGCAGTCGTGGCGCGGCGGGGTGACCCGGACGGCCAGCGCGTTGGCCGCGCCGGGCCTGATCGCGGCGGTCGCGTCGTACTCGTGGCCGACGAACGTGCCCACCGCCGCGGCGTCGAGCTGCACGCCGTTCAGCCAGATCTGGGCGCGGTAGCTGAGGCCCTTGAACCGCAGCCAGTAGACCTGCCCGGGGGCCGTGGCCGGGGCGGTGAACTCGCCGCGGAACCACCAGTCCTGGGTGGTCAGGTCGGGCACGTTCTTGAGGTTCTGGCCGAAGTAGACGTCCTGGTAGACGCCGTTGGCGACCAGGCCGGCCAGGACGGTCGAGGGCAGGGTGACCGGGTTCCAGCCGCTGGTGGCGTACCCGGGCGTGGAGATCGCCGCGCCGGTGTCGGCGAGGCCGGTGGCCGGGCGCAGCGCCCAGCCCGAGGCCAGCTCGGTCGAACCGGCCGCCGCGACGGCGCTGCCGGCGCTCACCACCCCCGAGGCGAGCAGCAGGACGAGCACGGCGAGGACGCATCTGATCGATCGGGACATGCGCAGCTCCTGAGGGGGGCTCCTACGAACCGGAGGGCCAGGCGATCTGGGTGGAGCGGTAGTAGGCGATCCCCATGACGCGCCAGCGCGGGCCCTGCGCGCCCAGCCGCTGCCGGAACGCGGTCCAGTCGTGCGTGGCGGACGGGGACCAGCCCAGTTCGGCGAGCGCGGGCAGGCGGGGGAAGGCCATGTACTCAAGGTCGGCCGACGTCCTGAGCGTCTCGGTCCACAGCGGCGCCTCGACGCCGAGCACCTGCTCGGGCGGGAGCCTTCTGAGGTAGGCGCCGGGATCCCAGCCGTAGGCGTCCTTGACCTCGATCGTGCCCGCCCAGGTCTGGCCGAGCGGGGTGCGCCGGTTGTACTTCATGTCCAGGTACGCGCGGCTCGCCGGGGACATGACGACCTTGCGGCCCGCCGTCGAGACCGCCGTCTCGGTGGGGTCGCTGCCCCAGTACTGGACGACCGTGGAGGGCAGCGGGGTGGCGTTGACGACGTCGTGCCAGCCGATGACGGTCTTGCCGTGGGCGGCCACGATGCCCTGCGCCCGGTCGACGAACGCCTTGTAGTCGGCGGGCGTCGTGGAGGACGCCTCGTCCCCGCCGATGTGCAGGTACGGGCCGGGGGTGAGCGCGGCCAGCTCGCCGACCACCTGGTCGAGGAAGGTGTAGGTGATCTCCTTGGACGTGCACAGCGTGCTGAACCCGACCTCGGTGCCGGTGTAGAGCGGCGGGGCGACGCCGTCGCAGGTCAGCTCGCCGTAGGAGGCGAGGGCGGCGTTGGTGTGCCCCGGCGTGTCGATTTCCGGAACGATGGTGATATTTCGGGCGGCGGCGTAGGCGACGATCTCCTGGTACTGGGCCTTGGTGTAGAAGCCGCCGGGATCGCCCCCGACCGCCGTGCCGCCGCCGTAGGAGGCCAGCCGGGGCCAGGAGTCGATCGCGATGCGCCAGCCCTGGTCGTCGGACAGGTGCAGGTGCAGGTAGTTGATCTTGTAGAGCGCGATCTGGTCGAGGTACCGCTCGACCGCGTCCACCGGGAAGAAGTGCCTGGCCACGTCGAGCATCGCGCCCCGGTACGGGTAGCGCGGCCGGTCCACGACCCGCCCGCCCGGCACCGGCCACGGCCCCGGCTGCACGGTGGCGGCCTCGGCCGCGTACGGGAGCAGCTGCCGGAGCGTCTGCACCCCGTCGAACAGCCCGGCGGCCCGGTTGGCCAGCACGACGATCCCGGTGGCGGTCACGTCGAGCTGGTACGCCTCGTCCCCGCCGGCCACCGTGCCCAGCCGCAGCGCGATCCCGTCCGCCGGCGGGGCGGACACGATCGGGACCGGGTAGCCGGTGGAGCGGCGCAACCGCCCCGCGAGTTGCTCGCCCAGCTCGGGCACGTCGGAGTACAGGGCCGTCGCGGCGGTGATCGGGTACGTCACCCCCGCCGCCGGGACCGCGCTCACCGGGGCGGGCACGATCGTCCCGAAGGCGACGGCGGCCGCCGCCGTCGCGCTGGGCGAGACGGTTACCGACGCCGAGACCGAAGTGGCGAGCAGGGTCGTCAGCACGACCGCAGCGGTGCGGATCTTCATGACCGCCTCCCGAGGGTTGCCCCCACCATACGGACGCGTCCCCTGGTAGTAAAGAACCTTTCTAATCAAAGGTCTCGGTGGGGACCGTCCGGTAGCCGTTCCACACGAAGCGGGCCGTGGTCACGGCGTCGTCGCCGTCGCCGGTGATGAGCTGGTGGATGGCGATGCCGTCAAGCTCGCGGTATTCGCACCACTCGTGGTCGGAGGTGAGCACGAGGTCGAGGCCGAGGTTCACCAGCAGGTCGAAGACCTGGCCGCGGTTGGTCCGGTCGACGCCCACGAACACCTCGTCCAGCAGGATGAACCGGGGGCAGCCGGGGTCGGTCCGGTAGTGGGCGGCCACGGCCGCGAACAGCGGCAGGTGCAGGGCGATGGCCTTCTCGCCGCCGGACAGGGCGCCGTGCAGCTTCCTGGTCAGGTCCTGCCAGCCCTGGCCGTCGCCGCGGTCGAGGCGCACCACGAACCGGTGCCAGGCCGTGTAGTCGAGCACCTTCATGAGCTGGTCCTCCCAGCCGGCCGAGGAGTCGTCGGCGCGGGCCTCCTCGACGCGGTCCCTGAAGAAGGCGTACAGGGCCTCGCGGTCGGCCTCGCCCAGCCCGGCCGGGTCGCGCAGCAGCAGGTCTCGGGCCGCGCGGGTGGCCGGGGACTGGGTGGGGTCGACCTGCCAGACCAGGCGCACCGCGACCCGCGAGGCCGTGCGGACGCGTTCGAGCCGCTGGTTCATGCCCTCGACCAGCGCGGCGGCCTGGCGGATGCGGTCGGCCAGGTGCCGCCGCGTGTCCCCGGCCAGCGTGCGGTCGAACAGGTCGCGCTCGGCCTCGGTGATGTCGCCGCGCCGATCGTCGCGCTCGTCGCGCAGCGCCCTGCCGAGCGCCGCCGCGCCCGCCCGCATGCCGCCGGCGGTGGCGGTCAGCACCTGGGCGTCCTCGTCGGGGACCAGCTCCAGCTCGGCCCGGCCGACCAGGACCTCCCTGGCGTGGTGGAAGGCGTCCCGCAGGCGCGCCTCGGCCTCCCTGACGTCGCGCCGCTCGTACGGCACCGCCGCCAGCCGCCCGGCCACGTCCCCGGCGGCCTCCAGCACCGCCCGCACCCCGGCGTCGGGGGCGAGCCCGGCCGGTACTCCGGCGTCGGCGGGCAGGTGGCCGGTCATCAGGCGGCGGAAGCGCGCGCAGACCGCCTCGCGGGCGCGTCCGGCCTCCGCGTGCTTCTCCTCGGCCCGGCCGAGCTCGCCCTTGAGCCGTCCGAGGCGGGCGTTGAGCCGGGCCGTGTCGTCGTGGACCGTCCGGATGAGGCGGCGGCAGCCCTGGTAGGCGGTCTGGACGTCCTGGAGCCGGCCGAGCACGTCCAGGTCCCCCGCGCCCGCCGTGGACTCGACGATGGCCAGCTTCTCGGCCAGCACCACGGCCGCGTCGGCCGCCTCCTCGGCCCGTTCCATCGCGCGTACGGCGAGGTCCTGGTACTCGCGGGCGGTCTCGGCCGCCTGCCCGGCGCGTTCCCTGGCCGCGCGCGCGTCGCCGCGCCGGTCGTGCCAGACGCCGCCGGTGGACTCGGCGGCGCGCAGGGCCGCCTCCAGCTGGTCGAGCGCGGGCCGGGCGGCGGGCAGGGCGTGCCGGGCGGCCAGTTCGGTCAGCCGGCGCAGCGACCTGGCCGCCTCCTTCTCGCGCTCGTGCAGGCGCCGCTCGTGCGCGCGGAGCTGGTCCTCCAGCAGGGCGACCTTGCCCACGGCCTCGTCGAGGGCCCGCGCGGCCCCGGCGTACGGGCCGCGGTCCGGCCGCCGCCGCAGCTCGGCCGCGAGCGTGTCGCGGTCGCCGGCCAGCACCCTGAACAGGTGGTCGCACTCGGCGATCGTGCCGGCCAGGTCGGACAGCCGGTCGTCCAGCTCGGCGACGCGGCGGCGCAGGGCGCGCTCGCGGGCGGCGTCGCCGATGTAGGAGGGCTCCGGCTTGACCCAACGCCCGGCGGCCGGGCCGAGCCGCCAGGTGCCGTCGGCGCCGACGGCCGCGGGGTGGTCGAGGCCGAGCGCCGTGGGGGCGAAGGCGACGCCCGCGAGCACCCGGCCGGCCGAGACGGGCGCGCCCGGCTCCGCCGACAGCACGTCGGCCAGGCTCTGGCCGGGCGCGGGCCGGGCCAGAGCGGAGGCGGCGAAGGCGTCGTGCTCGCCGGGATCCATGCCGCCGTCGGGCAGCAGCCACACGTCGAGCAGGCCCGAGGCTTCGAGCGCCGCCTCGACGCCCGCCTGGGTGACGGGGTCGACGCCGGACCGGAAGGCCAGCGCCCGCCACAGCGGCATGCCGGGCCGTCCCGACCGGGAGGCGGGGCGGGCGGGCGAGGGGGGCGGCTCCAGCGCGGTCAGCTCGGCCAGGCGTTCGCGTTCGCGGGCCGGCTCGGCGCGTTCGGCGTGCAGCCGGTCGCGCAGGCCGGTCAGGTGGTGCTCGCGGGCGGCCAGCCGGACCTCGGCCGCCGTGCGGGCCGCGCCGACCAGCTCGTCGGCCTGCTCCGGCCGGTCGGCGAGGGCCGCCAGCTCCTCGGGGTCGAGCCGGAGCTGGACGCAGCCGCGGGCCCACTCCTCCAGGGCGGCGGCCAGGTCGCGGGCGCGCTCGTCGCGGGTGGCGCCGGCCAGGTCGTGGGCGGCGCTCGCCGCCGCCAGGTCGTCGCGGGCGCGGTCGCGGTCGTGCTCGGCGGTGGTGCGGCGGCCGATCGCCTCCTCGTGCTCGACGGCCGCCACGCTGACCTCGCGGATCTGGCTGGCGCGGCTGGTGACGGCGGCGCGCAGCAGCTCACGGGCGCGGCGTACGGCCTCCTCGCCGTCGTCGCCCCGCTCCCCCTCCTCCAGGACGCCGCCGCCCTCGGGCTCGGGGACCGGGCGCTCGCACTCCAGGTGGACCGCGAGCAGCCCGGCGCGTTCGGCGGCCCGGCGGGCCTCGGCGCGGGAGCGGTCGGCCAGGCCGGTGGCGGCGCGGGCGACGGCCGCCGCGCGCAGCGACAGCTCCTGCCTGCCCGACGCGGCGCGGGCCGCCGCCCCGGCCTGGTCGCGCAGCCGGGCCGCCGACTCGTGCGCCTCCTGCGCCTGCGTGCGCAGCCGGTGCAGGTCGCGCCCCGCCCGGTACGCCTCGCTCTCCTTGAGCCCGTCGATCTGCGCGGCCAGGGCCAGCTCCTGGGCCTCCTCCTCCGACAGCCGGACGGCGGCGGCGGCCAGCTCGTCGTCGGCCTGCCGCAGCGCCTCGCGTCCGGCCTTGACCTCGGCGGCCAGGGCGTCGACGGCCTGCCCAGCGGACAGGGCCGCGGCGGCGGCCGCCCGCAGCACCTTCTGGGCGTAGCCGCGCTGGACGCCGGCGAGCCGGTCGGCCTCCTCCACGTCGCGGTCGAGCACGCGCAGCTCCTCGCGCCGCCGGTCGAGCCGCTCGAACCCGTCGGCGATCTCGTGGAGCTCGCCCTCGCCGAGCGGCGGCAGGGCGCTGGACAGCAGGTCGGACAGCAGGCCGGGGTCGAGGCGTTCGGAGAGCTTGGGGGTGCGCAGCTGGCGCAGCGCGGTGAGCAGGCAGTCGTAGCGCTGCTCGTTGAGCCCGGCGTAGAGCGTGCGGCGCACGACGGCGCGGTAGACCTCGGCGGACTCGTGGACCGTTCCCGTCTCGCCCAGCTCGTCGGTGAGCTGGGCCCTGGTCAGCGGCTGGCCGCCGTCGCCGGTGAGCCGGACGCCGCCGGGCAGGCCGACGCGGGAGCCGGTGGTGAAGTAGGCGGCGGTGACGTTCTTGGTGTGGGCGGTGGCCTGGAGGCGCGCGCCGCAGGTGAACCAGCGGCCGTCGGGGTGCTGGAACTCCAGCCACACGTAGCCGACGCGGGTGACGCCGTTCGCGCCGTCGCCCATGAGGTTCCAGTGCATGGTCCGCTCGGTGCCGCCGAACGTGGACAGCCTGCTGGGCTTGAGGCTGGCGTCCAGCACGTACGGCAGCAGCAGTTCGAGCACCTTGGACTTGCCGCTGCCGTTGGGCCCGCGCAGCAGCAGCCTGCCCCGGTGGAACTCGAACACCTCGTCGTAGTAGCGCCACACGTTGAGGATCCCGGCGCGTACGGGGATCCAGCGCCGCTCCGTGCCCGGGGCGGTGCGCGCGGGCGTGGGCTCGGTGAGGGTCATGCGTCCTCCGTGTCGGCCGGGCCGCGATCGACCCGGTAGCGGGCTCCGGCGGGCAGGGCGGCCACCCGGTCGCCGGTACGGCGGGCCAGCCCGAACAGCGCGAGAACCTCCAGCGCGTCGGCCGCCAGCCGGGCCGCGCCCCCGTCCGACCGGTACGCCTTGGCCCAGTGGGGGAAGCGCCGCAGCAGTTCGGCGGCCTCCTCGTCGAGGCGGGCGGCGGCCAGCGGCCCGGCGGTGACCAGCAGGTCGAGCAGGAGCAGGGCGGCGACCTTGGCGTGGCTGCCGTCGTCGGGGAACCGCGTGTCGGTGGCGGTGGCCTCGGTGTCGACCAGCAGGAAGCCCTCGGCGCGCTCCTCCAGCACGAACCCGGCCTCCTCGGCGGCCCTGCGGATCATCCGGCGGCCGGTGGGCGAGGCGGCGTAGGCGGCCTGGGCCGGGGTCAGCTCGTCGCGGTAGACGACGGGCTCGTCCAGCAGGCGGCGGACGAGGGAGTGGCGGACCCACAGGGCACGCTGGGTCTCCGTGGGTTCGTCACCGCCGTAACGGGCCTCAAGGGTGAGAGCGGTCGTGTCCGCCCCGGGCAGGCGGGAGGGCGGGACGGGGGCGGCGAGGAGCCTGATCACGCGGGTGGTGTCCACGCGGTAGAGCACCTTGGCCTCCTCGTCGCCGAGGTAGGCGTCGGTCGCGCCGTCCGTGGGGGTGATCGCGCCGTGCTGTTCGAGCAGCTTGAGCGCGTCGACGAAGGCGGCCCGCTCGTCGGCGCCGACGGGGTCGAACGCCGGCACGCCCGCCTCGACCGCCGCCGCCCGCGCCACCCGCCTGGCCAGCATGCCGATCGTGGTGACCGGCGCGGCGAGCAGCTCGGCCGCGCACAGGCACAGCAGCGTGTAGCGGCGGCGGTCGAACGGCGCCCCGCCCGCGCGGCGTCGGCGGGCCGGACGGGTGGCCGTCGGCCGCGACCCGACCTTGACCAGGCGGGCGTAACCCTCGCGGGGCTCGACGACCAGCCGCCAGCCGCAGAAGTAGTCGAACCACCGGGTCAGCGGCTCCCGCCGTTTCCTGATCACCGCGAAGGCGGCGGGCTCGTCGTCCGCCGACAGGAACGGGCGGGCGAGGAGGGTCCTGATCGCGCGGGCGATCTCCTCCTTCTCCGCCCTGACGAGCTGGTTGGCCAGGCGGCTCATGCCCCTTCCGCCCTCCCGTGGCCGGGTACGCCCGGGGAGCGCACGTCGAGCAGGTAGTCGGGGCCGCGGAACCAGCCCTCGGACGTGCGCAGCACCGCGACCGCGCCGTCGCCGGGGGCCCGCAGCACGACCTCGACCCGGCCGTCGGAGGTAACGGCCCGGCGCAGGCCGGTGGCGTCGGGGCGGGCGGCCAGGGCGCGGCCCAGCAGGTCGAGCAGCCTGCCCAGGGTGTCGTGGTCGAGCGCGCCGAGCTGGGACAGGCGTACCGAGCCGGTGGTGGCCAGCGCCTGCCAGGCCGCCTCCAGCCCGGCGTGCTCCTTCTCGGCGCGGGCGCGGCGCTCGGCGCGCAGGGCGGCCACGTCCCGGACCCGCCCGGTGCGGCCCATGCGCTCGGTCCTGCCCCGCGAGCGCAGCAGCGCCGAGACCGCCACCGGCCCGGCCTCCGCCCACGGTGTCCCGGCCGGGACGAGCTCGGCGTCGGCGTGCCCGAGATGGGCGTGCCGGGACGGGCCGAGGCCGAAGGCGGCGTCCCAGAGCCGGTGGGCGTCGTCCTCGCCCGGCGCGGTGGCGAACCAGCGGGCCAGCGCCCGGAAGTCGGCGGCGGCGCCGGAGGACGGGAGCCGGGCGGCGGTGACGCGGTCGAGCAGCCCGAGCAGGGTGGCGATGGCCTCACTGGCCACGTCGTGCAACCGCCGCAGCCGGGGCCCGACGCCACTCCCCGCGCCGCTCTCAGGGGTGCCCGGGGCGGTCGGGTCGAACCATTGGCGCAGGTCGGCCCAGGCGGCGGCGCGGGCGGCCAGCCAGGGGGTGGCCAGGTCGGCGCCGGGGACCCGGGGCAGGTCGGCGCCGGCCAGCGCGCGGGTGTGCAGGACGCCGACGCCGCGCCCGGCCACGCCGCGCAGCGCCCGCGCCACGGTCTCGCCGCGCTGCTCCAGCCCGGTCACCAACTCCTGGAGGTAGGCCACCGTGGCCGCCTGGGCCTCGTGGAACGTGCCAAAGTCGGCGCCGTCGGCGCGCAGCAGCCCGCGCAGCTCGCCGTTGAGCCGAACGGTGTCCCGGCGCAGCCCTTCGAGGTGGCACTCCAGCTCCCGCAGGCAGGTGAACACCCGCCGGTCACGGCCGGGGTCGGGGTCGGCCAGCAGCGCCTCCAGCTCCTCCAGCCGGTCGGCGACGGCGTCGAGCACGGCGGTGTGGAAGGCTCCCGCCGAGGCGGGCGCCGACGACGCCTGCCGCAGCCCGGCGTGGGCGGCCTCGCCCCGGGCGGTCAGCGCGTACCGCAGGTTCCGGCGTTCGTACTCCTCGGCGGTCGCGAACGCGCCGGCGTGGTCGAAGACCACCTCGACCAGCCCCCAGCCGGCGAGCTGCCCGAGCGCGCCGGTGAGGTCGTGGTCGCCGACGGGGGCGTACCAGCCGCGGGCGCGCAGGCGGTCGCGGACCTCGTCGGCGGTCGGCGCGGGCTCCAGGTTCTCGGCCGCCGTGCCGAGGACGTCGAGGAGGGCCGTGTGCAGATCCGCCCGTTCCGTGGTGGCGAACCGGAACAACTCCGGCGGCACTCGTGGCAGCTCCGTCATCGCGCCGTTCTCCCCTCTCGCCACGGTTTCACCGGAGCCACCGTAGCTGGAGAGACGGGCCCCGCGAGGGCCTGTTTGCGAGCGGATGCCACGGGTATGGTCGCCGCGTTCGGCTGCCGGCGGCAGGCGGCGCGGTCCGCGCCCGGTACGGCGGCATTCGGGGGGAACGGGGGCCTGTGATGGCGGAGTTCGAGGCGACGCGCGGGATGCCGGCCGACAGCATGATCGTGTTCGGGGTGGCGTCCGACGTCGAGCTGATGGACCGGTGGCTGCCTCGGGGGCTGTGGGTCAACGACAGCGGGGCCGGCACCGTCGAGGCGGGCGGCGACCTGGTCCCCGGCAGCGGGCGGCACGAGGGGCTGTTCCGCGCCCAGGAGGACCAGCTCCGGGTGGAGTGGGGCGGCCGTGACCACCCCGACTACGCGGGCTGGCTGCAGGTGAGCGATTCGGCGGCCGGCACGAGCGAGGTGACCGTCCACCTGTCGCTGCTCGACGAGCCCGGCACGAGCGCCAGGTCCGACGAGGTGCGCGAGCTGCTCGGCCGCTCGCTCGACCGGCTGGCCGACGAGGTGACCCGCCGCGTCTCCGAGGGCGGCTGAACGGCGGGCTCCTCCAAGGGCGGGGGCGGGCCCGCCCTCCGGCGTCAGGCGTCCTGGCGGTCCGGGTTCTCCAGCCGGAAGAAGTTGCTCTGCCGGCCGTCCTTCTTGTGCTCCTGGTAGATGAAGTTCAGCTTCCGCTGGTCGAAGGTCTCCAGCCACTCCTCCCAGGTGATCTCCGCCAGGTCGCCCCCGCCGTAGCCGGGGAAGTCGAAGCGCAGCACGCCCGCCCTCCCCTGGTGCTCGGTGCCGGGCACGGTCGCGGGCCTGGCGCCGCGCTCGTGCGCCCATTCGCGGATCACGTCGTGGTCGGTGGTGACGAGGCTGCGGCCGGGCCGCTCTTCGTGCTCGCCGGTCGAGGTGACGTGCTGCTCGTACGTGTGCTCGCCCTCGACGGGACGGTTCTGCTGCGACATGGCGGCCTGTTCCCCCTGGTAGTCGTGCGGATGACCTGCTCGATACCCAGCCCGGCGCGCTTCTTGCAAATGATCTGTTCCACCCTGCTTAAAGGGGCTCGCAAGGTATTCCCGTCAATTTTTGATTATGCGACGTTTAATCACGATTCTCTCGCCCGTCCTCGCCGGTCTGATCGCCGCCGCCGGCCTGGCGGGCACCGCGGACGCGGCCACGCCCGGCGGGGTCAACGCCTACTACGGTCAGCGCCTGGCCTGGTCGGGGTGCGGCAGCGGGTTCCAGTGCGCGAAGCTGGCGGTCCCGCTGGACTACGCCAGGCCCGGCGGCAGGCGGATCAGCATCGCCATGGTCCGGCTGCCGGCGACCGGCCGGAAGATCGGCTCGATCGTGCTGAACTTCGGCGGGCCGGGCGGCGCCGGAACGACCATCTTGAAGTCCGACAAGAGCGTCATGTCGGCCGCCGTCCGGCAGCACTTCGACGTGGTGAGCTTCGACCCGCGCGGCGTGGGCGCCTCGGCCCCCGTGCGCTGCCTGTCCCCCCTCGGCCTGGACGCCTACTTCGCCGCCGACCCCACCCCCGACAACGCGGCCGAGGTCAAGCGGGCCAAGGCGTGGGCGAAGATCTTCGCCCAGGGTTGCGCGGCCAACTCGGGCAAGCAGCTCCTGGCGCACGTCGGCACCGGCGAGGTCGCCCGCGACCTGGACGTGATGCGGGCCGCCCTGGGCGAGGCCCGGCTGACCTACTTCGGCTTCTCCTACGGCACCTACCTGGGCGCCCGCTACGCCGACCTGTTCCCCACCCGGATCCGCGCCATGGTGCTCGACGGCGCCGAGGACCCCGGCCAGACGCTCGCCGAGTTCGGCGCGGCGCAGGAGCGCGGGTTCCAGGTGGCGCGCGAGTCGTTCCTGCGCGACTGCTTCGGGGCCGCGGACTGCCCGTTCCCCCGGCACACCGTCGCCGCCGCGACCAGGCGGCTGGAGGCGCTCTACAAGCGGGCCGACCGCGCGCCGCTGCGCAACGACGGCGACAGCAGGCAGGTCGACGAGGCCATCCTGCGCGCCGGCGTCACCCAGGCCATGTACGCCAAGGACAGCTGGCCCTACCTGCGCCAGGCGCTCACCCTCGCCTTCAAGGGCGACGGCACGGCCATGCTCGCCCTGGCCGACGTCAACCACGGACGCCGTCCCGACGGGAGCTACGACAACAGCACCGAGGCGCTGGCGGCCGTCAACTGCCTGGACCATCCCGAGCAGCGCTGCGCGTACTGGCCGGTCAAGGGCAGGCGGTTCACCAGGAAGGTGCGCGCCCACGGGTCGCCGCCGATCGTGGTGGTGGGGACGACGCGTGACCCGGCGACGCCGTACGAACTGGCCAGGCGGCTGGCCGGGCAGCTGGAGCACGGCGTGCTGCTGACCCACGACGGTGACGGGCACACGGCGTACAAGGGCAGCTCGTCCTGCCTGGACCGGCAGATCGACCGCTACGTGATCACCGCCCGCGCGCCGCGCCCCGGCGCCTGCGCGAAGGTCTGAGTCCTCCACCCGCTCATGGGCGGGTGTGGGACTGGTGACGTTCGGGTCAACCCTGGCCGCGCCTGCGCGGCCGGGCACGGCCGAGCGGGAGAGATTGGGCGGACGTAGCCGGAAATTCCCGCCCGAGGAGCCCATGGAGTCGCTGCTGATCCTGCACGCGCTCGCGGCGGTCTGCGCTCCCTGGCTGGCCCGGCGCATGGGACGGGCCTCCCTCCTGCTGCCGGCCGTGGCGCCCGGCGCCGGTTTCGCGTACACGGTGTGGCTGGGCGTGCGGGGGCTGCCGGCGCGGGAGGACACCTCCTGGGCGCCCGCGCTCGGGCTGGAGCTGTCCTTCCGGGCCGACCCGCTGACCGTGCTGATGATGGCGCTGGTCACCGGCGTGGGCGTGCTGGTCCTGGTCTACAGCTCGCGCTACTTCCCGGCGGACGAGGAGGGGCTGGGCCGCTACGGCGGCGCGATGACCGCCTTCGCCGGGTCGATGCTGGGGCTCGTCACAGCCGACAACCTGCTCCTGCTGTACGTGTTCTGGGAGCTGACCACCGTCTTCTCCTACCTGCTGATCGGTTACCACCCGGAGAGCCGGGCCGCCCGCCGGGCCGCGATGAAGGCCCTGACGGTGACCACGCTGGGCGGGCTGGCGATGCTGGCCGGGTTCGTGGTGATCGGGCAGGCGGCGGGCACGTACGAGCTGTCGGGGGTCGTCGCCCGGCCGCCGCAGGCCGGCCCGCTGGCCGCCGGGCTGGTGCTGGTCCTGACCGGGGCGCTGGCGAAGTCGGCGATCTTCCCGTTCAGCACGTGGCTGCCGGCCGCGATGGCCGCGCCGACACCGGTGTCGGCGTACCTGCACGCGGCGGCCATGGTCAAGGCCGGGGTGTACCTGGTGGCCAGGCTCGGGCCGGCGTTCGGGGACGTGCCGCTGTGGCGGGCGGTCGCGGTGCCGCTCGGGGTGCTGACCATGCTGCTGGGCGGCTGGCGGGCGCTGCGCGAGACGGACCTGAAGCGGCTGCTGGCCTTCGGCACGGTCAGCCAGCTCGGCTTCCTGATGACGCTGTTCGGCTCGGGCACCCAGGGCGCGGCGCTGGCCGGGGTGGGCATGCTGGCGGCGCACGCGCTGTTCAAGGCCGCGCTGTTCCTCGTCGTGGGCGTCGTGGACCATTCGACCGGCACCCGCGAGCTGCGCGAGCTGAGCGGGGTCGGCCGGTCGATGCCGTGGGTGTGCGCGGTCGCGGTGCTGGCGGGGGCGTCGATGGCGGGGCTGCCGCCGTTGGCGGGGTTCGCCGGCAAGGAGGCGGCGCTGGAGGCGCTGCTGGACCGGCCGCTCGTGCTGGCGGGGGTGGTGGCGGGGTCGGCGCTGACGGCGGCGTACACGCTGCGGTTCCTGTGGGGGGCCTTCGCCGCCAAGCCGGGCGTGCCGGCCACGCCGGTGCACCGGACGGCGGCGGCCATGTTCGGGCCCGCCGCGCTGCTGTCGGCGCTCGGCCTCGCGCTGGCGCCCTTCGCCCCCTGGTACGGCGGCGCGATGTCGGGCTACACCGGCACCTTCCGCGACCCCGGCCACGCCGCGCACCTGGCGATGTGGGCCGGGTTCTCCCCCGCGCTGCTGCTGTCGGCCGTGGCTCTGGCGGGCGGCGTGCTGCTGTTCCTGGCCAGGGAGCCGGTGGCCAGGGCGGGCGCGGCACTGCACGTGCTGGACTCGACGCAGATCTACTGGTCCGTCGTGCGCCGGCTGGACCGCTTCGCCATCCAGGCGACCGGTTTCGTCCAGCGGGGCTCGCTGCCCGACTACCTGGTGCTCACGCTGGTCGCCACGGTCGGCGTCGGGCTGTTCGCCGTCACGTACGGCGGCATGCCGCACCTGACCGTGCCCGTCGTCGCCTGGGAACGCGTGGAGCAGCCGGTGCTCGCGGTGCTGATCACCGCGGCGGCGGCGCTGGCGCTGTTCGCCCGCGCCTACATCCTGCTGGCCGCGGTCGTCGGCGTCATCGGGTACGGCACCGCGCTGCTGTTCCTCGCGCACGGCTCGCCCGACCTGGCGCTGACCCAGTTCCTCGCCGAGACGCTGGTCCTGGTGGTGTTCGCGCTGGTGCTGCGGCGGCTGCCGGTCAGGCCGGTCAGGGCCCGGCTGCCGCGCCTGTTCCGGTTCGGGCTCGGGCTGGCCGTCGGGGTGGTGGTGACGGGGGCGGGCCTGCTGGCCACCAGCGCGCGCGGCACCTGGGCCGCCGGGTCGCTGATGCCCGCCGCGGCGCGCGAGGCCGGGGCGCGCAACATCGTCAGCGCGATCATCCTCGACATCCGGGCCTGGGACACGCTGGGCGAGAGCACGGTGCTGGTCGTGCTGACGCTGGGCGTGACGAGCCTGGTGTTCCTGCGGCGCAGGACGTACGAGATCGAGCGGGACGACCGCGGCCGGGTGCCCGCCGAGCGCACCCGCTGGCTGTCCTCGACGCTGCCGCGCGGGCAGCGGGCCGTCGCCTTCGAGGTGGTGGCCCGGCTGACCTTCCACACGGTGCTCGTGCTCTCGGTGTTCCTGCTGTTCGTCGGGCACAGCGGGGTCGGCGGCGGGTTCGCCGGCGGCATCGTGGCCGGGCTGGCGATCACCGTGCGCTACCTGGCGGGCGGCCGGTACGAGCTGGCCGCGGCGCTCCCGGTGCACGCGGGCGTGCTGATGGGCGTCGGGCTGACCATGTCGACCGGCACGGCGCTGGCCGGGCTGCTGTTCGGACGGGCCGCGCTGGACATGCTGGCGACCGATGTGCACCTGCCGCTGGTCGGCACCCTGCACGTGTCCACGGGCCTGGTGTTCGACCTCGGCGTGTACGTCTCGGTCACCGGAATGGTCCAGGACGTGCTGCGCGGTCTCGGCGCCGAGCTGGACCGGCAGATCGAGGCGGAGGAGAGCTCGTGACGATCTCCCTGGCGCCGCTGCTGTGCTGCTGCGTGATGATCACGACGGGCGTGACGCTGCTGCTCGAACGGAGCCTGGTGCGGGTGCTGGCCGGGGTCGTCGTGCTGGGAAACGGCGTGAACCTGCTGATCATCACCGCGGGCGGCAACGCGGGCGGGCCGCCCATCCTCGGCAGCACGCCGGTGCGGGCCATGGCCGACCCGCTGCCGCAGGCGATGGTGCTCACCGCCATCGTGATCACCCTGGGCGTGACGGCGTTCGTGCTGGCCATGGTGCATCGGTCGTGGCAGCTCACCGGCAGCGACGAGGTCCAGGACGACACCGAGGACCGGCGCGTGCGGCTGCGGGCCAGGCGCGGCGAGCTGAGCCACGCCCTGCGCACCCGCCAGGACGACTACCGGCGGCTGGTCGTGGAGCAGCGGGCCGAGCTGGCCCGGCTGGAGGCCGAGCAGGCCGAGCGGGAGCGGCTCCAGGAGGCCGACCTGGAGCGGCGGATCGCCCGGGTGCACACCGAGCTGGAGGAGTGGATGCGCACCCGGATGGCCGAAGGGCTGTCGGAGGAGGAGCTGCAGCGCGGCTTCGAGGAGGCCGGGCTGCGCGAGGAGGCCTCGGCCGGGGACAACGCCGAGCGCATCGAGGAGCTGCGGCGCGAGCACACCCGGCGGCGGGCCGAGCAGGCGGCCGGCGAGAAGGAGCTGCGGCAGCGCATCAGGGCCAGGCAGCGCGACGCCCGCAGGCAGATGCGCTCGGCGATGCGCGCGGAGCGGGCCCGCCAGGCGCTCGCGAACGACCCCGAACTGGAGGGCGACGACTAGTGACGGGCAGGGGCGGAGCCCATGGGTGACCTGGTCGAGCTGCGCGGGCTGGTGTGCGTGCCGGTGCTGCTGCCGCTGCTGGCCGCCGGGATCAAGCTGGCGATCGGCGGGCGGCTGCGGCACCTGCAGTCCGCCATCAGCGTGACCACGCTGGGGATCTCGCTGGCGGTGTCGGTGCTGCTGCTGGCGCACGCCGACGCGCACGGCCCGCTGGTGACCCAGCTCGGCGGCTGGCCCTCGCCGGTCGGGATCTGCCTGGTGGCCGACCGGCTCTCGACCCTGGTGCTGGTGGTGTCGTCGGCGGTGACGTTGTGCGTGATGGTGTACTCGATCGCCAACGCCTACGACGAGGCGGAGCACGACGCGCCGATGGCGATCTTCCATCCGGCGTTCCTGGTGATGGTGGCGGGCGTCGCGGACGCGTTCCTGGCCGGTGACCTGTTCAACCTGTTCGTGGCGTTCGAGATGCTGCTGAGCGGCTCGTACGTGCTGCTGACCTTCGGCGGGACCGAGTCCAGGATGCGGGCGGGGGCCACGTACACGCTGATGGCGCTGGCGTCGTCGATGTTGTTCCTCATCGCGCTGGCGGTGGCCTACGGCGCGACGGGCACGCTGTCGCTGGCGCAGCTCGCCGAGCGCTTCGGCACGCTGCCCCCGCAGGTCAAGCTGCTGGTCGAGCTGACGCTGCTGCTGGCGTTCGCGATCAAGGCGGCGATCTTCCCGGTGTCGGCGTGGCTGCCGGACTCCTACCCGACCGCGCCCGCGCCGGCCACGGCCGTGTTCGCCGGGCTGCTCACGAAGGTCGGCGTGTACTCGATCATCCGGCTGGAGGCGCTGCTGTTCCCCGGCGGGCCGGTCTCCACGCTGCTGATGTGCGTGGCGCTGGCCACGATGCTGGCCGGGGTGCTCGGCGCGGTGGCGCAGACCGACATCAAACGCATGTTGTCCTTCACGCTGGTCAGCCACATCGGTTACATGGTGTTCGGGGTGGCGCTGTCGACGGTGGCGGGCCTGGCGGGCGCGGTGTTCTACATCGTCCACCACATCACCGTGCAGACGAGCCTGTTCCTGGTGACGGGGCTGATCGAGCGGCGCACCGGCACCACGTCGGTCAACCGGCTCGGCGGGCTGATGAGGACCGCGCCGCTGCTGGGGGTGCTGTTCTTCGTGCCCGCGATGAACCTGTCGGGCATCCCGCCCATGTCGGGGTTCCTGGGCAAGCTGCTGCTGGTGCAGGCGGGCCTGGCCAAGGGCGGGCCGGCGGCGGTCGTCCTGGTGGCGGGCGGCCTGGTCACGAGCCTGCTGACGCTGTACGCGATCGCCAAGACGTGGGGCAAGGCGTTCTGGCGGGCGCCGCGCGAGGAGCGGGCCGGCCAGGTGATGGAGAGCGAGGAGGCGACGGGTGAGGAGCCTGTGGTGACGACGACCGCGCTGCCGCCCGTGCTGCTGGGCGCGACGGCGGCGCTGGTGGCGTTCGGGCTGTCGTTCACGGTGCTGGCCGGGCCGCTGGCGGCGCTGACGCAGCGGGTGGCCGCGGAGCTGAGCGAGCGGCAGACGTACATCGCCGCGGTGCTGGGGACGCCGCGGTGAGCGCGAACCCGCTCGCGCCGCGGCTGTTCGGCCGCCGGGTGCCGCTGCCGCTGGTGGCGTGGCTGACGCTGGTGTGGGTGACGTTGTGGGGGGAGGTGTCGGCGGGCAACGTGCTGGGCGGGCTGGCGACCGCGCTGGTGGTGGCCTGGCTGCTGCCGCTGCCCGTCCTGGACCCGGGGATCAGGGTGCGGCCGCTGCCGCTGGTGCGGTTCCTGCTGTGGTTCGGGTGGGACCTGGTGCTCTCGACCGCGCGGGTGGTGCTGTGGGTGGTGCGTCCGGGCGAGCCGCCCACGCGGCTGGTCCTGGTGCCGCTGCGCACGTCGTCGGAGTCGATGACCGTGATGATCATGGTGGCGCTGTCCACGGTGCCGGGGAGCCTGGTGGTGGAGGCGTACATGGACAGGAGAGAGCTGATGCTGCACGTGCTCGGGCTGGCCGGCGAGGGCGTCCCGGACGCGGTCCGCAGGGACGTGGCCGGGCTGGAGTCGCGCATCGTGGCCGCGTTCGGGACCCGCGCCGACCGGGAGGAGCTGCTGTGACGGCGGTGTACCTGGTGACGATGGCGCTGCTGGCCTGCGGGGCGGCGGCCGCGTTGTGGCGGGTGGGACGCGGGCCCTCGATGCTGGACCGCGCGGTCGCCCTGGACGTGCTGACGTCCTTGTCGATGTGCGCGGTGGGCCTGTTCGCGGTGGTCAGGGACGACTACTCGGACCTGCCGGTGTTGCAGGTGCTGTCGTTGCTGGGCTTCGTGGGGTCGGTGTCGCTGGCCCGGTTCTTCCCGGGGCGGTCGCGGTGAGCGGGATGGACGTCGCGGCGGCGGCCTGCCTGGTGCTCGGGGCCGGGCTGGCGCTGTCGGCGGGCGCCGGGCTGGTGCGCTTCCGCACGACGCTCGACCGCATGCACGCCGGGACCAAGCCGCAGGTGCTCAGCGTGCTGCTGGTGCTGGTCGCGATGTGGCTGCACCGGCCCACCTGGTGGAACGCCGGGCCGCTGCTGATCGTGGGGGCCTCGCAGGTGATCACCGTGTCGGTGGCGGCGTACATGGTGGCGCGGGCGGCCTATTCGCGTCAGTCGTCGCGGGACGAGACCGAGATGCCGCCCTCGGAGGAGGACTGATCGTTCCTGCGGTCGAGGGCGGGCTGGCCGAACCAGGTCCAGGCGGCCAGCCCGGCCAGGATGCCGGCGGTGATCCAGGCCAGGGTGGAGTGGAACAGGTAGTCGATCACCAGCATGGTGGCCGTGGTCATCGACACGACCAGGGCGAGCGCGCCTAACAGGCCGTAGGTGTTGGACCGGCGTACCAGGGTCTCCTTGTGGCCCTGCCGGAACAGCACGCGGTGCTGGGCGGTCGGCGCGATGTAGCAGATCGACGCGATCGCGGCGCTGACCAGCGCGGCGAAGTAGAGCCAGCGGTCGGTCTGGTCGAGCTTGACGAAGCCGGGCGAGAAGGGCACGGTCAGCAGGAACGCGAACAGCACCTGCACGCCGGTCACCGCGACGCGGGCGCCCTGCAGCAGCTCGACGAAGTTGCGGTCGGCGCGCTCCTCGTGCGACTCGTTCTTCACTCGGCCTCCTCGTTGGATGTTCTCCTCTTCCTTGGCGGAGGCCGGTCGAAACCTGCTTCGCGAGGATCAGGCGAGGATCTTGGCGGGCGTGATGGGCAGGTCGCGCACCCGCCTGCCGGTGGCGTGGTGAACGGCGTTGCCGATCGCGGCGGCGGTGCCCACGATGCCGATCTCGCCGATGCCCTTGGAGCCCATCGGGTTGAGCAGGCCGTCCTGCTCGTCGATCCAGACCGCCTCGATCTCCGGCACGTCGGCGCAGGCCGGCACATGGTACTGGGCCAGGTCGCGGTGCAGGAAGCCGCCGAACTCGTCGTCGGTCAGTGTCTCCTCCAGCAGGGCCATCCCCATGCCCATGGTCATGCCGCCGACGAACTGCGACCTGGCCAGCTTGGCGTCCAGGATGCGTCCGGCGGCGAACACGCCGAGCAGCCGCGAGAGGCGGATCTCGCCGGTCACGGAGCTGACCCTGACCTCGGCGAACTGGGCGCCGAAGGCGTGCCGGGCCAGCTCCTCGTCGGCCTTGACCTCCTTGGCGGTGTCGGCGGTCCCCTCGCCGCCGTCGGCCCGCAGCGCCTCGCAGGCCCGGACGACGGCCGACCCCCACGACGCCGTGCCCATCGACCCGCCCGCGACGGGGGCCTGGGGCAGGTCGCTGTCGCCGAGCTCGACGTGCACCCGGTCAGGGGCGACGCCGAGGCAGTCGGCGGCGATCCTGGTGAGCACGGTCCTGGCGCCGGTGCCGATGTCGGCGGCGGCCACGCGGATGACGAAGTCGCCGTCGCGCACGGTCGCGGTGGCCCGCGACGGCCCGCGCCTGGCTGGGTAGGTGGAGGCGGCCACGCCGGTGCCGACCAGCCACTCCCCCTCCCGCCTGACGCCGGGCGCCGGGTCGCGGCGGTCCCAGCCGAAACGGCGGGCGCCCTCGCGCAGGCAGGTCACCAGGCTGCGGGAGCTGAACGGCAGCCCGCTCTCCGGCTCGGTCGTGGGCTCGTTGACGATCCGCAGCTCGACGGGGTCGATCCCGGCCGCCTCGGCCAGCTCGTCCATCGCCGACTCCAGGGCGTACATGCCGGGGCACTCGCCGGGGGCGCGCATCCAGGACGGGGTGGCCACGTCGAGGCGGACGACCCGGTGGGCGGTGCGCAGCGCGGGCGTGGCGTACATGACGCGGGCGGGGGCGGCGGCCTGCTCGGCGAACTCCACGAGCCTGCTGGTCTGCACGTACGCCGTGTGCTCGACCGCGGTGAGCCGGCCGTCGGCGTCCGCGCCGAGCCGCAGCCGCTGGACGGTGGGCGTGCGGTAGCCGGTGAGGTCGAACATCTGCTGCCGGGTGAAGGCGACCTTGACCGGGCGGCCGGCGGCCCTGGCGGCCAGGGCGGCGAGCACGGCGTTCGGCCTGGTGGTGCCCTTGGAGCCGAAGCCGCCGCCGACGTGCCTGGACACCACCCGCACCCGCTCGGCGGGCAGGCCGAAGGTGGCGGCGATGGTGTCCCGGTCGCCGCTGGTGCCCTGGGTGGCGTCGTAGACCAGCAGCCGGCCGTCCTCGGCCCACAGGGCCACCGCGGCGTGCGGCTCCATCGGGTTGTTGTGCAGGGGCGGCGTCGTGTACGTCACGTCGACGGTCGCCGCGGCGGCGGCCAGCCCGGCGTCCACGTCGCCCTTCTCGGTGTCCGGTGCGAGGTCCGGGTTGACGACGTCCGGCCGGTACAGGTCCGGATGGTCGGCGCGCAGCCGTACGTCGTGGGCCTGCGGCTCGTAGGTCACGCGTACGGCGTCGGCGGCGGCGCGGGCCTCGTCGTAGGTGCCGGCGACGACGGCGGCCACGAGCTGGCCCCGGTAGACGACGTCCCGGCCGCGGAACAGCGCCAGCTCGGGGTCGGCGTCCCCGGACAGGCCGGGCGGGTCCTCGACGGACAGCACGGTGAGCACGCCCGGCATGGCCAGCGCCGCGTCCGCGTCCACCCGCGCCACCCGGCCCCTGGCGATCGTGGCCTGCACCGGGTAGCAGTGGGCGACCCCCTCGACCGGGTACTCGGCGGCGTACGTGGCCAGCCCCGTGACCTTGACGCGCCCCTCGATGCGGTTCACGGCGTCAGCTCCTCCAGCGTGCGGACGATCAGGTTGCGCGCCAGCGGCAGCTTGAACGCGTTGCGCGGCAGCGGGCGGGCCTGGTCGAGCTCGGCCTCGGCGGCCCGCAGGTACGCCTCGCCCGTCGCCGGGCCGCCGATGATCGCCCGTTCGGCGCGTTCGGCCCGCCAGGGCGCGTGGGCCACGCCGCCGAGCGCGATGCGGCACTCGGTCACCACGCCGTCCCAGCGCACGTCGAGCACGGCGGCGATGGACACCAGCGCGAACGCGAACGAGGCCCGCTCGCGGACCTTGCGGTAGAGGGAGGCGCCCGGGGGCGGCGCGGGCAGCTCGACGGCGGTGATCAGCATGCCGGGGTCGAGCACGGTGTCGCGCTCGGGCGCGTCGCCGGGCAGGCGGTGCAGGCCGGGCATGGGGATGATCCGGTCGCCGGCCGGGCCGGTGACGTGCACCTCGGCGTCGAGCGCGGCCAGCGCCACGGCCATGTCGGAGGGGTGGGTGGCCACGCAGGCGTCGGAGGCGCCGAGCACGGCCAGGTTGGCGTGGTCGCCCTCGATCGCGGGGCAGCCGGTGCCGGGCTCGCGCTTGTTGCACGGCCTGGTCACGTCCTGGAAGTAGGGGCAGCGGGTGCGTTGCAGCAGGTTGCCGGCCACCGTGGCCATGTTCCTGATCTGGCCGGAGGCGCCGGTCAGCACGGCCCGGGAGAGCATCGGGTAGCGGCTGCGGACGAGCGGGTCGGCCGCCAGGTCGCTGTTGCGCACGGCCGCGCCGATCCGCAGCCGGTCGCGTACGGGCTCGATGGCGTCCAGCGGCAGGCGGCTGACGTCCACGAGGTGGTCGGGGGCGGCCACGCCCAGGCGCATGAGGTCGACCAGGTTGGTGCCGCCGCCCAGGTACATCGTGCCGGGGCCGTACCTGCTGACCGCGTCCGACGGGCTCTGGGCGCGGGCGTAGTCGAACGGCTTCACGGGGCCACCTCGCCGATCGCGGCCACGATGCCGGGGTAGGCGCCGCACCTGCACAGGTTTCCGCTCATGCGTTCCCTGATCTCCTCGGGTGTCAGGCCGGGATCGAGGAGCAGATCGGCGGTGACGGCGCTCGGCCCCGGCTCGCCCAGCATGCCGACCGCCGAGCAGAGCTGGCCCGGCGTGCAGTAGCCGCACTGGAAGGCGTCGTGCTCGATGAACGCGGCCTGCAGCGGGTGCAGCTCCTCGCCCGAGGCCAGCCCCTCGACGGTGGTGATCTCGCAGCCGTCCACCGCCACGACCAGCGCCAGGCAGGAGTTGGCCCGGCGTCCGTCGATGAGCACCGTGCACGCGCCGCACTGGCCGTGGTCGCAGCCCTTCTTGGAGCCGGTCAGGCCGAGCCGCTCGCGCAGCAGGTCGAGCAGGGAGATCCTGGGATCGACGGCCACGGTGTGCGGCACGCCGTTGACCTGCACGTCTACCTGCACGCCTACCTGCTCGGTGATGTCCATAGGCGCTCGCCTACCCGGCCGCCGCCCCGGACAATCACGGGCTCGGACATGTGGCGGTAAAGGTGACGGTGTCCAGGTGTCGGCCCCCTGGCGGCGGGTAGCCGGGAGGAGGAGTCGGGCCGCGGAGGGGTGCATGGGGCGAGCGTTCGACGAGTTCGACGAGCAGGTGGCGGAGTCCGAGGCGGTGCTCACCGTCAACGCGGGGTCGTCGAGCCTGCGTCTCGACCTCGTGCAGGGCGGTTGCGTGCTGGACAGCGCGCACGCCGAGCGGGCCGCCGACCCGGGCTCGGCGCGCGAGGAGCTGGCGGCCTTCCTCGGCGGCCACTTCGACCGCGACATCCGGGCGGTGGCGCACCGGCTGGTGCACGGCGGCGACGTCGTACGCGCGCCCACGCTCGCCGACGACGAGACCGTCGAGGCGCTGCGCGGCGTCGTGAGCCTGGCGCCGCTGCACCTGCCGCCCGCGCTGGCGCTGCTGGAGGCGGCCCGCGAGCAGCTTCCCGCCGTGCCGCACGTGCTCTGCCCCGACACCGCCTTCCACGCCGGCCTGCCCGACGCCGCCGCGGTCTACGCCCTGCCGCGTGAGTGGCGCGACCGGTACGGCCTGCGCCGCTACGGCTTCCACGGCCTGTCCTACGCCTGGACCGCCGACCGCGTGGCCGAACTGCTCGGCCGGCCGCTCGCCGAGCTGGAGCTGGTGCTGGCCCACCTGGGCGGCGGCTCGTCGGTGTGCGCGGTGTCGGGCGGGCGCAGCCTGGACACCTCGATGGGGTTCACCCCGCTGGACGGCGTCCCCATGAGCAAGCGCTCGGGCAGCGTCGATCCCGGGATGCTGATGTGGCTGCTGTCGCAGGGCCACCTGTCGGCCGACGAGCTGGGCGAGGGCCTGCAACGCCGTTCCGGGCTGCTCGGGCTGTCCGGCGGCCGGTCGGGCGACACCCGCGAGCTGGTCGAGGCGGAACGCGCCGGCGACGCCGAGGCCGCCCTGGCCCTGGAGGTGTTCTGCCACCGCGTGAGCCGGGAGATCGCCGCCGCCGCCACGTCGCTGCCCAGGATCGACGCGCTGGTGTTCACCGGCGAGATCGGGTGGGACCAGCCCGAGGTGCGCGAGGCGGTCTGCCGCCGTCTCGGGCTGCTCGGCGTGCGGCCGCCCGAGCTCGGCAACCGGCACGACGACGGCCCGGTCAGCGGGCCGGACGCCGCCGTGCCCGTCCTGGTCGTCCAGGTGCGCGAGGAGCTGGAGCTCGCCCGCGAATGCCTGGGCGTCTTCCGGCCGGCAGAGGAGGACGGCTATGGATGACGTCACCCGCTCGGCGCTGCGGCTGTCGGGCGAACAGGACCTCGACCCGCTGCTGGACCGCGTCGGCGAGGCCGGTCTCGTGCTGATCGGCGAGGCCAGTCACGGCACGCACGACTTCTACACCTGGCGGGCCGCCCTCACCCGCCGCCTGATCGCCGAGAAGGGCTTCGGGTTCGTCGCCGTCGAGGGCGACTGGCCCGACTGCGAGCGCGTCGACCGCGCGGTCACCCGCGACGGCGAGGACCCCTTCGACGCCCTGTACGCCTACCGGCGCTGGCCCGCGTTCATGTGGGCCAACGAGGAGGTCGCCGAGTTCTGCCGCTGGCTGCGCCGCTGGAACTCGGCCCTGCCGCCGCCGGAGCGCGTCGGCTTCCACGGCCTCGACGTCTACAGCCTGTGGGAGTCCCTGCGCGCCGTGCGCCGCTACGCCGCCGACAACCTGCCCGACCAGCTGGACACGGTGATGGAGGCCCTGTACTGCTTCGAGTCCTACGGCCACGACCCGCAGCGGTACGGCCTGGAGACCCGCCTGGTCCCCGACTCCTGCGAGAACGAGGTCGTGCAGCTGCTCAGGGCGCTCGTGGCGGCCGCGCCCGCCGACGACGACGGCTTCGCGGCCCGGCAGAACGCCGAGGTCGTGGCCGGGGCGGAGAGCTACTACCGCGCCATGGTCGGCGGCGGCCCCGACTCGTGGAACATCAGGGACGTACACATGGCCGACACCCTGGACCGGCTGACCGCCTTCCACGAGGCCAAGGGCGTGGTGTGGGCGCACAACACGCACGTCGGCGACGCCCGCGCCACCGACATGGCCGCCGCGGGCATGACCAACCTCGGGCAGCTGGCCCGCGAGCGGCACGGCGAGGACGTCGTCCTGGTCGGCTTCGGCGGCTACCGGGGGACGGTCGTGGCCGGGGCGGGCTGGGGCACGCGGGCGCACGTCATGCCCGTCCCGCCGGCCAGGCCCGGATCGCTGGAGGCGCTGCTGCACGACGCGCTCGGAGGCGAGCGCGCCCTGTTCGTGACGCCTCCTCGGCCCCGTCCGCACTGGTTCGACCAGCCGCTGGACCACCGGGCGATCGGCGTGGTCTACCGGCCCGAGCGCGAGAAGTGGGGCAACTACGTGCCCACCGCGCTCGGCGACCGCTACGACGCCTTCATCTATCTGGACGTCACCGAGGCCCTGCACCCGCTGCACACCGAGCCGTGGGACGACGTCGAGCCGGAGACCTATCCCAGCGCCATGTGACGGACTGTCGGTGGCAGGTGGTTTGATCGCTGCTGTGGAGGCCTCGGTCGAGCAGCTCGTCTACGTCAGGGACGACGAATACACCGTCGCGCGCATGAGCGCCGAGGGCGTGCCCGACTTCGTGGCCACGGGCCGGGCGCTGTCGGGCGCGCAGCCGGGCGAGACACTCCGGCTCACCGGCGACTGGAGCCACCACGCGCGCCACGGCAGGCGCTTCGCGGTGGCCTCCTGCGAGCGGGTGGTGCCGGCGACGGTCCGGGCGATCCGCGTCTATCTGGGGTCGGGGCTGATCCGGGGCATCGGGCCGCGGCTGGCGTACGCGATCGTCGACCACTTCGGCGAGGAGACGCTCAAGGTCATCGACGCCGAGCCGGGGCGGCTGACCGAGGTCGTCAACATCGGGCCGCTGCGGCAGGCGCAGATCGTCCAGGCGTGGCAGGAGCAGAAGGCCGTCGCCGCGCTGATGGTGACGTTGCAGGGGCTGGGCGTCAGCCCGCTGCTCGCGGCCAAGATCCACCAGGTGTTCGGCGGCGAGGCCGAGGAGGTCCTGGCCACCGATCCCTACCGGCTGATCGGCCGGGTCAGGGGCATCGCCTTCCGCGTCGCCGACCGCATCGCGCTCCAGCGGGGGGTGCCCGAGCGCAGCCCCCAGCGGATCAAGGCGGCGCTGCTCGACCGGCTGGAGTCGGCGGCCGTCCGCGACGGCCACTGCTTCGTGCCGGTGCCCCATCTGGTGGCGCGGGCGGCCGAGCTGATCGAGCTCGATCCCGAGGCGGTCGGGCCGATGGTCGACGCCCTGGTGGCCGAGCGGCGGGTGGTGGTCGAGGCCGACGAGGAGCAGCCGGGGCGGGCGGTGGCCTACGCCAACTACGTCCACGCCCGCGAGCGGCAGCTCACCGAGCAGCTCACCAGGCTCATGCGGGCCCCCTCCACGCTGCCGCTGCGCCCCTTCCGCGAGGACGAGAGCCTCCACGACGACCAGCGCGCGGCCGTCAACATGGCGCTGACCTGCACGGTCTCGATCGTCACCGGCGGGCCCGGCTGCGGCAAGAGCCACACGGTCAGGGCCGTGGCCACCACGGTCAGGGCCTCGGGCGGCACGGTCACCCTCACGGCCCCCACCGGCAAGGCGGCCAAACGCCTGTCGGAGCTGACCGGCCTGCCCGCGATGACCATCCACCGCATGCTCGCCCACCAGCCCGACCCCGATCCCTCGACGCTGTTCGAGGAGGCGCCCGCGCAGGCCGACCTGATCGTGGTCGACGAGGCGTCGATGCTCGACCTCCACCTGGCCACGCGGCTCACGGCGGCCGTCCCGCCGGGCAGCCATCTGCTGCTCATCGGCGACAGCGACCAGCTGCCCAGCATCGGCGCCGGCGACGTGCTGGCCGACCTGCTGCGCGTGGAGGCCATCCCCCGCGTGCGGCTCACCCACGTCTTCCGCCAGGCGGGCGGTAGCGGCATCGTCGAGGCCGCCCACCTGATCCGGGCCGGCCGGATGCCGGCGACGCCGGGGCGCGGCGGGTTCTGGTTCGAGGAGCTCGACGATCCGGCGCGGGTCGCCGAGCGGGTGGCCCATCTGGCCATGGAGGCGATCCCCCGCAAGCAGGGCGTCTCGCCCGACCAGGTGCAGGTGCTGTGCCCGATGCGCAAGGGCGAGACGGGCGCGGTGACGCTCGGCCGGCTGCTGCAGGACCGGCTCAACCCGGCGGCCGACGACAAGGCCGAGCACTGGTCGGGGGCGTCGGTGTTCCGGGTGGGCGACCGGGTCATGCCCATCCGCAACAACTACGACAAGGGCGTCTTCAACGGGGAGACCGCCACGGTCACCGCCGTCCTCCCTCAGGACCGTGTGGTCGAGGTCCGCACCGACGACGGCGAGACCGTCCAGTACGGGTTCGGCGAGCTCGACGACCTCACCCACGCCTACGCGATCAGCGTGCACCGCTCGCAGGGCAGCGAATACCCGTTCGTGGTGGCGCCGATCGTGGCCGAGGCCGGCGGGATCATGTTGCGGCGCAAGCTGCTGTACACGCTGGTGACGCGGGCCAAGGCGTGGGTCGTGCTGGTGGGGCAGCGCGAGGCGCTGGAGCTGGCCGTCCACCGCGTGGGCCGCCCCCGCAACACCGGCCTGCCCCGCCGCCTGTCCCAGAGCCTGGCAGACTGACGGCGGGCCGTCCCCGGCCGGGTCAGGGCCTGGCGGGCTGATGGCGGGTGTGCCCGGCCGGGTCAGGGCCGGTGGACGAGGGCCGTGGCGAGGAGTTCGGCCAGATGGCGGCCCTGGCGTCCGGTGCCGGCGGCGGCGATCTGGGTGCGGCAGGAGAAGCCGTCGGCGAGCAGTTCGTCGTCCGGCTCCGCCGACCGTACGGCCGGCCAGAGCCCCTGCTCGGCGCACGCCTGCGCCACCTCGTGATGCCCCCGCTCGAACCCGAAGTTCCCGGCCTGCCCGCAGCAGCTGGAGTCGAGCACGCTGGTCCGGATGCCGAAGCGGTCGAGCACGGCCCGGTCGGCGTCGTACCCCATGACGGCGCTCTGGTGGCAGTGCACCTGCGCGATCGCCTGCCCGCCGGCCGTGTCGGGCCGCCAGTCGGCCGCCCGCGTCTCCAGCAGCTCGGCCAGGGTCAGGAACCTCTCTGACAGCAGCCGGGTCTCGGGCGTGTTGAGCAGTTCGGGCCCGTCGGAGCGGAACACGGCCGCGCAGCTCGGCTCCAGGCCCACCACCGGCACCCCGGCCTCGGCCCACGGCGCGAGCGCCCCCACCGTACGCGCCAGCACCCGCCGCGCGATCCCGAGCTGCCCGGTGCTGATCCACGTCAGCCCGCAGCACAGCGTCACGGGCGGCACCACCACCTCGAACCCGGCCGCCTCCAGCACGTCCACGGCGGCCCGCCCGATGTGCGGGTCGAAGTGGTCGGTGAACGTGTCGGCCCACAGCACCACCCGCCCCCGCGTGCCGGGCCCGCCCCGGGGGCGCCGCCGGAACCAGTCGGTGAACCGCTGACGGGCGAACCTCGGCAGGTCGCGCTCCGGCGTGATCCCCGCGACGGCCTTGACCAGCCGCGACAGCCCGGGCGCGGAGCCGGCGGCGTTGACCAGGCCGGGCGCGGCCGAGGCGAGCGCGGCCCACACCGGCAGCCAGCCCATCGAGTAGTGGGAGCGCGGCCGGACGCGGCGCCGGTAGTGGTGGGCGAGGAACTCGGCCTTGTAGGTGGCCATGTCCACGTTCACCGGGCATTCGGAGCGGCAGCCCTTGCAGGACAGGCACAGGTCGAGCGCGTCGCGCACGGCGGCCGAGCGCCAGCCGTCGGTGATGACGTCGCCGCGCACCATCTCCTCCAGCAGCCGGGCGCGCCCGCGCGTGGAGTGCTCCTCCTCGCGGGTCACCTGGTAGCTGGGGCACATCACGCCGCCCTCGAAGGTGTGCTTGCGGCAGGTGCCGGTGCCGACGCAGCGCGTGGCGGCGTGCCCGAAACGTCCGTGGTCGTTGGGGTACTGGAAGAACGTCTGCCGTGGTTCGAGCGGGTAGAAGCGGTGCTGGGCCAGGTTCTGGTCCAGGTGGCGGGGGTGGACGACCTTGCCCGGGTTCATCCGGTCGCGCGGGTCGAAGATGGCCTTGAAGCGGCCGAACACCTCCACGACCTGCTCGCCGAACATGACGGGCAGCAGCTCGGCCAGCGCCTGGCCGTCGCCGTGCTCGCCGGACAGCGAGCCGCCGTAGGAGGCGACCAGTTCGGCGGCCTCCCGGGCGAAGGCCCGGTACCTGGCGATGCCGTCGTCGGTGTGCAGGTCGAGCGGGAGCCGGCCGTGCACGCAGCCCTGGCCGAAGTGGCCGTACAGGGCGGAGTCCTGGTAGTCGTGCGCGCGCAGCAGCCGCTCGTAGTCACGCAGGTAGGCGCCCAGCCGCTCGGGCGGCACGGCCGCGTCCGACCAGCCTTCGTACGTCTGCCGCCCGGTCGGCGGGTACGCCTCCACGCCGAGCCCCGACTCCCGCCACCGCCACAACCGGTCCTCCCTGGCCGGGTCGCCGAGGAAGGCGTGCGTGGGCGTGGGCGCCTCGGCCCGCTCCCCCACGTCGCGCATCATCGTCTCGGCCCGCTCGCGCGCCTGCTCGGGCGTGTCCCCGCCGAACTGCACCAGCAGCCAGCCGCCGCCCTCGGGCAGGTCCTGGAGCGCCGCGTCGCCGGGGTGCTCCAGCTTGGCCAGCCGGTACATGGTCTCGTCCATGGCCTCCAGCGCGATCGGCGCGTGCCGGGCCACGGCGGGGACGGCGTCGGCGGCGGTGAAGACGTCCTCGAACCCGAGCACGGCCAGCGCCCTGGCGGGCGGGGAGGGCACGACGCTCAGCTCGGCGCGCAACACGGTCACCAGCGTGCCCTCGCTGCCGACCAGGGCGCGGGCCAGGTCGAACCCGTTCTCGGGCAGCAGCCGGTCGAGGTTGTAGCCGGAGATGCGGCGTTCCAGCCGGGGGTAGCGGGTGCGGACCAGTTCCATGGTCTCGTCGCGCAGGTCGCGCACCTGGCGGTAGATCTCGGCCAGGCGGCCGCCCTGGGCCTGGATGCGGTCGTACTCGGCGTCGCTGGTCGGCCCCACCCAGGCGCGCACCCCGTCGTAGGTGAGGATCTCCAGGCGGAGCACCGACTGCGACATCTTCCCGTACGCCTGCGCGGAGGCCCCGCACGAGTTGTTGCCGATCATGCCGCCGATCGTGCAGGCCCGATGGCTGGACGGCCTGGGCCCGACCATCAGCCCGTGCGGCTCCAGCTCGTGGTCCACCTGGTCGAGCACGGCCCCGGCCTGGACGACGATCCGGCGGGCCGCCACGTCGACGGACTCGACCGCGCCGCAGTGCTTGGACCAGTCGATCACCACCGCCGCGTTGCAGCACTGCCCGGCCAGGCTGGTGCCGCCGCCGCGCGAGAGCACGGGGACGTCCCTGGACCGGCACACGGCCACCGCCGCGACCCCGGCGTCCAGGTGGCGCGGCACGACGACGCCGATCGGGACCTGCCGGTAGTTGGAGCCGTCGCGCGCGTAGGCCGCGCGGCTGCCCGCGTCGAAGCGCACCTCGCCGTCCACGGCCTCGGCGAGGCGGCGGCTCAGCGTCGCGACGTCGATCTCACGGGACGGCGGCGTGTGCGTGACGGGCGCGTTGACCAGGCTCTTCATGCCCGGCCCTTACCCTGGCCGGCTCACGGGCCGCCCAACGGCCGCCCAAGCCAGGTTCTAGACCCCGAGCAGGTCGGTGAGGTCGTCGGCGTGCTCCTCCTCCTCTTCCAGGATCGACTCCATGAGCCGGCGGGTGGTGGGGTCGCCCTCCCCGAGCCAGCGGATGATCTCCTGGTAGGTGGAGATGACGATGCGCTCGGCCCACAGGTTGGCCTCCAGCAGCGCCTTGAGGTCGGTGTCGGCGGGCACCTGGTAGTCGGTGTGCGAGCGCTGGACGAGCTTGGCCGGGTCGAAGTCGGGCTCGCCGCCGAGCTGGCTGACGCGTTCGGCGGCGCGCAGCGCGTGGTCGAGCTCCTCCTTGGCGTGCTCGGTGAACTCCGCCGCCACCTGCGCGCGGTCGATGCCCTTGGCCGAGATGGCGTGCCTGGTGTACCTGAGCCAGCACACCACCTCGGTGGCGATCACGTCGTTGAGGATCTCGATGACCTTCGCCGGGTCGCGGCCGAAGGTCTGCGTGATCGGCCCTTCGTCCATCTTCTGGCGCACCTGCTCGCGGATCCTGGTGACGTCGAGCACGAAGTCGTCCGTCTGCGTCATGATGTGTCCTTCCCCCGGCGTTTTCCCCTGGTCAACGGTATCTTCGCCGGACCTTCCCCAGAGGTTGCGACACGGGCGGACCGCAGGCGGGGCGCCAGCGCGAGGGTGATCGCCGCCGAGGCCGCCGCCAGCACGGCCATGGCCGTCCCCGGCGAGGTGCGCTCGGCCAGGGCGCCGGCGAGCGCGGCGGCCACCCCCTGCGTGGCGATCATGCCGGAGGAGTGCAGCCCGAGCGCGTGCCCGCTCAGCTCCGGGGGCGTGAGCGCCATCAGCCGGTCCTGGAGCAGCAGGGTGGCGGCGAACCCGGCCGAGGCGAGCGCGACCAGCACCGGCGACGGGTAGGCCACGAACGCCAGGTACGGCAGCGCGAGCAGCAGGTACAGCGGCGTGACCAGCCGCGCCCGCCAGCGCGCCGGCACGTACCGGCCGGCCAGCACGTCGCCGGCGAGCATCCCGGTGGCGGCGCAGGCGAACAGCAGCCCGGCCCGTTCGGGCGCGAGCGGCACGAACAGCGACTCGCAGCCGACGATCAGGCCGTTCGGCAGCCAGAGGGCGAGGTAGACGTTCCTGCGCGGGCGGGAGGACCACAGGCGGGCGTTGTCGCGCCAGGTCTCGGCGGGCGAGGGCCGTCCGGCCGCGCGCGGGCGCCGCCGTCCGAGCCCGAACCCGGCCAGGGCGGCGGCCAGGTGGAGGGCAGCCGCGGCGAGCAACGTCCCGCGTGGCGACAGGACGGTCACGAGCACGCCGCCCGCGCCGAACCCGGCGATCTGCACGATGCCGGAGGACATGTTGAGCAGCGACCGGCCGAGCAGGTATCCGTCCTGGTCGAGCAGCTCGTTGAGCAGCCCGTACCGGACGCCGCCGCCGAGCGCGGACAGCGCGCCGAGCGCCAGCACGACGGCGAGCATCCCCCACACGGGCAGCCCGGGGACGGCCAGCACGGCGGCGGCGAGCGCGGACACCAGCGCCAGCCCGGACAGGGCGGCGCGCGGCGGCAGCCGGTCGGCCGCCGACAGCAGCGTCGCCGCCCCCGCCACCTGGGCCAGCGCCGGGCCGAACATGGCCAGCCCCGACAGCAGCGGCGATCCGGTGTCGGCGTAGACGAGGGTGCCGAGGGCGAGCCCGCTCACCGTCTGTCCCGCCACCTGCCCGGACGAGACCAGGAAGAGCGGGGTGAATCCGGACCTGCCGAACAGATCCCGGTACGTACGCATGGAACGGCAGTCTCCGTGACCGGCGGCGGCGGGCGATACTGTTTCGCGCACCCGCGAAACAACGTCCGGCAGGCGGCGAGAGGAGGGGATGGCGTGGATTTCTGGCAGGTGGACGCCGACGCCCTCGCGGGCGGCCGGTTCGTCCTGTCGCCGCTGGCCGAGACGATCGCCGCGCTGAAGACGCTGGACCGCGGCGTGGCCGCCCACCCCGGTGAGGACGCCTGGCTGGCGGCCCACCTGCCCGCCTACCGCGCGGAGCAGGCCGCCGACCCGGTCACGGCGCTGCTCGTCCGCGCCGCGCTGGGCCGTACGTGGAACGCGACGTTCCTCACGCCGACGCCCGAAGGGGAGGGTGAGGCCGCCTTCGAGGAGGAGGTGGCGAGCGTCCGCGAGACCCCGCCCGAGCGGGCGCGCGAAGACCTGACCGAGTCGCTGGGCGGCCCCGTGCCCTCGGCGCTGCGCCGCGACGACCTGCCCGAGCGCATGGCCGCCCGGCTGGAGTGGGTGTGGCGGGAGACGGTGCTGCCCACCTGGGCGCGGCGCCGCCGGATCATCGAGGCCGACGTCACGGCCCGCACCGCGCGGCTGGGCCGGGGCGGCTGGGCGGCGGCCCTGGACGGCATGCGTCCCGGCCTGCGCTGGCTCGGCGACGGCCGGTTGCGGGTCAGCGTCCACGACAACCCGCCGCGCGACCTGCCGGGCGCCCGGCTGATGTTCGTGCCGGTGACGCCGCGCCAGGGCTGGGTGAGCTGGCACGGCTCCCGCCGCTGCGCGATCGTCTACCCGTGCTCGGGGCCGCTGGCCGACGTCGGCCCCCCTCCCGCGCCGGACGCGCTGGGCAGGCTGCTGGGCGGGGCGCGGGCGGGCGTGCTGGTGCTGCTGGAGACGCCTATGAGCACCACGCAGCTCGTCGCGCTCACCGGCCAGGGCCTGGGCTCGGTCGGCCGCCATCTCAAGGTGCTGCTCGACGCGGGGCTGGTCGGCCGCGTCCGGGCCGGCCGTTCGGTCCTGTACCGCCGTACGGAGCTCGGCGACGCACTCGTACGGGCACAAACCTGCGCAGCGCCAACGGCGTCCGGCTGACCGTCCACGTCCCGCCCGGCTATCTGCGTCTCCCTTCCTGACCCCGGCCCCCACGACAGCGGGAGGGGGGTTGGCTAGGCTGTGGGCCGGAGGAACGATCACCCATGCGCGCACGCGATCTCGTCGCGGACTTCCCGACGGTCACGCTCGACACGTCGGCGCTCGACGCCGCCCGGCTGCTGGCCGAGCGCGACCTGCCCGGCCTCATCGTGATCGACGACGACGGCCGCCCCCACAGCATCCTCCCCGGCACGCAGGTGCTGCGGCTGGCCGTGCCGCCCTACTGCCAGGACGACCCGGCGCTGGCCCGGGTGGTGGACGAGGCCCACGCCGACCGGTTCCTGCACCGGCTCGGCACCCGTACCGTCCGCGAGTGCCTTCCGGAGCGGCCGCGCGAGCTGCCGGTGGCCGACATGAAGGCGACGGTGCTCGAACTGTCGGCGCTCATGGCCCGCACCCGCAGCCCCCTGGTGGCGATCGTGGACGGCGGCCGAGTGGCCGGAGCCGTCACCCTCCAGTCCCTCCTGGACCACGCCCTCACCCTCTGACCGGCCGGTCCGTGGCCGGTGACGCGCCGGAGGGCGCCGCCGAACTCCGGCCTCGGGCGTCGTAGGCTGGTGCGCATGGGGAAGACCGCCGCCCGACAGCCCGTCCCTGCCCGGCGCGCCGACGCCGAACGCAACATCGCCGCCATCCTGGAAGCCGGGACGCGGCTGCTCAGCGACGACCCGGGCGCGAGCGTCGCGGAGATCGCCAAGGCCGCCGGCGTCGGCCGGGTCACCCTGTACGGCCACTTCCCCTCCCGCGAGGCCCTGGTGGACGCCGTCCTCGATCACACCGTCGGGCTGGCGGACGCCGTGCTGGCGGACGAGTCCCTCGACACGGCCCCCGCCCCCGAGGCGATGGCCGGGCTGCTGCACTCGTCGTGGGAGATCCTCGACCGCCACCGCCGCCTCTTCGTGGCCGCCGACCGGGTGCTGCCCACCGAACGCATCCGCGAGCACCACGACCGCCCGCTGCGCCGGGTGGAGCGACTGATCGCCCGCGGCCAGGACGACGGCGACTTCCGTACGGACCTGCCGCTGGAGTGGCTGGTGACGACGTTCTTCGCGATCATCCACAGCGCGGCCCAGGAGCGGGAGGCCGGGCGCCTGGCCGCCGAGCAGGTCGAGCCGGTCCTGACCCGCACCATGCTCTCCCTCCTCGCCGCGCCCGCTTCGGCATAACCTCCCGCCCTTCCGGCTCCCCGCACGTCCCCGGCCGCCGGGACACCCTACCGGCGTACCGTTTTCTTGTGCTTAACTTGAACACCAGTGTTCGAGTTAAGGAGTCACGGGATGAGTCATCACGTCGGGACGCGGGCTGCCGCGCCCGTTCGGAGCAAGGGCTGGGCGGTGCTGGTGCTGTTGTGCCTGGCGCAGTTCATGCTGATCATCGACATCACCGTCGTCCAGGTGGCGCTGCCCACCATCGGCGCCGACCTCGCGCTCGGACGTGAGGCGCTCACCTGGGTGGTGACCACGTACACGTTGTGCTTCGGCTGCCTGATGGTGCTCGGCGGGCGGCTCGCCGACGCGGTCGGCCCCCGCCGCACGCTGCTGGCCGGGCTGGCGCTGTTCACCGCGGCCTCGCTGGCCTGCGGCCTGGCCGGCGACGGCACCACGCTCATCGCCGGACGGGCCCTCCAGGGGGTCGGCGCGGCGCTGCTGTCCCCCGCGGCCCTGGCCGTCGTCACCACCGTCTTCCAGGGCGAACGCCGGGCCCGCGCGCTCGCCGTCTGGGCGGCCGTCGGCGGCTCGGGCGCGGCCATCGGCGTGCTCCTCGGCGGCGTCCTCACCGACGGGCCCGGCTGGATGTGGGCGTTCTTCGTGAACGTGCCCGTGGGCCTGCTGGTCCTGGCCGCCGTCCCGGCCGTCGTCCCGGCCGCCCGCCACGTCCCGGGGGCTCACGGTGGCGGGGGCGTGGACGTCGTGGGCGCCCTGCTCGTCACCCTGGCGACCGCCCTGTTGATCTACGGGCTCGTCGCGGCCGGCGACGGCGGCTGGGGCGCCGTGGGAACCGTGCTGCCGCTGGCCGGGGCCGCGCTCTCGTACGTGGCGTTCGTGCTGGTCGAGCGGTCCGTGCGGGCGCCGCTCATGCGGGTGGAGACCCTGGCCAGGCGGCCCGTCGTCTCGGGTGCGTTCGTCATGCTGGTCGCGACCGGCCTGATGCTGGGCCTGTTCTTCCTCAGCTCCCTCTACCTCCAGCACGTCCTGGGCTTCAGCCCGCTGCGGACGGGGCTCACGTTCCTGCCCGTCGCCGTCGCCATCACGCTCGGCGCGCACCTCGGCGGCCGGCTCATCGGCAAGGTCGGCGGCCGGCCGGTGGCCGTGGCGTCGTTCGCGCTGACCGCCGTGGGGGCGGCGCTGATGACGCGGGTCACCCCCGAGGCGGGGGCGTTCACCACTCTGGTGCCGGGGTTCGTGCTGGCCGCCGTGGGGATCGGGCCGGCGTTCGTGACCGCCACCACGACGACGATGGCCAACGTCCCGCCCGGCGAGAACGGCGTCGCCTCCGGGGTGATCAACACCTTCCACGAGCTGGGCGGCTCGATCGGGGTGGCGGTGGTGTCCACGGTCGCCGCGTCCAGCCTGGGGCCGGGCGCGGGCGTCGGCGGCTTCACCTCGGGGCTCGTGCTGTGCGCGGTCGTCGCGGGGGTGGCGGCCGTGATCTCGCTGGGCCTCGTGCCGCCCGGCAAGCCGGCGGGCGCGTTCGTCGGCCACGGCCACGGTCACTAGCACGGTCACCAGCACGGCCACTGGGCACTGGCGCGGTCACCGACGGGATGTCCCCGGCGACTCCGGGAGGCTATTCTGCTTGCGTGACTGCTCCGCCCCCCGCGGGACGCGGCTTCTCGACACCTCCGGCCTCCGCCGGGGCCGGTCATGGCCTGGCGCCGGGCGGCGCGCCTCCTCCGCCGGCGGCGTCCCGCCGGACGCGCGGCGGGCCACGGCGATGCCACCGCTGACGCTCCTGCGCCGGGAGCGGCCGGGCGTGACCGTGATCGTGGTGTCCGGCGAACTCGACGCCACCAACCGGGGCCAGTTCGAGAGCTTCCTCAGGGAACGTCCCGAGCCCGGCCACGTCGTGTTCGACCTGGCGCGGGTGCCGTTCGTGGACAGCTCGGGCCTGCACGTCCTGCTGGCCTTCGCCACCGACCAGCTCAGGAGGTCGGGCGCGGTGCGCCTGGCCGCGGTGCAGCCCCTTCCCGCGCGGTTGCTGGACATCACCGGGGTGCTCGCGCACGTCCCGGTGCACGACACCGTCGAGGAGGCGGTGGCCGCCGCCGCCAGGGCCGCCGCGGAACGTTCCGTGTGACCGGCGGGCGCGCGGGGGCATTCTTGGCTAACTTCGGGGCTAGCGCGCGTCTGGGCGCAGGCGGCTACTCTTCCGCTACCCAGGGTTGAAGTTCTTCCATGCCGGGCGAGCACGGAACGAGGAACACGACATGAGCGACCCCACGGTCGGCACCGCACGTTCGGGCGGGCGCGGCAAACGCGTCCGGGGCCCGTCGGAGGTGGGTGAGACGGAGCTGCGTCAGCTGCTCGGCGGGCTGACGGCGGTCCGGGACGGCGACTTCCGCACCCGTCTGCCCGAGGACGCCGACGGGCTGCTCGGTGAGATCG